>JAFAZW010000090.1 GCA_019239415.1 Alphaproteobacteria bacterium
CGGCTTCCTCACCAAGGGCGACGTCTTCTCCGACGACCAGATCGACGCCTATGTCGAGCTGAAGTGGGAAGAGCAGATGCGCTGGGAAACGACGCCGAGCCCGGTCGAATACGACATGTATTATTCGAGCTGAGCGCTCGCCCGTCGCATCGAAGGGCCTCGGGGCGTCACCCGCGGGGCCTTTTCGTCCACCGCAGCGGCTTGCGCTTCCAGCGCCGGGCGGCTTTGAGGGCAGCGCGTGATTCACCTGCTGGAAGACCATGGCCGCCCCCGTTCTCGCCTATGAAGATCTCGGCCTCGTCCAGGGTGCCGGCTGGCTGCTGCGCGGCATCGACATCTTCGTCGGCGCGCGCGACCGGCTCGCGCTGATCGGCCGCAACGGCGCCGGCAAGACGACCCTCTTGAAATGCCTCGCCGGGCTCATCGAGACGGACGAGGGCCGCCGCACCATCCAGCCGGGCACGAAGGTGGTCCTGCTCGAGCAGGACCCGCCGGTCGCCGACTTCGCGACCCTGCGCGACTTCGCCCTCCACGCCCCGGAGGCCCCGGCGCCGCACGAGGTGGACGCCATCGCCGACCAGCTCGGCATCGACCTCGACCGCCCCGCCGCCACCGCCTCGGGCGGCGAGCGGCGGCGGGCGGCGATCTGCCGGGCGCTCGCCCAGGGCCCGGACGTGCTGCTGCTCGACGAGCCGACCAACCATCTCGACCTTGCCGCGATCGAGTGGCTGGAGGAGTGGCTCGGCCGTTACACCGGCGCCTTCATCGTCATCAGCCATGACCGCACCTTCCTGCGCCGCCTCACCCGCTCGACGCTGTGGCTCGACCGGGGCCAGCTGCGCCGCAACGAGATCGGCTTCGGCGGCTACGACGCCTGGGTCGAGCAGGTCTATGCCGAGGAGGCACGCGCGGCGGAGAAGCTCGATGCGAAGCTGAAGCTCGAGCTGCACTGGCTGCAGCGCGGCGTCACCGCCCGCCGCAAGCGCAACCAGGGCCGCCTCGCCAAGCTCCACGAGATGCGCGCGGCGCGCGCGGCGATGCTCGGCCCGGCCGGCGCGGCGAAGCTCGGCCTCGAGAATGACGAGGTGAAGACCAAGATGGTGATCGACGCCGACAAGGTGTCGAAGCGCTTCGGCGAGCGTGCCATCGTCCGGGACTTCACGCTCCGCATTCAGCGCGGCGACCGCATCGGCGTCGTCGGCGCCAACGGCACCGGCAAGACGACCTTGCTCAGGCTCCTCACCGGCGAGCTGGAGCCGGATGAGGGCACGATCCGCCGGGCGAAGACCCTCGAAGGGATCATGATCGACCAGCAGCGCAGGCTGCTCGATCCGGACAAGCGCGTCCGCGACGTCCTCGCCGATGGCGGCGACTGGGTCGAAGTGCGCGGACACAAGAAGCACGTCCAGGGCTATCTCAAGGAATTTCTCTTCGACCCGAACCTCGTCGACGCCAAGATCGGCACGCTCTCCGGCGGCGAGCGCTCGCGCCTGCTCCTCGCCCGCGAATTCGCCCGCCGCTCGAACCTCCTCGTCCTCGACGAGCCGACCAACGATCTCGATCTCGAGACGCTCGACCTGCTCCAGGAGGTGATCGCCGACTATGACGGGACCGTCCTCATCGTCAGTCACGACCGCGACTTCCTCGACCGCACGGTGACGATCACCCTCGGCCTCGACGGCTCGGGCAAGGTCGACGTCGTCGCCGGCGGCTACGAGGATTGGGAAAAGAAGCGGGTGCAGCGCACGCAAACCCGTTCGTCCCGAGCCGAGCCGAGGAGCGCATCCTCAGCGCCAGCGCCATCTCCCAAGCCGCAGCGCGCGAAGCTCACTTACAAGGACCAGCGCGACTACGACCTGCTCCCGCAGCGCATCGAGGAGCTGGAGGCGGCGATCGCCCGCGACGAGGACGCGCTCCACGATCCCGACCTGTACGCGCGCGATCCGACCCGCTTCGCCGCCCTCACCGCGGCGATTGGGAAGGCGCGCGCCGAGCGCGACGCGGCGGAAGAACGCTGGCTGACGCTCGCCGAGCAAGTCGAGGCACTAGGCTAGCTCCTCCCCGGAACGGGGAGGGGGACCGCGACGCGCAGCGGCGTGGTGGAGGGGGCCCCGAGCCCGATGCGGCGGAGCGGTGGGCCCCCTCCACCAGCCTCCGCCTTCGGCTACGGCTGGTCCCCCTCCCCGTTCCGGGGAGGAGTTATCGCGCTGGGCACGTACTCCCCGGTCCGGCGTCGAGATCCAGGCACCGCCCGTCGATCTCGTTCGCCGGCACCTTGAGCCCGATCAGCGCCGCCAGCGTCGGCATGATGTCGACCGTTTCGACCGACAGCGGCTGCTCGAACGCGACGATGCCCTTGCGCCAGAACAGGATCGGCACCCGTCGGTCGTAATCCCACGGGCTGCCGTGGGTGGCGACATAGCCGTGGCTGGTGTCGAACAGCGGCGTGACGCGCGGCTTCAACTGCACGAGGAAGTCGCCGGACCGCTCCGGATCGAAGCTGGCGCGGGCGCGCTGGACAAGGGTCCACGTCTCCGGCGGCCCGGAGAGCGCCGGCGCGGCGGCGATCTCCTCGCGTGTGTAGACCGCCGCCACCTGCGGGTGAGCGCGATAGGCGGCCACCGCCTCGCGCAGCACGCGCCGGCGCATCGCGCCGGTGATGGCCTTGTCGATGTAGATGTCGCCGAACGCCGCCGAGCCCAGCAGCACGGGGCCGCGGAGACCGAGCTTCGCCGCCAGTGCCTTGCCCATCGGTCCGGGGCTCAGCACGTCGGCGGCGCGGCTGGCGCCGGGCACGGCGTGCTCGTTCTGGCGCTCCGGTATGTCGTTGCCGCCATGATCGGCCGTCAGCATCACGACGTAATCGACGCCGGTCGCGTCGAGGCCGCGGAAGAATTCGCCGAGCAACTGGTCGAGCATCAGCACCTGCAGGCACATTTCGGTGCCTTCCGTGCCGTAGGTGTGGCCGACATAGTCGGTGGCGGAAAGACCGACGGCGACGATGTCGGTGGCCGGGCCCTCGCCGAGGCGCATCTCGCGGCGGAGCGCCGTGGCGAGCGCGAGGGTCGCGCCGTCGAACTCCGGCGAGGTCCGGAACGCCCGCTCGTCGCCGGCGGCGCGGGCAAAGCGGCCGGTGCCGACCGGCTTGCCCCCGCCGGCGACGGCGATGGCGCGGCTCTGGGCCTCACAGACGGCCGGCAGCTTCATGGCGGGCGCCGCCTTCGCCAGCGCCGCGGCGACCTCCGCGTTGATGGCCGCGCCGGCCGCGGCGGGCACCGCCTTGCCGCCGAACGTGTAGCTCTTGCCGGTCCAGTACCAACGCTGGTCGGGGCCGTAGCCGCCCATCATGATCGCCGCCCGGTCCTTGCCCGCCACCGCCACGGAGCGCGCGCGCGGATCGGCCGCCTTCATCCGATCCCCCAGCGCCGGCACCTTCAGGAAGTGGGTCGAGACCGTGTAGCTCTTGAAGCTGCTGCCGGGAACGTTCGGGTCTTCCGAGCAATAGACCTGCTTGTCGGCGCGGGCGACATTCTGGTCGAACCAGTCGTTGGCGATGATCCCGGTCCGGGCCGGGCGCGAGCCGGTGAGGATCGTCGAGTGGCCGGGACAGGTCTCGGTCATGTTGTGGCTCTGGTAGCCGGAAGGGAAGACCGCGCCCTCCTCGAGCCGCCTGAGGCCGCCGGTGAAATGCTGGCGATACTGGGCGAACAGATCGGCCGAGAACTGGTCGACGGAGATGGCGACGATGAGCTTGGGCGGCGGGCGGTCGGCGGCGGCGGCGGGCACGAAGGCGGCGGTGGCGAGGGCGAGCCCCGCGGCAAGTCTGAGCTTCATGGGACCCGTCTGTAACCGAGCGGGGAAGCCGAGCAAGCGGCTCGTTCATGCCTCCCCATGAGTTCCGCTCATGGGGAGGCAAATATCAGGGCTGCAGCTCGTACTGCTTGAGCAGGTCGTAGAGGGTGGGGCGGCTGATGCCGAGCAGCTTGGCGGCGCCGGAGATGTTGTTGTCGCTGCGGGCCAGGGCCTGGCGGATCGCGCGGCGGTCCGCCTGCTCGCGCGCCGCCTTCAGGTTGACCGGCAGGGCGTCGTCGGCGACGGGCGCGAGGTCGAGATCTTCGGCGGTGACGAGCTTGGCGTCGGCCATGATGACGGCGCGCTTCATCCGGTTCTCGAGCTCGCGCACGTTTCCCGGCCACGGCCAGGCGGCGATCGCGGCCAGCGCGCCGGGGGCGAGACCCTTCACATGCGGGTTCATCTCGCGCGCGAAGCGATGGAGGAAGTGCTTGGCGAGGAGCGCCGCGTCGCCGTGGCGCTCGGCGAGGCTCGGAATCCGCACCACGACCTCGGCGAGGCGATAATAGAGATCCTCGCGGAAGCTGCCGGCCTTGATCATCTCGGGCAGGTCCTGGTGGGTGGCGCAGACGATCCGCGTGTCGACGGCGATCGCCTTGCGGCTGCCGATCCGCTCGATCACCCGCTCTTGGAGGAAGCGCAGCAGCTTGACCTGCAGCGGCAGCGGGATGTCGCCGACCTCGTCGAGAAACAAGGTGCCGCCATGGGCGAGCTCGATCTTGCCTTCGGTGGTCTTGATCGCGCCGGTGAAGGCCCCCTTCTCGTAGCCGAACAGCTCGGCCTCGAGCAGGTTTTCGGGGATCGCGGCACAGTTGATCGCGACGAACGCGCCGCCGCTGCGCCGGCTCGCGGCGTGGACGCCGCGGGCGAGCAGCTCCTTGCCCGTCCCCGAGGCGCCGAGCAGCATCACCGACACATTGGTGTTCGCCACCCGCTCGATGGTTCGCGCGACCTTCAGCATCTCCGGCGCGGCCGTGATCATCGTGCCGAGGACGGTGCGGTCGTCGCCGGCTTTCTCCTCGAGCTTGCGATTCTCGGTCTCGATCCCGTGGAGCTGGAAGGCGCGGCGGACGATGAGGCCAAGCTGGTCGATATCGACCGGCTTCTGATAGAAATCATAGGCTCCGGAGGCGATGGCCTTGAGGGCGCTTTCCCGCGCCCCGTGTCCGGACGCGACGATGACCTTCGTTTCCGGCTTCAGCGCCAGGATCGTCTCGAGCACGGCAAAGCCTTCGGTGGTGCCGTCCGGGTCGGGCGGCAGGCCGAGGTCGAGCGTCACCACCGGCGGCTCCTCGGCGCGCACGATGTTGATCGCCGCGTTGCGGTCGGAGGCGACGAGCACCTCATAATCCTCATAGGCCCAGCGCAGCTGGCGCTGCAGGCCCTCGTCGTCCTCGACGATCAGCAGGCGGGGCTTGAATGGTGCGTTCATGCGGATTTCCGTTCGGGAGCAGCAGCGCCGGCCCTCTCGGCCGACGGCAGGTAGACGGCGAAGCGGGTGCCTTCGCCTTCACGGCTTTCGACTTCGATGCGGCCGCCCATCGCGGCGACCAGGCCCTTCGCCTCGAAGGCGCCGACGCCGAAGCCGTTGTCCTTGGTCGAGGCGAAAGCCTGGAACAGGCGGGTGCGGATGAACTCCGCCGACATGCCGCGGCCGCGATCCTCGACCTCGATCGCCGCCTCGCCTCCTCGGCGGCCATAGCGGAGGATGACGGGCACGCCGGGCGCGCTGGCATCGATGGCATTCTGAACCAGGTGCATCAGCGCCTGGGACAGCCGGTTCGGATCGGCGAGCGCGGCGAGCGTCGCGTCGCCCTCCACCTCGACGGGGTGGACCCGGCGCTTGACCTCGACCACCGGCGCCACCGCCGAGGCCACCGAAATGGCGCGCACCGGCTCGGCTTCGACGTTGCTGCCGCCGCGGCTGAGGCGGGCAAGCAAATCGTTCATCTTCCTCACCGAGCTTTCGAGGGTCGCGATCATGTCCTGGCGGAATTCCGGCTTGTCGGCGTGCCGCTCCGCGTTGCGGATGACGAGGCTGAGCTGGCTCACCAGGTTCTTCACGTCGTGGATGATGAAGGCGAACCGGCGGTTGAACTCGTCGAAGCGCTGCGCATCCGCGAGCGCCTCCTGCCCGCGCGCCTCGGCGAGATAGCTCGCCGCCTGCATCCCGGCCGTCCGGAACAGGTCGAAATCCTCCCAGTCGAGCGGCCGACGGACGAGCGGATGGTCGAGCAGGACGAGGCCGACGAGCCGGTCGTTGTGGAGCAGCGGGATGCCCGCCCAGGCCGTCTCCACTCCGGCCAGCCAGGCCGGCGCGGAAATGTCGCTCTCGCCGACCCGGATGCGCCCGCCCCGTGCGGTCTCGAGGTCCAGCACGAAAGCGTGGGTTTCCAGCGCGCGGATCAGCTCGGCGCTGCCGTTGCAGCGCGGTACGTCGTGGCGCCAGCGCCACTCGGCGCCGACGCTGAAGCGGCCGTCGGCCTCGGCGACGAGCAGCAGCCCGCCCGGCGCCTCGGCGATGTCCGCGAGCGCCTTGACGATGCGCTGGGCGAGCGGCGCCTCGTCGTCGCCGGCAACGCCGATCGTGCGGGTGAAGCGCAGCCACTCGTCGCGATAATCGTAGCGATGCTCGAACAGATGCTTGGCCAGCATCACCCGCGCCCAGGCGCGCATCCGCCCGGAGGGCACCAGCACCACGGCCGCGAGGGTCATCACGAAGATCACCGCCACCTGCCCGATCCGCACCCACTCGCCGCCGACGATCTCGAGGATGCGCGTCGCCGACATCATCAGCAGCAGGTAGGCGAAGATGCCGATCACCGAGAGCGACTGGAAGGTCGCGGCGCGCGAGATCTGGACGCGCCATTCGCGGTTGCGGCGGGTCGAAAGGGCGAAGAGCGGCACCAGCATCGCCAGCACCGCGCCCCGCATGGCGATGAGATCCTGGACGGGGCCGCGGCTCAGCCAGGCGACCGTGTAGAGGTTGAGGTCGTACGCCCAGGTTGCCGCGAGCGCGATCATCGGCAGACGGATGCCCCAGCGGCTGTCCGGCGCCGCCTGGCCGTAGAGATTGTGGACGAGGACGAGGGCGCCCGCGGCGACGGTGAGGCCGATGATCTGGGCAGCGGCCGAGAGCGCGTCGTGGATCAGCGGCTTGTTGGCGAAGCCGGGGATGACGCCGGCGAGGATCAGCTGCAGCCCGATCACCGCGGCGAGGACGGTATAGACCAGCTTCACCGCGGGCTGGCGGTCGCCGTCCGCCTCGTCGAAGATGGCGAACATGAAGGCAAGGAAGGCGAAGTTGCGGCCCGTCTCGGCGACGCCGGCGGCCACCGAGCCGGGCCCGATCGAGGCGACGAAGATCGCCCACAGGGCCGTGACCGCGAAGGCGCCGAACAGCGGCCGGTTGCGCGCGCCCGCGTTCCAGTAGCGCAGTTGCCACAGCGCCAGCGCGGCGTACAACACCGCCGCCAACGCGTGGCTCCACAGGCCGACGATCGCGATCACCGCGCCCCCTCCGGCCACAGCACCACCCGCACCGTCTGCAGCAGGATCAGCACGTCCAGGAAGGGCGTGTAGTTCTTCGCATAATAGAGGTCGTATTCGAGCTTCTGGCGCGCATCCTCGACGCTCGCGCCGTAGGGGAAGTTGATCTGCGCCCAGCCGGTGATGCCCGGCTTCACGACGTGACGTTCGGCATAATAAGGCAGGCGCGCCTCGAGATCGTCGACGAATTGCGGCCGCTCCGGGCGCGGGCCGACGAAGCTCATCCGGCCGGTGAGCACGGTCCAGGCCTGGGGCAGCTCGTCGATCCTGAGCTTGCGGATGATCGCGCCGACGCGGGTGACGCGGGGATCGTCCTTCTGCGCCCAGACCGCCTGGCCGCCGACCTCGGCATCCTCGCGCATCGACCTGAGCTTGATCAGCTCGAACGGCTCGCCGTAGCGGCCGACGCGGCGCTGGCGGAAAAAGGCGGGTCCGCGGCTCTCCAGCTTCACGAGCAGCGCGGTGAAGAGGATGAGCGGGCCGAACAGGATGAGGATCGCCGCGCTGACGACGACGTCGAACAGCCTCTTGCCCGCGGCCGAGATGCGGCGACCGGCGGAGAAGCCGTCGGAGAAGATCAGCCAGGACGGATTGAGGCTGTCGAGGTCGACGCGGCCGGTCTCGCGCTCGAGGAAGGAGGAGATGTCGTTGACGTGGACGCCGGTCGTCTTGATCCTGAGGAGGTCGGCGAGGGGCAGGGCGTTGCGCCGCTCTTCCAGCGCCAGCACCACTTCGCTGACGCCGAGCTGGACGACATGTTCGGTCAGGCTATCAATATCCCCCCGGTTGCGCGCGCCCTGCACCGCCACCGGGCCATCGTTCATGGCGACATAGCCGGCGACGGCGAAGGCGGCGCCCTCGGCGTCCGCGAGCGCGCCGATCCGGGCGGCGCGCGGCCCGGCGCCGAGAATCAGGATGCGGCGCCGGAAGCCTTCCGCGCCGAGCACCCGCTCCAGGGCCAGGCGCGTCGCGAAAATCAGAAGGAAGGCAAGCAGCATCGCGTAGAGCAGGTTCGAGCGCCAGAAGGTGACGGCCGGCAGCAGGAAGAAGACGAGGCTGAGGAGCAGCACGCCCAAGGAGATGGCCACGACGAGGCGGGCCGCGGCGAGCCGCATCGCCCGGAGCGCCTCGGCCCCGTAGGCGCCGACGCCCACCATCGCGAGCTGCATCATCACGGCGAAGGTGAGGAGGTGGGGCAGCCGGGCGGGATCGAGGACGACGTCGCCGCCGAGCTGCCACGTCCTCAGCGCCCAGCCGCCCTCGCCCGCGAGCAGCAGCAGGGCGAAGTCGACGGCGCCGAGCCACAGCACGACCGGCGACACATAATGCTTGAACAGCCTGACCAAGCGCCGCTCCTCGAGAGTGTAAGCCCTCCCGACACTGCCTGTCGCTCAAATTGACAAACAAACCGTAACCGCGGCCCGCCCGCTTCAGCGCCGCTTCAGGTACGGAAAGGCAGGAGCGCACCGGCGATGACACGGCGTCGCACCACCGATGCCGCCTTAGAGCGGCCTCGTGCGTTGGAGCGTCCAGTATGCGTATTGACGTCGCGACCAGGCGCGACCGGCTCACCGCGGCCGTCGCGGTCGCCGCCCTCGAGGCGGTGCTCGGCTATGCCCTGATCACCGGGCTTCACGTGGTCCGCGGCCTGCCAGCCGCCGACCCGCTCCAGGTCATCGGCCTGGCGCCGACACCGCCGCCGCCGCCGCCGAAGAAGCCGAAGCCGCCGCCCAAGCCGCGCACCCGCAGCCCGGAAGGCGCGGCGTCGCCGCCGAACCTCAAGGCGACCCCGACGGAGATCGTCCGGCCGCCGCCCCCGCCGATCCTCTTTCCGCCCCCCCCGCCGGTCGCCGCGGCGCCGATCGCCGGTCCGGGCGCCGCCCCGTCGGCGGGTGCCGCACCGGTCCCCGGCCCCGGCACCGGCGCGGGCGGGGAAGGCAATGGGACCGGCAGCGGCGCGGGCGGGAACGGGACCGGCTCGGGGGGAGGCAGAGGCCGCGGCAAGCCGCCCAAGCATCTCCACGGGCGGATCACGAACGACGACTATCCGCCGGCCGCGAAGGCGGCGGGAGCGCAGGGCGGGCTGTGGGTGCGCTATACGGTGCTGACGAGCGGCCGGGCGACCAATTGCCGCATCCTGCGCTCGTCGGGCACGGCTTCGCTGGACCAGACGACCTGCCGGCTGATCGTCGAGCGCTTCGTGTTCAGGCCGGCCAAGGACGAACGAGGCCAGCCCGTTCAGGCCGACCTCGTCGAAGAGCATGAGTGGATCATGGACGAGAAGAACCCGCCGCCGGAGCCGGACGGGCCGGACCCCGACTGAGCGGGCCTTCGTCCCAGATCAGCAGCTGTGGCGCTCGATGTGACGGCCGAGCAGCGCGCCGCCGGCGCCGCCGATCAGCGGACCGGCGAGGCCGTGATGGGTGACGGCGCTACCGATGAGGGCGCCGCCGACGCCGCCGACGATCGCGCCGGTGGTGCCGCTGTGGTGGCGGCAGGTCGCCGCATAATGGCGATAGACGCGATGGTGGCGGCGCGCATCGGCCGGCGTCGGGGCAACCGCGGCCGGCACGGCGACGGAGAGCGCCGAGATGGCGAGAATGAGCTTACGCATGATACCTCCTGATGCTGCACATCGTGGGTACAACCCGCGAGCTTACGCTCGCGTTCCGACTTTCCGGCGCAATCGGGCCTCGGGCCGCCGCCGCTTTTGAGCGCAAGATGCGGGTAGGCGGCGGCGCCGGGGCGGTGCAGACGCGCGGCCATGAGCGACAAGGACTACGTCCTCGGGACGAACGACGCGGAGGTCGACCGGCTTGGTCTCCAGCACCGCGTGTGGCGGGAAAAGGCTCTCGCCGCCTGGCGGCGGGCGGGGATCGGGCCGGGCATGACCGTGCTCGACGTCGGCGCCGGGCCCGGCTTCGCCGCCGCCGATCTCGCCGAAATCGTCGGGCCGGAAGGGCGCGTCGTCGCGCTGGAGCGGTCCGGGCGCTTCCTGGCCGCGCTGCGCGATCGCGCCGGACGGCTCGGCCTCGACAACATCGTCGTCCGCGAGCAGGACGTCTGCGCGCTGCCGATCCAGGAACCGGCCGACGCCGCCTGGTGCCGCTGGGTCCTCTCCTTCGCCGCCGATCCGGCCCGCGTCGTGGCGCACATCGCCGGCGCGCTGCGGCCTGGCGGAGTCGCGGTCTTCCACGAATATGCCGATTACGGCAGCTGGCGCATGATGCCGCCCGATCCGCTGGTCGACCGCTTCCGGGAGCTCGTCATGCGCAGCTGGCGCGAGTCGGGCGGCGAGCCGGACATCGCGCTGAGGCTCCCGCGCCTGCTCGCGGCCGCCGGACTCGATCTCGTCGCGACGCGGCCGCTGATCGACATCGTCGGGCCCGCGGACGTCACCTGGCGCTGGCCGGCGGCGTTCATGGCGTCCAACGCGGCCCGGCTCGCGGAGCTCGGCTATCTCGGCGCCGAGGAAGCCGGGGCGATGGCCGGCGCGCTGGAGGCGGTATCGCCCGACACGTTGATGATCACGCCCCTCGTGGCGGAGATCGTCGCGCGGAAGCGGGAAGAGCCGAGCCGGTAGACCCCGCCGCGACGAGAAAGGGCGGCTCCTTTCGGAACCGCCCCTTCGAGAGGAAAGCCGCGAAACAGCGCCTAGAAGTTGCCGTAGGCCTCGTTGCCGACGAACCCCATCTTCTCGACCCGGGCGCGCTTGGTGACGGCGAGCACCTGGTCAACCAGCTCGTAGCGGGCGTTGGGATCGGGCTGCAGGTGCAGCTCGGGGATCGGGTTCATCTGCTGCGTCAGGTCGAGATACTGGCGCAGCGTCACCAGATCGACCGGCGCCCCATTCCACAGCACCTGGCCGTCCGGGGTGATCACGACCTTGTTCTTCACCGGGTCGACCGGCGGCGGGGTCTGATTGGGCTGGTCCTGCGGCAGGTCCAGCTTCACCGCGTGGGTCTGGATCGGGATGGTGATGATGAACATGATCAGGAGCACCAGCATGACATCAATGAGCGGCGTCGTGTTGATGTCCATCATCGGCTCGCCTTCGGCGCTGGCCATTGACATTGCCATAAGGGCTACTCCGTGAAACGCGTCTGGCGGTTAGAGGCGGGTGGTGACTTCGCCCGGCGGCGGCTCGGAGATGAAGCCGACCCGCGCGAAGCCGGCCCGCTGCATGGTGAAGACGGCGCCGCCGATGCACCGGTACGGCGTGTTGATGTCGCCGCGAATGTGCGCCTCGGGCATATTCTCCTCGTTCACCGCCTGCGGCCCGCCGAGCTTGTCCACCTCGGCCTTCAATTTCTTGGCAGCGCGGTCGAGCAGCTCGGTCGAATTCACCTTGGTGAGGTTCCAGTAGACCCCGCAGGTGCCGTCCTTCTCGCCGCGGACGGAGAGCGAGACGTTCTCGGGCTTCGTCGTCGTCGGCTCGAACCGCACGTTGGGCAGCTTCATCGGGATCGCCTGGATCACGACCGGAACCGTGATGAGGAAGATGATGAGCAGCACCAGCATGACGTCGACGAGCGGCGTCGTGTTGATGTCCGACATCGGGGTTTCTTCGCCGCCGTCGCCCGGGCCGACACTCATCGCCATGATCTAATTTCCTATCCTAACCTTCTGCCGTCTGGGAGGGGGCGGCGGGGCGGTCCGAGAGGGAGCCGCCCCGCCGGCCGTGCCGTCAGACCTTCTTCGGACCGGGCGTGGTCGTGCCGGTGGCGCTGCCGGTGGCGGTGGTGCCGCTGGGCGTCGTCGGACGCGTCGTGCCGGTGCCGCCGGTGCCGCCGCGGGCCGCGGCCGCCGGGATGGCGGGCTTCACCGCGCCGCCCGACATCATGTAGCCGTGCAGGTCGTTGGCGAAGCTGGCGAGCTCCTCGATGATCGCCTTGTTGCGGCGCTGCAGCCAGTTGTAGGCGAGCACCGCCGGCACCGCCACGGCGAGGCCGAGCGCGGTCATGATCAGCGATTCGCCGACCGGGCCGGCGACCGCGTCGATCGATGCCTGGCCGGCGGCGCCGATCTTGATCAGCGCGCGGTAGATGCCGACGACGGTACCGAACAGGCCGACGAACGGCGCCGTCGAACCGACGGTGGCGAGGAGGGCGAGGCCCGAGGACAGCCGCGACGCGATCGCGCCCTGGCTGCGCGCCAGCGAGTTGAGCATCCAGTCGTGCTGGTCGATCGGATCGGTCAGCTTGTCATGCTGCTCGAGCGCGGTGATGCCGTCGTCGACGATCTGCCGGTAGGCGCCGTTCTTCTCGAGCTTCTGGGCGCCGTCGCGCAGCGTGCCGGCCTGCCAGAAGGCGGTCCGGGCGCGCCGGCCCTGGCTGATGATCTTCTGCTGCTCGAACAGCTTGACGAAGAGCACGTACCAGGACGCCGCCGACATGATGACGAGGATGCCGAAGGTGGTCTGGGCGATCAGGCCGCCCTGCTGGAGCGCCGCCACGAGACCATAGGGATTCTCGCCGCCGTGCGCCGCTGCTGTGTTGTTCTGCATGTTGTGACTTTCCTCTCGTCTGAATGGGGTCGTTTACCGCGCCGGTCAGCCCTGGATCCGCCAGGCGATGGCCTGGGAATAGCTGTCCGTCGTCGGGTTGCCGCTGCTGTCGCGGGCCGGCGTGAACCGGGCCCGGCTGCTGAGCAGGCGGCAGGTCGCCGAATCGAGGGCCGGATGGCCGCTGGACCCGGTGACCGAACAGCCGGTGACACGGCCGTTCGTCCCGATCTCGAGCCGCACGCGCACCGTTCCCTGCTCCTCGTTGCGCAGCGACGACGGCGGATAGTCGTCGTTGCTGATGAGGCCGGCGAGGTTCGCCTTGGCGTGAGCGGGCTCGACCTTGACCGGCGCCGGAGGCGGCGGTGGCGGCGGGGCGGGCGGTGCCGGCGGCGCCGGCGGCGCGGTCGGCGTGATCACCGGCGGCGGCGCGACGTTCACCGTCGAGATCGGCGGCGGCGGCGTGTTGGTGCGGATGAGCGGCGGCGGCGCCACGATCGGCGGCGGCTGGACCGGCCTGTCCGGCGGGGGCGGCGGCGGCGGCTTCTGGTCGGGAGGCGGGGGCTCCTCGACGTTGAAGGTTTTGAGGTCGGCCGCCGCCTTCTTGATCACATTGTAGGCAAGGCCGGTGATGAACGCGTAGCCGAGGAGAGCGTGGAGGATGGCCACAATCACGATCGCCGTGATCCGGCCGGAGCTCATCCTGTTGTCAGCATAGGCCATTAATCAGACACGCTCCCTAATTCTTGGCGCGCCGGGATCGGCGGTGCTTCAACGCAGCGCGACCCCAACGGCTCCATCGGCA
The DNA here is from genome assembly GCA_019239415.1 of Alphaproteobacteria bacterium. Classification (GTDB taxonomy): domain Bacteria; phylum Pseudomonadota; class Alphaproteobacteria; order Sphingomonadales; family Sphingomonadaceae; genus Allosphingosinicella. The sequence continues at coordinate 13,710 of JAFAZW010000090.1, forward strand.
TGTATCAACATATCATTCCGACGGGCGCCTGCCGCTCTAACGCGCCGCGCGAGGCTGTGCAATCCTCCTGTCGCACCGGCCGGCACGACCGGGGAACGGCTGTAATCCGCGGTAAATGCGGCTATGCCTATGGGAAACAAATGATTAGCACCGCTTCCGAAACGAGCGCCGCGTGAGCGCTTTCGCCCCGCTCGTCGCCGCTCTCGGCGCCTCGGCCGCCCTTCACGGCGCCCCGTCCGCCCCGGCCGTCCCTGCCGATTCGCTTCGGCTGACCTATGCCGACTTCGTCGATCTGGCCCTCGCGGCGCCGATCGTTGCGAAGGTGAGCGTGATCGATGCGATCCCGGTGAAGGAGGCCGACGCCGCCGGCGTGCGCCCGGGATTCGCGAGGCTCTACGTCGCGGCGGATGTGGCGGCCCTGATCCGGGCGCCGGGGCCTCTCGCGGCGCGGGTCAGCTACCTGGTCGACGTGCCGCGCGACGCGCGGGGGCGTCCGCCGAAGATCGCGAAGGGCGCCGCCTTCCTGCTCCTCGCCGCGCCGGTACCCGGTCGGCCGGGCGAGCTCAGGCTGGTGGCCCGCGACGCCCAGATTCCGTTCACGCCCGAGGCGGCCGAGCGGCTGCGCGCGATCGCGCGCGAGGCGGCCGCGCCGTCGCCGCCGCCGGTGGTGGCGGGTATCGGCCGCGCTTTCTATTCGCCGGGCAACCTCCCGGGCGAGAGCGAGACCCAGATCTTCGTGCAGACCGCGGACCGCCGCCCCGTCTCGCTCAGCATCCTGCGCCGCCCCGGCGAGACGCCGCGCTGGGCGGTGGCGCTGAGCGAGGTGGTCGACGAGTCGGCGGTGGTGCCGAAGCCCGAAACCCTGCTCTGGTACCGCCTCGCCTGCGGCCTGCCGCGCACGCTCCCCGCCCGGAGCCTCGAGGAGGCGGACGCCGCCGCCGCGACGTCGATCCGGCGCGACTACCAGCTGGTGCTCGACAGCCTGGGCGCCTGCGCGCGCTCCCGTACGGGGAGTTAGAAGGAGGCGAGCTCGACGCCGACGCCCGCGCAGTCCGGATAGATGTCCGGCTTGCGGGTCGAGACGCGGAGCGCGGCGACGCCGCGGCGCGCGGCGATCAGCTCGTAGACGGCGCGCGCCAGCGTCTCCTGCAGATTGTAGCGGCGGGCGGAGACGAGAGCGGCGACGTCGCGGCGGAGGAAGTCGTAGTCCCACGCCTCGGCCGCCTCGTCGGAATGCGGGAAGGCGTCGGCGTCGAGCCAGACTTCGACCGTCACGGACAGGCGCTGCGGCACCCCCACCTCGAAATCGTGGAAGCCGATGTCGGCGTCCACGACCATCTCCTCGAGCACGATCTTGTGAGTCTTGGGGAGGAGGCGGTCGGGGACGAGGCCGTCCAGCCGCACGTGGTCGTTCATGTCTCGGGCTCCAGGAACTGGACGTCGCGGGCGAGGCCGAGGAAGCGCTGGCCGCCGTCCAGCACGATCGTCTGGCCGGTGAAGGTCGGCGTGGCAAGGATGAAGCGCAGCGCCGCGACGATCTCCTCGACGCGCACGCCGCGGGCGAGGGCGTTGAGCGTGTGCACGCGGTCGAAATTCTCGCGGCTCTGCGGGCCCGAGACGAGGGTGACGGACGGCGCGATGGCGCAGACGCGGACGCCGCGTCCGGCCCAGGCCCGGGCGAGGAGATCGGTGGCGGCGGCGAGCCCGGCCTTGGCGACCGTGTAGCTGAAGAAGTCCGGGTTCGGCGCCGCGAGCTTGGCATCCAGCAGGTTGACGATCAGACCCAGCCGGCCGGCAAGCGCCCGGGCCAGGAGGAGCGGCGCCCGCAGGTTGACCGCCATGTGGGCGTCCCACCCCTCGACGGTGAAGTCGTCGGCGGCGTCGTAGGCGAAGATCGAGGCATTGTTGACGAGCAGCCGCGCCGGCGGCAGGCCGTCCAGCGCCGCGACGATCCGCGCCGGGGCGGCCGGGTCGGCGAGGTCGGCGGCGACGACGCCGGCATTGCCGAGCTCCGCCGCGAGGGCCGCGGCCTCCCGCGTCGAGCGGTGGCAGTGGATGAGGACGTGCCAGCCGTCCGCGGCCAGGGCCCGGGCGATCTCGGCGCCAATCCGCTTCGCCGCCCCGGTCACGATCGCCGTGCGCGGACCTTCGAACTCGCTCGCCATGCGCGGCGGATAGGGCGTTGCCGGTGACGAGTACAGGCCCTAGGCCGTGGCGATGCCCATGGCACCCGCCCCGGAAGACCTTGCCGGTCTCAGCCTCGCCGACGTCGCGCGGTTGGCGGCGGAGAAAAGGCTGCCTCCGGTCGAGCGATGGAACCCGACCCATTGCGGCGACAGCGCGATGCGGATCGCGCGCGACGGCACCTGGTACCATGAGGGCGCGCCGATCGGCCGGCCGGCGATGGTGCGCCTCTTCTCCACCATCCTGCGCCGCGAGCCGGACGGCCGCCACGTGCTGGTGACGCCGGTGGAGAAGCTCGACATCGCCGTCGACGACGCCGCCTTCGTCGCCGTCGAGGTGAAGAGCGAAGGCGCGGGCGCGGCGCGGCGGCTCGCCTTCCGGCTGAACACCGGCGACGTCGTCCTTGCCGGCCCCGATCACCCGCTCGTCGTGCGCGCGGCGGAGGACGGGCCCCTCCCCTATCTCGGCGTGCGCGGCGGCCTGGAGGCGCGGGTCGCCCGGCCCGTTTATTACGAGCTCGCCGAACTCGCGCTGGGCGAGGGCGCCAACCCGCCCGGCCTGTGGAGCGACGGCGCCTTCTTCGCGCTCGGGGCGGCGGCATGACGCTCGTCGAGCGCCTGCGCGACGCGCTGCAGCGCGGCCACCGCAGCACGCCCGAGATCCTGCCCGGCGACGCCTTCGACGAGCGGGTCTCCGATCCGACCCCGGCGGCGGTGCTGGTGCCGGTCGTCGACCGCGCCGAGCCCACCATCATCTTCACCGAGCGCCCGAAGACGATGCGCAAGCATCCGGGCCAGGTGAGCTTCCCCGGCGGCCGCATCGACCCCGGGGACGACGGCCCCGTCGCCGCGGCCCTCCGCGAGGCGGAAGAGGAGATCGGGCTCGGGCGGGCGTGGATCGAGGTGATCGGCACCACCGACCGCTACCGCACCGTCACCGGGTTCGAGGTGACGCCGGTGGTGGCGGCGGTGCGGCCGGGCTTCATCCTGCGGCCCCAGGCCGACGAGGTGGCCGACGTGTTCGAGGCGCCGCTGCGCTTCGTGCTCGACCCGGCGCGGCAGGCGGTGCGGACGGTCGAATGGCGCGGCCGCGAGCGCCGCTATTACGAGATCCTCTGGGACGGCCGCCGCATCTGGGGCGCGACCGCCGCGATGCTCGTCAACCTGTCGCGGCGGCTGGCGTTGGCGCCGTGAAGCTCCCCGCATCTTCCTGGCAGCACCGCGATGGCCTCGCGGCGCTGATGCGCGCGCTCGGCGGCGACGCCGGCGACACGCGCTTCGTCGGCGGCTGCGTCCGCGATACCCTGCTCGGCCTCCCGGTCAGCGACGTCGACCTCGCCACGCGGCTGCCGCCGGACGCGGTGATCGAGCGGCTGAAGCGGGCGCGGATCAAGGCGGTGCCGACCGGCCTCGCCCACGGCACCGTCACGGCGGTCGTCGCCGGCGCCCCGGTCGAGGTGACGACGCTGCGGCGCGACGTCGCCACCGACGGCCGCCGCGCGACCATCGCCTACACCGGCGACTGGCGCGAGGACGCGGCGCGCCGCGACTTCACCATCAACGCCCTGTCGGCCGATCCGGCGACGCTCGAGGTGTTCGACTATTTCGGCGGCGAGGCCGACCTCGCCGCGCGCCGCGTCCGGTTCATCGGCGATCCGCTGACCCGCATCGCCGAGGACCATTTGCGGATCCTGCGCTTCTTCCGCTTCCACGCCCGCTTCGGCACCGGCGCGCCGGACGCGGAAGGGCTCGCCGCCTGCGTCGCCCGCGCCAACGACCTGATGGCGCTGTCGCGCGAGCGGATCGCCGACGAGCTCACCAAGCTGCTCGCGCTGCCCGCGCCGGCGGAGACGGTGGCCCTGATGGTCGAAGGCGGCGTCCTCAAGCCGGTGCTGCCGGAGATCGTCGACGCGGCGCCGCTCGCCCGCCTCGTCCGGCGCGAGGCGGCGGCGGGCGTCGCGCCCGATCCCGTGCGGCGGCTGGCGGCCCTGCTGCCGCCGGACCCGGAAGTGGCCGCGGCCGTCGCCGCGCGGCTGCGCCTGTCGAAGCGGGCAGCGAAACGGCTGGTCTCCGCGGCGGTTGCCGATGACGATGAAGTGGCGGCGATCCTCGCCTACCGGATCGGCCGCGAGGAGGCCGTCGATCGCATCCTGCTGGGCCCACGGGACGCCGCGACGGCCAAGGCCCTCGAGGGCTGGGAGCGGCCGAGGCTCAAGCTCGGCGGCGGCGACCTGATCGCCATGGGTCTCGCCGCCGGACCCGAGGTGGCGCGCACGCTCCAGCTGCTGGAGCGGAGCTGGGGCGAGGCCGGCTTCCCGGCCGACGCGGAGGCGCAGCGGGCGCTGGCGCGCGACGCCGTCGATCAGGCGCTGCGCGCGCGCCAGTAGGCGAGCGCCGCGTCCGGCGCGAGCGGCCGGGCGAAATAGAAGCCCTGGCCGTGGGTGCAGCCGAGCTGCTCGAGCGCCTCGGCGAGCTCGGGCCGGTCGATCCCCTCCGCCGTCGTCTCCATCCCGAGCGCGCGGGCGAGTGAGAGGATGGCCCGCACGATGGCGACCGAATCGGCGTCGGCGAGCATGTCGCTGACGAAGCTGCGATCGATCTTGAGCACGTCGATCGGCAGCCGCTGGAGGTAGGCGAGCGATGTGTAGCCGGTACCGAAATCGTCCATCGCGGCGCGCACCGCGAGTTCCTGGAGCGCGTGCAGCACCTTGGTGGCCCGCGCCGGGTCCTGGACGATGGCGCTTTCGGTGAGCTCCAGCGTCAGCCGCGCGCCGTCGATGCCATGGCGCGACAGGGCGTCGGCGACCAGCGAAGGCACGTCGTCGCGGGCGAGCTGGATGGCCGAGAGGTTGACGCTCACCGGGATCGGCAGCGGCGCGCCGGCGGCCGCGTCCCATCCGGCGACGACGGCGAGCGCCGCGTCGAGCGCCCAGCGGCCGAGGGGAACGATCAGGCCGGATTCCTCGGCGACCGGGATGAACTCGGTCGGCGAGATGGCGCCGCGCCGGGGGTGGCTCCAGCGGGCGAGCGCCTCGAAGCCGGCGACGGTCCCGTCGGCGAGGTCGACGAGCGGCTGGAAGGCGAGCTGGAGGTCGCCGCCCTCGATGGCGTGGCGCAGCTCGGTTTCGATGCTGAAGCGGCGGCGGGCGGCGCGTGCCTGGTTGGGCTCGTAGATCTGGATCTCGCCGCTCGCCTTGGCGCGCTTCAGGGCGAACTGGGCATTGCGCAGCACTTCGTCCGCCAGCTCCTCGTGGCCGGAGAGAAGCGCGCAGCCGAAGGCGCAGTCGACGCGGATCTCGAGCTCGGACAGGCGGAACGGCGCGACCAGCGCGGCCCGGATCCGCTCGGCGGCCTGGAGAGCATCGTCGAGGCCCTTTTCGAGGCGCATGAGGATCCCGAACTCGTCGCCGCCGGTGCGGGCGAGGACGTCGCCGGCGCGCAGCACCGAGCAGAGGCGGCGGGCGAAGGTGATGAGCAGCTCGTCGCCGGCGATCGCGCCGACGCATTCGTTCACCCGGCTGAAGCGGCGCATGTCGACGACGAGGACGCCGTGGCCCCCGGGCTGGAAGGCGGGGTCGGCGAGCACGCCCTCAACGGCCTCGTTGAAGGCGGTGCGGTTGGGCAGGCCGGTGAGGCTGTCGCGCAGCATCTCGGCGCGCAGGCTCTGCTCGGTCTCGACCTGCGCGGTCCGGTCGACGATCGTGGCGAGGCAGCGGCGGCCGAGGGCCGGCAGGATCTCGAGGCGGGCGAGCCGCACCGAGAAGTGGCGCTGCGCCACCGCCTCGCCGTAGCGCGCCTCGAACTCGGCGTCGCGCTCGTCACCGGCGAGGAAGGCTTCGGCGCGCGCGGCGACCCCGGTGCCGGCGAGGAAGGCAATGGCAGCGAGCGGCACGTCCGGGCAGGCGCGGGGGCCGGCGAGGGCGAGAAAGAGCGCGTTGGCGAGATGGACGTGTGACGTCCCGCCGGTGCTGCGCTGGAGCACGGCCGCGGCGATGGGAAGGGCGTCGAGATAGTCTTGCCGCGCCTGCTGGACGATGCGGGCGGCGGCGATCAGCGTCGCGTCGTCCGCGGGTCCGTCCGCGGCCGTGCTCCCTTCCTCCGGGCCCTCGAACCCTCGCTGCGCCGCCGACGCGTCCATCCTCGCCGTTCTAACCCAAAGACGGTTAACGCTTCGCTTAGCGGTGCCCGGGCGAGGCCTCGCTCAGCCGAACCGGTTGTTGCGCGGGAAGCCGGTCGGCGGCATCCGGCCGGCCGCGCCGCGCGCGGTGCGCCACGGGTTGAGGTCGGTCTCGGTGCGGCGACGGCCGCTGTCGCCGCCCATGTCCCAGCTTATCCCCTCCGGGAACAGGAAGGTCGTGGCGTCGGACAGGCCGCCGTCGCGGTAGCGCTGCAGCTGAACGCCGGCGCCGCGGCCCATTTCGGGCAGCTCGGCCAGCGGAAAGACGACCATCTTGCGGTTCTCGCCGATCGCCGCGACGTAATCGTGTCCCGATGCGACCGGACGGACGACGGCCAGACGGGCGCCGGGTCTCAGGTTCATCACCTGCTTGCCCTTGCGGGTCTCGGCCAGCGCGGCGTCGGCCGTGGTGACGAAGCCGCGGCCGTCCGAGGCGGCGAGGAGCAACTTCTGCCCCGGCACCGCGACGAACAGGGCGGCGATCCCTCCCTCCCCTTCGATGTCGACCATCAGCCGGACCGGCTCGCCGAAGCCGCGGCCGCCCGGCAGCCTGTCGGCGGCGAGCGTGTAGAAGCGGCCATTGTCGCCGGCGAGGAGGATGCGGTCGGTCGTCTGGGCATGGAAGAACCAGGCCGGGCCGTCCCCTTCCTTGAACTTCATCGCCTCGGGGTTGGACAGGTCGACATGGCCCTTCATCGCCCGGATCCAGCCGCGCTGCGACATGATGACGGTGATCGGCTCCTTCTCGATCATCGCATGGAGCGGGATCTCCCGCGCCGGCGCCGCCTCCTCGATCAGGGTCCGGCGCCGGCCGAGCTCGGTCGCGGCGCCGTACCGATCGCGCAGCGCGGTCAGGTCCTTCTTGAGGCGGGTGCGCTGCCGCGCGTTCGAGTCGACGAGCTTCGCCAGCTCCTCGCGCTCCTTGACGAGCGAGTCGCGCTCGCCCCTGATCTGCATCTCCTCGAGCTTGCGCAGGCTGCGCAGCCGCATGTTGAGGATCGCTTCCGCCTGGCGGTCGGTGAGCCGGAACTCGGCGACCATCACCGGCTTGGGCTCGTCCTCGGTGCGGATGATCTCGATCACCCGGTCGAGGTTCAGGTAGGCGATGAGATAGCCTTCGAGCAGCTCGACGCGGTCGTCGATCCGGCCGATGCGGTGGCTGGCGCGGCGGACGAGCACTTCGAACTGGTGGGCGAGCCAGGCGGAGAGCACTTCCTTGAGCCCCATCACCTTCGGCGTGTGGCGGGCGTCGAGGACGTTCATGTTGAGCGGCACCCGCACCTCGAGGTCGGTGAGGCGGAACAGGCTCTCCATCAGCATGGCCGGATCGACGGTGCGGCTGCGCGGCTCGATGACGATGCGGATCTCCGCGTCCGATTCGTCGCGCACGTCGGCGAGGATCGGCAGCCGCTTGGCGGCGATCAGCTCGGCGATCTGCTCGATCAGCTTCGACTTCGGGACCTGGTAGGGGATCTCGGTGACCACGGCGATCCACGTGCCGCGGCCCTGATCCTCCTGGCTCCAGCGCGCGCGGACGCGGAAGGCGCCCCGGCCGGTCTCGTAGGCGGCGGCGATGGCGGCGGCGCTGTCGACGATCACGCCGCCGGTGGGGAAGTCCGGTCCGGCGACGAAATCCATCAGCGCGGACGGCTCGGCCTGCGGGTTGTCGACCAGGTGGATCGCGGCGTCGACGACCTCGGCCAGATTGTGCGGCGGGATCGACGTGGCCATGCCGACGGCGATGCCGCTGGCGCCGTTGGCGAGGAGGTTGGGGAACAGGCCGGGAAAGACTTCCGGCTCCTCCTCCTCATTATTGTAGGTGGGGCGGTAGTCGACCGTGCCTTCGTCGAGGCCGGCCATGAGGTCGTAGGCGGCCTGGGTGAGGCGCGCCTCGGTGTAGCGCATCGCCGCGGCATTATCGCCGTCGACATTGCCGAAATTGCCCTGGCCGTCGACGAGCGGGTATCTGAGCGAGAAGGTCTGGGCGAGGCGGACCATCGCGTCGTAGACCGACTGGTCGCCATGCGGGTGATATTTGCCGATGACGTCGCCGACGACGCGCGCGCATTTCTTGTAACCCGCGGCGGGGTCGAGCCTGAGCAGCCGCATCGCCCAGAGCAATCGCCGGTGGACCGGCTTCAAGCCGTCGCGGACGTCAGGAAGCGAGCGGGCGGTGATCGTCGACAGCGCATAGACGAGGTAGCGCTGCGACAAAGCCGCGTCGAAGGGCTGGTCCTGGATGGGATCGATGTCGTTCAAGCTGCTGGCCATGGCGCCGGACTAGCAGGGGGTCGGCCGCGAGGCGAGCTTGTGTCGACACGCGCGCGAAGCTTGCGACTCGGACACAGGCCGACGGCACCGCGAAAAGCGACAAAAAGGCGCGGAAGGTGCGGAAGGTTCGGCTTGCTCAGAGTGGAAATGTGGCTTCCGACCTGTCCACCTGTCGCTTTCCACGGGGAAGGGCGGAACGGCTCGGTCATGGCTGGAACATAGGGCGAACCGCGCTTGGCTGCAACCCTCACGGCCGGGGCATCGTCGCGACGACCTCGGCGGCGCCGTCGCGCGTATAGTGGCCGTAATCGAAGTGGAACGGGCGGCCGGTGCGGGTGAGGAGGCGGCAGCGCCGGCCGCTCGGGCACTCGGCCTGGTAGGCGGAGAAATAGGTGCCGCCCGCGGCGCGCACCAGCGGCGCCATGGCACGGTCGAGGCGCTCGCGCTCGACCACCCGCCGACGGTCGATCCAGCCGCGGTCGCCGAGCGCCGCGGCGCGGGCGAGGAGCTCGGGCGTGGAGGGGAAATATTCGACGACGGGACCCACCACCGTCACCGTTCGGCCGGCGCGGCGAAGGGCGCGGATCGTCGCATCGAGCGCCGGCAGATCCTCCTCCTGCCACCGCCCCGCCAGGATGACGCCGTCTGCCGGGATCTGAAAAGCGCGCGTCGGCCCCGCGACCGCCTCGGGCGGGCACCCGCCTTGGCTCGCGCCGCCGCGCAGCAACGGGCGGCAACCGACGTGCATCGCGATGAGGAAATGGATGTCGGGGAAGCGGGCGATCAGCGCCGGGACGAGGTGGGCGGCGTGGCTGTCGCCGGCGATGAGCACATTGCGGGTCCCGGGACGCCGGTCGAGGCAGGAGACGTTCTTCTCGTCCCGATCCGCCCGGCAGCCCGCGCGGTGGAGGGTGGCGACGCCGGGGATGTGCTGCCCGCGCGTCTCGAGAAGACGCACGACCGCGGGAGGCCAGCTGCGCAGGTGGAGCCGGGCGGTCGCCACGGCGGCCGCGAGGAGGGCGACGGCAAGGGCGGCCGCGGCGGCGCCGGCGATGGCGCGCCGGGGCGTCGCGCGGCGCAGCCGGTGCCGCAACGGCCGCTCCACCGCCCAGTAAGAGAGGGCGGCGAGGGCGAGCGCCGCGGCGACCAGCGCAAGGCGGATCGTCGCCGGGGGATCGAACGCGACGCAGGTCTTCCAGAAGACGAGCAGCGGCCAGTGCCACAGGTAAAAGGAATAGGAGACGCGGCCGATGGCGCGCAGCGGCGGCATCGCCAGCAGCCGGCCGATCCCGCTGCCGTCGCCGCCAGCCAGCAGGATCGCGGTCGCCGCACAGGGTGCCAAAGCGGCGGGGAACGGGGACGCGACGGCGGGCGTCACGAGGATCAGCGCGAGGAGCAGCGCGGCGCCGGCGCCGGCGCAGAGCAGCTCGCGCAGCGGTCCCCGCGCAGTGGGCGGCAGGAGGGTCGCGAGACCGCCCAATGCCAGCTCCCAGAGCCGCGTCGGCAGCAGGTAGAAGGCGGCCTGCGGATGGGCCGGTCCCGCCAGCGCCGCGGCCGCGAGCGAACCGAGCGCGAGGCCGAGCACGAGCAGCGGCACGCCGCGGCCACCGAAGGCGCGGGCGCCGACCAGCGCCAGCGGGTAAAGCAGGTAGAATTGCTCCTCGACGCCGAGCGACCAGCTGTGAAGGAAGGGCTGGGTCTCGGCCGGCGGCGCGAAATAGGGGTCCCGGCGCCAGAAGAAGAGGTTCGAGACGAACAGGGCGGCGCTGACCGCGGCGCCCCGCTGGGCGGCGATCTCGCTGGGCAACAGCAGGACCATCGCCGCGACGACCACCGCCAGCACCATCGCCAGCAGCGCCGGCACGATCCGCGCCACCCGGCGCTGGTAGAATGCGGCGAGCGAGAAGCGGCCGGCGTCGAGGTCGCGCACGACGGCACCGGTGATGAGGTAGCCGGAGATGACGAAGAAGACGTCGACGCCGAGGAAGCCGCCCGCGAGCGGCGGCACGCCCGCGTGGAACAGCACGACCGCGAGCACGGCGACCGCGCGCAACCCCTCGATATCCGCGCGAAACCCATTTTCGGCCATCCCGGCTTGCTAGGCGATCCCGGCGAGGGCTGGAAGCCGAGACCGGAGGAACGGCCAAGCGAAGCGTTGGCTAGTAGTCGGTAACTTTAGTTGGGCAACTTGGCCGTCGCAACGCACGGTTCGTCTTGCTTATGCCGGAGGACTCCAGGCATTTATTGTCCCCATAGAGAGAAACCGTCCCTGGGCGCCGGCCGGCGGTGCAATTTACATGAACGGCAGATTAAGATAGCGCGCATTTTCGGACTCGCCGGGGGGTGAATCGTCAATGCGCGGCCTGCCATTTCTGTTGCTCCTTCTCGCTGCGCACCCGCCCGGGCCCCGCGGATTCGACCGCATCAACCACCACCATCGCATGGCGACGTGGCGAATGGCGACGCATGACGGCTCGTCGCCGCGGGATTTCGGCCGCGTCCTCGCGGTCCGGGAGCATCTCAGCATCGCGGCGCGCGATCGCATCGAGGTGCAGGAGCCGCGCCGCCTCAACAGCTTCACCCTCGGCAACAGCGGCGCCCGCCTCGGCGTCGGCTTCGTCGGCGGCCGCCATCTCGGCCTGAGGCTGCGCAGCCCCTTCTGACGCCCCTTCCCGCCGCCCCTGCCGCCGCTCTAGAAGGCGCGCGGACCAATTTTCCGGCGGAGGCATTTCCCATGTTCAAAGCGATGGCGGCCGCCGCGGCGGCCCTGATCGGCACCACCGCGCTCGCCGCGCCGGCATCGCATCCGGAAGCGGAAGCGCAGGCGCTCGATCTGGCGAAGCGGGCGATCGCGCTGCGGTCGGTCGCCGGGCCGGGTAACAAGACGCCGGAGGTGGCGGCGCTGATCAAGCGGGCGCTGGTCGCGGGCGGCTTCGGCGAGAGCGACGTGACGATCACGCCCGTCGGCGACACCGCCTATCTGATCGGCCGCTGGCGCGGCGCCGACCCGAGCCTGAAGCCGCTCGTCATCTCCGGCCATATCGACGTGGTCGAGGCGAATCCCAAGGATTGGCAGCGCGACCCGTTCACGCCCGTCGTCGAGAACGGCTATCTCTACGGCCGCGGCGCGACCGACATGAAGCTCGACGCCGCCATCGCCGTCGCCGCTTTGATCGAGCTGCGCCGCGAAGGCTACCGGCCGCGCCGCGACGTGATCATCGAATTTTCGGGCGACGAAGAGACGGTGATGAAGACTAGCGCCCTCATCGCCGAGCAGCTCAAGCAGGCCGAGCTGGTGCTCAACATCGACGGCGGCGGCGGCACGCTCGACGAAAAGACCGGCAAGCCGCTCTATTTCACCTGGCAGGGCGCCGAGAAGACCTATGCCGATTTCGAGCTGACGGTCACCAATCCCGGCGGCCATTCGTCGGCGCCGCGCAAGGCCAATGCCATCAACCAGCTCGCCGCCGCCCTCGTCCGGATCGGCCATCACCGCTTCAGGCCGGAAGTGAGCCCACTCACCCGCTCCTATTTCCTCGCCGCCTCGAAATACGAAGCGCCGGCGACGGCGGCGGCGATGCGCGCCTTCGCCCGCAACCCGGCCGATCCGAAGGCGATCGCGACGCTGGCGGCGGACCCGTCGATGGTCGGCAAGATCGGCACGACCTGCGTCGCGACGATGATCAGCGGCGGTCACGCGCTGAATGCCCTGCCCCAGCGGGCGAGCGCGAACGTCAACTGCCGCATCTTTCCCGGCCACAAGCCCGCCGACATCATGGCGGAGCTGAAGCGGGTGGCCGCGGAGCCGGCGGTCCAGTTCAAGGACGTGACGGAGGGCTCGGTGCCGAACGACGCCTCGCCGATGCGCGCGGACTTCGTCGGCGCGGTCACCAGGGCGATGGGCGAAGTCTATCCCGGCGTGCCGGTCTTCCCGAGCCAGGCGTCGGGGGCGAGCGATTCCATGTGGTTTCGCTACCATCACGTGCCGAGCTACGGCGCGAGCCCGGTGTTCACCAAGAACAGCGAGGATTTCAGCCACGGCCTCAACGAGCGCACGCCCATCGCCAACATCCGGCCGGCGATCGATTACTACCTGACCCTGGTTCGGGAGCTGACCCAGTAACGCGTCATCCCGGCGGAAGCCGGGATCTCCAGGCGGAAAAGCACGCACCCTTCACCCGACGGGATCCCGGCTTCCGCCGGGATGACGGGCGATTCCACCCGCCGTCCCGCACCCGTGCATCCCCCTTGCCGTAAACTCTACCGTCATGGTAGAGAAGCCTCAGAACACAAGAGGAGGTCGGCATGCGCAAGGCGTTGGTTCCGGTTCTGGTGTTGCTCGCGGCGGGGTGCTCCGGCAGGTCCGACCATGACGGCGGGAGAGACCGCGGCGGTGGCGGCGGGAGCGCCGAGAACAGCGCCTCGGCGGATGCGGCGTCCGCCCCGGCCGGCATCGCCCCGACCGCCGCGCCCGGCGTCGCCTTCAACTACAAATATGCCTTCCGGCTGCCGGCCGAGCGCATCTCGGCGGTGCAGGAGGAGCATGCCCAGGCGTGCGAGAAGCTCGGCCTCGCGCGCTGCCGCATCACCGGCATGTATTACCACCTGACCGGCGACCACGACGTCGAGGCGCGGCTCGATTTCAAGCTCGACCCGGCGATCGCCCGCGCCTTCGGCAAGGAGGGCATCGCGGCGGTCGCCCACGCCGACGGGCGGCTCGTCACCAGCGAGATCAGCGGCACCGACGCCGGCGCCGTCATCGAGCGGGTCAACCGCAGCCAGGCCGACCAGGCGGAGGCGCTCAGGAAGATCGAGGCGCAGCTCGCCAGGCCGGGCCTGCCGGGCCGCGAGCGGGCCGAGCTCCAGAACCAGGCGCAGCAGATCCGCGAAGCGATGGCCGCCGGCAAGGCCGAGAAGAGCGAGAAGCAGGAATCGCTCGCCAGGACGCCGATGACCTTCGCCTACGAATCGGGCGACATGGCGCCGGGCGTGCGGCGGTCGCTGAGCGACGGCTTCGCCAATCTCGTCGGCGCGCTCGAATGGATGCTGCTGGCGCTGATCACCGTGCTGCCGTGGCTGGTCGTGGCGGGCGTCGCCTGGCTCGGCTGGCGGCGCTTCGGGCGGCGCAGGCCGACGGCGGACGCCGCCGCGGCCTGATACCCGCTTTGGGCCATAGCCAGGAACTTCGCCTGTCGGGCTGCGGTTGAGGTGCCGGTCCCGACAGGCGGAGAAGGAAACATGGCGGATGAGGCGAGCCCGGCCAAGGTCTGGGCGCTGATGGAGAAGATCGGCTTCTGCATGCTGGCGAGCCGCGACGGCGAGGAGATACGCGCACGGCCGATGGCGGCCTATGTCGAGGAGGAGGACGGCAAGGTCTATTTCCTCACCGACAAGGCAAGCGCCAAGGAAGAGGACGTGGCCGCGCATCCCGAGGTCTGCCTCGCCTTCGCCGACGCGGGCGCGCAGACCTACGTCTCCGTCACCGGCCGCGCCGCGCTGTCCGACGACCGGGCGCGGATCCGCAAGATCTGGTCGCCCGCCGCGAAGGCCTGGTGGGACGGGCCGGACGACCCCGCGATCCGCCTCCTCACCGTCACGCCGCGGGACGCGCAATATTGGGACAGCCCCGGCACGATTCTCTCCTACGTGAAGATGGCGGCGGCGGTCGTGTCCGATTCGCGCCCCGCGGTCGGCGAGCATGCCAAGGTGGCGATGTGAAGGCGGAGCCGAAGGCGGGCGATCGCGTCGCCTGGAAGAGCCACGGCGGCGAGGCGCACGGCAAGGTCGTGCGCAAGCAGACGTCTGCAACGCACATCAAGGGCCACAAGGTGGCGGCGTCGGACGAGCACCCGCAGTTCATCGTCGAGACCGACGACGGCAAGCGGGCGGCGCACAAGGCGGAGGCGCTGCGGAAGGCATGATCCGTCACAGGTGACTGCAGCGGGGACTCCCCACCCGTTCGGGCTGAGCCTGTCGAAGCCCTCCCTTCTTTTCACCAGCTGGACGGTAAGGACGGCCCTTCGACAGGCTCAGGGCGAACGGTTGGGCTCGTGAGCGAAGCCTCGCCGAAACCGCTACTGCCTCGCGAACAGATTGTCCGGGTTGGCCATCGCCTTGATCTCGAGCGCGTTGCCCGAGGGGTCGAGGAAGAACATCGTCGCCTGCTCTCCCGGCAGCCCTTCGAAGCGGATCGTGGGCGCGATCACGAACTCGGTGCCGGCGGCCTCGAGCCAGGCGGCGAGCGCCTTCCAATGGTCCATCTTCAGCACGGCGCCGAAATGGGGGACGGGGACGTCGTGACCGTCGACGGCGTTGCTGTGGGCGCGCGGCGTGGCGTCGGGCGAGAGGTGGGCGACGATCTGGTGGCCATAGAAGTCGAAATCGACCCATTCCGCGGCGCTACGGCCCTCGGGGCAGCCGAGCAGGCCGCCGTAGAATGCGCGCGCGGCTTCGACGTCGTGCACCGGGAATGCGAGGTGGAAGGGGGGAAGCTCGGCCATGGCCATATTCTAGAGACAATCACCTCCGCTGGAAAGACAATCCCGTTCGGGCTGAGCCTGTCGAAGCCCCGGCTTGTTCCAGGGCGGAAGAGCAGGACAGGGCTTCGACAAGCTCAGCCCGAACGGTGGTGTCCGCCATCGCTCAAGGCCATTGAATGCGTCAGGCTTCGTCCCGATAAGCCCACGCGATGCGCCTCCACCTCATCGCCTTCGTCGCCGGGCTGATCGCCGCCACGGCCTTCCAGCCGCTCGGGCTGTGGGCAGCGATGCCGGTCGCCTTCGCCATTTTCCTGTGGAGCCTGGCCGGGGCGCCGCGGCTGCGGACGGCGCTGGCGCGGGGCTGGTGGTTCGGGGTCGGGCAGTTCGTCCTCGGCCTCAACTGGATCGCGACCGCCTTCACCTACCAGGCGGCGATGCCCCCCTGGCTCGGCTGGATCGCCGTCGTGCTGCTCTCGCTCTACCTCGCCGTCTACCCCGCGCTGGCCGCGGGGCTGGCGTGGCGGTGGGGGCGGGGGAACCGCGCGGTCCTGACCCTCGCTTTCGCCGCCGCCTGGATCGTCACCGAGTGGCTGCGGGCGACGATGTTCACCGGCTTCGCCTGGAATCCGGCCGGAGTGGCCCTGCTCCCGACCTTCTTCGCGCGTGGCGCGGTCCTGGTCGGGACATACGGCGCGTCCGGCATCGCGGTGCTCCTCGGCGGGACGCTGTGGGAGCTGGGCGACCGGCGCTGGCGGAGCGGCGCGGCGCTCGCGGCGGGCGCGACGGTGGTGGCGCTCGCGGGCTTCGGGGCGGCGCCGCCCCCCGCGGGAGCCGCCGGCCCTGCCCTCCGCATCGCCCAGCCGAACATCAGCCAGGCCCAGAAGTCCCGGGGCGAGGCCGACGACGAGGCGCTCGACCGCCTGCGCCGCCTCACCTTTCACGATCCGCGCGTGCCGCACCTCATCCTGTGGCCGGAGGCGGCGGTCGACGCGCCGCTGCAGACGGGCCTCCGCTACCGGGCGGCGCAGGCCGACGCGGCGCAGCTGCGCGCCGAGATGGCGTCCGCTCTGGGGCCCCAGGACCTGCTGCTGACCGGCGGCATTTCCGCCGGTTCGCGCTCCGGCCTCGAGGTGACGAGCGCGACCAACAGCGTCTTCGCCCTCGCCCCGGACGGCCGCATCCTCGCCCGCTACGACAAGGCGCATCTGGTGCCGTACGGCGAATATCTGCCGATGCGGGCGCTGCTGACGCCGCTCGGCCTGTCGCGGCTGGTGCCCGGCGACATCGACTTCGACTCCGGACCAGGACCGCAGACGAAGGCGCTGCCGCTCATCGGCAAGGCGGGGTTCCAGCTCTGCTACGAGATCGTCTTCTCCGGCGAAGTGGTCGACCGGCGCAACCGCCCCGCCTTCCTGTTCAACCCGTCGAACGACGCCTGGTTCGGCGCCTGGGGCCCGCCTCAGCACCTCGCCCAGGCGCGGATGCGGGCGCTCGAGGAGGGGCTGCCGGTGCTGCGCTCGACGCCGACGGGGATCAGCGCCGTGGTGGACGCCGACGGTGCGCTGGTCGCCAGCCTGCCGCTCGGCGCGATGGCCGCGATCGAGTCCCGTCTGCCTGCGCCGAAGCCGCCGACGCCGTTCGCGCGCGTCGGCAACATCGCGGCCTTCCTGTTCGCGCTGCTGCTCGCCGCGGCGGCGATTGCAGTCCGCCGCCGGACCCGCTAGGGCGCACATAAGGATATCCTTATATCCGCTTTCCCTCAGCCTAAGCTCTTCAAGGAAGGCCGTTTCTCGCGATGCGCAGCTCCTATCTCTTCACCTCCGAATCCGTCTCGGAAGGCCATCCGGACAAGGTCGCCGACCAGATTTCCGACGCCATCGTCGACCTGTTCCTGTCGAAGGACCCGGAGGCGCGCATCGCCTGCGAGACGCTGACGACCACCCAGCTCGTCGTCCTCGCCGGCGAAATCCGCTGCCGCGGCGTCTACGAGAACGGCGAGTGGGCGCCCGGCGCGAAGGAAGAGATCGAGCGCACCGTCCGCGAGACCGTGAAGCGGATCGGCTACGAGCAGGAAGGCTTCCACTGGGAGAGCTTCCGGTTCGAGAACAACTTGCACGGCCAGTCCGAGCATATCGCGCAGGGCGTCGACGCGTCCGGCAACAAGGACGAGGGCGCCGGCGACCAGGGCATCATGTTCGGCTATGCCACCGACGAGACCCCGGCGCTGATGCCGGCGACGCTCTATTACAGCCACAAGATCCTCGAGCGGATGGCGGCCGACCGCCATTCAGGCGCGGCGCCGTTCCTCGAGCCGGACGCCAAGAGCCAGGTGACGCTGAAGTTCGAGGACGGCCGCCCCGTCGCCGCCACGGCGATCGTCGTCTCCACCCAGCACGGCAAGGGCTACGACGAGGGCGACAAGGAAACGGAGCTCAAATCCTATGTGAAGCAGGTGGTGGCCGACGTGCTGCCGGCCGAGCTGATCGCCAATGGCACCGTCTACCATATCAACCCGACCGGCAGCTTCGAGATCGGCGGCCCCGACGGCGACGCCGGCCTCACCGGCCGCAAGATCATCGTCGACACCTATGGCGGCGCGGCGCCGCACGGCGGCGGCGCCTTCTCCGGCAAGGACCCGACCAAGGTCGACCGCTCGGCGGCGTACGTCGCCCGCTACCTCGCCAAGAACATCGTCGCCGCCGGCCTCGCCCGCCGCTGCACGATCCAGCTCGCCTACGCGATCGGCGTCTCCGAGCCGCTGTCGCTCTACGTCGACACCCACGGCACGGGCACGGTGGGCGACGACGAGCTTGAGCAGGCGATCAAGGCGGTCCCGGAGCTCGGCGGCCTCACCCCGCGCGGCATCCGCACCCATCTCGGCCTCAACAAGCCGATCTACCAGGCGACCGCCGCCTACGGCCATTTCGGCCGCCAGGCCGAGGGCGACCTGTTCCCGTGGGAGCGGACGGACCTGGTCGAGAAGCTGAAGGCGGCGCTGGGCTGAGGCCGCGCCGTCGGCTGCAATCCGGCTCCGGCCCCATTGTTGCCGGGGGCCCCGCGTGCCATCCTCGCCCCGGGACGAGGGAGAAGAGACGTGAGGCATCGGCCGTTTACAAGCGCCGTCGTAGCGGCCGCGGTGACCATCGGCGCCGCGGTCGGCAGCGCCGCGAAGTCGCCCGCCCCTCCCCCGGTCACCGCGGCCGAGCAGCAGGCGATCCGCGACGCCTCCGCCCGCGGGGCGTTGCTCTACGCCTACGACCAGGCCGCCTGGCACGGCACCGACGAAATGATGGCGAAGCTGCCGGACGCGCGCTCGAAGGTCGGGGGCTGGATCGTGGACGGCCCGGCGGACGCGCCGGAAGCGGTTTTCTTCGACAAGGACAGGGCGGCGCCGCACACGGTGTTCGTGGCGAACTTCCGGGACGGGAAGCTCGTCTCGAGCCGCGTGGCGGGCCCGGCCGAGCCGGTGCTCGACGCCGCGCGCAAACGCCTCATCGCCGCCCGCACGACCGCCGTCGAGGCGCTGAAGGCGAAGGGCTTTCAGCGGTGCAGCGCCCAGGCGATGAATACCGTCGTGCTGCCGCCGGTCGGACCCGAGGGGAACACCTACGCCTATGTGCTGACGCCGCAGCCGGACATGGACACGATCCCGTTCGGCGGCCACTATCGCATCGCCGTCGCGCCCGACGGCACGCCGGGCGAGATCCGGGCGTTCACCAACAGCTGCATCGCCATGCCGGGGAAGCCTCCCGCGGGCGCGAAGTCCGCCGCACTCTTCATCACTCACCTGCTCGATCCGGTGCCGACCGAGATCCATGTCTTCTCGTCGCTGGTCGCGCAAGTGCCGGTGATGGTGGCGACCAAGGATGGGCGGATCTGGGCGGTGGACGGCCCCCGTATCGCGCCGATCGGCAAGATCGGCCGGTAGCACTTGCCGGACCGCCCGGCGGCGCATAGCGCGGCGTCATGGGCGACCCCACCACCCTCCGCCGCCTCTACGGGCGCCGCTCCGGCCATAAGCTGCGCGCGGGGCAGGCGGCGCTGCTGGAGCAGTTGCTGCCGGCGATCTCCGTGCCGGCGGAGGGGCCGGTGACATCGGAGCTTCTGTTCGGCGACGCCGAAGGACATGGGCGACCCCTCCACTTCGAGATCGGCTTCGGGTCGGGCGAGCATCTCGCCTACCGCGCCGACCTGCTGCCCGACCACGGCTTCATCGGCGCCGAGCCGTTCCTGAACGGGGTGGTCGGCGCGCTCGGGCACGTGCGCGACCACAGGCTCGCCAATGTCCGGCTGCACATGGGCGACGCGCTCGAGGTGCTGGAGCGGGTGCCGGACGGGGCGCTGACGATGGTCTATCTGCTCCACCCCGACCCGTGGCCGAAGGCGCGGCACGCCAAGCGGCGGATGGTCAATCCCGGGCCGCTCGACCTCATCGCCCGCAAGCTCAGAGCGGGCGGCGAGTTCCGGCTGGGAACCGACGATCCGGTTTATTGCCGCTGGTCGATGATGGTGATGAACGGCCGCACCGACTTCGAATGGCTGGCCGAGAGCGCGAGGGACTTCCTCACCCGCCCCTCCGGCTGGCCGGAGACGCGCTACGAAGCGAAGGCGCGGCGGCAGGGGCACGAAGTCTGGTACTTCCGCTACCGGCGCGTCTGACCCGGCGCAGCATCCCTCTCCGCCTCGGGGGAGAGGGGCTCGTCTCAGGCGTAGGCGAGGAGCGCGTCGCGCTTTTCGAGGAGGGCCTCGACGCTGTCCGCCGGCGCGATGCCGGCGACGGTCGCCATCGCGCGCTCGAGCCGCTCGCGTCCGCGCTCCGAGAGAGCCGGAGCGGCGCTCGCCGCATCCTCCATATCGGCCATGACGCCGTTGCAATGGAGGCCGACGTCGCACCCGGCTTCGACGACGCCGCGCGCGCGTTCCGCCTGGGTGCCGGACAGAGCGTGCATGCCGAGGTCGTCGGACATCAGGAAGCCGTCGAAGCCGATGCGGCGGCGGATGATCTCCCCGATCACGGTCGGCGAGAGGCTGCCCGGCCGTTCGGCGTCCCAGGCCTCGTAGACGACGTGCGCGGTCATTCCCATCGGCGCCCAGGCGAGGCTGCGGAAGGGCTCGAGGTCCGTTGCGAGCGCCTCCTCCCCGGCCGGCACGACCGGCAGCGTCTTGTGGCTGTCGACGAGGGCGCGGCCGTGTCCGGGCATATGCTTGACCACGCCGACCGCACCGCCGGCCTGGAGGCCGTCGAGCACGGCGCGGCCGAGGGCGGCGACCTGCATCGGCTCGGCGCCCAGCGCGCGGTCGCCGATGATGTCGCTGGCGCCGGGCTGGCGCACGTCGAGCAGCGGCAGGCAGTCGACCGTGACGCCGACCTCGCGCAGCAACAGGGCGATCGCCTCGGCATTGGCGCGCGCCGCCTCGATCGCGCTCATCGGGGCCTTCTCATAGAGGCGGGCGAAGGCCTCCGCGGCGGGGAAGGCGGGCCATTCCGGCGGCCGCATCCGCGCGACGCGTCCCCCTTCCTGGTCGATGAGGACAGGGAGGTCGTCGCGGCCGTCGAGGGCGCGCAGCTCGTCGGTCAGCCGCCGCATCTGGGCGCGGTCGACGCAGTTGCGCGCGAACAGGATATAGCCGGCGGGGTTCGCGTCGCGGAAGAACGCGCGCTCCGCGTCGGTGAGGGCGGGGCCGGAGAGCCCGTAGATGATGGCCTGCATGCGGCGCATCTAACGTCAGGCTCGGCAAATTGCATCCGTCATGCCGGACTCGATCCGACATCCACCTCGTTCTTGCACGGCCCGCCGAAAGGAAAGGTGGACCCGGATCAACCGGGGTGACGCAGCTCCCCTCACGCCGCGTCGATCGTCACACCCTGAGGCACTGCTCCCCGGCGACCTTGAGGCGGCCGCAGATGCCGGCGGCGTCGGGGCCGCTCGCGCGCAGGCGATACCAGGTCTTGCCGCCGACCTCGGCCGAGACGACGCTGTGCGACAGCGGGGCGAGATAGGCGAAACGGCTGGCCATCGCCTTCCACGCCTTTTCCGCCATCGCCCCGCTGGGGAAGGAGCCGAGCTGGATCGTTGCGCCGCCCGACGCCGCGGCGGGCGCGGGAGTCGGGGCGGGCGCCTTGATCGTGCCGGCGGCGGGCTTCTTCTCCGGAGCCTTGGGCTGCGGCTGGGCCTGCGCCGTCTGCTGCGGCGCCGGCGGCTGGGGCTGCGCGCCTTTCTGGACCGGCGCCTCGGGGACGGCGGCGGTGTTGATCTTGCCCTTGGGGTCGGCGCCGGCGCTGGCCTGGAAGGCGGTGTCGCCCTCGCCTTCGACGGTCATCCCGCCGGGCTGGGTCGGCTTCACCTTGTAGGCGCCGGGCTGGGCCTTGATCAGCTCCGGCTCCGCGCCGGCGTGGCGCGCGGCGCCGCGATTGCCGAGCCAGAAGATGCCGCCGACGACGCCGCCGATCGCGACCAGCCCGATCAGGACGGCAACGATGAGCTTCAATGCGGAGGGGCCCTCGCCGCGGCCGTCTTCCTCGACCGCCTCGAGCCACGGGAGGCGGTCGTCGAGCGCGGGATCGTCGGCGCGAACGTCGGTCATCACTGCATCTCCTCCGCGGCGGCCACCCCCATGATGCGAAGGCCGACGCGAATAACCTGCCCTATCGCAGCCGCCAATTCTAGCCGCGCCCGGGTTAATGCCTGATTATCCTCGACAAGGAAGCGGCGCGACGGGTCGTCGTTGCCGCGATTCCACAAGGCGTGGAACGCACCGGCAAGGTCGCCGAGGTAAAAGGCGATGCGGTGCGGCTCGTGGGCCTGCGCGGCGCCTTCGACGACGCGCGGGAATTGCGCCGCGACCTTGACGAGGGCCAGCTCCTCGGCGTCGAGCAAACCGAGATCGACAGGCGCGGCCGTATCGATCCCGGCCGCCGCCGCCTTGCGGTGCAGCGACCGGACGCGGGCATGGGCGTATTGGACGTAGAAGACGGGGTTGTCCTTCGACGCCTCGACGACCTTGGCGAAGTCGAAGTCCATTTGGGCGTCGTTCTTGCGGGTCAGCATGGTGAAGCGGACGACGTCCTTGCCGACTTCCTCCACCACTTCGGCGAGCGTCACGAAGCTGCCCGAGCGCTTCGACATCTTCACCAGCTCGCCGTTCCGCAAGAGCCGCACCATCTGGACGAGCTTCACGTCAAGCGCCGGCCGGCCGGCCAGTGCCTCGACCGCCGCCTGCGTCCGCTTGACGGTGCCGGTATGGTCGGCGCCCCAGACGTTGATCAGCTCGTCGGACGCCTGCAGCTTCTGCATGTGGTAGGCGGTATCGGCGGCGAAATAGGTCCAGCTGCCGTCGGACTTCCTGATCGGACGGTCCTGGTCGTCGCCGAACGCCGTCGACCGGAACAGGAGCAGCTCGGTCGGCTCCCAATCCTCCGTGCTCTTGCCCTTGGGCGGCGGCAGCGTGCCCGTGTAGACCAGCCCCTTCGCGTCGAGCACGGCGATCGCGCGGTCGACGGCGCCGGATTCCTGGACCTCCCGCTCCGATGCGAACAGGTCGTGATGGACGCCAAGCTCGGCGAGGTCGCGCCGGATGAGGTCGAGCATCGCCGCGACCGCGCGGCGGCGGAACGGGTCGAGCCATTCGCTCTCCGGCGCGTCGGCAAAGCGCTCGCCGAACTCGGCGGCGAGAGCGGCGCCCACCGGCTTCAGATAGTCGCCCGGATACAGCCCCTCCGGGATCGCGCCGATCTGCCGGCCGAGCGCCTCGAGGTAGCGCAGGTGCGCGGAGCGGGCGAGGACGTCGACCTGGGCGCCCGCGTCGTTGACATAATATTCGCGGATCACCTGGAAGCCGGCGAACTCGAGCAGGCTGGCCAGCGCATCGCCGACGACGGCGCCGCGGCAATGGCCCATGTGCATCGGGCCGGTCGGGTTCGCCGAGACATATTCGACGTTGACCCGCTGGCCGCCGCCGATCGCCGAGCGGCCGTAACTGTCCCCCGCCTCCAGGATGGCGAGCAGCTCGTCGTGCCAGACGCCGGGCTCGAGCCGGATGTTGATGAAGCCCGGACCGGCAATCTCCGCGCTCGCCACCTCCGGCAGCGTCTCGAGCTTCGGCGCGATCAGGCCGGCGAGGGCGCGCGGGTTGGTGCCGGCGCGCTTCGCCAGCACCATCGCGGCGTTGGTGGCGAGGTCCCCGTGGCTCGGATCGCGCGGCGGCTCGACGGCGACCGCGCCCCGGTCGAGCCCGGGCGCGAGCTGCCCCTCCCCCGCGAGCGCGTCGAGGGCGTCGGCGACATGCGCGGCGAAGCGGGCGTAGAGCGTGCTCACTATTCCATCCTGACCGGGGAGCCGCGCCTGTAGCGGATCGCGGCCGGAAAGGTCCAGTGGCGGCTCAGAAGGCTTCCGGCAGCTCCACCGGCCCCACCAGTTCCCGATACTGGCGGATGGCGAAGCGGTCGGTCATCCCGGCGATATAGTCGCCCACGGCGCGCAGCGTCGCGACGCGCTCAGGGTCGCGCGGGCGCCAGTCGGGAGGAAGGAGCGCGGAGTCGGCGGCGAAGGCGGACCACAGTCCGGCGACGACCTGCTGCGCCTCGGCACGGACGGCCGCGACCTTCGGCGCATTGTACATGCGGGTGTGGAGGAAGGTCCGCAGCGCCTTCTCCTCCTCAGCCAGCGGAGCGGAGAAGCCGGCGAGGGCGCGGCCGGCGGCGCAAACATCGTCGAGGCTGGCCACGCCGGCGACGCCGACGCGGCGGCGAACCTCCGCCAGCACGTCGTTGACCATCAGGCCGATCTGGTCGCGCACCAATTCGGGCAGCAGGCGGGTGTCGGGCACCTGGGGATGACGCGCTTTCACCCCGGACCAGAGCCGCGCGACGAGGGGGACTTCGAGCAACTCCTCCAGCGAGAAGAGACCGGCGCGCAGACCGTCGTCGATGTCGTGATTGTCGTAAGCAATGTCGTCGGCGATGGCGGCGACCTGTGCCTCGAGGCTCGGCCAGGAAGCGAGCTCCAGGTCCCACTCCGCGTCGGCCTCCGCGAGCGCCCAGGGCAGGGGCGCGGCGACCGGGCCGTTATGCTTGGCGAGCCCTTCCAGGGTCTCCCAGGTCAGATCGAGACCGGGATGGGTCGGATACGGGCTCTCCAGCTTCGTCAGCAGGCGGAGCGTGTGGGCATTGTGGTCGAAGCCGCCTGCCTCGGCCATCGCCGCGGTCAGCGCGTCCTCGCCGGAATGGCCGAAGGGCGGGTGGCCGATGTCGTGGGCGAGACAGAGCGCCTCGGTCAGATCCTCGTTGAGTCCGAGGGCGCGGGCGAGGGTGCGGCCGATCTGCGCCACTTCGAGGCTGTGGGTGAGGCGGACGCGGAAATGGTCGCCGTCCGGGGCGACGAAGACCTGGGTCTTGTGGCGGAGGCGCCGGAACGGGATCGAGTGGACGATGCGGTCGCGGTCGCGCTGGAAGGCGTCGCGGGGGCCGCGGGTCCCGCCCTGCGGCTCGCCGTGGCGCCGGCCGCGCGTGCGCGCGGGGTCGGCGGCGAGGTGGGCGAGCGGCCTCACTTCGCCGGAAGCTTGGCGACCTTCTCGCCGGCGGGGCTGGTCCAGGCGAACGCCTTGAGCTTCTTCTCGGCCAGCTCGTTGACGAAGTCCCGGGCCTCGTCCTTGGAGGGGAAGGGTCCGACGAGGATGCGGTTCGTCTCGCCCATCGGCGCCGTCCAGGCCGCGCGGGTCGCAAGCAGCTTGCCGGCCTTGGCCCGGAGCCGCTTATACTCGCCGGGCAGCGTCTCCTCGTCGTCGCCGATCCCGAGCTGGACCCAGTGGCGCGCCGCTTCCTTCGGCTCGGCTTTCCTGACCGGGACGGGAGGTTTCTTGGCGCCGCCGGCGGCGGGCGCGGAGTGCGGAACCTTCGGGCCATAGGCGGCCGCGCGCACCGGCGGCACGACCGGCCCCGGCAGGGTCGCCACCGTCGCCGCGAGATCCGCGAGGCGGGAGTGGCCCGCCGCGGGACGGACGGGCGCGGCCACATCCTCGGCGGGAGGCGGCGGCGATGCCGTGTCGAGCGGATGGGCGAGAGCGAGCACCGGCGCCCGCACGGCCGCGGCCGGTTCGGGCCGCGGGCGACTGTCCGAGACGCGGGGGTGGACGCGCGGCAGGGCCGGGCGGCTCAGCGACCAGTCGGTCGGCTGGGCGCTGCCGGCGACGCGCACCGGCGCGGCGGAGGCGGCGCCGGGCTGACGCCGGACCGGCGGTGGCGCCGCGACCGGCTGGGGCCGCTCGGGGACCGGCTGCGTGCGGACCGGCGGGGCGTCCTCCTCGACGTCGTCGCTCGCCTGCGCCGGGGCGGCGCGGACGAGGCTGGCGGTGCTGCGGCCGAGCGCCGGCTGGCGCGGATCGGGTCGGCCGGCATCGACCGGGGGCGCGCCTGTGCCGGCATTCAGCGACACGACGTTGGAGCGGAATTCGTTCATCGCATAACCCGACGCCGGCGCGGTGCGGCCGTCCTGCGGGAAATGACCGAGATGGACGGCGAGCGCGCGGTCGGCCGGGCTGAGCGCCGGGAGGCGGGCGAGAAACGGCATCAGCGCCGCCCCCTGGCCGCCGGGCATGCTCGCCTCGACGACGCGGGCGGCATCGGCGGCATCGCCGGTCAGTGCCAGAACGAGGGCGCGGGTCCGATCGGCGGCCGGGCCGCGGCCGTCGAGCTGCTCGTCGAGGGTACGCAGCGCTTGCTCCCGCTCGCCGCTGATCGCGAGCGACAAAGCGAGGCGGCAGACGATGTCGGGGGTGCGCGCGCGCTGGAGCGCGAGGCGGTAGTCCCGCTGCGCGCGGCGCTGGTCGCCAAGGATGTCGTAGGCGAGGCCGCGGTCGCCGGCGAACTCCGCCTCCGGAATGCCGAGCTCGGCCGCATCCTTGAAGAACTTGATCGCCGCGTGGGGCTGCTCGAGCTGTACGAGCGCCGTGCCGATCCACATCTTGATGCGGCCGTCGCGGGGGGATTCGTCCTCGGCGCGGGCGAGAAAGCCGAGCGCCGCCTGCGCATCGCCGACCTGGAGAGCGGCACGGCCGGCACCCGTCAGCGCGTCGACGCTGCGCGGATTGGCCGCGAGCATCTTGAGGTTGCGCGACAGCGCATCCCCCGAAGCATCCTGCGAGAAGCCTGTCGTCGGTTGTGCCGCGGCTGCCGGCCCCCCGGCCAGCACCATCCCCGCGCCGAGCACGGCCAAGCCGTGCAGGACGCCCCTCGTCCAATGTGTCATCGTGGCCTCACCAAGCCCGAGGAGGCGAAGCCGAGCAATGGCTTAGCGGCGGGATGGGCTGCGCGGGCGGTGAGCAGTTACGTTAGTAGCTGGGGACACGTACTTGTACCTGTCCCCCTGGTGCGCCAGGGGGACAGGTGGGGACATGTACTTGTACGTGCCCCCATCCGCCGCACGAGGGACACGTACAAGTACATGTCCCCCTCACGTTGCGGTTACTGGTTGTTCTGCCGGCCCAGGAAGCGCGGGATGTCGAGCGGGTCGCGGCGGTTCCGGGCGGGGGCCGGCGGCTCCTCGTCGACCTGCGCCTTGGCGGCGCCGCGGGCGATGTTGGACATCCGCTCGAACAGGGTGCCGCCCTCGCGCGCCGGCTTCGGCTCGGGAGCGGCTGCGGCCGGCTCGTCGCCGATCAGCCAGCTGCGGCTGCCGGGCGCGCGGGCCTCCGGGCCGCCGGTGAACGCCTCGTCGACGAAGCCCTCGCCCTCGTCGTCCGCCATGTCGCCGCCGAGCAGCAGCTCGTCCGAGGCTGCCTCGGCCGGCGTGTCGAGCGTCAGCTCCTCCGCTTCCGGCGCCGCGGCGAGATCGAGCTCGTCGGTCGCAGCGGTGGCGGCCGCTTCCGGAGCGGGAACCGGCTCGGGCTCGGCTTCGGGCACCGCCTTCTTCGTTTCGGCGGGCGCCGCGGTGCGGCTCGCGCCCGGGAAGGCGAAGACCTTGGCCGGGGCCGGCGGCGCCATCGTCACCGCCTCGGCGTCGATGCCGGTGGCGACGACGGAGACCCGGATCTTGCCCTGGAGGTCGTTGTTGAAGGCCGAGCCCCAGATGATGTTGGCGTCCGGATCGACCAGCTCCTTGATGTGGCTGGCAGCCTCGTCGACTTCCATCAGGCGCATGTCCTCGCCGCCGGTGATCGAGATGATGACGCCCTTGGCGCCCTTCATCGAGACGCCGTCGAGCAGCGGGTTGGCGATCGCCTTTTCGGCCGCCTCGATCGCGCGGTTGTCGCCCGAGGCTTCGCCGGTGCCCATCATCGCCTTGCCCATCTCGCCCATCACCGAGCGGACGTCGGCGAAATCGAGGTTGATGAGGCCGGGCATGACCATGAGGTCGGTGATGCCGCGCACGCCCTGCTGCAGCACCTCGTCGGCCATCTGGAAGGCCTCCTTGAAGGTGGTGTTCGGGTTGGCGATGCGGAACAGGTTCTGGTTGGGGATGACGATGAGGGTATCGACGTGCTGCTGGAGCTCGTTGATGCCCGCGTCGGCCGAGCGGCCGCGGCGGTTGCCCTCGAAGCTGAACGGCTTGGTGACGACGCCGACGGTCAGGACGCCCTTGTCGCGCGCCGCCTTGGCGATGACCGGCGCGGCGCCGGTGCCGGTGCCGCCGCCCATGCCGGCGGCGATGAAGCACATGTGCGCGCCGTCGAGCGCCGCCTCGATCTCCTCGAGCGCCTCTTCGGCGGCGGCCTTGCCGATCTCCGGCCGCGAGCCGGCGCCGAGGCCCTGGGTGATCCTGAGGCCGAGCTGGATGCGCTGGCCGGCCGGCGAGGCGTTCAATGCCTGCGCGTCGGTATTGGCGACGATGAAGTCGACGCCCTGCACCTCGTTGGCGATCATGTTGGCGACGGCGTTGCCGCCCGCGCCGCCGACGCCGATCACGCTGATCCTGGGCCGAAGTTCATCCACTTCCGGACGGATGAAATCGATGCTCATCGGATCTTCTCCCCCTCTGCTCTCGCCCATTGGGACACGCGATTAACCTGTTCTTTGCACACGCCGAATCGCCCACGCGAGCGAAAAGTTAACGACCCCGTAATTTTTCGGTGGATGAAACGGCAACTGAGTCCGAAATGTCACGGCAAGTGAGTCTCCGGGGCCACGGGTGAGTCTCAAAAGCCACTCCTGAACGCGGCGACGAGGCGCTGGACGAGGCCGCCGCCGCCGCTCCCTTTCTGCACCACCTGGTCCTTGGGCATCACGGAGCGCAAGTCGAGCTCGTTCGACGCGGCGAACTGGGCGAGGCCGACGAGCGTCGTGAAGGCCGGGCCGGAATGGGCGTCCGGCAGGCCCGGCAGGCTGGGGCGGCCGACGCGGACGGCGCGGCCGAGCACGCCCTGGGCGTAGTCCGCGATGCCCTTCAGCTCCGACCCGCCGCCGGTCAGCACGACCTGCCGCCCGAACGGCCCGGCGAAGCCGAGGTCCTTCAGCGCCCCGGCGATCTCGCCGGTCAGGTGTTCGAGCCGCTGGCGGATGACGGCGATGAGCTGGGCGCGGGTGATGCGCGCGGCCTCCGTCCCCTCCTCCGAGCCGGCGATGGGCGACAGCTCGATCATGTCGTGATTGTCGCGCGGGCTCGCCATCGCCGAGCCGTAGAAGCATTTCATCCGCTCCGCCTCGACCCGGCGCGTGCCGAAGGCGGAGGCGATGTCGTCGGTGATGTCGATGCCGCCGACGGCGAGCGACTTGAGGCCGAGCAGCATGCCGCCGGCGAACACCGAGACGTTGGTGACGCCGGCGCCCAGTTCGACCAGGGCGACGCCGAGCTCGCGCTCCTCCTCGCTGAGGCAGGCCTTGCCCGCCGCGACCGGCGAGGCGACGATCGCCTCGACGCCGAGGTGGGCGGAGCGGACGCAGAGGTCGAGGTTCCTGACCGGCGACGGCTCGGCGGCGATGACGTGGATGTCGACCGCCAGCCGGTCGGCGTGGAGCCCGAGCGGCTTCTTCACCCCCTGCAGGCCGTCGAGCGTGTAGAGCGCCGGCAAGGCGTGGAGGATCATCTTGCCCTCGGCGTCGATCGACTCGCGCCCGACGGTGAGGAGCTGGTCGACATCCTCCCGGGCGACACGGCGGCCGCCGATCTGGACTTCGACGCTCGCCAGCGACGAGACGAGGCCGCCGGCGGAGAAGCCGACGAAGACGTCCTCGATGTTGGTCGCGGCGATCCGCTCGGCCTGCTCGACCGCTTCGCGGATCGCGCCTTCAGTCTTCTCCATGTCGGCGATGTAGCCGCGGCGGACGCCCTGGCTCTGGCGCTGGCCGGTGCCGAGGATCTTCAGCGACCCGTCGTCGGCCGGCTCGGCGATGAGGGCCGAGACCTTCGACGAGCCGACGTCGAGGGCGGTGACGAGCCTCCGGGCGGGAGTCACGGCGGGACGCTTCATCAGATCGTCTTCGTCGCGTCGGGCACCGGGCCCGCCCGGTGCTTCGGACCGGGCGCCACCGGAGGATTCGCCGGGGGAGTCACCGGAGCGACCGGAGCAACCGCGGCGGGACCCGCCGCTGCCCCCGGGGGTACCTCCGGCGCGATCGCCGGGACGCTGCTTCCGGGCTCGTTCGAGACCCGGATGACGAACTTGCCCGGGATGCGCATGTCGAAGCGGACGAAGCCCTTGCCGAGCAGCTGCCTGGCCTGGTCCATCTGCGCGAAGCGGGCGAGCGCGCGGCGCGCCTCGGCGTCGCCCTCCGGCAACGCCAGCACCTCGCCGGAATGGAACCTGAGGTCCCAGCGCCGCCCGCCGATCCAGGTCGCGCCGGCGAGCACCGGCTTCAGGCGCGGCGCCGACGCGACGAGGTCGGACAGGGCGACGGCCTGCCGATTGGCGTCCGGGCCGATGAGCAGCGGCAGGTCCGGCATCGACTCCAGGCGCACCGGCGCGAGGACCGCGCCTTCCGCGTCGACGAGGGCGAGGCGCCCCTCATTCTGCCAGATCGCCGCCGGCTGGCGCTCGACGATGTCGACGACGAGCGTGTCCGGCAGCCGCCGCGACACGCGCGCGTCCTTGATCCACCCGAACTTCAGCAGCCGCCGGCGGGTCGCTTCGAGGTCGACGAGGGGCATGGCCGACGAGGCCTGGTCGAAGGCGATGTTGTAGATTTCGAGCTGCGGCACGTGGGTCGCGCCCTTGATCTCGACATGCTTCAGGGCGAAGCCCGCCTCCCCGGCCGCCTCGCCGAGCGTGCCGCCGACCATTTGCGGCAGGCGCAGCACGAGCAGGGCGGCGACGGCGAGCGCGACCAGCATGGCGACGAAGATCCAGCCGCTGACGCGCCGGACGAGTTCGCCGAGCGGGCTCGGCGGCGGCGCCTTGCCGCGGCCGCGCGTCTGCGCCTTGCCCTTCGGCTTCGCGCGCGGGCGGGAGACGGCCTTGGCGCTCATAATGCCTCCTCGACGATGCGCTGGACCAGCTCGGGATAGGAGAGGCCGCGATATTTCGCCTGCTCGGGCACCAGGCTCAAGGGCGTCATGCCGGGCTGGGTGTTGACCTCGAGCAGGTAGAGGCCCGCCTCGCCCTGCTCGTCGTCCCAGCGGAAGTCGGCGCGCGAGCAGCCGCGGCAGCCGAGCAGGCGGTGGGCCTTCAGCGCCATGGCCATGGCGGCTTCGGCAATCTCGTGGGGAATATCCGCCGGGCAGACGTGGCGGGTGAGGCCGTCCGTATATTTGGCGTCGTAATCGTAGAAGCCCTTGACCGGCATCAGCTCGGTCACCGCCAGCGCCTCGTCGCCGAGCACCGCGACGGTGAGCTCGTGGCCGCGCACGAACGGCTCGGCGAGCAGCCGGTCGAAGTGGCGCCACGGCCCCTCGACGTCGCGGCCGATCGGATCGCCATAATTGCCCTCGCGGGTGACGATGGCGACGCCGACCGACGAGCCCTCGTTGACCGGCTTGAGCACGTAGGGCCGCGCCATCGGGTCGGCTTCGTAGAGGCTCTCGGTCGCGACGATCTCCCCCTTCGGCATGCGGATGCCGTGGGGAACGAGGAGCATCTTGGTGAGCTCCTTGTCGATCGCGATGACCGAGGTCTCCAGCCCGCTATGCGTGTAGCGGAGCCCCATCAGGTCCATCAGGCCCTGCACCGACCCGTCCTCGCCCGGCGTGCCGTGAAGGGCGTTGAACACCACGTCCGGCGCCGCCTCGGCCAGCCGCTGCGCGACGTCGCGGCCCATGTCGATGCGGGTGACGCGGTGGCCCAGGCTCTCGAGCGCATCGGCGACGCCCGCGCCGCTCATCAGCGACACCTCCCGCTCGGCCGACCAGCCGCCCATCAGGACCGCGACGTGGAGGGGCTCAACCATGTCTCGTCATCCCGGCGAACGCCGGGATCTCCAAGAGACCCGCTCCGACTCCAGTGCCTTCCCGGATGGAGATCCCGGCTTTCGCCGGGATGACGCTATTCATCGCTCACCCCCACACGCTGGATTTCCCATTCCAGCTCGACGCCTGAATTCTCGCGCACCCGGCGGCGGACTTCCTCGCCCAGCGCCTCGATGTCGGAAGCGCGAGCCTTGCCCAGGTTCAAGAGGAAGTTGCAATGCTTTTCAGAGACTTGCGCATCGCCGACGGTCAGGCCCCGGCAGCCGGCCGCGTCGATCAGCTGCCAGGCCTTGGCGCCGGGCGGATTCTTGAAGGTCGAGCCGCCGGTTCGGCTCCGCAAGGGCTGCGAGGCCTCGCGCTTGGCGGCGATGCGGTCCATCTCCGCGGCGATCGCGGCGCGGTCGCCGGGGACGCCTTGGAACAGGGCCTCGACGACGACGGCGCCCGCCGGCACCTCGGAATGGCGGTAGGTGTAGCCGAACCGCTCGCGCGGCCAGGTCTCGACGCGGCCGTCGCGCAGGACGAGCGTCGCCTCGACCAGCACGTCCGCGACCTCGCGCCCGTAGGCGCCGGCGTTCATCCGCACCGCGCCGCCGGCCGTGCCGGGGATGCCGCGGAGGAATTCGAGCCCGGCAATGCGCGCGTCGCGGGCCTTGGAAGCGACGGTGATCCCCATCGCGCCGCCGCCGGCGCGGACGCGGTTTGCGGACTCGACGTGAACGTGCGCCATCGCTTTGGGGAGGCGGACCACGACGCCCGGCACGCCGCCGTCGCGGACGATGAGGTTGGAGCCGACGCCGACGGGGAGAACGGGGACGGCGGGATCGAGGTGGCGAAGGAAGGCGGCAAGGTCGTCGACGTCCTTCGGCCTCACCAGCCATTCGGCGGGGCCGCCGGTCCGGAACCAGATGAACTCGCCAAGCGAGCCGCCGGGCTCGATCTCGCCGGCGAGCATGGGGACACGTACTTTTTCGCGAAAAAGTACGTGTCCCCTTTCGGTGGCTGCGGCGCTCATTTCCTGGTGTGAGTTCTCATCGGCCTGCGAGGCGAGTGACTGTCCCCGGTCGGGCGCGGCGCTCACTTCGCCGCCCTCGCCTTGCAGATTCCGTCGGCGAGACCCGCGGCCCATTTCGTGATGTCGCCGGCGCCGAGGCAGATGACCATGTCGCCTTTCGCGGCGAGGTCGCGCAGGTTGGCGCAGAGATCGTCCAAATCGGCGACCGCCTTCACCGCGCGGTGGCCGCGTTGCTTGAGGCCCTCGACCAGCGCCTCCGCGTCGACGCCCTCGATCGGCTCCTCGCCGGCGGCGTAGACCGGGGCGACGTAGACGATGTCGGCGTCGTTGAAAGCGGCCTGGAACTCCTCCATCAGGTCGCGCAGGCGGGTGTAGCGGTGGGGCTGGACGACGGCGATGACGCGCCCCCCGGCCCCCTCGCGGGCGGCGGCGAGGACGGCGCGGATCTCCGTCGGGTGGTGGCCGTAATCGTCGACGATCGTCGCGCCTTCGATCTCGCCCACCTTGGTGAAGCGGCGCTTGACGCCGCCGAACTTCTCGAAGCCGCGGGCGATCACGTC
Source organism: Alphaproteobacteria bacterium (assembly GCA_019239415.1). Taxonomy (GTDB): domain Bacteria; phylum Pseudomonadota; class Alphaproteobacteria; order Sphingomonadales; family Sphingomonadaceae; genus Allosphingosinicella. The sequence continues at coordinate 46,726 of JAFAZW010000090.1, forward strand.
GTCGCTTATGCCGAGCTCGGCGGCGACCCCGATGGCGGCGAGGGCATTCTGGACGTTGTGGCGGCCCGGCATCGGGAGGGCCACGTCGGATATCGTCCTGATCTCGCCGGCGCGGTTGCGGATGGTGACGTCGAAGCGGTTGCCGCCGGCCACCGGCCGGACGTTGTCGCCGCGCACGTCGGCCTGGGCGGCGAAGCCGTAGGTGACGATGCGCCGGTCGCGGAGCCGCGGCACGATCGCCTGCACCTCCGGATGATCGACGCAGAGCAAGGCGGCGCCGTAGAAGGGCACGTTCTCGACGAACTCGACGAAGGCGTCCTTCACCTTGTCGAAGTTGCCGTAATGGTCGAGATGCTCGGGATCGATGTTGGTGACGACGGCGATCTGGCCGTCGAGGCGGAGGAAGCTGCCGTCGCTCTCGTCGGCCTCGACCACCATCCAGTCGGACGAGCCGAGCCGTGCGTTGGACCCGTAGGCGTTGATGATGCCGCCGTTGATCACCGTGGGATCGATCCCGCCCGCGTCGAGCAGGGCCGCCACCATCGACGTGGTGGTGGTCTTGCCGTGGGTGCCGGCGACGGCGACGGTCGACTTGAGGCGCATCAGCTCGGCCAGCATCTCGGCGCGGCGGACGACGGGGATGCGCCGCTCGTAGGCGCAGACCAGCTCGGGATTGTCCTTCCGGATGGCGGTCGAGACGACCACGACGGCGGCGTCGCCGAGATTGTCGGCATGCTGGCCGATCGTCACGGGAATGCCTGCCCTGCGGAGGCCCTCGACGACGTAGCCTTCGGCGACGTCGGAGCCCTGCACCTTGTAGCCGAGGATGTGCATCACCTCGGCGATGCCGGACATGCCGATGCCGCCGATGCCGATGAAGTGGATGGTGCCGATGTCGGTGCCGACCCCGCGCATCAGGCGAAGGCTCCGTTCGGGATCGGCTTGAGGACGATCTCTTCGGCGGGCAGCGGGTCGGCGCCGAGGTCGCGGCCGGTACGCTCGACGAGGTCGGCGAGGTCGGACGCGGCGTTGGGGCGGCCGACGGCGCGGGCGCGGGCGGCGGCGTTGGCGAGCGCCTCGGGATCGAGGCCCAGCTTCTGCATCTGCTTGGCGAGCTCGACGGGGGTAAACGCGCCCTGCGAGATCATCCGCGCGCCGCCGGCCCGCGCCATCTCGCGCGCGTTGGCCGTCTGGTGGTCGTCGGTGGCGGACGGGAGGGGCACGAGGATCGCGGGACGGCCCGCGGCGGTGAGCTCGGCGATGGTCGAGGCGCCGGCGCGGGCGATGACGAGGTGCGACCAGCCGAGCCGCTCGGGCATGTCCTCGATGTAGGTGGCGAGATCGGCGGGGATGCCGAGCGAGGCGTAACGGGCGCGGACCGTCTCGATGTCCTCGGCCCGGCATTGCTGCGTGACCTGCAGGCGGCGGCGGAAATGCTCGGGCAGCATGCCGAGCCCGTCCGGCACGACGCCGGAGAGGATCGTCGCGCCCTGGCTGCCGCCGGTGACGAGGACGCGGAACACGCCGTCGGCGCTGAGCGGCGGGTAAGGCTGCTCGCGCAGCGCCAGCACCTCGTCGCGCACCGGGTTGCCGACCAGGTGGGTCTTGGCGGCGTCGCGCTTCGCGAGGCGCTGGACGTTCTCATAGGCGGTGGCGATCGCCTTGACCCGCCCCGCCATCAGCCGGTTGACGCGGCCGAGCACCGCATTCTGCTCGTGGATCAGGGTCGGGATGCGGTCGCCGTTGGCGGCGAGCAGGGCCGGCAGCGCCGGGTAGCCGCCGAAGCCGATCACCGCCGACGGCCGGAAAGTCTCGTAGAGGCGCGAGGCCATGGCGCGGCCGGTGAAGATGTTGCGCATCGCCTTGAGCCAGCCGGCCGGGCCGCCGCCGAGCCTGCCCGCCGGCAGGATGTGCACCTGGACCCCCTCGAACAGCCCGGGGATGCGCGCGCCCCGGTCGTCGGTGACGAGCGCCACCCGGTGCCCGCGCCGGATCAGTTCCTCGGCGAGCGCATGGGCGGGGATCATGTGCCCCCCGGTCCCGCCCGCGGCGAGGACGTAGTGCTTGGACATCATAACCCCTCTCCCTTGAGGGGAGAGGGATACGGAGCCTTAGCGGCTTTGCCGCCTAGGCGAAGTTGGGTGAGGGTGACGGCGCCTCCGGATGAATGCCGCGGCATGGCCCTCACCCTCCCAGCCTTCGGCTGGGCCCCTCCCTCTCCCCTGCAGGGAGAGGGGTTTCTCCGCACCCCCCTCATCGCCCGCTCCACTTCACGACGTAGGGCGAGCGGTGGAGATAGGGATTTCGCCTCGTGAAGGCGAGCAGCAGCCCCATGCCGGTGGCCAGGGCGATCATCGACGAGCCGCCGTAGGAGATGAACGGCAGGGTCATGCCCTTGGACGGGGCGATCTGGACGTTGACGGCCATGTTGATCAGCGCCTGCATGCCGAACTGGGTGACCAGGCCGGCAGCGGCGAGGACGACGAACTGGTCGTCCTCGTGGAGCAGGCGGATCATCACCCGGGCGACGATGGCGAGGTAGATGATGGCGATGGCGAGGCAGGCGATCATCCCGAACTCCTCGCCGATCACCGAGAAGATGTAGTCGGTGTGCGGCTCAGGGAGCAGGAACTTCTTGGTCCCCGCGCCCGGTCCGGCGCCGAACAGGCCCCCGGCGGTCAGCGTCCTCAGCGCCGACTCGGTCTGATAATTGTCGCCATGCTCGAACAGGAAGCCGTCGATG
>JAFAZW010000026.1 GCA_019239415.1 Alphaproteobacteria bacterium
GCAGGCGGCGGCGGAGGTCATCAAGGGCGAGCATGACGACCAGTTCCCGCTGGTGATCTGGCAGACCGGCTCCGGCACGCAGTCCAACATGAACGCCAACGAGGTGATCGCCGGCCGCGCCAACGAGATCCTGACCGGCACCCGCGGCGGCAAGAGCCCGGTCCATCCCAACGACCATGTCAACAAGGGCCAGTCGTCCAACGACAGCTTCCCCACCGCGATGCACGTCGCCGCCGCCCGCGCCGTCGAGATGCGGCTGATCCCGGCGCTGAACGGCCTCCACCGGCGGCTCGCCGCCCAGGCGGCGGCGTGGGACCATATCGTCAAGATCGGCCGCACCCATCTCCAGGACGCGACGCCGCTCACCCTCGGGCAGGAATTTTCCGGCTACGCCGCGCAGGTCGAGCTGGCGCTCGAGCGGGTCCGGGCGGTGATGCCGCGCCTCCTCCTCCTCGCCCAGGGCGGCACGGCGGTCGGCACCGGTCTCAACGCGCCCAAGGGCTTCGCCGAGGATTTCGCCGCCGAGATCGCCCGCCTGACCGGCCTTCCGTTCAAGACCGCGCCGAACAAGTTCGAGGCGCTCGCCAGCCACGACACGCTCGTCGAGCTGTCCGGCGTGCTCAACGTCATCGCCGTGTCGCTGAGCAAGATCGCCAACGACATCCGCCTGCTCGGCTCGGGCCCGCGCTGCGGCCTGGGCGAATTGAAGCTGCCGGAGAACGAGCCCGGCAGCTCGATCATGCCGGGCAAGTTCAACCCGACCCAATGCGAGATGCTGACCATGGTCGCGGCGCAGGTGATGGGCAACCATGTCGCCGTCACCGTCGGCGGCCTCCAGGGCCACCTCGAGCTCAACGTGTTCAAGCCGCTGATCGGCGCCAACGTGCTGCGCTCGATCGAACTGCTCTCGACCGGCATGGAGAGCTTCGCCGAGCGGGCGCTCGACGGCCTCGAGCCCGACGAGCGCCGCATCGCCGAGCTGATGAACCGTTCGCTGATGCTGGTCACCGCGCTGGCGCCCGAGATCGGCTACGACAATGCCGCCAGGATCGCCAAGCACGCCCACCAGCACGGCCTGACGCTCAAGGAAGCCGGCCTCGAGCTCGGCCTCGTCGACGAGGCGACCTTCGACAAGGTGGTGAAGCCGGAAGCGATGCTCGGCCGGTAGCGGCTGATCTTCTTTGTCCGGACCCTTCCACACTGCTGTCATGCTGAACTTGGTTCAGCATCCAGGGTGGATGCGGCAGGGCGGGTGGATAACTGGACCCTGAACCAAGTTCAGGGTGACGGCAGCGGCAGGACCAGGCCCCGGCTTCGCCCTCAGCCGCCCCGGCTATCGGAAGGCGAGGTTGAAGCGGACGCCGACCGTGTCGAGGCCCGGATTCTGGCCGCTGAAGATCTGGGCGTGGCTGAGGTGGACCCAGCTCGCCTCGACCGATGTCCTCGGCGCCAGCTTCACGCCGATCCCAATCTCGGGCTCGAACAGCACCCGCGAGCCGAAATAGATGCGGCGGTTGGCGGGGTCGAAGCTGCTCGGCCCGGTGTGGACGGCGACCCCGATGCCGGGCCGCAGATAGACGCGCCCGCCGATCTGCCAGGAGAAGCCGGCGGCGGCGAAATGGGTCTGGCCGGCGCTGTTCACCGACACGAACGCCTGCGGCCGCGGGGCGCCGATGAAGTCGAGCGCGTGGAGGCGGGCGCCGCGCACCCCCAGCTCGAAATCGGTGCCATGCTCGATGCCGCTGCGCGTGACCCAGTTGACGTCGTGCGCATAGACGCCGCCGAACAGCTCCTGGGCACAGGCGGGCGCGGCGATGCAGGCAAAAGCGGCGCCCGCGGCGAGGGCAAATCTGGTCATCGCCCCTGAACCAAGCGGCGGCCGCGGCGGTTCCGGAACCTCCCGCCCGGCCGCGCGCTTCCCGCCGCATGACCGACGAACCCACCAATCCCGGGGACGAGGCGGCCGCGGGGACGCCCGGCACCGGCGAGAATCTCTGTCCCCATTGCCGAGGCAAGGGTGAGCAGGGCGGCAAGCCCTGCCCCGTCTGCGGCGGCACCGGCAAGGTCACCGAAAGCCTCGCCGGGGGCTGAATGAGATCTCGCTGCTTCAGGCGAGGGTGCGGAAAGGGGGAGCATCCAGGCTGGGCGGCATCGCCGCGCCGCCGGCGGCGGCCGAGTCGCGGCAGGAGAAATGATCCCCGACGCGGCGGTGCGACGAGACGGCTTCAGGCCACCTGGCGAACGTTCGCCTTCCGAAAAGCCTTGCGCGTCCGCGTCACCAGGTCGGATTTCCTGTCACCTTGTGGTCGGACGACGGCCTCCGTGGGAGTGGCTCCCTGGAACTCGGACCAGTTAAGGTCGAGCAGGGCGGCGGCAACTTTGTCCTTCGCCATCATTCGCCTCCTTCCCTGACCATGATCCAAAACTGGCGGCCGTGACCGTCCGTTCCGCTCGTGCCCACCCGATAGCCGAGCTCTTCCAAGGTATCCGTTATGATTTGGTGTTTGTGAAGAGCTTTTCCATGGGCCTGTGTCACGAATGTGACGCGGTGGATTGCATCGGGCTGAACGGCAGCAACCACCTCGACCTCGTCGGGAACGGACGAAATCACCGGCACAAACATCAGCAGACCTCCCGATTGACGTGGTCATGAGCCTTTCGAGGCGTCGAGCAATGCTTACGGCGCACCCGCCTGCCAGGCGCGGATCGCGTCCGACGGGGCGAGCAGCATCAGGACGTTCAGCGTCAGATTGTCGCGAATGACGGCCAGCGTCAGCAGCTCGAGCGCTACGGCGATGGCCGCGCTGCCCCACCACGGCAGCCGCCGGGCGATGAGAAATCCGACGATCATCGCGCCGATGTCCGAGACGCTGTTCAGGACGGAATCGCCGGTATAGCCGAGCGCCATCGTCGCGTGCCGGTAGCGGTCGATCACGAACGGGCTGTTCTCGACGATTTCCCACAGCGCCTCGACGAGGACGGCGGAAAGCAGGCGCACGCCGACCGGCCGCCGCCGCAGCACGAGCCAGGTCGCCCCGAACAGCAGCAACCCGTGGATGAGGTGGCTCGGCGTGTACCAGTCGGCGAGGTGCTGGCTGTTGTCGGGGCCGTTCGCGGTGCCGACCCAGAGCTTGACCGTGCCGCAGGTGCAGATGGGCGGGCGGCCCATGGCGAGGAGGATGGCCGCCGCGGCGGCGAGGATCGCGAGCGCGATCGCCCAGGTTCGCGGCGTCAGCCGGTCTTCTCGCCGAGCGTCACCGCCGTCCGCCAGTTGCGCGCCGTCACCGGCGAGCCCGCCGCCTTGTCGATCGCCGCCGGCGTGATCTTCGACCGCCCCGCCCCTTCCGGATAATGGAACCACAACGCCCCTCCCGCTTCCTCGACCCTTTCGCCCGCCGCGCCCTTCGCGGCGATCGCCGCCGCCGCGCCTTTCGCCGGCGGCGCCTTGGCGATGCCGATCATGACCTTCGCCGGCTCCGCCCCGGCTTCCTGCGCGAAGGGGTTGGCGGCGAGGAGCTTCGCCCATGCGGCCGCGCTGCGGATCGCCACCGCGGGGCGAAAGCCGAAGCGCTTTTCGAGCGCGTCCTCGAGCGCGGCCTCGAGCGCCTCGCGCCGCCCTTGCGCATCGAACACGACATTGCCGCTCTGGATGAAGGTTTCGACACCCCTCCAGCCGAGCTCCCCGCACAGCGCCCGCAGCGCCGCCATCGGCACGGCGTTGCGTCCGCCGACATTGATCCCGCGCAACAACGCGATCCATCTCGCCATGGCCCCAACCTGCTTGACGCGCGGGGGCGCCGCAAGCCAGTAGCGCGCATGGAAATCAAAAGCGCCTTCAAGCGCCGCGGCCTCCTCTTCGTCCTCTCCAGCCCGTCGGGCGCCGGCAAGTCCACGATCGCGCGCATGCTGCTCGCCAGCGACGACGGCATCTCGATGTCCGTCTCCGCCACCACCCGCCCGCGTCGGCCCGGCGAAGTGGACGGCCGCGACTATCATTTCGTCAGCGCCGAGAAGTTCGAGACGATGGTGGCGGAAGGCGCCTTCCTCGAATGGGCGCACGTCTTCGGACACCGCTACGGCACGCTCAAGA
>JAFAZW010000030.1 GCA_019239415.1 Alphaproteobacteria bacterium
CTCCGTTCGGCCTGAGCCCCGCTCCGTTCGGACTGAGCCCCGCTCCGTTCGGCCTGAGCCTGTCGAAGGCCTCCCTTTCTTTCTCTTGACCCGGGACAAAGAAGGACGGGGCTTCGACAAGCTCAGCCCGAACGGTTTTTGGAACACTGAAGCCGGCTCTCTACGCCCGTTCCTGCAGACGGAGGAGTTTACATTCATCGCTGTCTGTTCCACTCCTGTTCACACACGAATCGGTGGGAACAGGAACGATGCCGCTCTATCACGAGCTTCAGGTCACCACCCATTTCAGCTTCCTGCGCGGCGCGTCGGGGGCGGAGGAGCTATTCGCGGCGGCGGCGTTGCTGGGGCTGCCGGCGCTCGGGGTGGTCGACCGCAATTCGGTGGCCGGGATGGTGCGGGCGTGGGAGGCGGCGAAGACGACGGGGGTGCGGCTCGTCGCCGGGTGCCGGCTCGACCTGGCCGACGGCACCGCCCTGCTCGTCTACCCGACCGACCGGCCCGCCTGGTCGCGGCTGACGCGGCTGTTGTCGGTCGGCAAGGCGCGCGCGGGCAAGGGCGCGTGCGAATTGCACTGGGCGGACGTCGCGGGGCATGCCGAGGGTCTCGTCGCGGTCCATCTTCCCGACATGGCCGACGCGACCAACGAAGCCTTGCTGGCGCGCCTCACGGGAACGTTCGGCGACCGCGCCTATCAGGCGCTGGCGCTGCGGCGGCGGCCGGGCGACGCGCTCCGCCTCCACCGGCTCGACGAACAGGCGCGGGCGGCGGGGGTCAGGAGTGTCGCCTGCGGCGACGTGCTCTACCATGCGCCCGAGCGGCGGATGCTGCAGGACGTGATGACGGCGATCCGCGAGAAATGCACGATCGACGAACTCGGCTTCCGGCGAGAGCGCAGCGGCGACCGGCATTTGAAGGGACCCGACGAGATGGCGCGGCGCTTCGCTTCGTTCCCGGACGCGATCGCCGCGACGGGGGAGATCGCGCGGCGCTGCACCTTCGACCTCGGCCAGCTCCGCTACCAATATCCCGAGGAAGCGGTGCTGCCCGGCATGACGCCGCAGCAGGCGCTCGAGACGCTCGCCTGGGAAGCGGCGCACCGCAAATATCCGGACGGCGTGCCGGACCGCACCGAGACGCAGCTGATCCACGAACTGAGGATGATCGGCGAATTGGGCTATGCGCCCTATTTCCTCACCGTCCATTCGATCGTGAACTATGCGCGCTCGGTCGGCATCCTTTGTCAGGGGCGCGGCTCGGCGGCGAACAGCTGCGTCTGCTACCTGCTCGGCATCACCTCGATCGACCCGGTGCAGCACGAGCTCCTGTTCGAGCGCTTCGTCTCGCCCGAGCGGCCCGAGCCGCCCGACATCGACGTCGATTTCGAGCATGAGCGGCGCGAGGAGGTGATCCAGTGGATCTACGAGACCTACGGCCACCATCGCGCGGCGCTGACCGCCGTCGTCTCCCGCTACCGCGCGCGCGGGGCGGTGCGCGAGGTCGGCAAGGCGCTGGGCCTGCCCGAGGACCTCACGGGGGCGCTGGCGGGCCAGGTCTGGGGCTGGTCGAACGCGGGGGTGGAGGATCGCCATGTCGAGGAATTGAAGCTCGACCGCAGCGATCCGCGCCTCGCGCTGACGCTGGAGCTGTCGCGCCAGCTGATCGGTACGCCGCGGCACCTTTCGCAACATCCCGGCGGCTTCGTGCTCACCCAGGAACGACTCGACGATCTCGTGCCGATCGAGCCGGCGGCGATGGCGGATCGCCGCGTCATCGAATGGGACAAGGACGATATCGACGCCCTGGGGTTCATGAAGGTCGACGTGCTCGGCCTCGGCATGCTCGGCTGCATGCGCCGCGCCTTCGACCTTTTGCGCGCGCATCGCGGGATCGACCTGGAGATGGCCGACCTCCAGGAGGACGACCCGGCGACCTTCGCGATGATCCGCAAGGCGGACACTCTGGGCGTCTTCCAGATCGAGAGCCGGGCGCAGATGGCGATGCTGCCCAGGATGAAGCCGCGGGAGTTCTACGACCTCGTCATCGAGGTGGCGATCGTGCGGCCCGGGCCGATCCAGGGCGACATGGTCCACCCCTATTTGCGGCGCCGGGAGGGCAAGGAGAAACCGGAATATCCGCGGCCCGAGCTGCGCGCCGTGCTCGAAAAGACCTTGGGCGTGCCGCTCTTCCAGGAGCAGGCGATGAAGGTCGCCATCGTCGGCGCCGGCTTCACCCCGGCCGAGGCCGACCAGCTGCGGCGGGCGATGGCGACGTTCAAATATACGGGCGGCGTCAGCCACTTCCGCGACAAGTTGATCGAGGGGATGGTGGCGCGCGGCTACCAGCGCGACTTCGCCGAGCGCACCTTCAAGCAGATCGAGGGCTTCGGCAGCTACGGCTTTCCCGAGAGCCACGCGGCGAGCTTCGCCAAGATCGCCTATGCCTCCTCCTGGATGAAGTGCCACCATCCGGACGTGTTCTGCGCGGCGTTGCTCAACGCCCAGCCGATGGGCTTCTACGCGCCGGCGCAGATCGTCCGCGACGCGCGCGACCACGGGGTGGAGGTGCGGCCGGTCTGCGTCAATGCGAGCCGGTGGGATTGTGGGTTGGAGGAGGTGGGAAGTGCCTCCCCATCGCGAGATGGGGAGGGGGACCACCCGGAGGGCGGTGGAGGGGTAACGGACGCGGAGTCAGAGGATCGCGCGAGAATCGCTGGTCCCGGAGCAGTTACCCCTCCACCAGCTTCGCTGGTCCCTCTCCCCATGCGAAGCATGGGGAGGCAGATATCCGCGCCGCCTTCCCCACCCCCGCTCCTCCCCCTCCGCCTCGGCATGCGGATGGTGAAGGGGCTGGCCAATATCCACGCGGCGCGGATCGTCGGGGCGCGGGGCGAGCGGCCGTTCGCGTCGATCGAGGATGTGTGGCGGCGCTCGGGCGTGCCGCTGGCGGCGCTCGAGAAGCTGGCGGATGCCGACGCCTTTGCCGGCTTCGGCCTCGACCGGCGGCAGGCGCTGTGGCGGGTGCGCGGCCTCGGCGAGGCGCCGCTCCCTCTGTTCGCCGCCGCCGAGGCGCAGGCGCGCGAGCCGGAAGCGGCATTGCGGCCGATGACCGAGGGGCGCGAGGTGGTCGAGGATTACCGCGCCGTGCAGCTGTCGCTGCGGGCGCATCCGGTCGCCTTCCTGAGGCCCGAGCTCGACCGCCGCGGCGTCACCCGCTGCGGCGACCTCGCCCGCACCCGCGACGGCAAGGCGGTCGAGGTGGCGGGGGTGGTGCTGATCCGCCAGCGGCCGGGGTCGGCAAAGGGCGTGCTGTTCCTCACCATCGAGGACGAGACGGGGGTGGCGAACGCCATCCTCTGGCCCGACCGGTTCGAGGCGCAAAGGCGGATCGTCATGTCGGCGGCGATGCTGGCGATCCGCGGCACGGTGCAGCGCGAGGGCGACGTCATCCACGTCGTCACGGCGCGGATGGAGGACCTGACGCCGATGCTCCATTCCGTCGGCGCCATGGACTTCCCGCACCGCACCGGCCCGGCCGACGGCGCCAGGCATGCCGGCCCCGACCCGCGCGACGGCCTGGGCAAGACAGCGCGCAACCTGTTCGAGCCGGTGTTCGAGGTGGGGCGCGGCGACGAGGCGAGGATTCCCCTCAAGAGCCGGAACTTTCACTAAGGCGAGGCGGTCGGCTTCCCCTGCCTCCCCATCGCGAGATGGGGAGGGGGACCAGGTGAAACCTGGTGGAGGGGTAATTGCCGCGGACTCGAAGGATCGCGCGCGCAACGGCGGAAGCCTGCGAAGCTAGCCCTCCACCAGCTTCGCTGGTCCCCCTCCCCATCGCGTCGCGATGGAGAGGCAAAAAGGGCGCCGCCTCGTGGCGACGCCCCGTACGACGACCGTTCGCGCCCGCTCAGAACTTCTGCTGGCGCTCGTACAACGACTTGTAATGCTGGATGCGCGTGACCCTGAGGCCGGCCATGCCGGAGCGGTCGACGGCGCGCTGCCAGCCGGCGAACTCCTCGATGGTGAGGCTGTAGCGGTCGCACGCCTCGTCGACGGAAAGGAGGCCGCCGTTGACGGCCGCCACCACTTCCGCCTTGCGGCGCACCACCCAGCGCGAGGTCGAGGGCGGCGGCAGGCTGTCGAGCGTCAGCGGCTCGCCGAGCGGCCCGATCACCTGCGCCGGCCGCGCCTTCGTCTCCACCCGTGCTGCTTCGAGAGTCATAGTCATGCTTGTCGTATCTCCCCGGCCCGCCTCTACGCCCGCCCGTTGAAGGAAGGCTGAAACCGGACGGTAAATTTCCTTTTCATCTCAATTGACGCACCGTTGCCGGGCGAGGCGAGGGTGGAAGGCGCCGCGCTGGACGGCACGCGCCTCGCGCCACAAAGGGCCCGCGCAGAGCAGCTCGACCAGCGGCTCGGCGACCGCCGGCGCCGCCGCGACGCGGCCATAGGCGCGCACCGCCGGACTCGCCCGCTGGGCGCTCGCGAGCGCGGCGACCAGCATCCCGAAATCGGGAAGCGCGGCCGCCCGGCTCGCGAACCGCGCTTCGGCGCGCCGGAGGAATCCGAGGTCCATGCCCCCGTCCTACGGGCGAGGGCTGAAAAGCCGGTTAAACGGTTGTTCAGGCTAAATTAGCGGAGGTTACCGGCACCCCAATCCTCCCTGAGCTCGCCTTCGGGAGTGGGACCGCCGAAGGCGGTAGAGGGGCCCTCTGCAGCAAAAAGCCCCTCCACCATGCTTCGCATGGTCCCCCTCCCCCAGCGAGCTCTGGGAGGATTATTTAGGCGGTACCGCGCCGCCGCTCGGCCAGTCGGTGTCGCCGACGCGCTTCAGGTTCATCTCGAAGATCTGGCGCGGCTCGCCGCCGGCGGCGGCGATGTAGTGGCCGACCTCGCGCCAGGCGCCGTTGCCGATCGTGGCGGTGTAGCGGATGACCGCGCCGGGGCCCGCCGGCACTTCCCATACATAACCGTCGGGCGTGACCTTGAGCGGGAAGTCGCCGCCGCGGCCCTGCGCGTAGGAGTGGAGGATGTACGCCTGGGTGGCGGGATCGTAGGAGATGGTGCCGAAGGCGTTGAAGCCGACACTGCCGTCGGGATTGTAGCCCCGCCCCTCGATCACCTTGACCGCGCCGCCGAGGAAGGGACCGATGCGCTCGGACTGCGTCACCTCGTGGCGGCCGCCCGGCGTGATGGTCCAGGCGGGGCCGCGCCAGACTCCGTCCAAATAGGCGAGCTTCGCCATCGCCGCCTTCTCGGCCGCGATCAGCGCGCCGGCGTCGGGCGGCCGCTGCGCGGCGGCGGGCGCGGCGAGAAGCAGGAGCGAAGCGAGTGCGATGGTGCGCATGGTAGGTCCCCCTGTCAGCGGGGGAGGCTGCGACGGAGAGGAGACGGAGTCAACGCTCCTCCCCGTTCCGGGGAGGAGCTAGGAGTCCAGGATCGCCGCGATCTCGCGCTTCACGTCTTCGATCGGGGCCATGCCGTCGACGGTGCGGACGAGGCCCTTGGCTTCGTAGAAAGGGAGGATCGGCGCGGTCTTGGCACGGTATTCGGCGAGGCGGGTGCGGACCGTCTCGGCGTTGTCGTCCGGGCGGCGCTTGAACTCGGTCGACCCGCAGACGTCGCAGACGCCGGCGCGCACCGGCAGCTTGTAGCGGTCGTGATAGCCGGCGCCGCACTTCGCGCAGGAGAAGCGGCCGGAGATGCGGTCGACCAGCGCCTCCTCGTCGACGGCGAGGACGATGACATAGTCGAGGTGCATGCCCTTTTCGGCGAGCAGGGCTTCGAGGGCCGCGGCCTGGGCCGGGGTGCGGGGGTAGCCGTCGAGAATGAAGCCGCGGCGCACGTCGTCCTGGTCGAGTCGCTCGGAGAGGATGCCGGTGACGATCGCGTCGGAAACGAGCTCGCCCGCCGCCATGATCGCCTTGGCCTGGAGGCCGACCGGCGTCCCCGCGGCGACGGCGGCGCGGAGCATGTCGCCGGTCGAGAGCTGGACCATGCCGCGCCCGTCGACGAGGTAGGCGGCCTGCGTGCCTTTGCCGGCCCCCGGGGGCCCGAGCAGGATGATGTTCATCGTGCGGCCTCTCCCTCGCCCGCTTATTCGCCCGCGACGCCGGTCAGCGCCGGCCCGCGCCCTTCAGCTTCGCCTTCTTGATGAGGTCGCCATATTGGTGGGCGATGAGATGGCTCTGGATTTGCGTCACGGTGTCCATCGTCACGTTGACGACGATGAGCAGGCTGGTGCCGCCGACCTGGAAGGAAAGGCCCATCTGGGTGATCGCATATTCGGGCACCAGGCAGATGATGGTCAAATAGGCGGCGCCGATCACGGTCACGCGGGTCAGCACGTAATCGAGATATTCCTCGGTCCGCTTGCCCGGGCGGATGCCGGGGATGAAGCCGCCGTAGCGCTTCAGATTCTCGGCTGTCTCCTCGGGGTTGAACACCACCGCCGTGTAGAAGAAGCAGAAGAAGATGATCCCGGCCGCGTAGAGCAGCATATAGAGCGGCGAGCCGTGCTGGAGCGACTGGGTGAGGGTGATGACGAAATCGCCCCACTTGCTCTCGCCCGGGATGCGGTTGCCGGCGAACTGGGCGATGGTGAGCGGCATCAGCAGCAGCGACGAGGCGAAGATCGGCGGGATCACGCCCGCGGTGTTGACCTTCAAGGGCAGATGCGAGCGCTCCGCCTGCATCTGGCCGCGGGCGGTCTGGCGCTTGGGATATTGGATCAGCACCCGCCGCTGGGCGAGCTCCATGAAGCAGATGCCGAGGATCAAGGCGGCCGAGGCGACGATCACGCCGATGATGACCAAGGGCGACATCGAGCCGGTGCGGCCGCTCTCGAACATCTGGGCGAGGGTGCGCGGCAGCTGCGCGACGATGCCGGCCATGATGATCAGCGACACGCCGTTGCCGATGCCGCGGCTGGTGATCTGCTCGCCGAGCCACATCAGGAACATGGTGCCGCCAACAAGGGTGACGACGGTGGTGATGCGGAACAGGAGGCCCGGATCGATGACCGGCGAGACGTTGCGGCCCGGATGCTCGAGGCCGACCGCCATCATATAGCCCTGGATCGCACAGAGCAGCACGGTGCCGTAGCGCGTATATTGGTTGATCTTCTTGCGGCCGGTCTCGCCTTCCTTCTTGAGCGCGGCGAGGCTCGGCGACATCGAGGTCGCGAGCTGCACGACGATCGAGGCGGTGATGTAGGGCATGACGCCGAGCGCGATGATCGACATGCGCTGCAGGCTGCCGCCCGAGAAGGTGTTGAAGAAATCGAGGACGCCGCCCTTGGTCGTGTCGAACAGGGCCGACAGGGTGCGCGGGTCGATGCCCGGCAGCGGCACGAACGACAGGAGCCGGAACACGACCAGCGCGCCGAGGGTGAACCACAGCCTTTTCTTGAGATCCGTCGCCTTGGCGAAGTTTGCCAAGGAGAGGTTGGAAGCCATGTTTTCGGCTGCGGATGCCATTTGTGTGTCCCGGGAAAAAGCCAAGGCGGCGGAAGGCTGAGCTGCCCCCCGCCGCCTCATATAGTGACCCGTCCCGGCTTGTCAGCCCGGACGGCGGCAAGCGGAAGGCTCAGGCCTTGCGCTTCTTGATGCTGTTCTTCTTGGCCGCGGCCTTTTCGGACGCCGGGACGACCTCGATCAGCTCGATCGAGCCGCCCGCGGCCTCGACCGCCTGCCGGGCGCCGGCCGACGCCCCGGCGACGCGGAAGGCGAGCTTGGCCGAGAGGCTGCCCTTGCCGAGCAGGCGGACGCCGTCCTTGCCGCCGCGGGCGAGGCCGGCGGCCTGCAGGGAGGCATGATCGAGCGTGCCCTTGCCGTCGAGCTTGCCGGCGTCGACCAGCTTCTGGATCGCGCCGATATTCACCTCGGCATAATCCTTGGCGAACGGGTTGTTGAAGCCGCGCTTGGGGAGCCGCATGTGGAGCGGCATCTGGCCGCCCTCGAAGCCGGCGATCGACACGCCCGAGCGCGCCTTGGCGCCCTTCTGGCCGCGCCCGGCGGTCTTGCCGAGCCCGGAGCCGATGCCGCGGCCGACGCGTACGCGGCTCTGCCGGGCGCCCTTGTTGTCACGAAGATCGTTGAGTTTCATGTCGTTGCACTCGCTTTCGCTTTTGTCGCGCTGTTCTTCTTCTCCCCTCTCCCCTTGCGGGAGAGGGGCCGGGGGTGAGGGACCGAGGCAGGATGAAACCCTCCGACGCCGTTGCCCTCACCCTGCCGGCTTCGCCGGCTGTCCCTCTCCCGCGGAGGGGAGAGGGACGAAAGGCTTACTCCGCCACCGACACCATATGGTGCACCTTCCTGATCATGCCGCGGACCTCGGGGGTGTCCGTCAGCTCGACCGTGCGGTGCATCTTGTTGAGGCCGAGCCCGATCAGCGTCTTGCGCTGGTCGGGCGTGCGGCGGATCGGCGATCCGGTCTGGGTGATCTTGATCGTCGCCATCGTCTTACTCCACGACCGCGGCGGCGTCCGCCTCGGCGGCCTGCGAGCCGCCGCGGCCGAGCAGGTCCGCGATCTTCTTGCCGCGGCGCTGCGCCACCGACTTGGGCGAGGTCTGCTCGCCAAGCGCGGCGAAGGTCGCCCGGATCATGTTGTAGGGGTTGGACGTGCCGACCGACTTGGTCACCACGTCGGCGACGCCGAGGCTCTCGAACACGGCGCGCATCGGACCGCCGGCGATGATGCCGGTGCCCTGCGGGGCCGAGCGCAAAGTCACGCGGCCCGCGCCGAAATGGCCGTTGCCGTCGTGATGGAGCGTGCGGCCTTCCTTGAGCGGCACGCGGACCATCGCCTTCTTGGCCGCCGCGGTCGCCTTGGAGATCGCCTCGGGCACCTCGCGGGCCTTGCCGTGGCCGAAGCCCGCGCGACCCTTGCCGTCGCCGACCACGACCAGGGCCGCGAAGCCGAAGCGCTTGCCGCCCTTCACGGTCTTGGAGACGCGGTTGATGTGGACGAGCTTCTCGATCAGCTCCTCGCCGCCGTCGTCGTCGCCGCCGCGGCCGCGGCCGCCGCGCTCGTCACGACGGCCCCGGCCACCGCGATCGCCGCCGCGGCCACCGCCGCCGCCGCGCCCGCCGCGTCCGCCGCGCGGACCCCGGCCTTCGCGTGCCGGCGCGCCGCCTTCGGGAGCGCCGGTCGCCTCGGGCGCTGCGGCTTCCGCGGGCGCGCCGGTGTCGATGTTGGTCTCGTCAGCCATTTAAAACTCCAATCCGCCTTCGCGTGCGGCGTCGGCGAGCGCCTTCACGCGGCCGTGGAACAGGAAACCGCCACGGTCGAAAACCACCTGGGTGACGCCCGCCGCCTTGGCGCGCTCGGCGAGCTGGCGGCCCACCTCCTGCGCACCGGAGACGGTGGCGCCGGTCTTGCCACGCAGGTCCTTGTCCAGCGTCGAGGCCGACGCGACGGTGCGGCCCGCCACGTCGTCGATGACCTGGGCGTAGATGTGCCGGCCTGAGCGATGGATGGACAGCCGCGGACGGCTGCCGCCGCGCTTGCGGAGCGACGTGCGGACGCGCTGGCGGCGCCGCTCGAAGAGGGTGAGCTTGGCCATGTTACTTCTTCTTCCCTTCCTTGCGGAAGATGAACTCGCCGCGATACTTGATCCCCTTGCCCTTGTACGGCTCGGGCTTGCGCCAGCGGCGGATTTCCGCGGCGAGCTGGCCGACCCGCTGCCGGTCCGAGCCCGAGATCACGACCGTGGTCGGGTCGGGGGTCGCGACGGTCAGGCCTTCCGGCACCGCGATGTTGACGTCGTGGCTGTAGCCGAGCTGCAGCCTGAGATTCTTGCCCTGGGCCGCGGCGCGGTAGCCGACTCCGGTGATCTCGAGGGTCTTCGAGAAGCCCTCGGTGACACCGGTGACGAGGTTCTGCACGAGCGTCCGGTGCATACCCCAGAAGGAGCGGGCGCGCTTCGTGTCGTTCGCCGGCTTCACGACGATGCGGCCGTCCTCGATGCCGTAGCTGATGTCGTCCATCATCGGCATGGTGAGGGTGCCCTTGGGGCCCTTCACGGAGAGGATCTGCCCCTCGGCGGTCGCGGTGACGCCGGACGGCAGGGCGACCGGCACTTTTCCAATGCGGCTCATCTTTAGAATACCTCCGCCAGCACCTCGCCGCCGACATTCTGCTCGCGCGCTTCCGCGTCGGAGAGAACGCCCTTCGGCGTCGAGACGATGGTGATGCCGAGGCCGTTGCGCACCCGCGGCAGCTCCTGCGAACCCGAATAGACCCGGCGGCCGGGCTTCGAGACGCGCGAGAGATGCTGGATGGCCGGGCGGCCCTCGAAATATTTCAGCTCGATGCGCAGGCCCTTGGCCGGCCCGAGCGCCTCTTCCACGTAGCCGCGGATATAGCCCTCGCGCTGGAGGACGTCGAGCACGCGCGCGCGCAGCTTGGACGCCGGACTCACCACGGAGTCCTTGCGCGCCTGCTGGCCGTTGCGGATGCGGGTGAGCATATCACCCAGGGGATCGGTCAGTGGCATAGCTAGTCCTTACCAGCTCGACTTGATGAGGCCGGGGATCAGGCCCTTGTTGCCCAGCTCGCGGATCATGATCCGCGACAGGCCGAACTTGCGATAATTGGCGCGCGGACGGCCGGTGATGCCGCAGCGGTTCCTGACCCGGGTCGGGTTGCCGTTGCGCGGGATCTCCGCGAGCTTCAGCCGCGCGATCAGCCGCTCGGTGTCGTCGCGGGACTCGTCGTCGGCGATCGCCTTCAGCCGGGCATATTTGCCGGCATATTTCGTGACGAGCTTCTTGCGACGCTCGTTCTTGTTGATCGAACTCAGTTTCGCCATGGGACTTAAGCTCTCTTCTTTCTCTAGCCGTCCGCTTACGCGGCCTGCTTCTGGTCCTGATCCTGCGGGAACGGGAAGTTGAAGAGGCGCAGCAGCTCGCGCGCTTCCTCGTCCGTCTTCGCACTGGTGGTGACGATGATGTCCATGCCGCGCACCTTCTCGATGCGGTCATAGTTGATCTCCGGGAACACGATCTGCTCCTTCAATCCCATCGCGTAATTGCCGCGGCCGTCGAACGACTTCGGGTTCAGGCCGCGGAAATCCCGCACGCGCGGCAGCGCGATCGTGACCAGGCGGTCGAGGAACTCGTACATGCGGCGCGAGCGCAGCGTGACCATGCAGCCGACGGGGTAGCCGTCGCGGATCTTGAAGCCCGCGACCGACTTGCGCGACAGCGTCACGACCGGCTTCTGGCCGGCGATCTTCTGCATGTCGCCCACGGCGTTGTCCATGATCTTCTTGTCGGCCACCGCCTCGCCCACGCCCATGTTCAGCGTGATCTTGGTGATGCGCGGCACCTGCATCTTGGTCTTGTAGCCGAACTGCTTCATGAGCGCCGGCACCACGTTCTGCTTGTAGTGCTCGTTCAGGCGCGCCGGCTGGGTCGGGGCCTGCTGCTTGCCGCCCGCGGGCTTGTCGGCCTTCGGCTGCTTCGCCTTCTTCTCGGCCGGCTTCGCGTCCTGGGCGGCGGGCTTGCCGCCGGCCTTCGGCTGCTTGGCGGCCTTCGCGTCTTTGTCGTCTTTAGCCATCGTCTACCTCAAACGTCCACGACTTCGCCGTTGGACTTGAAGAACCGCACCTTGCGCGCCGGGTTCGAGCCCTGCGCCTCGAGGAACTTGAAGCCCACGCGGTCGCCCTTGCCCGTCGCCGGGTTCACCAGCATCACGTTCGACAGGTGGATGGGCATCTCCTTGTCGACGATCCCGCCCGGCTGGTTCTTCATCGGGTTGGGACGCTGGTGCTTCTTCACGCGGTTCACGCCCTCGACCAGCACGGTCTTCTCGAGCACGCGCAGCACGGTGCCGCGCTTGCCCTTGTCCCGTCCGGTGGTGACGACCACCTGGTCGCCCTTGCGGATCTTTTCCATCAGAGCACCTCCGGGGCGAGCGACACGATCTTCATGAAGCGCTCGGTGCGCAGCTCGCGCGTCACCGGCCCGAAGATGCGCGTGCCGATCGGCTCGAGCTTCGGGTTGAGGAGCACCGCGGCGTTGGTGTCGAACTTGATCACCGAGCCGTCGGGGCGGCGGACGCCGTGCGCCGTGCGCACCACGACCGCGCTGTAGACCTCGCCCTTCTTCACGCGCCCGCGGGGCGCGGCGCTCTTGATGCTCACCTTGATGATGTCGCCGATGTCCGCATAGCGGCGCTTGGAGCCGCCGAGCACCTTGATACACATCACCGAGCGCGCGCCGGTGTTGTCGGCGACGTCGAGAATGGACTGCATCTGAATCATTTTTCTCTCTCCAACTTGACCCGGGCATGCCTCGGGCAGTCTTGGATCCGTCTTCCGCCCCCTCGCGGCCCTGGCGGACCCCGAAAAGGCTGGTCTTTGGTTGCTCGCCGCCGTCCGGTCCAGGGGATCGGCATGGCGACGAGCGGGTCGAACTGCAACCGCTTTTTCGTCCGGGCGTTTGGCGCTGCCGGGCTTCGGCTGGCGGCCGGACGGACCTCGCGGCGGGGGGAACCCGCCCGAGCTCTAAAACTGGACTCCGTGCCTTGAAGCCCCGAGGCACGAAGCAGACGAACGTGCAGCAAAGTCCAACATTCTAGCAGGTTTTCCTACACCCTGCCAACTGCGACTCCTACGCGGCCCGGACTACTCCGGGCGCGCGCGCTCGGCCACGCGGGCCACTTTCCACGTCTTGGTGGCGGAGATCGGCCGGCACTCCTCGATCACCACCTTGTCGCCCATCTTGGCGTCGTTGTTCTCGTTGTGGGCGTGGTATTTCTTGGTGCGATTCACCACCTTGCCGATGACCGGGTGCATCACCTGGCGCTCGACGAGGACGGTGACCGTCTTGTCCATCTTGTCGCTCACCACGCGGCCGGTGAGGGTGCGGGTGTTCTTGGCCGGGGTCTTGGCGGCTTCGGTCATTTCGCGGCCCCTTTCGCCTTCTGCTGGGTCATGAAGGTGTTCACGCGCGCGATCTGGCGGCGCACGCGCGCGATCTCGCTGTTCTTCGTGAGGCTCTGGGTGGCGATCTGCATGCGAAGGCTGAACTGCGCGCGGCGCAGCTCGATCAGCTCCTTCTGCAGCTCATCGGCGCTCTTGGAGCGCAGGTCGTCGTTCTTGCTCATGTCGGTTCCTCTCGCTCAGCCGCCGATGGCGCGCTGGACGAACGTGGTGCGGATCGGCAGCTTCGCGGCGGCGAGCGCGAAGGCCTCGCGCGCGGTCGCCTCGTCGATGCCGTCCATCTCGTAGAGCACCTTGCCCGGGACGATCTCGGCCACGAAGTACTCGGGCGAGCCCTTGCCGTTGCCCATGCGGACCTCGGCCGGCTTCTTGGAGATCGGCTTGTCGGGGAAGATGCGGATCCAGACGCGGCCGCCGCGCTTGATGTGGCGCGTCATGGCACGGCGCGCGGCCTCGATCTGGCGCGCGGTGAGGCGCCCGCGAGCGATGGCCTTGAGGCCGAACTCGCCGAACGACACCTTCGCGCCGCGGGTCGCGATGCCCTTGTTGCGGCCCTTCTGTTCCTTGCGGTACTTCCTTCTAGCTGGCTGCAGCATTTCTCACCCCGGGTTTGCGGCTGCTGGGTTTCCTGTCGCCACGCTCGCGGTCGCTGCGCTCGCGTTCGGCTTCGGGCGCGGCGGCGGGCTGCTCGCCCTTGGCCAGGACCTCGCCCTTGTAGACGAGCACCTGGACGCCGATCGTGCCGTAGGTGGTCTTGGCTTCGGAGAAGCCGTACTCGATGTCGGCGCGCAGCGTATGCAGCGGCACGCGGCCTTCGCGGTACCACTCGGTGCGCGCGATCTCGGCGCCGTTCAGGCGGCCCGAGCTCGTGATCTTGATGCCCTGGGCGCCGAGGCGCATGGCGTTCTGCATGGCGCGCTTCATCGCGCGGCGGAACATCACGCGCTTCTCGAGCTGGCTCGTGATCGAGTCGGAGATGAGCTGCGCATCCAGCTCGGGCTTGCGGATCTCCTCGATGTTCACGTGCACCGGCACGCCCATCAGGCGCTGCAGCGCCGTGCGCAGGCCTTCGATGTCCTCGCCCTTCTTGCCGATCACGACTCCCGGGCGCGCCGAGTAGATGGTGATGCGCGCGTTCTTGGACGGACGCTCGATCACGACCTTGCCGACGGCGGCATGCGAGAGCTTCTTCTTGAGGTACTCGCGCACCTTCACGTCCTCGGCGAGCATCGCCGGGAAGTTCTTGGTGTTGGCGAACCACTTCGAGGCCCAGTTGCGGTTGACCGAGAGGCGGAAGCCGACCGGATTGATCTTCTGACCCATGGCTTAGTCCTTCTTCCCGTCGCCGACCGTGAGGAACACGTGGCAGGTGGGCTTGATGATGCGGTTGCCGCGGCCCTTGGCGCGCGCGTGGAAGCGCTTGAGCACCGGGCCCTTCTCGACGAAGATCGTCTGCACCTTGAGCTCGTCGATGTCGGCGCCGTTGTTGTGCTCGGCGTTGGCGATCGCGCTCTCCAGCACCTTCTTGATGATCTTCGCGCCCTTCTTCGGCGTGAAGCTGAGGATGTTCAGGGCGGAGGCGATCGGCTGGCCGCGCACGAGGTCGGCGACGAGCCGGCCCTTCTGGGCCGACAGGCGCACGCCGTAAAGCTTGGCTTGGACTTGCATGGTCTCTCCTTACTTCTTCGGCGGGCCGGACGGGGCGGCCACCTTCTTGTCGGCCGAGTGGCCCTTGAAGGTGCGCGTGAGCGCGAACTCGCCCAGCTTGTGGCCGACCATGTTCTCGGTGATGTACACCGGGATGTGCTGCTTGCCGTTGTGGACCGCGATCGTGAGGCCGATGAAGTCCGGCAGGATCGTCGAGCGGCGCGACCAGGTCTTGATCGGACGCTTGTCCTTGGCGGCCGACGCGGCCTCCACCTTCTTCTGCAGGTGGGCGTCGATGAACGGGCCCTTCTTGATGGAACGTGCCATGGTCTGTCCTTACGCCTTCTTGTGGCGGCTGCGCACGATCATGGACTGGGTGCGCTTGTTGGTCCGGGTCTTCTTGCCTTTCGCCGGCTGGCCCCACGGGCTCACCGGGTGGCGGTTGCCGCGGGTGCGGCCGCCGAGCGGGTGGTCGACCGGGTTCATGGTCTCGCCGCGAACCGTCGGGCGGATGCCGCGCCAGCGGTTGGCGCCGGCCTTGCCGATCTGGCGCAGGTTGTGCTCCTCGTTGCCCACCTCGCCGATCGTGGCGCGGCAGTTCACGTGCACGCGGCGGATCTCGCCCGAGCGCATGCGAAGCTGCGCGTACTCGCCTTCACGTGCGAGGAGCTGGACGCCCGCGCCCGCGGCACGCGCGATCTGCGCGCCCTTGCCGGGCAGCATCTCGACGCAGTGCACCGTGGTGCCGACCGGGATGTTGCGCAGCGGCAGCGCGTTGCCGGTCTTGATCGGGGCTTCCGCGCCCGCCTCGACCTTCGTGCCGACCGCGAGGCCCTTCGGCGCGATCATGTAGCGGCGCTCGCCGTCGGCGTAGCAGAGGAGCGCGATGTTCGCGCTGCGGTTCGGGTCGTACTCCAGGCGCTCGACCTTGGCGGGGATGCCGTCCTTGTCGTTGCGGCGGAAGTCGATCACGCGATAGTGGTGCTTGTGGCCACCACCCTGGTGACGGGTGGTGATGTTGCCCATGTGGTTGCGGCCGGCGCGCTTGTGCAGCGCCTCGACCAGCGGGGCGTACGGCGCACCCTTGTGCAGGTCGGCGTTGACGACCTTGACCATCGACCGGCGGCCGGCCGAGGTCGGCTTGGTTTTGACGAGCGCCATCTCAGGCCACTCCTTCCACGAAGTTGATGTCGCCCTTCAAGAGGCTCACGTAGGCCTTCTTCACGCTCTTGCGGCGCCCGATGAAGCGCCCGTGGCGCTTCTCCTTGCCCTTGACGTTGACGACGTTGACCGCGCCGACGACGAGCTCCTGGCCCTTCACCTGGTCCTTGAAGAGCAGCTCGACCGCGGCCTTGATCTCGGCCTTGGTGGCGTCGGGCAGCACCTCGAACACCACCTGGTTGCGCTTCTCGCCGACCATCGTGGCCTTCTCGGAGATCACCGGCGCCACGATCACCTTCAACAGACGTTCCTGGTTCATGCCAGCGCCTCCTCGAGATGCTTGACCGCCGCGCGGCTCACCAGGACCTTCTCGAACCGCATCAGGCTCACCGGGTCGGCGTGGCGCGCCTCGAGCACCAGCACGTGCGGCAGGTTGCGCGAGGCGAGGTAGAGGTTTTCGTCCAGCGTGTCCGTGAGGATGAGGACGTCCTGGTAGCCGAGGCCCGACAGCATGCCGGCCAGCAGCTTGGTCTTGGGCTCGCCGATCGCGAGCCCGTCGATGACCGAGAGGCGGTCTTCGCGCACGAGCTGCGACAGGATCGAGGCCATGCCCGCGCGATACATCTTGCGGTTCACCTTCTGGCTGAAGTTCTCGTCGGGCTTGTTGGGGAAGATGCGCCCGCCGCCGCGCCAGAGCGGCGACGACGTCATGCCCGCGCGCGCGCGTCCCGTGCCCTTCTGGCGCCACGGCTTCTTGGTCGAGTGCTTCACCTCGGCGCGCGTGAGCTGCGCGCGGGTGCCGGCACGCGCGTTCGCCTG
>JAFAZW010000011.1 GCA_019239415.1 Alphaproteobacteria bacterium
GCGATCGAGCGCACCGTCATCGAGGACGCGCGTCTTTCCGGCCGGACCGCCGAGATCGACGTGCGCTTCGACGCCGACATCGCGGCCGTCACCCGCGACGCCGAGGGCAACGTCATCGCCGGCACGCTGAGCGACGCCGTGCCGAGCCGCGACGTCTGGACGTTCCGCCGCGCCATTGCGAGCGGCGATCCGAACTGGCTGCTGGTCGAGACGGACCAGGCCGACTGAGCCTTCCAGAAACGATTTTCCCACACCCCCTCGGGGCCTGTATCGTGCCGGAATGCGGGGCGAATCGGTCATCGTGACGGAGCAAGGCGTGGCGCGGGTGCCGCGGTCGCGCGGCGGGGGCGCGCGCACCGGGCGGAACGGTAAGCTTCGCAAGCTTTGGGCCGCCCCGGCGGTGCTGCTCGCTCTGGCGGGCTGTGCCCAGCACATCGTTCCGCCGGCGCCGACGCCGCCGCCCGCGCCCGCGCCCGCTGCCGTCGCGGACAATGCTCTTCTGGCCGGGGTGCGGCCGGGTCCCGCCATCGAGACGGTTGCCCTGGCCGGCCCGGCGCGGGCGTTCGGTGCGTTCGTCAAGACGTGCCCGGCGCTGCTCCGCCGCACCGATGCGAGCGGTCTCACCAAGCCCGACGATTGGCGCGAGGCCTGCACGACCGCCGACGCCGTCGCTGCCGCCGCCTCCGCTGACGACGCGGCGGCGAGCGACTTTTTCCGCCGCTATTTCGAGCTCGCCCAGGTCGGCCCCGGCACCGCCTTCGTCACCGGCTATTACGAACCGGAAATCGCCGGCTCGCGCACCCATGTGCCGGGCTACGACGTGCCGATCTACGCGAGGCCCGCGGACCTCGTCGACGCGGACGCCGCCGCCATCGCCGCCGGCGCGCCGCGCCGGGGGCGGGTCGAGAACGGCGTCGTCGTTCCTTATTACGAGCGGGCGGAGATCGAGGACGGAGCGCTCGCCAATCGCGGGCTCGAGATCGGCTGGGCCGCCGATCCGGTCGCCCTCTTCTTCCTCGAGATCCAGGGCTCGGGCCGGCTCCGCCTCCCGGACGGGTCGGTGATGCGCATCGGCTATGCCGGCCAGAACGGCCGCGACTATGTCGGCATCGGAAAGCTGATGCGCGACCGCGGCCTGCTCGAGCCGGGCCACACCACGATGCAGGACATCCTCGCCTGGCTGCGCGACCACCCCGACGAGGGCAAGGCGCTGATGCGCGAGAACAAGAGCTACGTCTTCTTCAAGGAGCTGACCGGCCCGGGTCCGCTCGGGGCGCTGAACGCGCCCGTCACGCCCCACGCCACCGTCGCCGCCGACGCGCGGTTCGTCCCGCTCGGCGCGCCGGTGCTGCTCGACCTCGACCGGGCCGAGGCGAACGGGCTGTGGGTCGCGCAGGATACCGGCGGGGCGATCAAGGGCGCCAACCGCTTCGACACCTTCTGGGGCGCGGGGGACGAAGCGGCCGCGATCGCCGGCGGCATGACCGGCCGCGGCCGCGCCTGGCTGCTCCTGCCCAAGGGCGTTCTGGCGCGCCTCGATGCGGCGGCTCACCGCTGACGAGGAGCGCCTGTGGGCGCGCGTCGTCGAGACCGTCCGGCCGCTTGGCGGCGCGAAGGCGCCGGAGGCCGGCGCGGGTCCCGCGCAGGTCCCGCCGGGATCCGTCCCGGCGCCCGCCCTTGCGAAGCCGGCTCCTGGTTCCCGGCCAAATCCCGGCACCACCCTCGACGCGAGCTGGGACCGCCGCCTGGCCCGCGGCGCCGTCGCGCCCGACGCGGTGCTCGATCTCCACGGCCACAACCTCGCCACCGCCTACGACCTGCTCGACCGCCGCCTCGAGCAGGCGATCGCCGCGGGCGCGCGGCTTCTTCTGCTGGTGACCGGCAAGCCGCCCGGCGCGGAGCGGCCGGTGCGGCGGGGGGCGATCCGCGCCGCGGTCGGCGACTGGCTCGCCGCCTCGCGGCACGCCGGCGCCATCGCCGCCGTGCGCGGCGCCCACCCGCGCCACGGCGGCAGCGGCGCGCTCTACATCGTGCTGCGCCGACAGCGGCGCCCGTGACGGATACGGAATAGTAACCGCTCCATTCGTAAAAGCAGGGCGCGCCGGCGCCCGTGGGTAGACGCCGGGCAGGATGAAGGCCCGACGTCATGGGATCTGCGCTGGAGCGCATCAGCGGACGAATGCTGTCGGTCATCGCCGGCGGGGCGGCATTCGCCCTGACCTTGCTCGGCTTCCTGCTGATCGGCGGCCTCAACCAGCAGGTCGCGGCCTCGCTCCTCATCGGCCTGTTCGCCTTGTGCATCGTCCGCATGGCCGCCGAGCGGCCCAACGCCGAGCAGGCGCGCGCCGTCGCCGCGCTGATCGACCGGCTGCTCGCCGTCCGCCGCGGCGACCTTACCAGCCCGGCGCCGGACGCGCTGAAGCAGGCGATGCCGGAGCTCGGCTCCGCCGTCGACGGCCTGTTCGAGCAGGTCCGCTCGACCCTCGACGACGTCCACGCCCTCGCCATGTACGATCCGGTCACCTCGCTCCCGAACCGCATCCATTTCCGCCGCGAGGCCGAGCAGATCCTGCGCGCGACCCGCGCCGACGGCTCGTCGGCCTTGTTGTTCATCGATCTCGACGGGTTCAAGGAGGTGAACGACTGGCTCGGCCACGCCCAGGGCGACCAGGTGCTCGCCCTTGTCGCCGGGCGCCTGCGCACGGTCGTCCAGGCGGAGGCGGAGCCGGCCGGCTCGCCGCCGCTCATCGCCCGCCTCGCCGGCGACGAGTTCACCATCCTCCTGCCGCAGGTGAGCAGCCGCCAGGAGGCCGAGCGGATCGCGGGCGCGGTCGTCCGGGCCTTGGGCGAGCCGTTCCCCAGCGGCGAGAACGCCTCCTATCTCGGGGCCTCGATCGGCATCGCGCTGGCGCCCGAGCATGGCGAGGACCTGACCCAGCTGATGAAGGCAGCCGACATCGCCATGTACCATGCCAAGGCCAGCGGCCGCGGGCGCACCTGCGTCTACGACGCCGCTTTGGCGCGTGCGTCGGAGGAGCGGGCAAAGAGCGATGCGGCGCTGCGCCGCGCCGTCTCCCGCGGTGAACTCGAGCTTGTCTACCAGCCCCAATTGTGCCTGCGCACCGGCGCGATCGTCGGCGCCGAGGCGGTGGTGCGCTGGAACCATCCGGCCGGCGAGCGCTGGCTGCCCGACGACCTCGGCAGCCTCTGCCACGAGCGCGCGGTGGCGCTCGAGATCGGCGACTGGACCCTCACGACGGCGATGGACGCGCTGGCGCGCTGGCGGCGCGACGGCCTGTCGCAGCGGCTCGTCGTCCCGGTCCGCCGCCAGCAGCTTCAGCGCGGCGACGCGTTCGAGCGGCTGCGCAACCTGCTCCTCACCGGCGCGGTCGCGCCCGGCGACGTCGAGATCGAGATTTCCTCGTCGCTGCTCGCCGATTGCGACGCCAGGATGCTGCGCGGACTCGAGGCGCTGCGCCGCGACGGCGTGCGCCTCTGCCTCGGCGGCTTCGGCGAGGGCAATGCGTCGCTGGTGCGCGTCGCCTCCCTCGCCGCCGATCGCATCAAGCTCGACGCGTCGCTGATCGCCGACATCGCCAGCTCGCCGCGCGCGCGCGCCGTCGCGACCTCGCTCGTCCACCTGATCCACGGCCTCGGCTGCTCGGCGGTCGCCATCGCCGCGGACCGTCAGGAGCAGCTCGAAGTGCTCCGTGCGGTCGGCTGCGACGAGGTGCAGGGCTTCCTCGGCGCCGAGGCGATGGCCGAAGCCGCCTTTGTCCGCTGGGCGCTCGGCCAGGACTGCGCCCGCAGCCTCGCCCGCGCCACCGCTTAAGCCAGCGCCGTCCGGAGAATCCGGCCGTAGATGCGCCGGAGGGCGTGGATGTCCGCCACCGCCGCCGCTTCGTCGAGCTTGTGCATTGTCGCGTTGGGCAGGCCGAAATCGACCACGGGGCACACCTTGATCAGATAGCGGCCGTCGGACGTGCCGCCGCTGGTCGACAGCTCCGGCTCGATTCCGGTCTCGTCGCGGATCGCCTCGGTGATCAGCTCGTAGAGCCGACCCGGCGGGGTCAGGAAGGCTTCGCCGGAAATCTTCGCTTCGACGGTGGCCTCCGGCACTTCCGCCGCGACCGTTCGCCGCACCAGCGCGACGAGATCCTCGCCGCGATGGCGGTCGTTGAAGCGGATGTTGAGCTGGATGCGCGCCGTGCCGGGGATGACGTTGGTCGCCTTGCTCCCCGTGTCCACCGCGGTCATCTCGAGGTTCGACGCCTGGAAGGCCTCGGAGCCCTCGTCGAGCTTCAGCGCGTCGAGCGCCGTGACGATCCGCGCGAGCTTGGGAATCGGGTTGTCGGCCCGGTGCGGGTAGGCGACGTGGCCCTGCACGCCCGGGACGTCGATCCACATGTTGACCGAGCCGCGCCGGCCGATCTTGACGATGTCCCCGAGCCGCGCATCCGAGGTCGGCTCGCCGATCAGGATCATGTCGGGCTTGAGGCCGTGCTCGGCCATCCAGTCGATGATCGCCGGCGTCCCGTAAGTCGCGGGGCCTTCCTCGTCGCCGGTGATGAGGAAGCTGATGCGGCCGCTGTGCCCAGGCATCTCGGCGCAGGCGGCGGCAAAGGCGGCGACGGCGCTCTTCATGTCGACGGCGCCGCGGCCGTAGAGGAGGCCGCCGCGCACTTCGGGTCCGAACGGATCGCTCGTCCAGCCTTCGCCCGGCGGCACCACGTCGAGGTGGCCGGCGAAGCCGAAGTGCGGCCCGTCGCCGCCGCGCGTCGCGACGAGATTCTCCACCGGCCCATCGGGCGGCCCACCGAGGACGAACCGGTGCACCTCAAAGCCAATCCCCGCCAGCGCCTCCTCCAGCACGTCGAACACCGCGCCGGTCGCCGGCGTGACGCTGGGGCAGGCGATGAGGCGCGAGGCGAGCTCGACGGGGTCGATTGCGGCGGTCATGCCGGCGGCCTAGCAAGGCGCTGCACACTTGCACAGCAGGGGAAGGGGACCATGCCGAAGATCGACCTGCAGGCCGTCGAACATGTCAACCGCACCGGCTACCCACCGCCTTTCGATGCGCCCGTCGCCGGCCGCTGGTACCGCCGCCTCGCTCCGGCCACGAATCTGACCCAGTTCGGCGTCAGCCATGTCACCCTGGAACCCGGTGCCTGGTCTTCCCAGCGCCACTGGCATGAAGGAGAAGACGAGTTCCTGGTCATGGTCTCCGGCGAAGCCGTGCTCGTCGACGATGACGGGGAGCATGTCCTTCGCGCCGGCGACTGCGCCGCCTTTCCCGCCGGCGAGCGGAACGGCCACCACCTCCAGAACCGCAGCGCGGCGGACTGCGTCTTCGTGGTCGTGGGCGCCGGCCGGAACGAGGGCGGCGACTATCCGGACATCGACATGTCCTTCACGCCGGCGGGCGGCTACGTTCACAAGGACGGCACGCCCTATCCGGCGGCGAGGGTGCCTTAGGCGGCCGGGCTTTCGTACTTCTCGATCACCCACGGCTCCTCCTGCGCCGCCTCGAGCCATTCCTGCATCCAGGGGTGGCTGAGGATCGCCTCCATGTAGGCGGCGGCGAAGCGCGGCACGGGGATCGAATAGGTCACGAATCGGGTGACGACCGGCGCGAACATGATGTCGACCGCGCCGAACGTGCCGAAGAGATAGGGGCCGCCGTCGCCGTGGCGGGCGCGGGCCTGCGCCCACAGCTCCATGATCCGCGTCACTTCGGCGCGCACATTCTCGGAGAGCGGGCGCGGCGGGAAGCGCTTGCGCACGTTCATGCCGCACTCGCGGCGAAGGTTCTCGTAGCCCGAGTGCATCTCGGCGGCCATCGACCGAGCCATGCCGCGGGCGACGTCGTCGGTGGGCCAATAGCGTGCGCGGTCGGACTTGTCGGCGAGCCACTCGACGATCGCCAGCGAGTCCCAGATCACCGCCCCCGATCCTCCGACGGCTCCGTCCCACAGGACCGGTACCTTCCCGCCCGAAGGCGCGAACTCGTTCCCCTCGCGGCGGCGGTCCCATTCCTCGTCGAACAGCGGGACGGTGATCTCCTGGAAGGGAAGGCCGGACTGCTTGACCGCGAGCCAGCCGCGCAGCGACCAGCTCGAATAGGCCTTGTTGCCGATGATGAGCTTCAGCATGGCCGCCCGCCTGCCGGGGTTGAGGGTTGGGATCAAGACCGAAGCTCCCTCTCCCCAGTGGGGAGAGGGTTGGAGCGGGGGGTCCTGCCCTCGAGAGTGGTCGCTGGCGCCGAGCCCCC
This sequence comes from Alphaproteobacteria bacterium, assembly GCA_019239415.1. Lineage (GTDB taxonomy): Bacteria > Pseudomonadota > Alphaproteobacteria > Sphingomonadales > Sphingomonadaceae > Allosphingosinicella. The sequence continues at coordinate 6,272 of JAFAZW010000011.1, forward strand.
TCTCCCTGCCCTCTCCCCCCCGGGGAGAGGGTTCAAATTAGAAGAAGGCCGCCCGCTCGGATGGAGCGGACGGCCTCCTCATGCCGTGCGAGGAGCGGGCCCTAGCCCTCGCTCGCCGCCTCGCCGTCGCCGGCGCTGGCCGCCGTCGGGATCTCGCCCGGCTCGGCGTTCGGGTCGCGCTCTTCGGTGAAGCCGGCCCTGTCCTTCTCGAACATCTGGGCCATGACGTCGACGCCCTGCGCCTGGAGCTCGGCCTCTTCGGGCGAGCGGGCGACGTTGACGTGGATCGTCACCGACACCTCCGGGTGGAGGGCGATGCGGACGTCCTGCATGCCGATCCCTTTGATCGGCCGGTCGAGCACGATCTGGTTCTTGGCGATCTTGTGACCCTCGGCCTCCAGCAGGTCGGCGAGGTCGCGGGCGCTGACCGACCCGTAGAGCTGGCCGGTGTTGGACGCCTGGCGGATCAGCTGGACGGTGACGCCGTCGATCCCCTTGGCTTCCTTCTCGGCCGCGGTCCGCCGCTCGGCGTTCTGCGACTCGATGCGGGCGCGGTTGGCCTCGAACACCTTGCGGTTCGACTCGTTCGCGCGCAGCGCCTTGCCGTTGGGGAGGAGGAAGTTGCGGGCATAGCCGTTCTTCACCTTCACCACGTCGCCGATGGCGCCGAGCTTCTCGATCCTCTCGAGCAGAATGACTTCCATGTCGATCGGCTCCTTACTTCACGACGTAGGGGAGGAGGCCGAGATGCCGCGCGCGCTTGATCGCCTGGGCGAGCTCGCGCTGCTTCTTGGCCGAGACCGCGGTGATGCGGCTGGGGACGATCTTGCCGCGCTCCGACACGAAGCCCTGGAGCAGGCGGACGTCCTTGTAATCGATGCGGGGCGCGTCCTTGCCGGAGAAGGGGCAGGACTTGCGGCGGCGGAAGAATGGGCGTGCCATTTCGTCTTGTCCTTTCTCTTACGCTTCGGCGAAGTCGCCGCGGGGGGCGCGGTCGCCGCGCGGGCCGCGGTCGCCGCGATCGCCCCGGTCGCCACGATCACCGCGGTCGCGGTCGGAGCGCTCGTTGCGGCGCATCATCGCGGAGGGGCCGGATTCGTGCTCGTCGACGCGGATCGTCATGTAACGGATGACGTCCTCGTTGATCTGGGTCTGGCGCTCGAGCTCGGCGACGACGCCGGCCGGCGCCTCGAAGTCGAGCATCACGTAATGGCCCTTGCGGTTCTTGGCGATCCGGTAGGCCATCGACCTGAGGCCCCAGGTTTCCGTCTTGACGACGCGGCCGCCGTTCGATTCGATGATGTCGGTGGCGGTCTGCGCCAGCGCGTCCACCTGGGCCTGGGCCAGGTCCTGACGCGCGATGAACACATGCTCGTAGAGCGGCATGTCTCGCTGTCCTTTCTTTGGCCGATCGCTGACGCCGCCCAGTGCGGACGCCCCTCCGGCTGTCGTCTCAATGCAAGCCGGGGCTGAGGCGCTAAGGCCACAGCCCCGGATGCCGCGTCACATAGCGGGTGCCGCGGAAAAGTCTAGTGGCTGAGCCGCTCCGCGATGCGCAGATGCTCGCGCAGCGTCGGCAGCGTCGCCCGGGCGAGCGCCGCCGTCTGCCGGTCGCCGGACTTCGCCTGCGCTTCATAGTCGCCGATGTCCTGGCGGTGATCGGCGACCATGTGCTGGACGAACATGCGGTCGAAGGCGCCGCCGCGCAGGCCCTGGAGGCGGCGGTACGCGGCGCGCGCGTCCGGCTTCATCCCGCCGGGCAGCGCAACGCGCATTTGCCGCGCGAGGCCCTGGACCTTGCGCAGATGCGCGCCGTGGTCGCCGGCGAGGCGGCGGCCATAATCCCTGACGCCGGAGGAGGCGCCGCGCTGGGCCGCGAGGTTGCCGAGCGTCACCTCGGACTGGTCGCCCTGGGCGGCACTCTTGAGGAAGGCGGGTGCAGGGGCAGCGGCGGCCGCGGTGGCGGCGAGGGCGCCGGCCGCGAGGGGGAGCAGGAAGCGGATCCGCATGGACAATCTCCGGTCAAATGGGGGCGCCGGTAGAACAGCGGGTCCTGCCGTCGGTTCCTCCCGCCGCCTTGACCGTCGCGCGGCGCCTCGCCTAACCCGCGCCGCAGCAGGAGAAAGCCGATGCGCGCGTTCATTTTCCCGGGGCAGGGGAGCCAGTCGGTCGGGATGGGCAAGGCCCTGGCGGAAGCCTCGGGCACGGCGCGGGAGCTGTTCGAGGAGGTGGACGAGGCGCTCGGCCAGCACCTCTCGCGCCTGATGGCGGAGGGGCCGATCGAGGACCTCACGCTCACCGCGAATGCCCAGCCGGCGATCATGGCGAATGCGCTCGCCACGCTGCGGGTCTCCGGTATCGACGTCCGCAAGGCGGACTTCGTCGCCGGGCATAGCCTCGGCGAATATACCGCCCTCGCCGCCGCCGGCGCTTTCGACCTCGCGACGACGGCGCGGCTCCTCAAGCTGCGCGGGCAGGCCATGCAGCAGGCGGTGCCGGTGGGACAGGGGGCGATGGCGGCCCTGCTCGGCGCCAGCCTCGAGGTCGCTCAAGCGATTGCAGAGGCGGCGGCCCAGGGAGAAGTCTGCGCCGTCGCCAACGACAACGACCCGACGCAGGTCGTCATCTCCGGTCACAGGGGCGCCGTCGAGCGGGCGCTCGGCATCGCCAAGGAGAAGGGCGCGAAGCGCGCCGTGCTCCTGCCGGTATCGGCGCCGTTCCACTCGCCGCTCATGGAACCGGCCGCGCAGGCCATGGAGCAGGCCCTCGCCGACGCGCACATCGCCGCGCCGGCGCCGCCGGTCTATGCGAACGTCACCGCCGCGCCCGCCAGCGACCCCGACGAGATCCGCCGCCTCCTCGTCGCGCAGGTCACCGGCATGGTCCGCTGGCGCGAGAGCGTCGCCGCCATGTGGGAGGCCGGCGTCACCGATTTCGTCGAGTTTGGCGGCAAGGTCCTCGCCCCCATGGTCAAACGCATCGCCCCCGACGCCAATGTCCGCAGCGTCGTCACGATGGACGACATCGCAGCCCTCACGAAGGAAATCTGACGCGCGAGAGACTAATAGCCCTGCGAGATGGTTCGCGCGGAGACGCGGAGCCGCGGAGGGTACGGGTGAAGGACATCGACCTAGTCAGCGGGGACGTCATTGATGTGGCGCTCGCCTTGCATCGAGAGTTGGGGCCCGGCCTCTTGGAATCCGTGTACGAAACGATCCCGGCGGGTAAGCTGACCCAACTAGGATACTCGGTCCAGCGGCAGCTCCCTGTCGACATTCAATATGAGGGCCTGCTCTTCCAATCCGCGTTTCGGGTCGACCTGCTGATCGATGCGCGCCTGCTCGTCGAGATCAAGTCGGTCGACCTGCTGAACATCGCGCACACGAAGCAGCTGCTGACCTATCTTCGCTTGATGAAGCAGCCCGTCGGGCTGCTCTTGAATTTCGGAGCGCCCACGCTGAAGGACGGAATCCGACGCGTAGTGAACAACTACAGTCCCTCCGCGTCTCCGCGTCTCCGCGTGAACCAATCTTAGGAGCTTTTGAATGTTCGACCTCAGTGGAATGACAGCTCTGGTGACCGGCGCTTCGGGCGGGATCGGGTCGGCCATCGCGCAGGCGCTGGCGGGGCAGGGGGCCCGGGTCGCCGTGTCCGGGTCGAACGTGGAGAAGCTGGAGGCGTTTCGCGGGTCGCTGGGCGGGGACCATGTCGCCGTGCCGTGCAATCTCTCCGACGCGGCGGCGGTCGATGCGCTGGTGCCGCAGGCGGTGGAGGCGCTGGGCGGAAAGCTCGACATCCTCGTCAACAATGCCGGCGTCACGCGCGACAACCTCGCCATGCGGATGAAGGACGAGGAATGGTCGGACGTCATCCGCATCAACCTCGAGGCCGCCTTCCGGCTGGCGCGCGCGGCGCTCAAGCCGATGATGCGTGCGCGATACGGGCGCATCGTGTCGATCACCTCGGTGGTCGGCGCGATGGGCAATCCCGGCCAGGCGAACTACGCCGCGTCGAAGGCGGGTCTCACCGGCATGTCGAAGGCGCTGGCGCAGGAAGTCGCCAGCCGCAACATCACCGTCAACACGGTGGCGCCGGGCTTCATCCGCTCGGCGATGACCGATGCGCTGCCGGACGCGCAGCGCGAGAACCTGCTCGGCAGGATCCCCGCGGGACGCCTGGGGGAGGGGGCCGACGTCGCCTCGGCCGTCCTCTACCTCGCCAGCCGCGAGGCGGCCTACGTCACCGGCCAGACGATCCACGTCAACGGCGGCATGATCATGCTGTGAGGTCCGATCCTGCCCCCATCGCGCCTCTTGCCGCCCCCCGGAGGAGCGGCTAGGGCTGGCAAAAATACCACCTAGGGAAGGGTAGCACATGAGCGAGACCGCCGATCGCGTGAAGAAAATCGTCGTCGAGCATCTCGGCGTCGAGGCCGACAAGGTCACCGAGGACGCGAGCTTCATCGACGATCTCGGCGCGGACAGCCTCGACATCGTGGAGCTCGTCATGGCGTTCGAGGAGGAATTCGGGGTCGAGATCCCGGACGACGCCGCCGAGAAGATCACCACGGTCCGCGACGCCATCGATTATATCGAGGCGAACAAGGCCTGATTTTTCGCGCCGCGACGCGCGGTGCCGAACGAGCACGAGCGGCTCCCCGGCCGGGCCTGTCGACAAACGGTCGGCGGCGCCCCATGTCGGGGAGCCGTCGCTATTTCCAAGGAGTGATGTGAATGCGCCGCGTCGTCGTAACCGGTCTGGGAATGGTCTCGCCGCTCGGGGGCGACGTCGAGACGAGTTGGCGGAACATCCTCGCGTCGAAGAGCGGCGCCGGTCCGATCACCCACTTCGATCCGGCCGATTATGCCTGCAAGATCGCCTGCGAGGTCAAGCCGGCCGACCATGAATATGGCTTCGATCCGAACAAGCGGGTCGACCACAAGATCCAGCGGCAGGTCGACCCGTTCATCGTCTTCGGCATCGACGCGGCCGGCCAGGCGCTCGAGGATGCCGGCCTCACCGACGCGTCCGAGGAGGAGCGCTACCGGATGGGCGTCTCGATCGGCTCGGGCATCGGCGGCCTGCCGGGGATCGAGAAGGAGAGCCTCGTCCTCCACGAAAAGGGCCCGCGCCGGGTCAGCCCGCATTTCGTCCACGGCCGCCTCATCAACCTCATCTCCGGACAGGTCTCGATCAAATACGGGCTGATGGGCCCCAACCACGCCGTCGTCACCGCCTGCTCGACCGGCGCCCATTCGATCGGCGACGCGGCGCGGATGATCGCCATGGACGATGCCGACGTCATGCTCGCCGGCGGCGCCGAGGCGGCGATCTGCCCGATCGGCATCGCCGGCTTCGCCCAGGCGCGGGCGCTCTCCACCAACTTCAACGACCAGCCCGAGCGCGCCAGCCGGCCCTACGACAAGGACCGCGACGGCTTCGTCATGGGCGAGGGCGCCGGCGTCGTGGTGCTCGAGGAATATGAGCATGCCAAGGCGCGCGGCGCCAAAATCTATGCCGAGGTGGTCGGTTACGGCATGTCGGGCGACGCCTATCACGTCACCGCCCCGCATCCGGAGGGCGCCGGCGGCTTCCGGGCGATGCAGGTCGCGATGAAGCGCTCCGGCCTCGATCTTGCCGACATCGATTACATCAACGCGCACGGCACCTCGACGCCGCTCGGGGACGAGCTGGAGCTCGGCGCCGTCCGCCGCCTGTTCGGCAACAATATCGGACACCTCTCGATGAGCTCGACCAAGTCGGCGATCGGCCACCTGCTCGGCGGGGCCGGCGCGGTCGAGGCGATCTTCTGCATCCTGGCGCTGCGCGATCAGATCGTGCCGCCGACGCTCAACCTCGACAATCCCAGCGAAGGGACGGCCGGGGTCGACCTCGTGCCGCTCGTCGCGAAGGAGCGCGAGGTGAAGGCGGTGCTGAACAACAGCTTCGGCTTCGGCGGCACCAATGCCAGCCTCGTGATGAAAGCCGTCTGACGCGTCCATGAAGAAGCTGCTCGCGCTCGTCCTCGTCGCGGGCGTCCTCGCCGGCCTGTGGTTCGTCCAGGGCTGGAATGCGCGCGGGCCCGCGCGGCATGCCCTCACGGTCGTCGTCCCCAAGGGCGCGAGCCTGTCCTCGGCTGCGACCCTCCTCCAGAAGGCCGGCGCCATCTCCTCGCGCCGGCGCTTCCTCGTCCAGGCGCGGCTGTTCGGCGGAGAGGGGACGATCGAGGCGGGGGAATATGAGATTCCCGCCCATGCGAGCAACGCGCAGATCCTGAACCTGCTCGAAGGTGGTAAGGCGCTGCAGCGCATGGTCACCATCCCGGAAGGCATGCCGTCGGTGATGGTCCAGGAACGGCTTGCCGCGGCGCCGGGACTCACCGGCGAGGCGCCGCTTCCGGACGAAGGCTCGGTGCTCCCCAACAGCTACAGCTACCAGCGCGGCGAGACGCGCGCCGCGGTGCTGAAGCGGATGCAGGCGGCGATGACGAGGACGCTCGACGCACTGTGGCCGAAGCGCAGCCCCGACGCCGTGGTGCAGAGCCCGGAAGAGGCTCTGACGCTCGCGTCGATCGTCGAGAAGGAGACGGCGAAACCCTCGGAGCGGCCGATGATCGCCGGCGTCTATTCGAACCGGCTGAAGTCGGGCATGGCGCTCGGCGCCGACCCGACCGTCATCTATCCGGTCACGCGGGGAAAGCCGCTCGGCCGCCGCATCCTCCAGTCCGAGTTGCACGCGGTGAACGGCTACAACACCTATACCAGGCGCGGCCTCCCCGTCGGACCGATCGCGAACCCCGGCAGGGAATCGATCCTCGCCGTCCTCCACCCGGCGGAGACCCAGGCGCTCTACTTCGTCGCCGACGGCACCGGCGGCCACGTCTTCGCCGATACGATGGCCGAGCACCAGGCCAACGTGAAGAAGTGGTTCGACATCCGCCGCGCGCGGGGGGAGATGTAGGACGCGACTTCGGCACCAAGGCCGAACGCGGATTCGCTCGGGACGAACGAGATGGGCGGATTCCAGCCCTCTTATTGAGAGCTACCGAGCTAGCCGTCGCCGCTCCAGCCCCTCTTCACTCCCCGCCGGCTGGGCGCAGCTGAAGGGCTCGACGGTCACCTTCTGCGCCTCCGGGCTGACCTGGATCGCCATGCGGTCGTCGACCATCATCCCGACATGGTCCTCGCAGAAGAGCAGGTCGCCGCGGCGCAGCCCCGCGCCGTCGGGCACCCTCTCGCCGAGGGCGCGCTGGTCCACCGTGTCGCGCGGACAGTCGATGCCGCAGAGCTGGAGCGCCAGCTGGACGAGCCCGGAGCAGTCGATGCCGTGCAGGCTGCGTCCACCGCGCCGATACAAGGCGCCCATCAGCCTCTGTGCGACCGCGACCGGGTCCTCCTCCGGCGCATCGACGGAGCGGAGATAGCTGAGTGGGACGAACCCCCCTTCGAACTCCAGGACGGCGCCCTGCACGCGGCCGTGGAGGCGCGAGCCCATCGGCAGAAAGGAGAGCGGCGGAGAGAGCGGGTCGGCGTTGGCCTGCACCGGCGCCTGCGCCTCGATGACGATGTGGGTCGTCTCCAGCGGCTCGGCGAGCTCGATCGCCTCGACATAGCCGACCCGGTGGTCGAGCCGGCAATAGCCCCAGGCCCAGCCGCCGGTAATGTCCAGTACGGCGAATTCCTCGCCCGGGAGAAGCTGCGACACCGCCTCCGCCTCGTCCGAGGGGCCGCTGCGCACCATGGTCGGAATGACGCCGCACGCCCGCACCAGCGCCTCGGCGTAATGCGGCGCGAACAGGCGGTCGGCGAGGTCGATGTCGGCGATGTCGCTGCGCCACGCGTTCACGCGCGGATCGAGCTGGACGGAGGGCCCGTCGAGGGTGAAGTGCCTAGCCGTGCTGGAGGAGGATGCCCCGCTCCCTGGCGGCGCCGCGCCGGCCGGAGCTTTCCTGCTGCTGCTCGATATTGCGTTCGAAGCGCTCAAGGAACTCCTGCCCTATGCTGGTCTTGGCGACGAAGACGTTGCGGCGGTCCGCTTCGTCGCGGACCCGGCGCAGATAGCCGAGCGTGCCCAGCGTATTCAAGGCGCGCGTGATCACCGGCTTGGACACGCCGAGCAGCTGGGCGAGCCCGCGGACCGTGTGCGGCCCGGGAGTCAGGTAGACCAGCAGGAGGAGTGCCATCTGGCGGTTGGTGAGATCCGGCTGGCCTGACCGGACATAGCCGATCAGCGTCTGCATCCAGCTCCTGAGAGAGCGCTCTGACACCGCTCCGTCTCCAATCCAAAGGCCGCTTATTTCGGCTGTAAAACCATGGAGAGGAGGTTTCGTTGCCTATTTATCTGAGTTTTCGACGCAAAAATGTCGCGCTCCGTCAGCGCGCGTAGCGCGCGGTAAGGACGCGCCAGGCGGCCCGCAGACCGAGCGCGTCGCCGCCCTTCGGGCGCCCGGGCCGGGCCGAGGCCCGCCACGCGAAGGTGTCGAAATGCGCCCACGGCGTCGCTTCCGGCACGAACTTGCGGAGGAACAGGGCTGCCGTGACCGCGCCGGCGAAGCCGCCTTCGGACGCGTTGCCGAAATCGGCGACGTCGGAGGCGAACATCTCGTCATATTCGGCCCACAGCGGCATCCGCCACACCGGGTCGCCGACCGCGTCGCCCGCCCCCAGCAGCGCCTCCGCCAGGGCGTCGTCGTTGGAGAACAGCGCCGGCAGGTCCGGCCCCAGCGCCACCCGCGCGGCGCCGGTCAGCGTCGCGAAGTCGAGGATCAGCTCGGGATCCTCCTCCGCCGCCCTGGCGAGCGCGTCCCCGAGGATCAGGCGCCCTTCCGCGTCGGTGTTGCCGATCTCGACCGTCGGACCCTTGCGGCTCCGGAGGATGTCGCCGGGGCGAAAAGCGGTTCCGGAGACTGCGTTCTCGACCGCCGGAATGAGGAGGTGGAGCCGCACGGGGAGGTTGAAGCGCATGACGAGCTGCGCCAGCGCCAGCGCGTGGGCGCTGCCCCCCATGTCCTTCTTCATCAGGCGCATGCCCGCGGACGGCTTGATGTCGAGGCCGCCCGAATCGAAACATACGCCCTTGCCGACCAGCGCGACGCGCGGATGCCGGCGGTCGCCCCATTCGACTTCCACGAGCCGCGGCGCCCGCGCTTCGCCCGCGGCGCGTCCCACGGCGGCGATCATCGGATAGCCTTCCTCGAGCGCCGCGCCCGCCGTGACGGCGACCGCGGCGCCGAAGGGCTCGGCGACGGCGCGCACGGCATCCTCGAGCTCGGCGGGGCCGAGGTCGCCCGCAGGTGTGTTGACGAGGTCGCGGACCAGCGCCGTCGCGTGGGCCAGGGCGACCATCTCGTCGATGCGCGCCGGCTCCGACGTGAGGAGCACGCGCGGGCCCTTCGCTGCCGGCTGCGGCTTGTAGCGATCGAAACGGTACTGGCCGAGCAGCCAGCCCAGCGCCGCCTCGCCGGGCGCGGCATCGACCAGCCGATACTTTCCTTCAGGAAGGCTTTCCGCGGCTTTGGCGAGGTCCCAGGGGCCTGGCGTTCCGGGATGCGTCGCCCCGAGTGCCGCCGACCAATGGTCCCGCTCTCCCGGCAGGATTGCAATCTGGTTCGGCTTGGCGTCGAAGCCCTGCGCCGCGGCGGTCGCGCGGACCCGCGCCGGCTGGGCTTTAAGCCAGGCTTCGCGGCCCTCCGCGGCGACCAGGTGGAGGGCGATGGCGGCCTGGCCCTTGTCGGGCTGGAGGAGGGTTTCGAAACCGTTCATGTCCGTCCCTCTAGAGCCGCGCGCGACGCGGCGCAAAGCCGTTCCCCGGGCTCCGCGCCCGCCCCTTGATTCAAACGTCGGCCGCGCGCATCGCTGCGCACGCCGGCCGTGAGGAGGATGTGACATGATGCGCAAGTCGTGGTTGAGGTCGCTGGCCATGGCGGGAACGATGCTGGCGGTAACGTTTCCCGCTGGCGCTCAGCCGCAGCCTCAGAATCCGTTCGCCATTCCCAGCAACCTGCCCTTCCAGGCGCCGCGCTTCGACATCATCCGCGACGCCGATTATGAGCCGGCCTTCGAGCGGGGCATGGTCGAGCAGCGCGCCGAGATCGAGCGCATCGCCAACAACCCCGCGCCGCCGAGCTTCGACAACACGTTCGTCGCCATGGAGCGCTCCGGCCGGATGCTGGACCGGGTCAACCAGGCCTTTTCGGGCGTGGTCGGCGCCAACACCAACCCGACGCTCGACAAGGTGCAGGAGATCGTCAATCCGAAGCTCTCCCAGCATCAGGACGCCATCTACCTGAACGCGAAGCTCTTCGCGCGCGTCCAGTCCGTCTATGACCGCCGCGCCAAGCTCGGCCTCAACGCCGAGCAGCGCCAGCTCGTCGAGGTCGTCTACCAGCAGTTCGTCCACGCCGGCGCCAGGCTGTCGCCCGCCGACAAGGAGAAATTGAAGGCGCTCAACACCCGGCTCTCCTCGCTGGAGACGTCGTTCCAGCAGAAGCTCGTCGCCGCCGCCAAGGCCGGCGCGCTCGTCGTCGACAGCCCGGCGAAGCTCGCCGGCATGGACCAGGGCGCGATCGCCGCGGCCGCGCAGGCGGCGAAGGAGCGCGGCCTCGCCGGCAAATGGGTGCTGCCGCTCCAGAACACGACCCAGCAGCCCGCCCTCGCCTCGCTCGCCGACCGCGCCACGCGCCAGGCGCTGTTCGAGCAGAGCTGGAACCGCGCGGAGCGGGGCGATGCCAACGACACCCGCCCGATCATCGAGCAGCTCGCCCAGTTGCGTGCCCAGAAGGCGGCCTTGTTCGGCTACCCCACCTGGGCGGCCTATGTCCTCTCCGACCAGATGGCGAAGACGCCGGCGGCGGTGCAGCGCTTCATCGCCCAGCTTGCACCGGCCACCGCCGCCGAGGAAAAGCGCGAGGCGGGCGAGCTGCAGGCGGCGATCCGCGCCGGCGGCGAGAATTTCGATCTGAAACCGTGGGACTGGCAGCGTTACTCGGACCGGGTCCGCAAGGCCAAGTACGACCTCGATGAGTCCGAAATCCGCCCGTATTTCGAGCTGAACCGCGTCCTCGAGGACGGCGTCTTCTACGCCGCCAACCAGCTCTACGGCATCAGCTTCAAGGAGCGGAAGGACATCCCCGTCTACCAGAGCGACGTCCGTGTCTTCCAGGTCTTCGACCAGGATGGGTCCGACATCGGCCTCATCTATTTCGACTATTTCAAGCGCGACAACAAAAATGGTGGCGCCTGGATGTCGAACTTCGTCGGCCAGTCGAAGCTGCTCGGCACGAAGCCGGTGGTCTACAACGTCGCCAACTTCACCAAGCCCGCCCCCGGCCAGCCGGCGCTGTTGAGCTTCGACGACGTCACGACGATGTTCCACGAATTCGGCCATGCCCTGCACGGCCTGTTCGCGAGCCAGACCTACCCGACGCTGTCCGGCACCAACGTCGCCCGCGACTTCGTCGAGTTCCCCTCGCAGTTCAACGAGCATTGGGCGCTCGATCCGAAGGTGCTCGCCCATTATGCCAAGGACTATCGCACCGGCGCGCCGATGCCGCAGGCGCTGGTCGACAAGATCAAGCGGGCGGCCAAGTTCAACCAGGGCTATGCGCTCGGCGAGCTGATCGCCGCCGCCCAGCTCGACCTCGCCTGGCACGATCTGCCGGCGAGCGCGCCGCGCCAGCAGACCGACGCCTTCGAAGCGGCGGCGCTGGCCAAGACCGGCCTCGACGTCACCGACGTGCCGCCGCGCTATCGGTCGAGCTACTTCCTGCACATCTGGGCGAACGGCTATTCGGCCGGCTATTACGCTTACCTCTGGACGCAGATGCTCGAGAACGACGTCTATGCCTGGTTCGAGCAGCATGGCGGCCTCACCCGCGCCAACGGCCAGCGCTACCGCGACCTCATCCTGTCGAAGGGCCACACGATGGATTACGGCCCGATGTTCCGCGCCTTCTACGGCAAGGACCCCGACATCGGCCCGATGCTCAAGGATCGCGGCCTCGCGCCGCCGCCGGGGGCGAAGTAACTGCTGGAGGGAAGCGGCAGCCGGTCCAAGGCGCCTCGCTTACCTCGGCCTGGCTCCTGCCGACCTTCGTGAGGGCAGCCAGGCGCTCCGCTGCCTTGTCGGAGCGGATCGTGATGGGCGTCTGTGGGCGGCGGGCCTCATTCGGGCCTTCTGCCACAGCGTGCATGCACAGGTAACCAGGCGTGCATGCACGCTCCTTAGTCGAGCGCGTCCGTCCGCGGCCCTAGCGGCGCGTCCTTCACCCGCATCACCGTCTTCAGGTTCATGAACTCGTGGAGTCCGTAGCGGCTCAGCTCGCGGCCGTGGCCGGAGCGCTTGATCCCGCCGAACGGCGCTTCCGGCGCCGAGGCGAGCATCTGGTTGATCGCCGTCATGCCGGCCTCGATGTCGCGCACGAAGCGCTCCTGCTCGGCCGTGTCGTTGGTCCAGACGGAGGAGCCGAGGCCGAAGGGTATGTCGTTCGCGATGCGGAT
>JAFAZW010000034.1 GCA_019239415.1 Alphaproteobacteria bacterium
GTCCACGTCGACGCGGAGGCCTTGTTCCTCTCGGGCCTCGCCGGCGAAACCGATCCGGAGGCCAAGCGCAAGTTCATCGGCAGGACCTTCATCGAAATGTTCGAGGCGGAGGCGAAGAAGATCGGCGGCGCCGATTTCCTAGCGCAAGGTACGCTCTATCCCGACGTGATCGAGAGCGTCAGCTTCACCGGCGGCCCGTCGGTGACGATCAAGAGCCACCACAATGTCGGCGGCCTCCCCGAGCGGATGAACATGAAATTGGTCGAACCGCTGCGGGAGCTGTTCAAGGACGAGGTCCGGGCGCTCGGCCGCGAGCTCGGCCTGCCCGACGCCTTCGTCGGCCGCCATCCCTTCCCCGGCCCCGGCCTCGCCATCCGCATTCCCGGCGAGGTGACGAAGGAACGCTGCGACATCCTTCGTAAGGCCGACGCCATCTATCTCGAGGAGATCCGCGCCGCCGGCCTCTACGACGCGATCTGGCAGGCCTTCGCCGTGCTGCTTCCCGTCCGCACCGTCGGCGTGATGGGCGACGCGCGGACCTACGACCATGTCTGCGCGCTGCGCGCCGTGACGTCGACCGACGGCATGACCGCCGACGCCTATGCGTTCGACGCCGCCTTCCTCGGCCGCGTCGCCACCCGCATCGTCAACGAGGTGCGCGGCATCAACCGCGTCGTCTACGACCACACGTCGAAGCCGCCCGGCACGATCGAGTGGGAATGAAAGAAGGGGCGCCGTCGCCGGCGCCCCTCTTCTCGTCCGCAGCTCCGGCTCAATGGGGAGCGACCGGCCCCGTGAAGGCGCCGTTGTTGACGCCGCCGTTCGGATTGTTGTCGAGCCGGTTGTGGCCGTAGCTGAGAATGCTCGCGCCGCTGCCGCTGGTGACGCCGAGGGCGTTGGCGGTGATGGTCGAATTGTCGACCCGCACCGTCGCGGTGCCGTTCACCGCCACGATGCCGACCGACGAGTTGCCGGTGATCGTCACGTTGTTGAGCATCACACCGGCGGCGCTGGCGCCGCCGTTGACGGAGACGCCCTGGGCGCTGCCCGAGACCTCACCGTCCTGCATCGTCACCGCGACCTGGCCGTTGGTGGTATCGACGCGCAGCGCGTTGTTCGCGTTGTTCTTGATGTGCACGTTCTGCAGCGACGCGTTGACGCTGCCGCCGACGCCGGGGATCAGCTCGATGCCGCCGCCGGTGGCGCCGTTGCCGTTCTCGCTGATGGCCGTGTTGCTCACATAAAGGCTGAGCGGCACGGTCGGCGCGACCGAGATGCCGTCGCTGTTCGCCGAGTTGAAGCGGCGGATGACGCAATCCTCGATGTGGACCGCCTGCGCAACGAGGATGCGGATGCCGTTGGTGGGCGGGCTGACGCCGAAGATGTCGAGGCCGCGTAGCACGATCGTGTCGGTCGAAAGGGCGTTGACGACGATGCCGTTGCCGGAGGCCAGGACGCCGCCCTCGGTGAAGTGGCAGTCGATGACCAGCGACTTGTTGATGGTGACCGCGCCGTAGCCGGCAGGATCGAGGCAGTTGATCTCGCCGCCAGCAGCGGTCTTCGAGATCGCGCCGGCGAAGGTCTTGCACGGCGCCGTGCGGCTGCAAGGATTGACGTCGTCGCCGGTCCCGGAAACCCAGGTCCGGGTGGCCTGGGCAGAGGCGGGCGCCGTCCAGGTCGCGGCGCCGCCGGCCAGAAGACAGGCGATCGAGATTTTGCGCAAGATTCTGATCATGTGTTTTCCCCCAATTGACAGGCGACTCGCTCGGATCGGAGTCGCCGCAAAGAGGAGGCTGTCAGCCGCTCCGGGCATTGTCTATCGACGACTTTCGGAGACCTGCCGATCATCTGCCAGCGCAAACCGTTGATTCTATTGACGGTCGCTACAAGGGCGTAACGACTTCGCTTCTCGCTGCGGCGTGCCGGGGACGGAGCGTGGCGCGCAAAAAAGGGGCGCCGTCGCCGGCGCCCCCTCCATCTTTGCCCCGCCGAGGCGATTACTTGGTCGGGATGATCGCGCCGGTGAAGGCGCCATTGTTGGTGCCGCCGTTCGGGTTGTTGTCGAGGCGGTTGTGGCCGTAGCTGAAGATGCTCGCGCCGCTTCCCGTCAGGACGCCGAGCGCGTTGGCCGTGATCGTCGAATTGTCGACGCGCAGGTTCGCCGTGGCGTTGACCGCGACGATGCCGACCGACGAATTGCCGGTGATGGTGACGTTGTTCAGCATCAGGCCGGCTGCGCTGGCGCCGCCGTTGACCGAGACGCCCTGGGTGCTGCCGGACACCTGGCCGTCCTGCATCTCCACCGCCACCTGACCGTTGGTCGAGTCGACGCGCAGGCCGTTATTGGCGTTGTTCATCAGGTGGACGTTCTGCAGCGACGCATTGACGCTGCCGCCGACGCCGGGGATCAGCTCGATGCCGCCGCCCGTGGCGCCGTTGCCGTTCTCGCTGATGCGGGTGTCGTTGATATAGAGCTTGAGCGCCACGGTCGGGGCGACCGAGATGCCGTCGCTGTTCGCCGCGTTGAACCGGCGGATGACGCAATCCTCGATATGGACCGCGCCGGCGACCAGGATGCGGATGCCGTTGGTCGGCGGGCTAACGCCGAAGATGTCGAGACCGCGCAGGACGATGGTGTCGGTCGCGGCGGCGTTGATGACGATGCCGTTGCCGGAGGCAAGGACGCCGCCCTCGGTGAAGTGGCAGTCGATGACCAGCGACTTGTTGATGGTGACCGCGCCGTAGCCGGCCGGATCGAGGCAGTTGATCTCGCCGCCGGCGGCCGTCTTGGAAATGGCGCCCGCGAAGGTCTTGCACGGCGCGGTGCGGCTGCACGGATTGACGTCGTCGCCGACGCCCGAGACCCAGGTGCGGGTCGCCTGCGCGAACGCAGGCGTGGCTTGCAGGACGGTGCCCCCGAGCAACGCCGCGGCGTACAGAATCGAGCGTGTGGATTTCGTGATCATGGCTACCCCCTTCTCATGCTGAGTCGCCACGGTAGCGAATTTCAAGCAATTTGCGAAGTCGAGAAGGCCACTTTTCAGACGCGCCGAGCACATTCGTCGTAAATCCCCTGGAAGGCATTTAGGAAGGCGTTAAGTACCTGAGTTAACTGTAAAAGGCGACGACACGCGGAGGAAGCCGCCTCAGCGCATCTAAGGTGGGTTTTTACATAAACAGGCAATCGAAATAGCTATTCATCGAATATGAAGGAATGATAGTCGGAAACGGCGCTTTCTGGCCTGGCGGCCGGCGAGCGGCTATGAGGCCCTCATGTCCGTCACCCATTCCCTCGACACGTCCACCAGCCGCGCCAACCCGCTGCCCGCGCCGATGAAGCGGCTGACCGTCCCGAAGCTCAAGGCGATGAAGGGCGGCGAGCCGATCGTCATGCTGACCGCCTATACGGCACGGATGGCGCAGCTGCTCGATCCCCATTGCGACCTTCTCCTCGTCGGCGACAGCCTCGGTCAGGTGATTTACGGCTTGCCGTCGACGGTGCCGGTGACGCTGGAGATGATGTGCGCGCACGGCGCCGCTGTGGTGCGCGGCTCGTGGCACGCCGTCGTCGCGGTCGACATGCCGTTCGGCAGCTACGAAGCCTCGCCGGAGCAGGCTTTCGCGAGCGCCGCCCGCATCCTCAAGGAAACCGGCGCCGCGGCCGTCAAGCTCGAGGGCGGCGAGGCGATGGCCGAGACCGTCGCCTTCCTCAGCGGGCGGGGCATTCCGGTCATCGGCCATGTCGGCCTGACGCCGCAGGCGGTGAACGCGCTCGGCGGCTACGGCGCGCGCGGGAAGAGCGACGCCGAGGCGAAGAAGATTCTCGCCGACGCCCGCGCGGTCGCCGAGGCGGGGTGCTTCCTCCTCGTGCTGGAGGGCGTGATGGAAGAGATTGCGGCGGAGGCGACGGCAGCGGTCGACTGTCCGACGATCGGCATCGGCGCCTCGTCCTCGTGCGATGGCCAGGTGCTGGTCACCGAGGACATGCTCGGCCTGTTCGAGCGGGCGCCGCGCTTCGTCAAGCGCTACGAGGATTTCGCCGGCCGGATCGAGGCGGCGGTGAGCGCTTATGCCGGCGAGGTGCGCAGCCGCGCCTTCCCGGGAGAAGACCAAATCTACCGCCGCAAAAAGTGAGGCTTGGTTTGCTTCGCGCGCGCCGGTAGAGGTGCGCCCGGGGGCGGCGGCGCCGGACCTCGTTCATCTGCGGTTCTGGTCGCTCCGGCCACAATTGGCGAGGGCCGGGCGCCGCACCTTTTCTGAGTGGAGAGACTTCCTTGGCGCTGAGGCCGGTCGACAACGAGACTTTCTATCGCGAAGTGGACGAGGAGCTGCGCCGCGACCGCATGCTGGGCCTCTGGCGCCGTTACGGCAAGCTGGCCATCGCCGCCGTCATCCTGTTCCTCGTCCTGCTCGGGGCCGGCATCTGGTGGCAGTCCCATCGCCAGGAAACGGCCGGCGCGCGCGGCGAGCAGCTGCTCGGGGCCTTCGACGACGTCAGCACCGGCAAGAAGGCGGCCGCCGGCCAGAAACTCGACGCGCTCGTCAAGGACGGCTCGGCCGGTTACCGGGCCGCGGCCCTGTTCACCAAGGGCGACCTCGCCATCGAGGGGAACGACCTGAAGGGCGCCGCCGCGCTGTTCCGCCAGGCCGCCGGCGACAGCGGTCTGCCGCAGCCTTATCGCGACCTCGCCACCATCCGCCTCACCGCGATCGAGTATGACGGCCTGGCGCCCCAGGCGGTGATCGACCGGCTGAAGCCGCTCGCCGTCGCCGGCGGACCGTTCTTCGGCAGCGCCGGCGAAATGGTCGCGCTCTCCTACGTCAAGCTCAACAAGCCGCAGGAGGCCGCGCGCCTCTTCGCCGCCCTCGCCAGGGATCGCAAGGTTCCGGACTCGATCCGCTCGCGCGCCGGCCAGATGGCGGCGTCGCTCGGCGTCGACGCGGTCCAGGGCAGCGGCGGAACACAGGAAGGCAAATGATGAAGCGTATCCTCCTCGTCGCAGTCAGCGCCGCCCTGCTGAGCGGCTGCGGCGCCTTCGGCAAGCACAAGAAGCCGACCACGCCGACGATCGGGCAGCGCATCGCGGTCCTGTCTACCGAGACCGCCGTCGAGGTGGATCCGTCGCTGGCCGGCACGGCGGTCGTGCTGCCGCCGGCCGAGACCAACACGACCTGGGCGCAACCGGGCGGCAACGCCGCCAAGGCGGTGGGCCATCTCAGCCTCGGCGCGACGCCCGGCATGGCGTGGCGGGTCAGCATCGGCGAAGGCAGCGGCAAGAAGCAGCAGCTCGCCGCCGCGCCCGTTTATGCGGACGGCCGGGTCTATACGATCGACGCCCAGGGCGTCGTCCGCGCGATCGACCCGCAGAACGGCGGCACGATCTGGCGCACCGCCGTCCGCGGCCAGGACGTCACGCCCGGCACGTTGTTCGGCGGCGGCGTCAGCTTCGACAACGGCCGCATCTACGCGACGAACGGGGCAGGCGACGCCGCGGCGCTCGACGCCAAGACCGGCGCGCTGGTCTGGATCGTGCGCCCCGCCGGGCCGCTGCGCGGCGCGCCCACAGTCGCCAACGACAATGTCTACGTCATCACCCAGGACAACCAGCTGTTCGCGCTCAACCCGGCCGACGGCAAGGTACGCTGGAACGGCTCCGGCTCGGTGGAGACCGCCGGCGTGCTCGGCGCCGCCGCGCCGGCCGCCGCCCAGGGCACCGTCGTCGCCGGCTATTCGTCGGGCGAGCTCACCGCCTATCGCTACGAGAACGGCCAGGTGGTGTGGCAGGACGCCCTCACCCGCACCAGCATCTCGACGGTCGTCACCACGCTTTCCGACATCGATGCCGACCCGGTGATCAGCCAGGGCCGCGTCTTCGCGATCGGTCAGGGCGGCCGCATGGTGGCGATCGAGCTGATCACGGGGCAGCGCCTGTGGGAGCTGAACGCCGCCGGCATCTCGACGCCGTGGGTCGCCGGCGACTGGATCTACGTCGTCACCGACGACGCGCGCCTGCTCTGCGTCTCGCGCGCCAACGGCCACGCCAAGTGGATCACCCAGCTCCCCCATTATCGCAACGAGAAGAAGAAGAGCGGCCAGATCGACTATCGCGGCCCCGTCCTCGCCGGCAACCGTCTGGTGCTGGTCAGCAACCAGGGCGGCATCGTCTATGTCTCGCCTTATGACGGCACGGTCCAGACGACGGTGGAGACCGGCATGCCCGCCTCGATCGCCCCGATCGTCGCCAACAACACCTTGTTCGTGCTCCACGACAATGGCGAGCTTTCCGCCTGGCGGTAAGGCGAGCATCTCTCCGACCCCCCTCTCCCCCGTGGGGAGAGGGTTGGGGTGAGGGGGATGTGATTCCGAGGGTAGCCACCGACGCGGCGCCCCCTCTCCCTGCCCGCGCCCCGACGGGGAGAGGGACTATACCTCACCCCAGCCGTTCCGGCACCTCCTGCGCCGCGCTGACCAGTTCCTCGCGCGGCGCGACCGCTTCCCACGGGAAGACGAACCAGCGTTTGTCCTCGGCGCGGTCGATCTCCTCCGACCAGTAATCGGCGCGAGCGCGCGAGCGCGTGTTGTTGATCAGCACCGCGACGCGCAGCCGGTCGGCGATGCCACCATGGGCGGCGATGGCGTCGCGCAGCATCGCGATGGTGGTGCCGCTGTCGTTGATGTCGTCGACGATGAGGATGTTGAGCCCGGCGCGCATCTTGGCGGCGAGCTTGGCGAGCAGCTCGTCGGCAAAGCCCGGTTCGCCGGACGAATGGTCGACCGACAGCATCGGAATGCCGGTGCGGTGCGAGAGGTAGGCGGCGGGAACGAGGCCGCCGCGGCCGATCCCGACGAGGAAATCGGGCCGCCAGCTGTCCGTCTCCAGCCGCCGCGCCACCGCCTCGACGTCGGCGAGGAAGCGCTCGTGGGCGAGGTAGAAGAGCTCTGGCTGCATGCCGTTCCCGCTTAACGGCGGAACAGTCCCCCGGCAATCAGCCGGCGGCGCGGCCCGAACGCGGCCGTCGGCGCGCCGCCCGATTTCAGCACGTTGCGGCGGAACAGCGCGGCGCCGAGGCGGATCACGACCCAGACCCACAAAGCCTGCCAAAGGAGCGCTGCGGCGTGGGGCCAGAGCTCGCTCGTCTGCGCCGCCCGGGCGATCATCATCATCGGCGAGCTGAACGGGAACAAGGCGGCGCCGATGCCGAGCGGGCCGTTGAAGGCACCCGAGGCGATGGTCGCGACGAAGAAGATGACGATCTGCCCCACCGTCACCGGCATGGAGATCGACTGGACCTCGCGGACCGAGGATGCCTGCGAACCGATGCCGAGGAACAGGCCGCCGAGCAGCAGATAGTTCATCGCGAAATAGAGGAAGCAGAGCGCGATGAAGAGCGGCCAGCCGAGCGCGGGCGCCGGCAGCCCGCTCGGCCCGGGAAGGAAGAAATGGGCCGCGACGGCGGCGGAGGTGACCCAGACGGCGAGCCCGCACAGCGAGACGGTGAGCATCGCCGCGAGCTTGCCGAAAAAGACGGCGTCGATGGGAATCGCCGAGGCGAGCACCTCGATCACCTTGTTCGACTTCTCCTCGATGAAGTTCGAAAGCAGCATGCCGGCGAGCATGACGGTGACCATGAACAGCAGCCACTGGCCGATGCGCGCGGTCTCGCTGCGCTCGAGCGCCAGCGCCCCGGCGGACTCCTCGACCTGGACGAGATCGAGGCCGACCGGCGCCGGCACGGCGTGCGCCGCCTCGAGCCCGGTCTGGCGCCGTGCCTCGTCGAGGATCGCCTTGACCTGGCGGACGATGCGGCCCTTCTCGTCGAGCGCGCCGATCAGCCGCGGGTGGGCGAGATTGCCGGTGAGGACGCCGACCAGCTTCTTGTCGGGGGCGGCGAGCAACCGCTTCGCCTGGTCCGCGACGTCGTAATCGGGATCGGCGCGGGTCAGCTCGGCAAGGTCGAAGTCGCCGAAGGCCGGCGCCAGCCGCGACCGCGCCGCCGCGATCGGCGCATAATCGGCTTCGGCCGCGACGACCGCCACGCGGGGGCGGTTCTCCTGCTTCTGGCTCTTCGCGCTCATCACGCCGAAGCCGACCGACAAGGCGATGATCAGCACGGGAAAGAGGAGGAACAGCACGAAGGCGCGCGACATGACAGTCGCCACGAAGTCGCGCCGGGCGATGACCCAGGCCGCCTGGAAGATGCTCATCATGCCGCTTCTCCCGCGCTCGGAAGGTGCATCAGGCTCGCCGCCTCGGCACCCGCGATGGCGACGAACGCTTCGTGCAGGCCCGGCCGCTCGATCGACAGGTCCTCGATGCCAGCCCCCCCGTCGATGAGAGCCCGGAGCAGCGGCTCGATGCCCTCGTGCGGCAACTCGAAGCGCCACATGCCGTCCTCCTGCCGCGCGCCGGCGGGAAGGGCGCCGCGCCACGGGCCGTCCGGGGCACGGGTCTTCAGCCGCACCTGCGGGCGCAGCCGGCCCCGCGCCTCGTCGACACGGCCCTCGAACCGCACCCGGCCGGCGGCGATGATCGCGATCCGCTCGCACAGCCGCTCGGCATGGGCGATGACGTGGGTCGAGAAGATGATCGTCGCGCCGCCCGCCGCCTCCTCGCGGATCATCGCCTCGAGCCGCCCCTGGTTGATCGCGTCGAGGCCCGAGAAGGGCTCGTCGAGGACGATGAGCTTCGGCCGGTGGACGATGGTCCCGAACAGCTGGACGGTCTGCGCCATGCCCTTCGACAGGCTCTTCACCGGCTTGTCGGCATAGTCGCCGAGACCATTGTCCCGGAGCAGCCCCTCGGCACGGACGCGCCCCGTCGCGAGCGGCAGGCCGCGCAGCGCCCCCATGAAGGCGATGGCCTCGCGCGTCTTCATCGACGGATAGAGGCCGCGCTCCTCGGGCAGATAGCCGACCTCGGCCGCGGCATCGAGCGGCTCGTCCCGGCCCAGCAGCCGGCGCGTGCCGCGGTCCGGGTCGATGATGCCCAGCAGCATCCTGAGCGTCGTCGTCTTGCCGGCGCCGTTCGGGCCCAGCACGCCGTAGATGCTGCGTTCCGGCACCGACAGGTCGATGCCGTCGACCGCCGGTTTCCCGTCGAACGCCTTGAAAAGTCCGCGCGCTTCGATCGCCAAGCTGTTGGACACAGGTCCCCCTTTTCCCGCGCCTGTGGTAGCGGCGGCCGATGGTGGACGGCAAGGCAAAGCTGCGCGAGCGGCTCGAGGCACAGGCGCGGGCGCTCGGCTTCTGCGCGTTCGGCGTCGCCCGCGCCGACGCGGCGGCCGAAGCCGGCCGGCGCCTGCATCAATGGCTGGCCGAGGGCGCCCATGGCGACATGCTGTGGATGGCCGACACCGCGGACCGCCGCGCCTCTCCGCACGGCCTCTGGCCGGAGGTGCGCTCCGTCATCGCGCTGGGCATGAGCTATGCCCCCGCTGTCGACCCGCTCGCCCTCGCCGAGGCGACGGACGTCGGCCGCATCTCCGTCTACGCGCAGGGCGCCGACTATCACGACGTCGTGAAGAAGGCGCTGAAGGCGCTGGCGCGGTGGCTGGTGGCGGAGGCGGGATGCGACCTCAAGGTGTTCGTCGACACCGCGCCGGTGATGGAGAAGCCGCTCGCCGCCGCGGCCGGCCTCGGCTGGCAGGGCAAGCACACCAACCTCGTCAGCCGCGCCGACGGCTCGTGGCTGTTCCTCGGCGCGATCTACACCACGCTCGACCTCGAGCTGGAACCGGCGGCGGCGGCGCACCCGGCCCATTGCGGCAGCTGCACCGCCTGCCTCGACGCCTGTCCGACCAACGCCTTCCCGGCGCCCTTCCGGCTCGATGCCCGCCGCTGCATCTCCTACCTGACGATCGAGCATAGGGGCCCGATCCCGGAGGAATTCCGCGCCGCGATGGGCAACCGCATCTACGGCTGCGACGATTGCCTCGCGGTGTGCCCATGGAACAAGTTCGCGGAGGCGGCAGCGGCCAACCGCGCCTTCCTGCC
>JAFAZW010000089.1 GCA_019239415.1 Alphaproteobacteria bacterium
CGGCCCGCCCGGCACCGGCCGCGGCGCCCGCCAGACCCGCCCCGGCTCGGCCGCAGACGCGGCCGACCGGTCGCCTTTCCGGCCTGCTCACCGGCCTCTCCGACAGCGCGTCGGCCAGCCGCTCGGCCGCCGCGCCGGCCGCCACGGCCAGCCCCGCCGTCCGTTCCTCGCTCGCGGCCGAGGTGAAGCGGCAGCTCAAGCCGAAATGGCAGCAGGTCGTCCCGTCCGGCGCCGACATGGATTCGCTGCGCACCGACCTCGCCGTCACCCTCGCCCGGGACGGCAGCGTCACCCACGTCGAGCTGGTCCGCACGACCGGCGTCACCCCGAGCAACCGGCCGCAGGTCCCGCTCCACCAGGAACGGGCGAGGAAGGCGGTCATGCTCGCCTCGCCCTTCCACCTTCCGGCCGAATATTACGAGGCCTGGAAGCAGGTTACCGTCACCCTCGATCTGAGGCTCAGCCAATGAAGCTCGTGTATCGCGTCCTCGCCCTCCTCGCCTTCGCCGCCGCGGCACCCGCCGCCGCCCAGCTCCACGTCGACGTCACTGCCGAAGGTTCGGAGAAGATGACGATCGCCATTCCGGTCATGCCCACGCCGCAGGCCGCCGAAACGCCCGCCGGCGGCACCGTCGCGCTCGGCCGCCAGGTGGCGGACGTCGTCGCCGGCGACCTCCGCGGCAGCGGCCTGTTCCAGCCGGTCGGCCCCGCCGGCATCCGCGAGATCGCCTATCCGGAAGTCGCCGCGCCCGACTTCGGCTTCTGGGGCGGCTCCAATGCCCAGGCGCTGGTCGAGGGCTTCGTGCGGGCAGAGGCGGACGGGCGGATCACCGTCGGCTGCTACCTCTACGACGTCGCCCTCAAGACCGAGCTCGCCCGCCAGGGCTTCGTCGTCGCCCCGCGCGACTGGCGACGCGCCGCGCACAAATGCGCCGACACGATCTATTCGCGCCTGACCGGGGAGAGCCCCTTCTTCGACAGCCGCATCGCCTACATCGCCGAGAGCGGACCCAAGGACCGGCGGGTGAAGCGGCTCGCGATCATGGACTCGGACGGCGCCAACCACCGCTTCCTGACCAACGGCCAGTCGGGCGTGCTCGGGCCCCGCTTCTCGCCCGATTACAAGCAGATCGTCTACGTCAGCTATGTCGAGAACCGGCCGCGCATCTACATTTACGACATCGGCACCGGGCGCCAGCGGGTCGTCACCGAGAGCGCCAACCAGACCTTCGCCCCGCGCTTCTCGCCGGACGGCAAATGGATCCTCTTCTCGATGGCGGTGAACGGCAACACGGACGTCTACAAGGTGTCGTCGGCGGGCGGCCCGGTCCAGCGCCTCACCAACACGCCCGGCATCGACGTCGGCGGCAGCTTCTCGCCCGACGGCAGCCGCATCGTCTTCGAGAGCGACCGCTCGGGGTCCCAGCAGATCTACGTGATGAACGCCGACGGCTCCAACCAGCACCGGATCAGCTTCGGCGGCGGGCGTTACGCGACTCCCGAATGGAGTCCGCGCGGGGACCTCATCGCCTTCACCAGGATCGCCGGCAATTTCCGCATCGGCGTGATGACGCCGGACGGCGGCGGCGAACGCCTGCTCACCAACAGCTGGCAGGACGAGGCGCCGACCTGGTCGCCCAACGGCCGCGTCATCCAGTTCTTCCGGACGAGCCAGGGCCGCTCCGGCGCCTCGAGCGTCTGGCAGGTCGACCTGACCGGGGTCAACGAACGCCGCATCCCGACGCCGCTCGACGGCTCCGACCCCGCCTGGGGACCCATTCTTCCCTGAAGTATCGAGGAGACAGCGTGATGAGAAACCTGGCCCTGATCGTCGCCACGGCCGCCGCGGTGGCGCTGGCCGGCTGCGCCAAGAAGCCGCCGAAGATGCTGCCCCCGCCGCCGGCGTCGGGACCCGGCGACGCGGCCGGCGGGACCGGGGCGGGAACCGGCCCCGGCTCCGGCGGAGTCGGGACGGCGGCGCTCCCCGGCTCGCGCGCCGACTTCCTCGCCAGCGTGCCGTCCGACCGCGTCTTCTTCCCCCTCGATTCCTATTCGCTCGACGACCAGGACCGGGCGGTGCTCGACGCCCAGGCGGTCTGGCTGACGCGCAACCCGCGCGTCCGCGTCACCATCGAGGGCCATTGCGACGAGCGCGGCACCCGCGAGTACAATCTCGCGCTCGGCGACCGGCGCGCCAACGCGGCGAAGAACTATCTCGCCGCCAAGGGCATCGACCCGGCGCGGATGACGGTGGTCAGCTACGGCAAGGAGCGGCCCGAGGCGCTCGGCTCCGACGAGGAGAGCTGGGCCAAGAACCGCCGCGCCGTGACGGTGCTGCCGGAGTAGGGGGGGAAAGAGCACGTCATCCTGGCGAAAGCCGGGATCTCATGGAGCAGGGCGCGGGGTCGGTGGTCCAGTGCGTTTCCGGATGGAGATCCCGGCTTTCGCCGGGATGACGGTCACTCGTCGCCGTAGATCGCCACGCTCTTCCCCTCCGGCCCCGCCATGCCGCGGTACATGCCGGGCGTGTTGAAGGCGTAGGCCGCCTGCCCGCGCGGCGTCACCACGATCACGCCGCCGCTTCCCCCGAGGCTGCCGACGTCGGCGACGACCTTGTCCGCCGCCGTCGCCGCGTCCTCGCCGAGCATCCGCATACGGGCGCAGATCTCGTGGGCGACCGCGGCGCGGATGAAATATTCCCCCGCGCCGGTCGCCGAAATCGCCGCCGCGCGGTCGTCCGCATAGGTGCCGCAGCCGATCAGCGGCGAATCGCCGATCCGGCCCCACCTTTTGCCGGTGAGGCCGCCCGTCGAAGTCGCCGCGGCGACATGGCCGTGCACGTCGCAGGCGACGGCGCCGACGGTGCCGTATTTCAGCTCCTCGTCGAAATAATGGCTTTCGTCCGCCTTCATCAGGTCGAGCTGGTGGCGCCGCGCCGGGGTGGCGAACCATTCCGGCCCGACCTGCTCCAGACCCTGCTCGCGCGAGAACTGGTCGGCGCCTTCGCGCGACAGGAGGACGTGCGGGCTGTGCTCCATGACGGCGCGGGCGAGGCTCACCGGGTTCTTCGTCGCCGTCGCCCCCGTCACGGCGCCGGCGTTGCGCTTCGCGCCTTCCATGATCGCCGCGTCGGTCTCGATCGTGCCCTGATAGGTGAAGACGGAGCCCCGGCCGGCGTTGAAATGCGGGTCGTCCTCGAGGCTACGCGCCGCCGCCTCGACCGCATCGAGCGCGCTGCCGCTCCTGGCGAGGATCGCCGACCCGGCGTCGAGCGCGGCGGCGAGACCGGCGCGGATCTCCCGCTCGTCGGCGGCGCCGAGATTGGCACGCTCGATCACCCCGGCGCCGCCGTGCACCACGATCTTCCAGGGGGAGGGGGCGTCGGTCATCTTGGGTCCTTCGGCGGGCGAACGCTTGAGCGGCGCGCTCTATCCGCCGCCGCCCGCGCCTTCAACGCGCGATCACGCTTGCGCAACGACTTTCATATAATTATGATATCAGTATTGCGAGGGAGGTTTCGCCATGACGGACATTCGTGAATCGGATCACAAGGCGCTGCGCCTGTCGGTCGAGCGGCCGGCATCGACGCTGAGCGGCTACCTGATGCTGCTGGTGCTGCTGCTGACCCTGGTCGGCGGGTTTCTCGGGCTCGGCATGGCGGCGACCCCGGGCAGCGAAGCGGCCGGCACGCTCCTCATGATCGGGTGCGCCCTCGGCTTCGTGCTCGTCGTCAAGGGCTTCTACCTGCTCCAGCCGAACCAGGCCGCGGCGATCCTCCTGTTCGGCTCCTACAAGGGGACGGATCGCTCGACCGGCCTGCGCTGGGTGCTGCCCTGGTACAGCAAGTCGAAGATCTCGACGCGGGCGCGCAACGTCACCTCGGAGCGGCTTAAGGTCAACGACCTGCGCGGCAACCCGATCGAGATCGCCACCAACGTCGTCTGGCGGGTGACCGACACCGCCCAGGCGCTGTTCGACATCGACGACTACGCCAAGTTCGTCTTCGTCCAGATCGAGAGCGCGGTGCGGGCGATCGGCGCCAAATATCCCTATGACGATATCGAGCACCAGGAGACGACGCTGCGCGGCCATGCCGACGAGGTGAACGAGGAGCTGCGCGCCGAGCTGCAGGACCGGGTGCGGATCGCCGGCATCACGGTG
Organism: Alphaproteobacteria bacterium; assembly: GCA_019239415.1. Classification (GTDB taxonomy): domain Bacteria; phylum Pseudomonadota; class Alphaproteobacteria; order Sphingomonadales; family Sphingomonadaceae; genus Allosphingosinicella. Next base: position 4,162 of record JAFAZW010000089.1, read on the forward strand.
GACGAATGCCGCCTCACCCACCTCGCCTACGCTCCGGAGATCGCCCAAGCGATGCTGCGCCGCCAGCAGGCCGAGGCGGTGATCGCGGCGCGGCAGAAGATCGTCGTCGGCGCCGTCTCGATGGTGGAGAACGCGCTCCAGCTGCTCTCCGAGAAAGGGGTGGTCGAGCTCGACGACGAGCGCAAGGCGGCGATGGTCTCGAACCTGATGGTGGTGCTGTGCGGCGAGCGCGACACCCAGCCCGTCGTCAACACCGGTACGCTCTACCAGTAGTGCCCGCCGTGCCGCCGCCGCCCAAGAAAGCGTTTCCGCTGCGCCTCGAGCCCTCCTTGTGGCAGGCGCTGGAGCGCTCGGCGGCGGCGGACTTGAGGAGCGTCAACGCCCAGGTCGAATGCCTGCTGCGCGAGGCGTTGCAGCGGCGGGGCGTCAAGGTGGCGCCGCCGGAGCCGCGCAAGCGTGGCCGACCGCCGAAGGAGGAGTGACAGACGACCCTGCGGCGATTGTACTGACGGCGTGACAGCAAGCGAGCCGCCCCAAGCAGCAGATCAGCCAAAGTAGGCGTGAGAGTCCGCAAGCCGTCATGCTGAACTTGGTTCAGCATCCAGGGTGAGTGGGGCACGAAGGGTGGAGGCCTGGACCCTGAAACAAGTTCAGGGTGACGGGGGAAACGTGTCCCTGCTACGCTTCGTCTTGAAGTCGTCGGTGCCTAGATCGCTGATTCAGTTGCATTCATTACGCTGGCGTCTAAGCGCTTTTTTCGCGATGATCTTCATGCCCAAGGGTGGCGCGGCGCCGAGTCGCGCGGGCTGAGACGAGGGGCAGATCATGGCTATCATCAACGGAACCAGCGGCAACGACACGCTCACCGGGACTTCGGGAGCCGACCAGATATTCGGCTTCGGCGGCGACGACACCTTGTACGGCGGCGGCGGCAACGACCGCCTCGACGGCGGCACGGGCGCCGATACCATGTACGGCGGCACCGGCAACGACATCTATTTCGTCGACGACGTCGGCGATTCGGTCATCGAATATTCCGGCGAAGGGACGGACGAGGTGCGCACTACCCTCGCCTCCTACGCGCTCGGCGCGAATGTCGAGAATCTGACCTTCACCGGCAGCGGCGGCTTCACCGGCACCGGCAACGAGCTCAACAACGTCATCACCGGCGGCGCCTCGAGCGACACGCTTTACGGCAACGACGGCTACGACCAGCTCTACGGCGGCGGCGGGGACGACAATCTCTACGGCGGCGACGGCGGGGACGTCCTCTCGGGCGGCACCGGCGCCGATCACATGGAAGGCGGCACCGGCGACGACGTCTACATCGTCGACAATGTCGGGGACGTGGTGGTCGAGAATAGCGGCGAGGGCAGCGATTACGTCTACACCACACTCACCACCTACACGCTGCCGGACAATGTCGAAGGCGGCCAGTATAACGGCACCACCCCCCTCGACTTCACCTTCACCGGCAACGCCCTCGACAACGTCATGTACGGCGGCGGCGGCAACGACGTCCTGAGCGGCCTCGACGGCGCCGACACGCTGCGCGGCCAGGCCGGGAACGACACGCTCGACGGCGGCAACGGCGACGACCTGCTGATCGGCGGCGCCGGCGCCGACACCCTGACCGGCGGTGCCGGCGCGGACATGTTCCGGATCGGCTATTACGAGAGCGGCACCGGCGCCGGTGCCGACCGGATCACCGATTTCACCAGCGGCGTCGACCAGATCGACCTGTCGGGCTGGGATGCGAACACCAACGTCGCCGGAGATCAGGCGTTCACCTTCGTGGGCAACGCCGCCTTCACCTCGACGGCGGGTGAATTGCGCACCTATTTCGACGGCACGAACACCTGGATCCAGGGCGACATAAACGGCGACGGCGTCGCCGATTTCGAGGTCAAGCTCGACGGCGCGGTCACGGTCGTCAGCAGCGACTTCGTCCTTTAGGCCGCGCCGGCACCGCATCCGCTCCGTCGTCATGCTGAACGTGGTTCGGCATCGCCGTCGGACGCGGCCGGGCGGGTGGAGAGCCGGACCCTAAAACGCGTTCAGGGTGGCGGCGTGGGCGAACAGCGCCGGCGCGACCCTGGGTCGCTCAGCGCTCTAGGCGACCGCCGACGCTTCGGCTCCCGCGTTCTTCACGCGCGTGTTGAGGGCCAGCAGGAAACGCGCCGGCTCGTCGAGCGCCAGCGCCACGGCATGCACCCGGCGGAGCCGCCCGAGCGGGCCCGGCAGGTCGATGTCGCGCTTGAGGAGGAGGAGCACGTTGGGTTGCGCCAGCAGGCTCGCCTTCAGCAGCGACCCGGGCATGTAATCGGCCGGGGCGTAGCCGCTCTGCGCGAACGCGACCTCGCCGAGCGGGATCGCGGCGTCGACCAGCAGGCCGGTGCGGATCCGCAGGACCCGATCGCCCAGCAGGACGGGACGCCGGCCCAGCGAGAGGATCAACACCAGCATCGCCAGGAACAGGGCGGCGCCGAGGCCGTCCAGCACGCCGGCCGCGGTGCGGCTCCAGTGCCACATCAGCAGGTGCACGACGCCGATTTCGGCCAGCGCAAGAGCGGCGAACGCCCAGAGCATCGGCGCCACTTGCCGGCGGTAATGGAAAACGCCGGGCTCGGCCGGCTGCGGGTGCGCGGTCCCACCCATGAACTCCGCCATCTCTTCGATCTCCCCACCATCGAAGCCACGTTGTCGCTGGTAACGTTAGTCACCGGAAAATAAATAATCTGTCGCAACTTCCGCCGATCTGCCCGTTTTTTCGGCGATCGTCCACGGTACTTAGGCGGTAAGGGGCGGGCCGATCCCGGGATTCTGCACCCGATCCGCACGGAAGCGCCGCTTCCGCGACGGCGCCGCGGCGCCTATATGGGCCGGCATGTCCGTACGACCCTGGCGCGACATCGCGCGCCGCCCCTCCCGCCGCATCATGGTCGGCAACGTGCCGGTCGGCGGCGGCGCGCCCGTCACCGTCCAGACGATGACCAACACGGTCACCGCCGACGCGAAGGCGACGATCGACCAGATCCGCCGTTGCGAGGAGGCGGGGGCGGACATCGTCCGCGTGTCTTGTCCGGACGAGGCGTCGACCGCCGCGCTCCGCCAGATCGTGCGCGCCGCGCGGGTGCCGATCGTCGCCGACATCCACTTCCACTACAAGCGCGCGCTCGAGGCCGCCGACGCCGGCGCCGCCTGCCTCAGGATCAACCCGGGCAATATCGGTTCGGCCGAGCGGGTGCGCGAGGTGGTGGACGCCGCCAAGGCGAACGGCTGCGCGATCCGCATCGGCGTCAATGCCGGCAGCCTCGAGCGCGACCTGCTCGAAAAATATGGCGAGCCGTGCCCGGAGGCGCTGGTCGAGAGCGCCCTCGACCATATCCGCATCCTCGAGGACCACGATTTCCGCGACTACAAGGTCGCCGTGAAGGCGTCCGACGTCTTCCTCGCCGTCGCCGCCTACCAGCAGCTCGCCGAAGCCGTGGACTGCCCGCTCCACCTCGGCATCACCGAGGCCGGCGGCCTGAGGGGCGGCACGGTCAAGAGCGCGATCGGCATCGGGTCGCTGCTCTGGTACGGCATCGGCGACACGATCCGCGTCTCGCTCTCGGCGGAGCCGGAAGAGGAGGTCCGCGCCGGGTTCGAGATCCTCAAGGCGCTCGGAATCCGCAACCGCGGCGTCCGCGTCGTCTCCTGCCCGTCCTGCGCGCGCCAGGGCTTCGACGTCATCCGCACCGTCCAGACGCTGGAGGACCGTCTCGCCCATATCCGCACGCCGATGTCCCTGTCGGTGCTCGGCTGCGTGGTGAACGGCCCAGGCGAGGCGCGCGAGACCGACATCGGCATCACCGGCGGCGGCAACGGCAAGCACATGGTCTATCTCTCCGGCGTCACCGACCACCATGTCCGCGACGAGGAGATGGTCGACCACATCGTCCGCCTGGTCGAGGCCAAGGCGGCGGAGATCGAAGCGGCCGACGCCGCCGCCGCGGAGGCGGCCGAATAAGTCTTTCTTCACGCTCGGCGGCTAACCTGCGGCGATGTTGAAGCCGCTCCTCGTCGTGATGGGCATCGGCGCCGGCATCGGCCTGCTGTGGCCGACTGGGCATGCCTCGGCGCCAGGGCCCGCACCCGCGCGCGCGGTGGCGGCCGCGCCGGTCGCGCCAGGCGAAATACGATCCGGCTCCGGGCAGCAGACGCTCCTGAAACGAGCCTCCGGCGGCCATTTCTATACCGACGTCGAAGTCAACGGGCAGCTCGTCCACGTCGTCGTCGACACCGGAGCGACCGACGTCGCGCTCACGGTCGACGATGCGCGGCGCATCGGCATCCCCTTCTCCGAGGCGGAGTTCCAGGTCGTCGGCGAAGGCGCGTCGGGACCCGTCCGCGGCAAGGTGGTGACGCTGGACCGCGTGTCGCTCGAGGGAAAGGACGTGCAAGGGGTGCGGGCCGTCGTCCTCGAGGGCTTGCCGATCTCGCTTCTCGGCCAGGGTTACCTGTCGCACGTCTCGGTCGAGATGAGCGGCGACTATATGCGGCTCGACTAGCCCGCGCTGCGGCGCGCGGCTAAGCGCGCGCCATGGCGGCAGGCGGGCAGCAGCGCGGGATTGCGATTCCCTTCGGCGTGGCGCTGCTCGGCATCGGCGTCTTCTCAACCATGGACGCGGTGATGAAGGGACTGGCGCTGTCGATCGGCGCCTACAATGCCTTGCTCTGGCGGACGGCCGCCGGCGCGCTGCTCGGCGGCACCGTGTTCCTCGTCCGCCGAATGGCCTGGCCGCGCGGCACGGCGCTCCGCATGCACCTCGTCCGCGGCAGCATGTCGAGCGTCATGGCGGTGCTGTTCTTCTGGGGCCTCGCCCGCGTACCGATGGCGCAGGCCATCGCCCTGGCCTTCATCGCGCCGCTCGTCGCGCTTTATCTTGCGGCGCTGTGGCTCGGCGAGAAGATCCGCCGCCGCGCGATCCTCGCCTCGCTGCTCGGCTTCGCCGGCGTCGCCGTGATCCTGTTCGGCCAGGCGCGCGCCGAGCTCGGCCGCGATGCGCTCGAGGGGTCGATCGCCATCCTCTGCTCCGCCGCGCTCTACGCCGGCAACATCATCCTGATGCGGGCGCAGGCGCGGGTGGCGGGGCCGGTGGAGGTGGCCTTCTTCATGAGCGCGATCATGAGCGCCTGCTTCCTCGTGGCGGCGCCGGTCTTCGCGGCCGTGCCCCCGCGCGCGGCCTGGCCGGCCATTCTCGCCGCCGCCGCGCTCGCCTTCGCGTCGCTGATGCTGCTCGCCTGGGCCTATGCCAGGGCCGAGGCCCAGCACCTGGCGCCGACCGAATATAGCGGGTTCGTGTGGGCCGCCTTCTACGGCTGGCTGGTCTTTTCGGAGCCGGTGCGGCCGTTCACGCTGGCCGGCGCGGCGATGATCGTCGTCGCCTGCCTGATCGCCGCGCGCACGCGCCTTCCCGCGGAGCATGCGGAAGGGGCTATCTAGCGCTGCCGAGCACGTTGATGGTGAAGGCGAGCACACCGAGGTTGAAGACGAAGGCGGCGAAGCAGTGGCAGGTGACGATCCGCCGCATGCCGGGCGTCGTCACGCCGGTGTCGGAGGTCTGGAACGTCATGCCGAGGGTGAAGGCGAAATAGACGAAGTCCGAATAGCTGGGCTTGCCGGTGCCGGAGAAATCGAGGCCGCCGACGTCGCCGCCGGCCTTGCGGTCGCGGCTGTAAAAGAGATGGGCGTAGTGGAGCGCGTAGACCATGTTGCTGAACAGCCAGGCGAGCGCCAGCGTCGCGACGATCGCCGCCTTCATCGGTCCGCTCGGCGGCTCGCCCTTCTGGAGCTCGGCGCCGACGGCGGTGAGCACGGTGAGCATCACGATGCCGGTGACGACGAGGAGGAGCGCGCGATTGGCGTCATTGGCGGCGGCCCGGGCGCGGATGCCGGGGATGTCGGTGCCGAACAGCGGCCAGAGTGAGACGAGGAACACCGCCGAGGCGACGTCGAAGCCGCTCATCACGCCTGTCCGCCAGCCCCATTCGACGCCCGCGAAGGCGCCGCCCGGGACGAGCAGCGCCAGGAAGACCAGGAAGCGAACCGGCGCGATGCGGTTGCCGATGGAGGGGGCGGTGCGGGTCGCCATGGCCGCGACGCTAGCCGAGGAGGGCGGCGCGCGCTAACCCAATCGCATGGCCTGGCTCTTCCTCATCCTCGGCGGCTGCTTCGAGGTCGGATTCACCACCTGCCTCCGCTTCGTCGATGGGTTCCGCAACCTGCCGTGGACGTTGGGCTTCCTCGCTTCGGTGACGCTGTCGATGGGTCTGCTCGAGATCGCGTCGCGGACCATCCCGATGGGCACCGCCTACGCCGTCTGGGGCGGCATCGGCGCGCTCGGCACCGTGATCGTCGGCATCGCCTTCTTCGCCGAACCGGCCGGCGCGGTGCGCATGCTGCTGCTGCTCGGCCTCATCGGCTGCATCGTGGGGCTGAGGGTGGTCGCCTGACCCGCCGCGCGAGTCCCGACGGGGGACAGATAGGCGGAAGCGCTCGCGGCGTCCCGCTTGACCTGTCCGGCCGGTGACTGACAGGTTGGGAGATCGTTCGCTGCGCTGGGGGAGAGCGCATGAAACATCTACTTGCCGCGACTTTGGCTGGCGCAGCGCTCATGTTGGGCGGGTGCGCGGGAAATGCGTTGCGCGTCGAAGCGGCCTCCGAGGTCAAGACCAAGGCGGACAGATTCGTGGCCGACGCGAACGCCGCGCTCGAAGAGGCGAAGGCACGCCGGCTGCGGGCCAATGCGGCGGTGGTCGCGAGCGATCCGTCCTGCGAGCCCCTCGCCGTGATCGTGGTGCAGACGCGGACCCGCCGCGGCAAGGGCAGGGTGCCGCTCTGTGCGCCCAGTATCGCGCCGAAGCTCGGATACGATCTGCAAACGCTCGAACTGCGCCCGATCTCCGAAGAGGCGCTCAAACCGACGATATTGCTGATCAGCGCCGTCGGCGATTACGGCGCCGCGCTGGGGAAGATCGCCGATCGGCCGGACGCCGACATCTCGAAGGAACTCGGCAGCCTCGCCGGCAAGGCGAATTCGGCGGCGGCCCTGGCCAAGGCGGTGCTGGGCAAGTCCGTGGTCATCCCGGACGCTGAAAAGCTGCTGGCGAGCGACCAGGGCAAGGCGGCTACGGCTCTCCTGCAGTTCGTCGAAAGGCTTGCCAACGAGCAGCGCAAGGTCCGCGACATCAATCGCTACGTCGCCGAGCACGGCGATAAGGTCGAGCAGGTCGTCCCACAGCTCAGGCAGCAAATGCGCGACTGGATTCTCCTCGTTTCGCAGGGAGACGCGGAGATCTATCAGAGGAGCCTGGTGAGAGCCTATGCGAGCGAGCGGGCCAAGATGAATTTCGATCAGCGGCTCGCATTCGCCACGCGCGTCAACGAGAGCCGCGCCGAGTCGGCGGCGGCGCCGGCCCGCGCGGACGCGATCGACGACGCGCTGGATGCGTTCGCCGCCGCCGAGAAGCTGTTGCGCGAGCGCCTCGCCGGCAGGTTCACGCCGGAAGAGAAACGGCGTATGGCGAAAATCGCCGGCGCCCGAATGGTCGAGGCCCTCGGGCTCATAGCCGACACCGTCATTGCCTTTGGAGGGATCCGATGACGACACGCAGAGCAGCTCTCGACGCAGGGCGCGAACTGCGCGAAGCGCTCAACGCCGCCGCCGACGACGGGCGTTTCGAGGAGGCGGACCGGGACGTGTTCAGCACGATCCACCTCAGCGTCACGCGACATCTCGCGAACTTCGAGGGCCGGCCTTGCTGCGGCGAGGAATCCCCTCGCTATCGCGGATTCACCGAGACGGCGGCCGCGGCCGCAGAGGCTGTTCGGACCTGCAGCCCCACGTCGGCCGCGTCGGTGAGCGACGCTCAGGAGCAGTCGCGCCGCGCCGACGGCATGCTGCCACCTATCACCGGCTCCTCCTGAGTCCCTGACGCTGCCGTTGCCCGTCGACCGCGCCCTCTTTGCCTGGGTGCAGGAGGCGCTGGAGCCGCTCGGCGCCGTGATGATGCGCCCGATGATGGGCGCCGCGGTGCTCTATCTCGACGGCGTCATCTTCGCTGTGCTCGACGACGAGCTCTGGTTCAAGGCCGACGCAGAGAGCGCCGCGGTGTGGGACGAGGCGGGCTGCGAACGGTTCAGCTTCACGCTGAAGGACGGCACCGTCGAGTCGATGAACTATCGTCGGGCGCCGACCGACGTGTATGACGATGCGGAGGCGATGGAGCGCTGGGCCCGCCTCGCCCGGGAGGCGGGGACGCGGGCGGCGGCGAAGAAGAGGCCGCGGCGCAAGCCCGGCACGGGGCCGTCATCCCGGACTTGATCCGGGATCCACCTCCTCGTTTCGAGGCTACCGAAGAAGGGGGATTCCGGCCTTCGCCGGAATGACGGGCGGATTTTCCGGTTCTGCCTTTAGCGTCCACCGGGCTGGAAGTGCGGGGCGAAATCCGGGCTGTCTTCGATCGAAGGGTAGAGCTTGGGGTCGGCGCGCTTCATCGAGGCTTGCTCGTAGGCGTAACCCAGGGAGAGGATGCGGGCGTCGTCCCACCTGGTGCCGATGAAGCTGAGGCCGACCGGCAGCCCCTTGATGAGGCCCATCGGCACGGTGAGGTGCGGATAGCCCGCCACCGCGGCGAGGCCGCCGGCGCCGCCGCCGGACACGCGGTCGCCGGTCACGGCGTCGATGAACCAGGCCGGGGGCATGGTCGGACCGACCAGCGCCACCACCTCATTCTCGCGCAGCAGCCGGTCGATCCCCTCCGGCCCCGCCATCCGGTAGGCCGTCTCGCGCGCCTTGACGTAATCGGGGTCGGCCAGACCCTTGGTCTTCTCCGCCTCCTCGAACGTCTCCTGGCCGAACAGCGCCAGCTCGGTCGAGGCGTGGGCGCGGTTGAACTGGATGAGGTCGGCCAGCGTGCGGCTCCGCACCGCCCCGGGGGTGGTCGCGAGATAGGCGTTGAGGTCCGCCTTCAATTCGGTCAGCAGCACCTGGAACTCGTTGCGGCCGATCTCCTGGCGCCCCTTGAACTCCTTGATTTCCACCAGGATCGCGCCCTGGTTGCGCAGCGTCCGGAGGGCCTGCTCGAACAGCGGGTCGGTGTTCGCGAAGCCGGCGGCGAAGCGCATCACGCCGATGCGGGTGCCCTTGAGCGACTGGGTCGAGAGGGTGTTGACGTAATCGACTTTGTGGCGGTCGGCGTCCGCGGTCGCCGGATCAGTCGGATCGGTGCCCGCCATGGCGCCGAGCACCAAAGCGGCGTCGCGCACCGTCCGCGTCATCGGCCCCGGCGTGTCCTGGCTGTGGCTGATCGGCACGACGCGGCTGCGGCTGACCAGACCGACGGTCGGCTTGAAGCCGACGATGCCGTTGATCGAGGCGGGGCAGGTGACCGAGCCGTCCGTCTCCGTGCCGATCGCCGCCGGCACCATCCCGGCCGCCACCGCCGCGCCGCTGCCGCTCGACGAGCCGCACGGATTGCGGTTGAGGGCGAAGGGGTTGCGCGTCTGGCCGCCGACCGCGCTCCACCCGGAGATCGAGCTGTTCGAGCGGATGTTCGCCCATTCCGACAGGTTGGTCTTGCCGACGATCACGCCGCCCGCCGCGCGCAGCCGCGCCACCAAAGGCGCGTCGCGGTTGGTGACGTTCTGGGCGAGGGCGAGGCTTCCCGCCGTCGTCGGCAGCGGCCCCAGACTCTCGATATTGTCCTTGATCAGGATCGGCATGCCGGCGAGCGGCCCCTTCGCCTTGCGCCGGTCGATCGCCCTTGCCTGGTCCATGGCGGTGGGATCGACGGCGATCACCGCGTTGACCCGCGGGTTGAGCGCGCGGATGCGCTGCAGCGCCGCCGCGGTCTGCGACTGCGCCGAGGGGGCGGGCGGCGGCGCGGCGAGGGCGGAGCCGCCGGCGAGGGCGGCGGCGAGCAGCGTGCGAAGCGTCATTCCCATATCTCCGTGGCTCAAAGCGGCGCGAGCAGGGCGTCGAGCGTCCCGCGGCCGCCCCCGGTCTGCTGCAAGCGCGGGTAGCGCAGGCCCCCGTGCCAGTCGAGGTCGAGCGTCCGGTAGGTGTCGCCGCTCTGGACGAGCAGGTGGACCGGCTCGCGATTGTCCTTCGCGGCGCGGATCGCGTCCTTCAGCGCGTCCCCGTCGAAGGTCCGGCCGTTGACCGCGACAATGGCGCTGCCGACGGTGAGGCCGGCATTGAAGGCGGGGCTGTCCCAAAGCACCGAGCCGACCTTGCCGCCCTGGGTCGCCACCGTGAAGCCGCCGGAATAAGTGAGGTCGACGGCCTTCGACTTGCGCTCGCCCTGCTTGAACCAGTCGGTCGGTGTGTCGGTGTAGACGAGCTTGTAGCCGCCCTCGTTGATCCCCTCGAGCGGCGCATGCTCGGTATAAGCGTGGATGCGGCGATTGAGGTAAGCGGCCCAATCGTAGGGCTGCACCCGGTTCAGCGTCGCGACGACGTCGTCGAACGTGTAGGTGAGCTCGCCATAATCGCGGTCGTTGACGCCGAAGAAGGCCTTCGCGAAGTCGTTGATCGAGCGGCTGCCGCCCGATTGCTGGCGCAGGATGCGGTCGACATCGAGCCAGATCAGCAGGCCTTCGTTGTAATAATCCTCCGAGCGCTGGAAGCTGCGCCACGCCTGCGGCGCGCGCTGGGCGATGATCGGGTCGTTGGTCGTGTCGATGAGCGGCCGCCACTGCCGCCCGGGGGTCGCATCGTAGGTCGCGGCGATGGCGGCGAGGGCGTCCAGCGTCTCCTGCTTCGACAGCATGCCGGAGCGGGCATCGAGCACATAGCCCCAGAATTGCGTCTGGCCCTCATAGACCCAGAGCAGGCTGTCCTGCATCGGCGTGCGGTAATCGGGCGTCCACAGGTCCTTGCCGCGGCGGTACTTGCCGTCCCAGCTGTGGCTGTATTCGTGCGGCAGGAGGTTGCGGTCGCGCTGCGCGTTCTTCCACTCGGTGAAATAGCCGGGCGTGACGCCGTCCTCGGAGCTGCGGTGATGCTCGAGGCCGATGCCGCCCAAATTCTTCGAGATCGTGAAGAGGAAGTCGTAATGGTCGTAATGCTGCGCCCCGAAGGCGCGGACGGCCTGCGTCACCAGGTTCTTGTGGAGCTGGATCACCTCCGGCGTCGCGGCGAGCTCAGCCTCGGTGTCGGCGATGGCGTCGATGGCGACATCGTCGCTGAGCGGGATGCGGCGATAATGCGCGCCGGCGATCAGCGGCGAGTCCGCGAGGATATCGTATGGCGTGACCGGATAGGTGATGGTCGACGTGCCGGCGCCGCTCGCCGGCCGCAGCGCCGTCGCGACGTGCCAGCCCTTCGGCACGGTGACGGTCGGCTCGACCATGATGTTGCGGACGTAATAGCCCGCCGGATAGAGCGAGGTCGCGATCCACTGGATGCTCGCCATGTCCGGCGTCATCACCGTGCGGCCCTGATTCTCGGCCGTCGGCGCGAGGAACATGAACTCGACGTCGATCGACCGCACGCCCTGCGGTACCGGGACGTGGAAGGCGTAGACGTCGAGCGTGTCGCGCACCCATTCGAGCCGCTTGCCGCCCGCGGTGACGACGAGGCCGGCGACCTTGCTGATCTGGCCGCTTGGGCTGTGGTTGCCCGGCAGCCATTTCGGGTAGAGCAGGACGAAATCGCCGGCCTGCGGCACCGGGATCGTCTGCTTCACGCGGAAGATGCGGCGCTGGAGGTCGGTGGCGTCGACATGGAGCTTGATCGTGCCGGGGAAGCGCACGTCGCGCGCCGGCGGGATGGTGTCGACCCTGGGGGCCGGCGTGGCACGGGTGAAGTTGGCCGGCACCTGCGCTGAGACGGGGGCGGCGGCCGGCACCGCCGCGGCGGCGGCGAGGAGGAGGGCGATGAGGGTGGGACGCATGGGGAGGACTCCGGGGCGGGACGGCGCGCAATGGCGCATCGCCGCCGCCCCTGTCCAGAGGCGGGAGGCTTTGATTTTGCGGCGCTTTGATGCGAAGCCGGCGCGATGAAGGTCGCGATCTGCATCCCCTGCTACGGCGATACCAAGGCCGACTTCACGATCAGCCTGGCGCGCCTCGTCGCGCGCAGCCTCGCCGCGCCCGGCACGCCCGCTACGCCGCGCCTCGAGATCGAGACCTTCCTCGCCACCTCGTCCGACCTTGTCGCCAACCGCACCAACCTCTTGCAGCGGGCGATGGCCTGGCAGGCGCGCTACCTGCTCTGGCTCGACGCCGACCACATCTTCCCGCCCGACGCGCTGCTGCGCCTGATCGCGCGGCGCCTGCCGGTCGTCGGCTGCAACTATCCGCGCCGGACGCAGCCGACCGGCCCGGTCGCCAGCCGCATCGACGCCGGCGGCCGGTGGGAGCATGTCTGGACCACCGAGGCGAAGGCCAAGGCGGACGCGGTGGAGGAAGTGGCGGTGCTCGGCCTCGGCCTCTGCCTCGTCGACATGCTCGTCTTCCGCGACGTCCAGGCCCACGTCGAAAAGGGCGTGGGCTGGGAGAACTGGGCGCCGTTCGACCGCAAGCGCCTCCCCGGCACCAATGCCCGCATGGGCGAGGACGCTTCCTTCTTTCAGGAGCTGCGGGAGGCCGGCGTGAAGATCTACGTCGACCACGCTTTGTCGTGGCAGGTCGGCCATATCGGCGAGCGCGTCCTTACCAACGCCGATGCGGAGAAGGAGCGGGCGGCGTTCGCGAACCGCCCCGGCTGAGGTTTGCAGGCCGGGAAAAAAGTGCGAAGGGCGCGCCGATGAGCAAGGGCCCCCAGCGCGTCCGCGGGACGCAGGACATTTTCGGCGAGGAGGCGGACCGGTTCCAGCGCGTGGTCGCCGCTTTCGACAAGGTGCGCCGGCTCTACGGCTTCCGCCGCGTCGAGACGCCTGTGTTCGAGGCGACCGAGGTCTTCGCCCGCTCGATCGGCGAGACCAGCGACATCGTCTCGAAGGAAATGTACACCTTCCCCGACCGCGGCGGCGACAGCCTGACCCTCCGCCCCGAATTCACCGCCGGTCTCTGCCGCGCCTACATTTCCGAAGGCTGGCAGCAGCACGCCCCGGTCAAGCTCGCCACCCACGGCCCGGTCTTCCGCTACGAGCGCCCGCAAAAGGGCCGCTACCGCCAGTTCCACCAGCTCGACGCCGAGATCATCGGCTCGGGCGAGCCGCTCGCCGACGTCGAGCTTCTCGTTCTCGCCCACCAGCTGCTCCAGGAGCTCGGCATTACCGAAGGCGTGATGCTCCAGCTCAACACCCTGGGTGACGCCGCGACCCGCGACGCCTGGCGCGCCGCGCTCGTCGCCCATTTCGAGGCGCACCGGGCGGAGCTCTCCGAGGACAGCCTGGTGCGGCTCGACAAGAACCCGATGCGCATACTCGACAGCAAGGACCCGCGCGACCGCCCGGCGGCCGACACCGCGCCCGCCATCGACGAATTCCTGACGGACGAGGCCCGAACCTTCTTCGAAAAGGTCACCGCCGGGCTCGACGCCGCCGGCGTCCCCTGGACCCGTAACGCCCGCCTCGTCCGCGGCCTCGATTATTACCGCCACACCGCCTTCGAGTTCGTCACCGACCGCCTCGGCGCCCAAGGCGCGGTCATCGCCGGCGGCCGCTACGACGGACTGATCGAGGCGCTCGGCGGTCCGCCGACGCCGGCGGTGGGATGGGCAGCGGGAATCGAACGACTGGCAATGCTCATCGAGACGGTGAAAAACCGTCCTCTCATTGTGTCTATCATAATTGAAGATGAGCAGGATCGGGGCCGCGCGGAACTGATCAAGGCACGGCTTCGCGCCGGCAACATAGCCGTCGTTGAGGCCTTCCGCGGCAACGCGAAGAAGCGAGTGGAGTGGGCGAAGCGCGAGAAGCACGACGGTATTGTATTCGTTAGACCAGAGGGCCACCCCCTTGGCGCGTTCCATCTCCAGCGTCTCGACGAAGGTGCGGGGGAAGAGCATGGACGAATACGGACAGCTGTGTTCGCAGCCCTTGGCGAGCCGATGATGTTGTCCAGCGTGAAATCTGAATGACCACCATCTCCGACGAGCGGATCGCGCAGATCGAGGCGCGGCGGGACGAGTTGCAGAGCGCGATGTCGTCGGCCGACGTCGCGCCGGAGCAGTTCGTCAGGCTGTCGAAGGATTATGCCGAGATCGAGCCGGTCGCCGCGGCGGCGCGGGAGGTCCGGCGCCTCAGGGCCGAGCTGTCGGCGCTCAAGGAGATGACCACCGATCCCGAGATGCGGGAGATGGCGGAGGAGGAGATCGGCGCCCTCGAGCGGGCGCTGCCGGAGGCGGAGCGGGCGCTGGCGCTGAAGCTGCTACCGCGCGACGCTGCCGACGACCGGCCGGCGATGCTCGAGATCCGCGCCGGCACCGGCGGCGACGAGGCGGCTTTGTTCGCGGGCGACCTGCTGCGTATGTACCAGCGCTACGCCGACGCCAGGGGGTGGCGGGTCGAATTGATCTCCGCCAGCGCGGCCGAGCTCGGCGGTTACAAGGAGGTGGTCGCCTCCGTGACAGGGCCGGGCGTGTTCCGGCGGCTGAAGTTCGAGAGCGGCGTCCATCGCGTCCAGCGCGTGCCGGTGACCGAGAGCGGCGGGCGCATCCATACGTCGGCGGCGACCGTCGCGGTGCTGCCGGAGGCGGAGGATGTCGACGTCCATATCGACGAGGCGAAGGATTTGAGGATCGACGTCTACCGCTCGTCCGGCCCCGGCGGCCAGTCGGTCAACACGACCGACAGCGCGGTCAGGATCACCCACCTTCCGACCGGGCTCGTCGTCATCCAGCAGGACGAGAAGTCGCAGCACAAGAACAAGGCCAAGGCCCTGAAGGTGCTGCGCACCCGCCTCTACGAGGCCGAGCGCGAGCGGCTCGCCTCCGAGCGGGCGGGAGCGCGCAAGTCGATGGTCGGATCGGGCGACCGCTCCGAGCGCATCCGCACCTACAATTTCCCGCAAGGGCGGGTGACCGACCACCGGATCAACCTCACCCTCCACCGGCTCCCGGAAATCCTCGAAGGCCAGATGGACGAGCTGCTCGACGCCCTGATCGCCGAGGACGAGGCCGAGCGGCTGGCGCATCTCGATGAGACCTAAAGCCCCTCCCCTTCAGGGGAGGGGTTGGGGGTGGGGGATGTCGTCCTGACCGCTCCGGCATCCGGAAACCCCGACAGGCCCCACCCCAACCCCTCCCCTGAAGGGGAGGGGCTCACCGTGGGCGGAGTCCTGAGCGCGGCTTCGCATCCGCTGGCATCGGTCAGCGACACGCCTCGCCTCGACGCCGAGCTGCTGATGGCGCACGCCCTCGCGGTTCCGCGCGAGGAGGTGCTGCTCCAGCGACTCGACGAGCCGGCGCCCGAAGCCTTCGATTCCCTCCTCGCCCGCCGCCTCGCCCATGAGCCGGTCGCCTACATCACCGGTCGCCGCGCCTTCTGGACGATCGAGTTGGAGGTGGGGCCGGGCGCGCTGGTGCCGCGTCCGGACAGCGAGACGCTGATCGAGGCCGCCCTGGCGCATTTCGGAAGCGCAAGCCCGGCGCGGATCCTCGATCTCGGCACGGGGCCCGGGACGCTGTTGCTCGCGGCCCTGTCCGAATGGCCCGACGCCAGCGGCGTCGGCGTCGACGCCTCGGAGGCTGCGCTTGCCCTTGGCCGCCGCAATGCGGAGCGCCTCGGCTTCGCCGGACGCGCCGAGTTCCGCCTCGGCGACTGGACCAGCGGCCTTGCGGGCCGCTTCGATCTGATCCTGTGCAACCCGCCCTATGTCGAGGCCGGCGCCGAGCTGCCGCGCGACGTGGCGGAGTGGGAGCCGCCCGAAGCGCTGTTCGCAGGCCCCGACGGCCTCGACGACTATCGCCGCCTCGCCCCCAGTCTCGCCCCGTTCCTCGCGCCCGGAGGCGCCGCGTGCATCGAGCTCGGTGCAGGCCAGTTCGACGCCGTCGCGTCCTTATTTCGTCACGCCGGCTTCACGATCAGAGCCTACAAGGACCTTTCCGGACGGGATCGCTGCCTCATTGCAACACGTTAACCCACGTCATCATCTTTTCCGCTTGGAAAAGCCGTACGCGCTGGCTACATAGGGGGCCAGGGACGGGGTCATCACAGCGTCAGACATGCGTGAGGCCAGCCGTCGCCGACCCCCGATTGCTTAGCCGTTCCCGGACGGCCGCAGCGTGAGGTGGCTTGGAGCCGCGCGTGCGGCCTCCTGCCTTGGGGTCGTGCACGAAGTTCAACGCGGCCGGGAGGGCCCGGCTGCCAAGTGGCGAACAGGACCACGAGGACGAGGACTTACTTTTGATCAACAATCGTCAGAACGGCCGCCGTCGCGGCCGCGGCGGCGGGCCCCGCTCGCCGAACCAGGGACCTTCGGGCAACCGCCAGGAGAACCGCTCGCGCGGCAATGCCGCCCAGCTGCTCGAGAAATACAAGTCGCTCGCCCGCGACGCGCAGATGCAGGGCGACCGCGTCCAGACCGAATATTGGCTGCAGTTCGCGGACCATTATTACCGCGTGTTGAACGAGAATCGCGCCCGCTTCGAGGAGCAGCGCCCGCGCCGCGACGACTTCCAGGACGAGGAGGACGAGGGCGAGGAGCAGCTGCAGGCCGGCGAGCATGACGACGGCGACGAGGCCGACGAGGATCGCGGCGGTCGCGGCGAGCGCCAGGACCGCGGCTATCGCGGCGACGGCGACCGGCCGCGCCGCGAGTTCCGCCGGGACCGCGAGTTCGAAGGCCGCGGCGGCCGCGAGGCGCGCGACAATCGCGAAGGCCGCGACGAGCGTCCGGTCCGCGAGGCGCGCAACGGCGACGTTCGGCCCGAGCGCCGTCCGCGCGACGAGCGGCGCGACGCGCCCGAGGAAGCCGGCGAACGCATCTCGCTCGACGTGCTGCCGCCCGCCATCTCGCCGCCGATGACCGTGGTCGAAGGCGACGCACCGGCCAAGGCGCCGCGCCGCCGCACCCGCCGGCCCCGCGCCGACGAGGGCGGCGAGGAGATCGCTCCGGCGGCCTGAGCGGCACGTCCTTGAACGAAAGAGGCGGCCTTCCTCCCGGAAGCGCCGCCTTTTTCGCGTCAGGCCAACCACTTGACGGGATGCGCTGACCGGCACAGTCTCGATCCCGCAGGGGAGGCGCGCATGATCCGCAACGTCGTCATCACGTTATCGCTCGCCGCCGCGGCGGCGCCGGTCGCGGCGCAGACCGCACAAGGACGGCTGTCCGTCACCATCTACAACGACAATCTCGCGCTCGTGCAGGACACGCGGCAGATCGCCATTCCCGCCGGCGTGTCGCGCCAGGAATTCCCGGACGTCTCGGCCCAGATCCGCGCCGAGACCGTCTCCTTCGCCGCGCCCGATGCCGGCATCGTCGAGCAGAATTTCGACTATGACCTGCTGACCCCCGCCAAGCTGATGGAGAAGGCGGTCGGCAAGACGGTGACGATCGTGCGGGTGAACCCCTCGAACGGCGCCGAGACGCGCGAGCAGGCGAAGATCCTCGCCGCCAACGGCGGCGTCGTCCTCCAGATCGGCAACCGCGTCGAGGTGCTGCGCGACGACGGCATGCCGGTGCGCGTCATCTTCGACCAGGTGCCGCAGAACCTGCGCGCCCGCCCGACCCTCTCGATCACCGTCGACAGCAGCCGGGCCGGCGTCCGCCCCGCCCAGCTCACCTACCTGACGCCCGGCCTCGGCTGGAAGGCCGATTATGTCGTGCTGTTCGACGAGGCGGCCAGCCGCCTGGACGCACAAGGCTGGATCACGCTCAGCAACACCACCGGCACCACCTTCAACGAGGCGAACGTCGTGATGGTCGCCGGCACGCCCAACCAGGAAGGCGCCGAATATGAGCGGCGCGGCGGGCTGCGCCAGGCCGGCACCGAGAGCGGCACCCGCGAGCGGCTCGCCGATTATTATCTCTACCCGCTCAAGCAGCGCACGACGATAGCCAACCAGCAGACCAAGCAGGTCAGCTTCCTCGACGTTCGTTCGGTGCCCGGCCGCAAGGTCTATGTCTACGAGGTGCCGTGGCTGCAGGGCCTGACCTATGCCCAGAGCGCCAGCACCGCGATCCTGTTCCGCAATTCCGGCACCGACGGCCTTGCCGACCAGCTCCCGGCGGGTACCGTGCGGGTCTACATGAAGGACCAGCGCGGCGACCCGCAATTCGTCGGCGCGAACGCGATCGGCCATATCCCGATGGGCTCGGAGGTCGAGGTCCGCACCGGCGCGGCGTTCGACGTGCTGGTCAAGCCGGTGGTCGAGAAACGCGAGAAGCTCGGCGACCGCAAGTGGCGCACGACGATGCGCTACACCCTCACCAACGCGCGCCCGCGGCCGGTCACGGTCGACCTCGTCCAGAACGGCCTCGAATGGGTGTGGGAGGACACGCGGATCGTCGAGGAGAGCCTGAAGAGCGAGCGCCGCTCCTCGGCCCAAGCCACCTGGCACGTGCCGGTCCCCGCCAATGGCGAGGCGAGCGTCACCGCCACCTTCGAGACCCGCTACTGACGTGGCAATGCTGCGGCGCCTGCTGAGCGCCCTGCTCCTGCTGGCGGCCTCCGCGACGGCCGCTTTCGCCGCGCCGCCGGTCGTCGTGTCGCCCAGAGCGGAAGCGGTCGCGGTCACCGTCTACCGGGCTCCGCTCCGCTCGGACGCCGACCTCGATCTCGATTGGCTGCGCGGCTACGCGCTGATCACCGAGACGCGCACCGTCCGCCTCCCGGCCGGGACCAGCGTCGTCCGGTTCGAGGGCGTCTCGGACGGCATCATTCCCGCCAGCGCCATCGCCCAGGGGCTGCCCGGGCCCCCCGGCGAGAAGAATCGCGACGCGCGGCTGATCTCGGCCGCCTCGCTGGTCGAAGCGGCGCTCGGCCGCCGCGTCCACGTCCGCCGCACCGACCGGAAGACCGGACGGATCACCGAGAGCGAGGCCATCCTGCTGTCGGGCCCCGACGGCATCGTCCTGCAGACCCGCGAAGGCTTCGAGGCGCTGCGCTGCGCCGGGCTCCCGGAGACCCTGGTCTACGATTCGCTGCCCGCCGGGCTTACCGACAAGCCGACGCTCGCCGTTACCACGACCAGCCCGGAGGTGACGGTGGCGACGGTCCGCCTGAGCTATCTCGCGACCGGCTTCGACTGGCGGGCAAACTACGTCGCCGAGGTGGCGCCGGACGGCCGCACCCTCGATCTGTTCGCCTGGCTGACGCTGGCGAACGGCAATGGCGAGAGCTTCGCGGACGCGCGCACCATGGCGGTCGCGGGCAAGCCCAACGCCGAGGACAAGCAGGAGGAGCAGCCGGATGCGGGCGAAATCCAGTTGCGCTGCTGGCCGCAGGGGCGCACGCACGAAATCCCGCTGACGGGCCTGCCCGCCGTCGGGGATACGCTCAACAGCCTGCCGCAGACCTACGCGAGCGACGCGATCGTCGTCACCGGGACCCGCATCCCGAAGCCGAATCTGGAAAGCCCGATCCCGATCACCACGGTGGTGGCGACCCAGGAGGAGCTCGGCGACCTCAAGCTCTACCGCATCCCCATCCCCGTCACCGTCGCCGCCCGCGGGCAGAAGCAGGTGGCACTGCTGGCGCGCAAGGCGGTGACGTTCGAGCGCCGCTACAGCTTCTGGCTGCGGACCGACGATCGCGACCCGGATCCCGAACCGGTGCCCGTCAGCATGCTTCTGCGCATGGAGAACCGGAAGGAGAAGGGTCTCGGCCTGCCGCTTCCGCAAGGGAAGGCGGCCGTCTTTCAGAGCGCCCACGGCCAGCCGCTCCTCGTCGGGGAAACGGCGATCGAGGACAGCGCCGTCGGTCAGCAGGTCGAACTGTCCGTCGGCCAAAGCAACGACGTTCGC
Organism: Alphaproteobacteria bacterium; assembly: GCA_019239415.1. GTDB lineage: Bacteria > Pseudomonadota > Alphaproteobacteria > Sphingomonadales > Sphingomonadaceae > Allosphingosinicella. The sequence goes on from JAFAZW010000089.1 coordinate 24,065, forward strand.
ATCGCTCACCGCATCGTCCGCAAGGGCGACGAGGGGGATGACGACGACGGCGCGGGGGAGGCGGTCGAGCGCAAGCATCGCCGCGCGCGCTACGATCCCACCTACAATCCGCGCCCGGAGCTGCACGAGGTCGAGCTCAGCAATGCCGGCCCCGTCGAAGCGCTCGTCGAGGTGATCATCGCCGTCAACCAGCCGTGGGAAGCGGTGAGGCCGAGCGTGCGTCTCGGCGTCAAGGACGGTCGCAAGCTCTGGCTCGCGCGGGTGCCGGCGCAGGGCCGGGCGCGGCTCTCATTCACGCTCCGGCCGGTCCCCAAGCTCCTGCCCAGGCGCCCCGACGACGAGCGCGACGAGGGCGACTGAGGCGGACGCGCAACAATCCCCGGCCGATGGCCGGGCCGCGGCGCGGCGGCGTTGACACGGCAGCTTGCCGTGTCACAGGCTGCCCCATCCACGGGGGGAGAAGCCGAATGCGCGCCTGTTTCCTGTTGCTTGCGAGCGTTCTGGCGGCACCCGCCGCGGCCCAGCCGGCGCCCGCGAATCTCGCCGTCACCATCTACAATGACGACCTTGCGCTCGTGCAGGACACGCGCCAGCTCGATCTCCCCGCCGGCCGTTCGCGCCAGGAATTTCCCGGCGTCTCCGGCCGCATCAGTCCGGAGACGGTGACTCTGTCCGGTACCGGCGTCGGCATCGTCGAGCAGAATTTCGACTTCGACCTGCTCTCGCCCTCCAAGCTCATGGAAAAGGCCGTCGGCGAGGAGGTGACTTTGCTCCGGACCAATCCCGCGACGGGTGCCGAGACGCGGGAGCGCGCGAAGGTGCTGGCGGTGAACGGCGGCGTCGTCATCCAGGTCGGCACCCGGATCGAGGTGCTGCGCGACGACGGGCTCCCCGTCCGCGTCGTGTTCGATCACGTGCCGCCGAACCTGCGCGCCCGTCCCACCCTGTCGGTCACCGTCGACAGCCGCCCCGGCGGCGCGCGGCCGGTGACGCTCAGCTATCTCACCAAGGGCATGGGCTGGAAGGCCGACTATGTCGCGCTGTTCGACGAGCAGGCGGGGAAGATTGACGTCCAGGGCTGGGTGACGCTCACCAACACGACCGGCACGACCTTCGAGGCCGCCGACACGATGCTCGTGGCGGGAGACGTCGGCGGCGGCGGAGGCAATAACGGCTATGGCGGCTACCGGCCGCCCCGGCGCAACGGCACCGTCCGCGCCGGCACCGAGACTCCCGGCCGC
>JAFAZW010000087.1 GCA_019239415.1 Alphaproteobacteria bacterium
CGCGCCGACATCCTCGAAATCGACCGGGCGAGCGGCGCGACGCGCGTCTTCGCGAGCGGCCTGCGCAACCCGAATTCGATGCAGTGGGAGCCGCAGACGAAGAAGATGTGGGTCGTCGTCAACGAGCGCGACGAGATCGGCCCGAACCTCGTGCCCGACTACCTCACCTCGGTGCAGGAGAATGGCTTCTACGGCTGGCCGTACAGCTATTGGGGGCAGCACGTCGATCCGCGCGCCCAGCCGCAGGACCCGAAGATGGTCGCCGCCGCGATCCGGCCGGATTACGGCCTCGGCTCCCACGTCGCCGCGCTCGGCCTCGCTTTCTCCAGCGCCGCGATGGGCGACCGGTTCGCCGACGGCGTCTTCGTCGGCGAGCACGGCAGCTGGAACCGCAGCAAACCCGCGGGCTACAAGGTCGTCTTCATCCCCTTCCGGAACGGCCGCCCCGCCGGCCCGCCGATCGACTTCGTCACCGGCTTCCAGGGCGCCAACGGCAAGACCTTCGGCCGGCCCGTCGGCGTGACCGTCGACCCGCGCGGGGCGCTCATCGTCGCCGACGACCTCTCCAACACGATCTGGCGCGTCGTCCCGGCGGCGAAGCAGCCGGTCGCCGAGGCGCCGACGCGGCCGGCGCAACCACAGGGCAAGCAGAAACAGCCGGGCAGCTACACGCCCTACTAGGTTTCACCGCGGCGGCGGGACCGAGACGCCGGCTTCCGTCTGGACCACCGGCTTCATCATGCCGTCGCGGTTGTAGCGGAGATATTCGACCGTCACGGCGCGGCGGCCGAGGGCGCCGCCCTGGCCGCCGATCGAGAGCGCCGCATTGTGGAGGAACAGGTACCAGCGCCCCTTGAACCGGGCGATGCCGGGGTGGATGGTGAAGCTGGACCTCGCCGAGCCGGTCAGCTCGCCGCGGTAGGTCCACGGGCCCCGGATGGAAGGTGCGGTGGCGTAGGAAACCTTCTCATCCCGGTCGCGGGAGCGGTCGAGCGAGGCGTAGGTCAGGTAATAGAGCTTGCCGCGCTTGTGCAGCCACGGGCCCTCCTCGAAATAAGGCGGGGTGATCTCCGCGATCGGGCCGTCGAGCTCGATCATGTTGGGCTTGAGGCGGGCGAGGTAGCATTGCCGGTTGCCCCAGGCGATCCAGCTGACGCCGTCGGCGTCGGTGAAGACGGTGGGGTCGATATCCTCCCAGCTGTGCGTCCCCTTGGGCGTCATCTGGTTGGTGATCAACGCGGATCCCTTCGCATCCAGGAAGGGTCCGGTCGGCCGATCGGAGACGGCGACGCCGATCGCCTTGCCGGGATGGGTGTCGTCATGCTCGACCGCGGCGTAGAACCAGTACCGCCCGTGCTTACGGATCGCCTGCGAGGCCCAAGCGTCCTTCTTCGCCCATTTGAAGTCGGCGACGTTCATGATCGGGCCGTGATAGGTCCAGCGTCGCATGTCGGCGGTCGAGTAGACGAGCCATTCGCGCATCGTGAACATCTCGTTCCCGCGCGCTTCGTCGTGCCCGACATAGAGGTAGAGCCGCCCGCCGACGACGAGCGGCGCCGGATCGGCCGTGAACCTGTCGCGGATGATCGGATTGGACCCGGCCGGCGCGACGCTCGATCCCTGACCGTTGGCGTCCGCCGCAAGCGCAAGCGCGAAGAGCGACAAGGCGGCAAGAGCGGACACGGGCTTCGCGATCACAGCCTCCGCCCTCCCCGCCTCAATCCAGGTTCGGCCTGAGCCATCGCTCCGCCTGCTCGACGGCCACCCCGCGGCGGGCGGCGTAGTCCTCCAGCTGGTCGCGGCCGATCCGCGCCACGCCGAAATATTGGCTGTCGCGGTGGGCGAAGTAGAAGCCGGAGACCGCCGAGGTCGGGAGCATGGCGAAATTGTCGGTCAGGGTGACGTCCGCGGGGTTGCCGCCGAGCATCTCGAACAAAGCCGGCTTGAGGCTGTGGTCGGGGCAGGCCGGGTAGCCGGGGGCGGGGCGGATGCCGACGTAATTCTCGCGGATGAGCTGCTGGTTGGTGAGGTGCTCCGTGCCGGCATAGCCCCAGACGCTCTCGCGGACATGGGCGTGGAGGGTCTCGGCGAAGGCCTCGGCGAGGCGGTCGGCGAGCGCTTTCAGGAGGATGTCGGAATAATCGTCATTCGCGTCCTTGAAGCGGGCGAGGTGCGGCTCGAGGCCGTGAATGCCGACGGCGAAGCCGCCGATCCAGTCCTCGCCGTCGGGATCGATGAAATCGGCAAGGCACATGTTGGCGCGGCCTTCGCGCTTCTTCACCTGCTGGCGCAGGAAGGGGATGCGGGTCTCCTCGTTCGAGGCGAGGACGAGGACGTCGTCGCCTTCCCGTCGGCAGCGCCACAGGCCGACGGTGCCCCGCGGCGTGATCCAATGCTCGGAGACGATGCGGTCGAGCATCGCCTCGGCGTCCTTGAACAGGGCGCGGGCGCTCTCGCCGACCACCGGATCGTCGAGGATGGCGGGATAGGTGCCCGCGAGCTCCCAGGCGCGGAAGAAGGGCGTCCAGTCGATGGAGGCGCGCAGGTCGCGGAGCGGCCATTCGCCATAATGGTGGAGGCCGGGGCGGAGCGGCGGCGGGGCCTTGCCTTCTGGATCGTAGGGGAAGGCGTTGGCGCGCGCTTCGGCGAGGGCGGCGAGCTCGTTCTGGCCGCCGCGGGCGCGGGCGACGCGGACCTGCTCATACTCCTCGGCGGTGCGGGCGACGAGCGGATCGCGCTGCGTCTCGGAGACGAGCGAGGAGGCGACGCCGACGGCGCGGCTCGCGTCGAGGACGTGGATGACCGGACCGTCATAGGCCTGGTCGATGCGCAGCGCCGTGTGGGCCTTGCTGGTGGTGGCGCCGCCGATGAGGAGGGGAAGGTCGAGACCCTCGCGCTGCATCTCGGTCGCGACGGTCACCATCTCATCGAGCGACGGCGTGATGAGGCCGGAGAGGCCGATCATGTCGGCGCCATTCTCGTCGACGGCGCGGAGGATGTCCTGCCAGGGCACCATGACGCCGAGGTCGATCACCTCGAAGCCGTTGCACTGGAGCACGACGCCGACGATGTTCTTGCCGATGTCGTGGACGTCGCCCTTGACGGTCGCCATCACCACCTTGCCCTTGCCCTGGGTGGCGCCGGACTTCTCCTTCTCCGCCTCGATGAAGGGGATGAGGTGGGCCACGGCCTTCTTCATGACGCGGGCCGACTTGACCACCTGGGGGAGGAACATCTTGCCGGCGCCGAACAGGTCGCCGACGACGTTCATGCCGTCCATCAGCGGACCCTCGATGACGTGGATCGGCCGCTCGGCCTCGAGGCGCGCCTCTTCGGTGTCCTCGACGACGAACGCGTCGATGCCCTTCACCAGCGCGTGCTCGAGGCGCCTGGTGACCGGCCACCCGCGCCACTCCGCCGCCGCCTTCTCGGTCGCGGCGTCGGTGCCCTTGTAGCGCTCGGCGAGCTCGACCAGCCGCTCGGTGGCATCCCCGCCGGCCTTTGGGCGGCGGTCGAGGATCACGTCCTCGCAGGCCTCGCGCAGCTCCGCGTCGATCGTGTCGTAGACGTCCAATTGGCCGGCGTTGACGATCGCCATGTCGAGGCCGGCGGGAATGGCGTGGTAGAGGAAGACCGAGTGCATCGCGCGGCGCACCGGCTCATTGCCCCGGAAGCTGAAGCTGAGGTTCGAGAGGCCGCCCGAGAGGTGGACGTGGGGGCAGCGCGCCTTGATCTCGCGGCACGCCTCGATGAAGTCGAGGGCGTAGCGGCGATGCTCGTCGATGCCGGTGGCGACGGCGAAGATGTTGGGGTCGAAGATGATGTCCTCGGCGGGGAAGCCGTCGCCGACGAGGAGCCTGTAGGCGCGCTCGCAGATCTCGACCTTGCGCGCCTTGGTGTCGGCCTGGCCGACCTCGTCGAAGGCCATCACCACGACCGCGGCGCCGTACGTGCGGACCTTGCGCGCGTAGCGGAGGAACTCCTCCTCCCCTTCCTTCATGCTGATCGAGTTGACGATCGGCTTGCCCGACACGCACTTGAGGCCCGCCTCGATCACCGTCCATTTCGAGCTGTCCACCATCACCGGCACGCGGGCGATGTCGGGCTCGGCGGCGATCAGCTTCAGGAAGGTGGTCATGGCGTGCTCGGCATCGAGCAGGCCCTCGTCCATGTTGACGTCGATGACCTGCGCGCCGTTCTCGACCTGCTGGCGCGCGACCTCCACCGCGGCGGCATAGTCGCCGGCCATGACGAGCTTCTTGAAGCGCGCCGAGCCGGTGACGTTGGTGCGCTCGCCGATGTTGACGAAAGTGGAGGAGGCGCGCCCCTCTCCCTGCCGGGGAGAGGGGAGAGGCGCGTCAGCGCCGAGGGGTGAGGGCGTAGCTTTCGAAGGATCCACAGTCTTGAGCACTTGCACTGAATTCCAATTCTGACTTCCCTCACCCTCCCACGGCTTCGCCGCGGGCCCCGCCCTCCCCCCTTGAGGGAGAGGGGTTCTAAGCGGCGATGGTCATCGGCTCGAGGCCGGCGAGGCGGGTCACGGTGGGCGGCTTGGGGAGCTTGCGGGGCGCGAGGCCCTGCACGGCGGCGGCCATGGCGCGGATATGCGCCGGAGTCGAGCCGCAGCAGCCGCCGACGATGTTGACGAGGCCCTGATCGGCCCAGGCGCGGATGTGGGCGGCGGTCTGGTCGGGGCGCTCGTCATAGGCGCCGAGATCGTTGGGAAGACCGGCGTTCGGATAGGCCATCAGCAGCGTGTCGGCGATGGCGGCAAGGGCCTGGACGTGGGGCCTGAGCTGCTGCGCGCCGAACGAGCAGTTGAGACCGATCGTCACCGGCCGGGCGTGCCGCACCGCGTACCAGAAGGCTTCGACCGTGTGGCCCGACAGGTTGCGCCCCGACAGGTCGGTGATGGTCATCGAGATCATCAGCGGCACGTCGCGGCCCGCCGCCTCCGCCGCCTCGAGCGCGGCGACGATGCCGGCCTTGGCGTTGAGCGTATCGAAGATCGTCTCGATGAGGAGAAAATCGACGCCGCCTTCGATGAGGGCAGCGGCCTGCTCGACATAGACGTCCTTCAGGCCGTCGAAGTCGATCTCGCGGTAGCCGGGATCGTTGACGTTCGGCGACAGCGACAGCGTCTTGTTGGTCGGGCCGATCGCGCCCGCGACGAAACGGGGGCGGCCGTCCCGCGCCGCATAGTCGTCGGCGGCGACGCGGGCGATGCGGGCGCTCTCCCGGTTGATCTCGGCGACGAGGCGTTCCGCGCCGTAATCGGCTTGGCTGATGCGGTTGGCGCTGAACGTGTTGGTGGAGACGATGTCGGAGCCGGCGTCGAGATAGGCGCGGGTGATCGCGTCCGGCACTTCGGGCCGGGTGATGGCAAGGATGTCGTTATTGCCCTTCTGGTCGCGCGCGAGGTCGAGCGCGCCGCGATAATCCGCTTCCGCCAGCTTGCGGTTCTGGATCTCGGTCCCGAAGGCGCCGTCGGTGAGCAGGATACGCTCCGCAGCCGCCCGTTGAAGTCTATCGCGCGGGTTCATGCGGCCTGCTCCTGGGCGGGACGTTTGGGACGGAGACCGAGGAGGTGACATATGGCATAGGCCAGCTCCGCCCGGTTCAAGGTGTAGAAGTGGAACTGGCGGACGCCGCCGGCGTAGAGCTGTCCGCACAGCTCCGCGGCGATGGTCGCCGCGACGAGCTGGCGGGCGGCCGGCAAGTCGTCGAGCCCCTCGAAAAGGCGGTCCATCCACGGCGGGATGGCGGCGCCGCAGGCGGCGGCGAACTTGCGGGTCTGGGTCACATTCGAGACCGGCAGGATGCCGGGCACCAGTTCGGCGGCGATCCCGGCCGCCGCCACGGCGTCGCGGAAGCGCAGGAAGCTTTCGGGGGAGAAGAAGAATTGGGTGATCGCCCGGTCGGCGCCGGCGTCGATCTTGCGCTTCAGATTGTCGAGGTCGGCCTGGCGGCTGGCCGCGTCGGGATGCCCTTCCGGATAGGCGGCGACGGAAATCTCGAACGGGGCGACGCGCTTCAGCCCCGCGACCAGATCGGCGGCGTCGGCATAACCGCCCGGATGCGGCTCGAACCTCTTCCCCTGCACCGGCGGGTCGCCGCGCAGCGCGACGATGTGGCGGATCCCGGCCTCCCAATAGGCGCGGGCGATGGCGTCCACTTCGTCCCGCTTCGCATCGACGCAGGTGAGGTGGGCCGCGGGGACGAGGCTCGTCTCGCGGGCGATGCGGACGACCGTGTTGTGCGTACGCTCACGAGTGGAGCCGCCGGCGCCGTAGGTCACCGAGACGAACCGCGGCTGCAGTGGCTCGAGCGTCTTCACGCTGTCCCACAGGGTCTGCTCCATCTTCTCCGTCTTGGGCGGGAAGAACTCGAAGCTGACGGCGATGTCGCCGGCGACCTCGGCGAACAGGGGCTCGCGCCAATGGGCGATACCGGGGCTCATGCGACCACCTTCATTTTCTGCTGCGGCCGGGTGCCGGTCCAGAGGGTGACGGTGAGCTCGCCGCCCTCGAGATGCTCCACCACCTCGCCCTGGAGTCCCGCCGTCTCGAGATAGGCGAGCATCGTCTCGTCGGCGAAGCCGAGGCGCAGGTGCGCATCGGTCGCGCGCAGCTCCTCGCGCTCGTGCGGTGCGAAATCGACGATGAGGAGCCGCCCGCCGGGGACGAGCAGGCGGGCCGCCTCGGCGATCGCGGCGGAGGGCTGCTGGGCGTAATGGAGCACCTGGTGGATGATCACCGTGTCGGCGGCGCCGGCGGGAAGCGGCAGCGCATACATGTCGCCCTGGCGCAGCTCGGCGCCGAGCCCCGCTTCCGCCAGCTTCACCCGGGCGAGGCGCAGCATCTCCGGCGAGCGGTCGACGCCGAGCGCGTGATCCGCCCCGCGCGCGAACAGCTCGAGCATGCGCCCGGTGCCCGTGCCGACGTCGACGAGGCGCCCGAGCGGACGATCCCTGAGGGCGCGGGCGATCGCCGCTTCCACTTCGCTTTCGGCCACGTGGAGCGAGCGGATACGGTCCCAATCCTGGGCGCGGGCCGCGAAATAGCGCTCGGCGGCGGCGGCGCGGTCGGCACGGACGGCGGCGAGACGGGCGGCGTCCGCGACGGCCCAGGGGTCTTCCCCGTCCTTTTCCGTCCAGCGATCGAGGGCCTGGAACAAGGGTTCGACGCGGTCGCGGCCGCCGAGGCGGAGGAACACCCAGCTCCCTTCCTTGCGCCGCTCGGCGAGCCCGGCCTCGATGAGGATTCGCACGTGTCGCGAGACGCGGGGCTGGCTTTGGCCGAGCACCTGCGCCAGCTCGCCCACCGACAGCTCCATCGCGCGCAGCAGGTTCAAGATCCTGAGCCGGGTCGGATCGGCGAGTGATCGGAAGATTTCCGCGGCGGCAGGCATAGTTAAGGATATAAAGAAGTCTTTATATGCGGGTCAAGGCACTCGGCTCACCGCATTCCCTACCGTGAGAGTAGACATATCCCGCCCGCTCCCCTACACCCCGGCCCCGCCGGACGCCGCCCCCCTTGTGGAAAGGCTCCTCGCCCGGCAAGATCGTATCGCTCCAGCAAGGAGGGCAATGCCATGAAGAAGATCGCTTTCGTCGCCGTCGCCGTCGCCGCCATCGGCGTCGCCGCCTGCACCTCGAAGACCGCCGACACCAACAACACCGCCGACATCAACGCGACCGAGAACACGGCCGCCGTCGACGTCAACGCGGCGGTGATCGACGCCAACACGACGACCACCACCAACACCACGACGACCAACGTCACCGGCGGCAACGTCGGCGCCGCTGCCAACACGACCGCGACCGGCAACACCGCCGCGTCGGGCAACGTGTCGGCGACGACGACGACCACCACCAACACCGCCCACAAGGCGACCCACTGATCGCATCGCCGATCGGCTGAGGAAGGGGCCGCGTTCCACACAGGGAACGCGGCCCCTTTTTCTTTGCGCGCCGCTCGGGCAGGTTACGCCGCGTCAACAGGGGAGACCGACATGCGCACCACCATCGCCGCCTTGCTCGCCGCCGCCGCGCTCACCCTCGCCGGCTGCGGCAAGAAAGCCGACCCGAACGTCCCGACCGCCGCCGAGAATGACGCCCTCGCCAACGCCGCGGCGATGGACACCTCACCCGACAGCCTCGTCGCCGGCGACAATGCCGCGCTCGGCAACGGCGAGGATTCCGACGACGACGACGAGGATGTCGGCAACGGGGCGTAGGGGGGGTAGGGAGCCGTTCCCGTCGCCCCAGCGGAGGCTGGGGCCCCAGGGGGAGTTCGCGCCGCCAGTCGTGCAGCGCGCTACATTGGCCGCCGAGACCTTCCTCGCTGGGGTCCCAGCCTTCGCTGGGACGACGGATCTCGTCCTAGCCGTCGACCGCCGCGATCTTGGGGAAGAGGTCTTCCCAAGTCGCATTGTGCTCCTGAATCAGACGGAGCTTCCATAGACGCAGCCATGCCTTCACCGCCTTTTCGCGTCGGATCGCGTCGTCGATCGTGGCGTGAGGCTCCGCGTAGACCAAGCGAGCGCAGTGATGCTTGCGCGTGAATTTGGCGCCCTCGCCGGCGCGGTGCTGGGCGATACGGCGGACCAAGTCGGCAGTGACGCCCACGTAGACGACGCCGTGCGGCTTATTGCAGACGATCTAAACCCAGCCCCCGGGCATCGGCCGATGCTGCGCGTTCGGCGGATAGCTTGCAAGTCCCGTCGCCCCAGCGAAGGCTGGGGCCCCAGCGAGAGTTCGCGCTGAGGCTGTGCAGGGCGCTACACAGGCCGCCGAGACCTTCCTCGCTGGGGTCCCAGCCTTCGCTGGGACGACGTTCTTCGTTCGAACTCACAAGAAAAGGGCCGGAGGTTTCCCCCCGGCCCTTCTTTCGGCGTTCAGCCTAAGCGCAGGACCGCGCGGGCAAAGCCCGCGCTTTCGTCGGACGAGTTCCGCGATCCTCGAGGGATCGCGGCCTCGCCGTCCGGACCTCAGCGAGTCCGGCAGCAGCTCGCGCTGCCGCCGGCCGCTTCGGTCAAAAGTCCATGCCGCCCATGCCGCCCATGCCGCCGCCGGGCATGCCGCCGGCCGCGGGCTTGTCTTCCGGAGCCTCGCTCACCGCCGCTTCGGTGGTGATGAGGAGGCCGGCGACCGACGCCGCGTCCTGGAGCGCCGTGCGGACGACCTTGGTCGGGTCGATGACGCCCGCCTGGACGAGGTTCTCATAGACCTCGGTCTGGGCGTTGAACCCGATCGTCTGGTCGGAGCCGTCGATCAGCTTGCCGGCGACGACGGCGCCGTCATGGCCGGCATTCTCGGCGATCTGCCGGATCGGCGACTGGAGCGCGCGGCGGACGATGTCGATGCCACGGGTCTGGTCGTCGTTGACGCCCTTCATGCCCTCCAGCGCCTTGGTGGCGTAGAGCAGAGCGGTGCCGCCGCCGGGGACGATGCCCTCTTCGACCGCCGCGCGGGTCGCGTGGAGCGCGTCGTCGACGCGGTCCTTGCGCTCCTTGACCTCGATCTCGGACGAGCCGCCGACCTTGATCACGGCGACGCCGCCGGCGAGCTTGGCCAGCCGCTCCTGCAGCTTCTCACGGTCGTAATCCGACGTCGTGTTCTCGATCTGCGAACGGATCGCCTCGACGCGGCCCTTGATGCGCTCGCCGTCGCCGGCACCGTCGACGATGGTCGTGTTGTCCTTGTCGATGGTGACGCGCTTGGCCTGGCCAAGCATGTTGATCGTGACGTTCTCGAGCTTGATGCCGAGATCCTCGCTGATCATCTCGCCGTTGGTGAGGATCGCGATGTCCTCGAGCATCGCCTTGCGGCGATCGCCGAAGCCCGGAGCCTTGACGGCCGCGACCTTGAGGCCGCCGCGCAGCTTGTTGACGACGAGGGTGGCCAGAGCCTCGCCCTCGATGTCCTCGGCGATGATGAGCAGCGGACGGCCGGACTGGACCACCGCCTCGAGGATCGGCAGCATCGCCTGGAGGTTGGAGAGCTTCTTCTCGTGGATGAGGATGTAGGGGTCGCTGAGTTCGACCTGCATCTTCTCGGGGTTGGTGATGAAGTAAGGCGAGAGGTAGCCGCGGTCGAACTGCATGCCCTCGACGACGTCCAATTCGAACTCGAG
>JAFAZW010000071.1 GCA_019239415.1 Alphaproteobacteria bacterium
TTGTCGATGGCGGCGCTGATCGGGTTGGCGGTGACGACGCCGGTGAAGGCGATGGTGCCGGTCGTCGCGGTGGCGGTGAAGGCGGCGCTCGTCACAGGCGTGAAGTCGGTCGAGGTCGACATGACGTCGGCGACGTCGGTGCCGTCGAACCAGACGTTGAACCACATCGTGCCGGTGACGGGCCGGCGGGCGTGGGAGAAGACGATGCGGTAGGAGGCGCCGGGGGTGAGGCCGGTCACCGCCAGCGTGATCGTCGCCGCCTCGGTGGTCGAGCCGCCCTGGAGGAAGCCGACCTGCGAACCGTCGGGCGCCGCCGCGAAGCCCCAGGCGCTGCCGTTGGCGGCGACGCCGGAATAGCCGGTGAAGCGCGCCCCCGCCGCGCTCGGATCGTACTGGTACCCGCCGTCCTGCCACGGCAGCTCGAACGAGCCGTCGGCCACCGTCGGCGTCGCACCGCCGCCGCCCCCGCCGCCGGATCCGCCGCCGCCGCCTCCCCCAGCGCCCGCGAGGCCGGCCCCGGTGACGACGTAGCTCTGGCGATTGCCGGCGGGGTCGTAGCCGATGCCGGTGGTGGCGCCCGTGCTGCTCGCCGTCCCGACCAGCCGGCCGAGCGCGTCATAGCGATAGGTCCGGGTCTCGCTCGCCGGCGCCGCTGGTGAAGCGCACAATATCGTCGCCGCCAGCCAGGCAGCGACCGCCTTTCTTGCCCGCATCGAAAGCCCCCCTTCCGAATGCTTGAGGCAGGCTGCGCTTGAGTCGTCGCCAAGTCAATTATGACCGCAGATTTATTATGATCGCTTGTTTGAGATGATTACCGGCCGCCGTGCGTCTGCTTCGGGAAATCGCGGCCGGTCGGACGCGTCCCTGCCCGCCGGCCGGCTTGACGCCGCCATGCCGCCTCGGCTGAGAGAGCGGCGATGGAACCGCCCACGCCCGCATCCCGCCGCTCTCCGGACGTCGAATGGCGCGTGTCCCCGGGGCTCAGCCCCTATCCCGAGACGCTCGCCGCGATGGAGGCGCGGGCGGCGGCGATCCGGGCGGGAACGGCGCAGGAGCTGGTGTGGCTGCTCGAGCACCCGCCGCTGTTCACCGCGGGCACCAGCGCCGATCCCGCCGAGCTGTTCAATCCCCAGGGCTTCCCCGTCTACGCCGCCGGGCGGGGCGGGCGCTACACCTATCACGGGCCGGGGCAGCGGGTCGGCTACGTGCTGCTCGACCTCGAGCGGAGGGGCAGGGACGTGCGTCATTTCGTCCATGCGCTCGAGGCCTGGGTGATCGCGACGCTGGCACGGCTCGGGGTCGACGCCTATGCCGTGCCGGACCGGATCGGCATCTGGACGCGCGGACCGCGCGGCGAGGCGAAGGTCGGAGCGATCGGCGTCAGGGTGCGGCGGTGGGTCACGTTTCACGGCTTTTCGCTGAACCTGGAGCCGGAACTTTCCCACTTTTCAGGCATAGTGCCGTGCGGTATTGCCGACCTTCCGGTGACCAGCCTCGACGAGATGGGAGTGTCTGCACGGCAGGAACGTTTCGATCTGGCACTGGCAGCGGGCTTTGACGATTTCCTCGCCGCTCTCGAGGGAGGAGCGGGGAAGGCTTGAGAGCCCGATCCTTCTTCGTTTAGTGTGCGCAACCGATTTGGACAGAAAAAGGGGCCACCCCGCCAAATCGTCAATCTAGGGAGTTTCTAAATGCGTGACCTCTTCAAGACCGTCCTCACCGGCTCCATGGTCGCTGGCGCGGCCCTGCTCGTCGCCGCGTGCGGCGGCAGCAGCGACACCACGACCAACAACACGTCGAACTATGCGACCGACGACGCGCTGATGGGCAACGACATCGCCGCCCCGGACGCCGCGATGAACGGCGCCGCCGGCGCGAACATCGGCGCGGCGGCGACGACGACCAACACGACGACGACCACCACGACCAACACGACCGGCACCGGCAACACCACGACCGGCGCGGGCACGGGCAACACCACCGGCATGTAAAGCCGGCGGCGACGCCAGGTTCGAAGAAAGGCCGTCCGGCGATCCGGGCGGCCTTTTCTTATGCCGGGGAGCGGCTTAAGCGACTGGCGGGCCGTGTTCCGGCCGCGACGAACGCGCGCCCTCCCCTCTGGGAGCCGCGGCTGCGGCGCGCTAGGCTGCGGCGACGCCGGAAAAGAGCGAGGGTATGAGGATGCGCAACTCTGTCATGGTCACCGCGGCCGCCGCGGCGCTCGCCGCCGTCGCGCCGGCGCCCGCCGCCGGCCAGCTCTTCTTCTACAACCCCGAGATCAGGACCGGTCCGGTCGAGCCCTCCGATCCGATCGTCGGCGAGCCGCTTCCCGGCGCCACGCCGGCCGAGCAGCGCGCGAACCTGTTGTGGAACCTGCGCGCGGCGATGAACGTCGCCGCGCTCCAGTGTCAGCCGGCGGCCCCGGTCCACGGCGCCCCGGCGCCCAACGACTATATGCGCGCCGCGCCCAATTATAACGGTTTCATCGCCCACCATGCGGGCGAGCTCGCCGCCGCGTACCAGGTGCTGGGCAAATATTTCCTGCGCACCAACGGCCCGAAAGGCGCGGCCCTGTTCGACCAATATTCGACGCGCACGTACAACGGCTTCTCGACGACGAGCGTCTACGGCTTCTGCCAGGTCGCCACCGCCGACCTCAAGAGCGGCCTGCGCGTACCGAAGGGGCAGCTCGTCCCGTTCGCCGTCGCCCATATGCGCGAGCTGCGGAGCAGCCTCGCCCCCGCCGCCGACCGGCCGCTCGTCTACAACCCCTATCTGGTCCAGCTGGCGCCGCTCCCCAACCTCGCCGAGCAATGCTGGAACGGGAGCGACGAGCTGCTCGTCCAATGCGGCGGCACCGGAACGACGACGTCCGACAAGCGCAAGAAGCGCCGCGGCTAGGGCAGGCCGAGGAGCTTGTGCGTCTGGAGGCTGAGCTTCCAGCGCGGGTGGGCCATGACGTAGGCGATCGCGGCGCCGGTCGCCGCGTCGCGGTCGGGGCCGTCCAGCGGCTGCAGCAGGAAGTGGCGAAAATCCCAGCCGGTGAGGGTCTCGGGATCGATCCCCTGCTGCGGCCAGACGAGCTTGAGCTCGTCGCCGGCGCGCTGGACGACCTCGGTGCCGGCCTTCGGGCTGACGCAGATCCAGTCGAGGCCAGGGGCGGCCGGAAGGGTGCCGTTGCTCTCCATCGCCACCTCGAAGCCGCGGGCATGGAGGGCGTCGACCAGCACGGCGTCGAGCTGGAGCATCGGCTCGCCGCCGGTGACGACGACCAGCGGCCGCTCGGCCTCGCCCCACAGCTCGGCCACCTCGCGGGCGAGCGCGTCGGCGTCGTAGCGGCCGCCATTCACGCCGTCGGTGCCGACGAAGTCGGTGTCGCAGAAGCGGCATTGGGCGGTCGCGCGATCGGCCTCGCGGCCGGACCAGAGGTTGCAGCCGGCGAAGCGGAGGAACACCGCGCGGCGTCCCGCCTGCATTCCCTCGCCCTGGAGGGTCAGGAAGATCTCCTTGACGGCGTAGCTCATGGCCGCGCCGCGTAGCGCGTCGGATCCGGCAGCCCGGCCTCCTCGAACCCCCGGCCGCGCAGCCGGCAGGCGTCGCAGCGGCCGCAATGAAGCCCCCCCGGCGCCGGGTCGTAGCAGGTCCAGCTGAGGCCGGCGTCGAGGCCGAGCCGCGCCGCCTCGCGGGCGATATCGGCCTTGGTCATATGCTGGAGCGGCGCGCGGATGCGAAACGGCGCGCCGGCGGCGCCGGCCTTGGTCGCCATCGCGGCCAGGCGCTCGAACGCGGCGATGAATTCCGGCCGGCAGTCGGGATAGCCGGAATAATCGAGCGCGTTGACGCCGATGAACAGGTCGCGCGCGCCCGCCGCCTCGGCCCAGCCGAGCGCCAAAGCGAGCAGGATCGTGTTGCGCGCGGGGACGTAGGTGACCGGGACATCGTCGCCGACGCCCTCTTTCGGCACGGCAATGTCGGCGGTGAGGGCGGAGCCGCCGAAGGCGCGCAGATCGAGCGGAAGGACGACGTGCCGCGCGACGCCGACGGCGGCGGCGACCCGCGCCGCGGCCTCGAGCTCGATGCGATGGCGCTGGCCATAATCGACGGTGAGCGCGAGCACCGCGAAACCCTCCTCGCGGGCGAGCGCCGCCGCCACCATCGAGTCGAGGCCGCCGGAGAGCAGGACGACGGCGTTGGGCGGGGCGGCGGGCATGGCGGCGCAGCTAGTCGCCCCTCCCGGCGACGGCAAGCCCGTCGAAAAGAACGGGCCGCCCGGTGAGGAGCGGCCCAGTTGAGGCTGTGAAGCCTGCTAGGGAGGAAAGCGTGCCTGCAGAAGCCGACACGGTCTCCGTATAGCAAGGTCAGGGTAAACAGGGACTTAACGCGGCCCGCCGGCCTTCCCGGTCAACATTCCGAAAGCTTGCGCGCCGTGGCGCGGTACGAGAAGGGCCGTCCGTCGACGAAGCCCTGGGTCTCGATCGTCGCCGCCTTCGACGTCTCGATGCGGATGCTGGTGTGGCCGAAGCCGCGGCCGGAGCAGACATATTCCACCGTCGCGCCCCGCGCATCGGCTTCGACCAGCTGCTGCCGGCAGCCGGCGGCGCCGTGTTCGATCTGGAAGAGCAAGGCGGGATCGCCGAGACAGACGGCGCGCTCGAGCGAGGCCTGGCTCGCGCTGCGGACCAGCCAGCGTCCGTGCTCGAGCTTGGCGAGCGCGTCGGCGGCGCGGCCGCCGGCCAAGGCCAGCACCGGCACCGCGGCAACGACAAGCGCGAGCGCGCCTGGCCTCGTCCCCCACCTCCACATGAGGAGAGTATAGCGCATCGATGGCGACAAAATCGAGACGGCCGCGGCCGGGCCGCGCCGGGCCGCTTCCTATTCGCCGAAGTCGCTCAATGAGATCGGAAAAACCCGCGAGCAGAACTCGCAGTCGACGCTGATGAAGCCGTCCTCGTCGACCATGCCGGCGCGCTCGTCGGCGGGGAATCGGCCGATCACGCCCTTGATATATTCGAAATTGCAGCGGCAGCCCTTGGCGAGGGAGACGGTCTGCAGCACCCGCACCTCCTCCTCGTGGAACAGCCGCCACAACGCCGCGTCGAGCGGCAGCGCGCGGTCGGTGAGCTCGTTGCCGCGGATCGTCTCGGCGAGGATGCGCACATGCTCCCAATCCGGATCGTCGAGCCGGGTATGGAGCCGGTCGCGTCCCTCCTCGCCTTCGGGCAGGTGCTGGACGAGGATGCCGCCGGCGACGTGGCCGGTATCGTCGACGGCGAGCCGGACGACGCTCGGCAGCTGCTCGGACTGGGAGAAATAGCTTTCCGCCGCCTCGGCGAGGGAGGCGCCCTCGAGCGGCACGATGCCCTGGTAGCGCTCCTCGGCGAGCGGGTGGTCGAAGGTGATCGCGAGATAGCCCTTGCCGAACAAGGCGGCGAGGTCGCGGTGGGTCGGAAGGGCGCTGAGGCGGCCGGCGTCGAAGCGGACGTAGCCGCGCAGCTCGCCCGCTTTGTAGTCGCAGACGAACAGGTCGACGATGCCGCGCTCGGTCTGCGCCTGGAGGGTAAGCTGGCCCTCGGCTTCCTTGAGCAGCGACCCGAGCAAGGCGGCGAGGACCAGCGCCTCGGAGAGGATGCGCGCGATCGGCGCCGGATAATCGTGCGCCGAGAGGATGTGGTCCAGCAGCGGCCCCATGCGGACGATCCGCCCCCGGGCGTTGCGCGCCGGCAGGGTGAAGCCGAGCGCCTCGTCGAGATTGGCGGCGGTCTCGGCTTCGAAGATCTGGGAAGAGGACATGGCAGCGATGTGGCGACGCGTCGGGACGGTTCAAGTTCCTCCCCGGAACGGGGAGGGGGACCGCGCCCGCAGGGCGTGGTGGAGGGGGCCCCGATTCACGTGCGGCGGAGCGGCGGGCCCCCTCCACCAGCTGCGCTGGTCCCCCTCCCCGTTCCGGGGAGGAGCTTTACGCCGCCGCCGCCACCTCATATTGCCGCGCCGCCTCGCTGAGGCGCTCGACGAACTCGGTGACGTGCGCCTCCTCGACGATCAGCGGCGGGAGGACGCGCATCACGTTGTCGCCGGCGGCGACGGTCAACAGGCCGTGGTCGCGCAGATAGGTGACGAAGGCGCGGCTGTCGGCCTTCATCCTGACGCCGAGCATGAGGCCGAGCCCGCGCACGCTCTCGAACAGATGGTCGTGGTTCGGGATCATCTGCTCGAGCGCGCCGCGCAGCCGCTCGCCCATGCGGGCGACGTGGTCCATGAAACCTGGTTCAAGGATCACGTCGAACACCGCCTGCCCCGCCGCCATGGCGAGCGGATTGCCGCCGTAGGTCGAGCCGTGGGTGCCGATCACCATGCCCGCCGCCGCCTTTTCGGTGGCGAGGCAGGCGCCCATCGGGAAACCGCCGCCGATGCCCTTGGCGGAGGCGAGGATGTCGGGCGCGATGCCGTAATGCTCGTAGGCGTAGAGCTTGCCGGTGCGGGCGACGCCGCACTGGACCTCGTCGAACACCAGCATCAGGTCCTTCTCGTCGGCGATCCGGCGCAGGCCCTGGAGGAACTCGGTCGAGGCCGGCCGGATGCCCCCCTCGCCCTGGACCGGCTCCACGAGGAAGCCGGCGGTATGCTCGTCGACCGCGGCCTCGGCGGCGGCGAGGTCGTCGAAATCGACGACGACGAACCCCGGCAGCAGCGGCGCGAAGCCGTCGCGGAGCTTGGGCTGGTCGGTCGCGCTGATCGTCGCCATCGTCCGCCCGTGGAAGGCGTTCCCGAAGGTGATGAGGACGTTCTTCTCCGGCCGGCCGTGATGGTGGTGGTAGCGGCGGGCGGTCTTGATCGCGCACTCGACCGCCTCGGCGCCCGAATTGGTGAAGAAGACGGTGTCGGCGAAGCTGTTCTCGACCAGCCGCTGCGCGAACGCCTCCCCCTGCGGCGAGCCGTAGAGGTTGGAGACGTGCATCAAAGTCGCCGCCTGGTCCTGGATCGCCCTGGTCAAATGCGGGTGACCGTGGCCGAGCAAATTGACGGCGATGCCGCTCGCGAAATCGAGATATCGGGTGCCGTCCTCGCCGTACAGCCAGACGCCCTCGCCGCGCACCGGCCGCACCGGCGAGCGCGGATAGACGGGCATGAGCGGCGTGATGGCCATGACGAAGCTCCTGGGCGACGGGAACGCGGCGCTGCGGCCACTCCGTCGCCTCTAGAGACCGCGCCTCCGGCGCGTCAACACCGCACCGTCAGCCGTGGGCGAGGTAGCGGTCGAGCTCGGCCTGGATGGCATCGAGCCGCTGGCGCAGGCGCACCCGCTCGCGATAGCTGCGCGGCGTGTGGAACTGGAGCTGCTGCTCCATGCGCGCCAGCGGCAGCGACAGCCGCTCCGCCTGGTCCCGACCGATGAGACCGCGCTGAAAGGCGTCGCCGACCGCCGTCCGCAGTTGCGCGGTGCGCTCGCCGATGCCGCTGCTGATCATGTCCTGCCCGTAGGCGGGCGGCGGGGTGCTCATCGGCGGCAGCGGCGCCGGCAGCCGCTGCGCGGCGGCGGGCGCGGCAAGAGCGAACAGCAGGACGAACGGCGGGCGGATCTTCATCATCGCGAACCTCCTCGGCCAATGCCCCGAGGCTAAGCCCGCGGGGGGCGCGTGTAAATCAGCTCTTCAGCTTCCAGCCGCGCTTGAGCAGGGCGTAGCAGGCGATGCCGAGGGCGACGTCGATCGCGAGAAGCAAGGCGGCGCCGACCCCGACGGCGGAATCGGCGACGCCGAGGAAGCCGTAACGGAAGCCGGAGATGACGTAGAAGAAGGGGTTGGCCTGGCTCACGGCCTGGAAGGCTGGGGCGAGGTTGTGGATCGAGTAGAAGGTGCCCGAGAGGAGCGAGAGCGGCGCGACGACGAAGTTGGTGACCGCCGCGGCATGGTCGAACTTCTCGGCCCAGACCGAGGTCAGGAGGCCGAAGAAGGCGAGCATCGCCGCGCCGAGCACGCCGAACCAGGCAATGGCGCCGAAATGGCGCGGCGTCACATGGACGCCTGGCCAGAGCAGCATCGCCAGCCAGACCGCGAAGCCGACGAGGACCGCCCGCGTCACCGCCGCGCCGGCCAGGGCCGCGATCAGCTCGCCGGTCGAGAGCGGCGGCATCAGATAGTCGACGATATTGCCCTGGATCTTGCCGACCAGCAGCGAGAAGCTCGCATTGGCGAAGGCGTTCTGGAGCATCGCCATGACGATGAGGCCGGGGGCGATGAAGTCGGCGAAGGGGATGCGGGCGGCGCCGATGTCGACGGTGCGGCCGGCGCGGCCCAGCGCCACCGTGAAGATGACGAGGAACAGCAAGGTCGTGATGGCCGGCGCCCACACCGTCTGCAGCTGCACCTTGAAGAAACGCCTCACCTCCTTCACATAGAGGGTCCTGAGGCCGTACCAGTTGACGTTCCGGATCGTCGGGACGCCGGGATCGGCCCGGACCCAGCTTGAAGGCTGCTCGTTCATGGCGCCGTCGCTAGTGACGTTCGTCCGGAGCGGCAAGCCGCGAAGGAAAGATGCGCATGTCCTGGACTGACGAGAGGATCGAACGGCTGAAGGGGCTGTGGATGCAGGGCATGACGGCGAGCCAGATCGCCGAGGAGCTGGGCGGCGTCTCGCGCAACGCGGTGATCGGCAAGGCGCACCGGCTCGGCCTCCAGTCGCGGCCGTCGCCGGTCAAGCCGAACGAGGACGGCAGCGAGGGCGGCCCCGCCGCGGAAGCCGAGACGGCGCCGTGGGAGGCGCCGGCACCCGCGCCGGCCGAGCCGTCCCGTCCCGCGGCGGCCCCCGAAGCGGCCCCGGAAACGGCGTCGGCCCAGCCGACCGCCCCGGCGCCGCAGCAGCCGCCGCAGCCGCAGGTGCGCTCGATCGGCCCCGGCGGCTTCGTCCGCCAGGCCCCCGGCGAGCAGCAGGCGCCGATCCCGCCGGCGCCGCCGCGCCGGCTCGTCCCGGCCAAGCCCAGCCCCGACATCGCCGACAAGACCAGCCTGCTCGATCTCAACGAGAAGATCTGCAAATGGCCGATCGGCCATCCCGGCGAGCCCGATTTCCATTTCTGCGGCGCGCAGGCCAATCCGGGCTTTCCCTATTGCGTCGAGCATTGCGGCGTCGCCTACCAGGCGCAGATCCCGCGCCGCGACCGGCGCCCGCCGCCGCCCCTCCCCTTCGGCGGTCCCCGCATCCGCTGACGGCGCGGCGGGAGGTTCCGGCGGCGTATTGATCTGAGTTAACGGCTTTTAACGGAACGCGCCGGACCCGTTGGCCGTTTTGTGCACACAGAACAACGTCACGAGCCTCCCCTTCCGATCATGTCCCACGAAGAAGTCGATTACTACCAACGGCGCGCCGAGACCGAAGTCGCGCTGGCCCAGCAGGCATCGCATCAGGCCGCGGTCCGCGTCCACTACGAGCTTGCTTCCGCTTATCTTGACCGCATCCACGGCGATGCACCGCGGTCGACGGGCGGGCTGTTCAGGGACTGAGGGCCGCTCGGCTTGCTCCTGCTCTCGAGACACTGAAATCCGGTCGGGCGGGTCAGATGCCGCTCGGCGGAGGCCCTGCCCCCTCCCCATACCGTAGTGGCACGGTATTTCCACGTCGCGCGAAGCCATGCACAAGGCGGACAGCCAAGAATGGCAGCCGGCGGTTTCTCTGGTCCCGCCGGCCGGCGGCGGCCCCACCCCCCCACGAGCGGGCCGCCGCCACCCCTCACCGCTTGGCAGCACGACTCTTCGCCGCCTATAGATTCGCCATGTCAGACCTGTTCGCGTCCACCGCCGGTCCCTCCAGCGATTACGATGCCGCCGCCATCGAGGTGCTCGAAGGCCTCGAGCCGGTGCGGCGGCGGCCGGGCATGTATATTGGCGGCATCGACGAGCGGGCGCTCCACCACCTCGCCGCCGAAGTGCTCGACAACGCGATGGACGAGGCGGTGGCGGGTTTCGCCACCCGCATCGAGGTGACGCTGGAGAAGGGCAACCGGCTCACCATCGTCGACAACGGCCGCGGCATGCCGATCGACGAGCATCCCAAATATCCGGGCAAGCACGCGCTCGAGGTGATCCTCACCAAGCTCCACTCCGGCGGCAAGTTCTCGAACAAGGCCTATGCGACGTCGGGCGGCCTCCACGGCGTCGGCGTCAGCGTCGTCAACGCGCTCTCGGTCGAGACCGTGGTCGAGGTCGCCCGCAACCGCGAGCTCTATCGCCAGACCTTCTCGCGCGGCGAGCCCACGTCGCCGCTCCAGGCGCTCGGGCCGACTCCGAACCGCCGCGGCACCAGCGTCTCCTTCGTCCCCGATGCGGAAATCTTCGGCGCAGACGCGAAATTCAAGCCGGCGCGGCTCTACCGCCTCGCCCGCTCCAAGGCCTATCTCTTCGCCGGCGTCGAGATACGCTGGAAATGCGACCCCTCGCTGCTTGCGGACCAGATTCCGGCGGAAGCGACCTTCCAGTTTCCCGGCGGCCTCGGCGACCATCTGAAGGAGCAGATCGCCGACCGCGCCTGCGCCACCACCGACTTCTTCCGCGGGCGGCAGGATTTCCCCGACGGGCAGGGCATGGTGGAGTGGGCGGTCGCCTGGCCGCTGTGGAGCGAGGAGGGCTCGTCTTATTATTGCAACACCATCCCGACGCCGGATGGCGGCACCCACGAGCAGGGGATGCGCGCGGCACTGACCCGGGGGCTGCGCGCCTTCGGCGAGCTGGTCGGCCAGAAGAAGGCGAAGGACATCCAGGCGGAAGACGCGGTCGGCGGGGCGGAGATCATGCTTTCGGTCTTTATCCGCGACCCGCAATTCCAGAGTCAGACCAAGGACCGGCTGACCAGCCCCGACGCGGCGCGGCTGGTCGAAGTCGCGGTGCGCGACCATTTCGACCACTTCCTCGCCGACAATATGGAGCGCGGCCGCTCGCTCCTCGCCTTCGTGCTCGACCGGATGGACGACAGGCTGAAGCGGAAGGCGGAGCGCGAGGTGAAGCGCAAGACCGCGACGAGCCCGCGCAAGCTGCGCCTCCCCGGCAAGCTCACCGATTGCTCGAACGACGACCCAGCCGGCACCGAATTGTTCATCGTCGAGGGCGACAGCGCCGGCGGCTCCGCCAAGCAGGCGCGCGACCGCAAGACCCAGGCGATCCTGCCGATCCGCGGCAAGATATTGAACGTCGCTTCCGCATCGGCCGACAAGATCCGCGCGAACCAGGAGATCGCCGACCTGGTCCTGGCGCTGGGCTGCGGCACGCGCGAGCGTTGCGACCCGGCGCAGCTCCGCTACGACCGCATCGTCATCATGACCGACGCCGACGTCGACGGGGCCCACATCGCCACCCTCTTGATGACCTTCTTCTTCCAGGAGATGCCGAAGATCGTCGAGCAGGGTATGGTCTACCTGGCACAGCCGCCGCTCTACCGCCTCTCCGCCGGGGGCACGGTCGCCTACGCCCGCGACGACGTCCACCGCGGCGAGCTGGAGGCCAGCCTGTTCAAGGGCAAGAAGGTCGAGGTCAGCCGGTTCAAGGGATTGGGCGAGATGAACCCGCTGCAGCTCAGAGAGACGACGATGGACCCGAAGACGCGCTCGCTCATCCGGGTGACGCTGCCGGAGGAATATCAGCAGCAGCACAAGGTGCGCGACCTCGTCGACCGGCTGATGGGCCGCAACCCCGAGCATCGCTTCGCCTTCATCCAGAGCCGCGCCGCCGAAGTGGACGAGGAAGAGATCGACGCATAGTCTCCCCGCTTGCAGCTTGGGGGGAAGGCGATGCGGGGCTGGTGGCTGGGATTCTTGGTGCTGGTCGGGCTCGCCGTTCCGGCGGCGGCGGCGGCCGAGCCTTCGCCGCAGCTCCAGCAGCGCGCCGAGCAGCTGGTGCGCGTGCTCCGCGCCGAGGAGCCGCCGGAGGCTTTGTTCGCCCCCTCCTTCCTCGCCGCCGTGCCCGCCGCGCAGGTGAAGGCCATCGGCGAGCAGCTCCGCCAGGCCTATGGCGCGCCCACCGGCATCGCGGCGATCGAGCCCAAGGGCGAGGCGGGCGCTACGCTCGTCATCGACTTTCCCAAGGCGACGGCGCGGGCGGACATGGCGATCGAGCCGGCGGCGCCCTACCGGATCACCGGCCTGCTCATCGGGAACGCCGAGGCGAAGGCCGGTACCCTCGGC
Source organism: Alphaproteobacteria bacterium (assembly GCA_019239415.1). Taxonomy (GTDB): domain Bacteria; phylum Pseudomonadota; class Alphaproteobacteria; order Sphingomonadales; family Sphingomonadaceae; genus Allosphingosinicella. The sequence continues at coordinate 12,167 of JAFAZW010000071.1, forward strand.
GACCTCCCGCCGGCATTCCGGTCGCTTCCCGGCCGGGCCGGCGCGGCGGCCGCCCGGCTCGGCGTCGGCGCGCCGGTCCTCGTCTTCGGCGAGAGGGCCGAGGAGCCGTTCGCCATCGGGTCCGACTTCAAGCTGTTCATCCTCGCCGAGCTGGTGCGCGAGATCCGCGCCGGCGAGCGGCGCTGGAGCGACGTGGTCCTGCTCGGTACCCGCTCGCTTCCCTCCGGGATCCTCCAGACCTGGCCGCGGGGCGCGCCGCTGACCCTGCACACCCTCGCCGCCCTGATGATCTCGCGCAGCGACAACAGCGCCGCCGATAGCTTGCTGGCGACGCTGGGGCGGGAGAAGGTCGAGCGGCTGCTGCCGGAGCTCGGCGTCCGCGCCGCCGCCCGCAACCGCCCTCTCCTCGCCACCCGCGAGGCCTTCCTCCTCAAGGCCGGCGACCCGTCGCGGCTGGCGCAGTGGCGGACGGCCGACGAAGCGGGGCGGCGCCGGCTCCTCGCCGATCTGGCCGGCGGCGACGTCGCCGGCCTCGATCTCAACCGCTTCATGGGCAAGCCGCTGGCGATCGAGGCGGTGGAGTGGTTCGCCTCGCCCGCCGACCTCGTCCGCACCCTCGACTGGATCCGGCGCAGCGGCGACCGGACGGCGCTCGATATCCTCGCCATCGAACCCGGCCTGCCCGCCGCCGCGCGCGATTACGCCTATGTCGGCTACAAGGGCGGGTCGGAGCCGGGGGTGATGGCGATGGCCTTCCTGGTGCGGCGCAAGGACGGCAGCTGGGCGGCGGCGGCGGGCGCGTGGAACGACCCGGCGGCCCCCGTCGACCAGGCGCAGCTGGCGGCGCTGATGGGCCGGCTGCTGTCGCTCATCCGCTAATCCGCCGACCGGTTCTTCCCCGGGTGACAAAAGCCTTGGCGCACAGTAGCTTCGCCGAGAATCTTCAAGGAGGAAGAGCGCGTGGTCCCATTCCTGCTCCTCGCGGCGGCGGCCGCCGCGCCGTCCGCTCCGGCCGCAACCGCACCCGCGCCGCGCAGCGAGACGATCGTCGTCACCGGCACGCGCCTCGCCGACACGGAGAAGGCGCTCAGGGAGTGCATCGCCCGCCATTGCCCGCCCAATGAGGACATCCGCGCCAGCCTCGCCCATGCCGAGAATTTGTTCGTCGCCGGCCGCTATCGCGACGCGCGCGACGTGACCAAGGCGTCGATCGGCCGCAACAACCGCTACCGCAAGGACTATCCGGTCGACGTCTCCGACCTCTATCGCGGCAACGCCCGCATCGCCGAGCATCTCGGCGAAGCGGCCGATTTCCAGCTTTCGACCGCCTTGATGAAGGGCATCATCGGCAGCGCCTTCGGCAAGGACGACCCGCGCGCGATCAAGGCCGATGTCGAGGTGGGCGACATGTTCGCCAAGCTCGGCCAGTTCAACCAGGCGCGCACGACCTACGACGCGACCGAGAAGCGCGCCCGCGCCGCCGGCCTGCCGGCCATCGCCGACATCGCGCGGGTGCGGAGCGCCTGGACCTATGCAATGGACGGTGCGATCCCCGTCGCCCGCAAGGCGCTCGAGAAGATCGCCGCCGATCCGGCGCCCGAGGCCCGCATCGGCCGCCTGTCGTCGCTCGTCCTCCTCGCCCGCCTCGACCGCAACGAGGGCAAGACCGGCAGGGCGTCCGCGGCGCTGTTCGCCGAGCTGCGCACGATCCACGCCAAGCGGCCGGTGCTGCTCTTCTCGCCCCGGCTCGACATCGGCGGCGACGCTCCCGAAGGCGACAATGCCGAGACCACCGTCAACGAGCCCAAGACTCCGACGACGCGGATGATGGCGGGCAATGCCTATTTCGAGAAGCATTGGGTCGACGTCGGCTTCTGGGTGACGCCCGACGGCAAGGTCGGCGAGCCCGAGATCCTGCGCGGGGAGGGCACGCGGGACTGGACCAAGCCGCTGCTGCGCTCGATCGCCGGCCGCCTCTACACGCCGAGCGAGGATCCGGACGGCAGCTACCGCGTCGAGCGCTACACCTTGACCTCGCGCTTCATGACCGACCTCAGCGGCACCCACCAGCGCACGCGCTCGCCCAACGTGCGGGTCGAGTTCCTCGACCTCACCGCCGACCCGGCCGCGGCCGCGCCGCCGTCCGGCACCGGCGGCGGCGCGGCGGCGCCCGTGCCGGCGCGGTGACGGCCGGCATGACGCCGCTCCTGCTCCTCCTCCTGGTCGCGCCGCCCACGGCCGCCCCGCCGCCTCCGGCGGCCGGCGCAGGCGGCGAGACGATCGTCGTCACCGGCACGCGCCTGTCCGAGACGGAGAAGGCGCTGAGGGACTGCCTCGCCCGCCACTGCCCGCCCGACGAGGACATCCGCGCCACCCTCGCCCATGCCGAGAACCTGTTCGTCGCCGGGCGCTACCGCGACGCGCGCGGCGTCACCAAGGCCTCGATCGGCCGCAACCACCGCTTCCGGAAGGACTATCCGCTGCCGGTTTCGGACCTCTATCGGGCCAACGGCCGCATCGCCGCGCATCTCGGTGAAGGCGCCGACTATGAGCTCTCGACCGGCATCATGCGCGGCGTGCTCGACGACGCCTTCGGCAAGTCGGACGCGAAGGTGCTGATGGCGGACGTCGAATGGGCCGACATGTATGCCTCGATGGGGCGGCTGATCCGCGCCCGCGAGCTCTACGGCAGCGTCGCCGCGCGCGCCGCGGCCGCCGGGCGGCCCGATCTGGCCGGCATCGCGCGGGTCCGCTCCGCCTATACCTACGAGCTCGGCGGCGACACCGCGGTCGCCCAGCGCGAGCTGCGCAAGATCGCCGCCGATACCAGCCCCGCCGGCAATGTCGGCCGCCTCTCGGCGCTGATCCTGCTCGCCCGGCTCGATCGCAAGCATGGCGACCCCGCCAGCTCGGACGCGCTGGTCGAGGTGATGCGCGGACTGCACAGCCGCAGGCCGGTGCTGATCTATGCGCCGGCGCTGGATCTGGCGCACGGCCTCGCCACCGGCGACGACGCCGGCGGGCAGAGCATGTCGGCGGTGCGAATGATGGCGGGCAACAACTTCACCGACCGCTGGGTCGACATCGGCTTCTGGGTCACGCCGCAGGGAAAGGTGAGCGATGCCGAGGTGCTGCGCAGCCACGGCAGCCTCGACTGGGCCAAGCCTCTGCTGCGCCAGATCGCCGGCCGCATCTACACGCCTTCCGACGATCCCGGCGGCAGCTACCGGATCGAGCGCTACACCTACACGGCGCGGTGGATGCGCGACACCACCGGCAGCCATCTGCGCCAGCGCTCGCCCAATGTGCAGATCGAATATCTCGACCTGACGAGCGACGCTCCCGCGGCCGCGCCCGGCCCGCCGCCGCAGCCGCACTGAGGCGGCCGCTACCGCCCGCTCTGCTCGCGCGACTTGGCGAGAGCCTTCATCTCCTCCTCGGCCCGGGCCCGCGCCTCGCGGAGCTTGTCGAGCTCCGCCTTCTCGCTCTCGCAGAAGGCCTTCTGCGGATCCGGAAGCGCCGCGCCGGCATCGAGGCAGCGGCCGAGCGCGACGCTGCGCGGCAGGAGGTCGAACGGCTCGAGGCTCGCATCCTTGCGGGCGATCGCGGGCCCCATGGCGGTCAGGAAACCGAGCCAGGCCCGGCGTAGCCGCGCGTCGCTCACCGCCTTTTCGGTGGCGGCCTCCCCCTCCGGCACCGGCACGTCGAGCGACTTGAACGGGATCCCCTCGAGCCGCGCCTTCGCCTCGTCGAACCTGCCGAGCTCGCGCAGCGCGTTGACGGCGCGCGCTTCCATGCCGATCCAGCGCAGCTCGTTCGGCCGCCGCTCGACCTTGGCCGAGGCGTCCGCGAACTCCGCGAGGTAGCGGGCGCGCAGCTCCGGCCTGCCATCCGCCTCCCAGCCCGCCTGGAGCAGCGCGAGCAGCTGGAGCTGCGCCGGCACCTCCATCTTCTTCATCAGCCAATAGGCGCGGTAATAAGCCGTGTCCGCCTTGCGCAGCGCCTGATAGTCGTCGGAGCCGACCAGCGGCGTCAGCTTCTCGACCTCGGCGGGCGTATAATCCTTGTAGAGGACGAGGCCGTTCGACGGGCATTCGGGGAGCGGCGTCGGCGCCGGCGTGCCGTAGGGCTTGCCGTCGGGCCGCTCGCCGAGCGGCGGCACCCCGACCGGCACGACATAATCGAAGCTCTCCCCACCGACCGGGCAGGTCATGGTCCGGCGCGCCGTGCCCTGGCCGAGGGCGGAGGCCGCCAGCAAAGCCGCGCCCGCGGCGGCGAGGAGGGGGACGGGGTTACGCATGACTGGCTCCTTGGCTGTTCAGCTCGTGACGGCCGGCGCGACCAGCGGGAAGCGCGGAATCTCGGCGGCGAAGCTGTCGCCCCGCTCGCCGACCATCAGGTAGCGCCCCTCCATGAAACCGGTCGGCGTCGGCAGCGGGCAGCCGGAGACGTAATCGAAGGCGCCGCCCGGCTCGATCACCGGCTGCTCGCCGACCACTCCCTCCCCCTTCACTTCGCTGCGCCCGCCCCGGCCGTCGGCGATCGTCCATTCGCGCGCCATCAGCTGCACCGCGTCGCGGCCGCCATTCTCGATGCGGACGTGATAGGCCCAGAACCAGCGGCCCCGCGCCGGCTCGGACTGCTCCGGCAGGAAGCTGACGGCGACGCGGACGGTGACGTCGCCCGTCGTCGCGCTGTGGGGGAACAGGCTCTTCACCGCCCGTTCCTCGCCCCATCCCCGCGCCGGGTCAACCGGCCTTCTCGACGCGAAGCGTGCCCGCCGGACAAGGCGCGAGGAGATCGGCCGCGGGGACTTCGTGGCCGAGCCAGGCGGCCCAGTGGGTCCTGGGAACGATGGCGATCTGCCGGTTGTGATAGGGCGCCACGTCCGCGCCGGGAGGCGTCGTCAGCATGGTGAACGCCTCGCCTACCTCCGCCGTCGTCCGCCACAGGCCGGCGATGCAGAACCAGCGCTCGCCGGCGACGGTGAACAGCCACTTGTCCTTGCGCTTGTCCGCGCGCGGCTCGACCGGCGTGGTGAATTCGTAGAAGCCGTCGGCGACGATCAGGCAGCGGCCTGAGCGGAACTCGCGCCCGTCGCCGCGGAAATTGTAGACGGGCTTGCCGCCCTGCCCCGGCCACGACCAGCGGCGCTGGACGAGCTCCGCCGCATCCCCGTTCCAGCGGACGATGGGCGCCCGGTCGGTGATGCGGATGTCGTCGCGCGGCTCGAGATTGGGCAGCCCGTCGGGGAAGCGCAGCGGGATGCGCAGGTCGTTGAACTCCTGGCCGATCGTCCCGAGCTCGACGCGGCTGCGATAGTCGTTGCACATGCGCGCCTCGCTATCCGGCACCGGCGGTGAACGCCAGCTTGACAGCCGCGCGCCCTCCCCCATATGCGCCACACCTTCGCGCGAAGGCCCCTTCGTCTAGCGGTCCAGGACGTCGCCCTCTCACGGCGAAAACACGGGTTCGAGTCCCGTAGGGGTCACCAAGGCGCTGAAAAGATACGTCTTTTCGAAATGTTGCCCGGAATCAGTACCTTAGTTGCCGCCGCTGGTACAAAGGGCTGGTACAAAATGGGTCACAGGCTTCCGGGTCCAAGCACCCATCCGCTCTCCAAGAATCTGTGGTTCCGCATGGCAGTGCCCGAGCGGCTGCGCGCCAGGGTGGGCAAGCGGGAGATCAAGATCTCGCTCGGAACGTCGGACCCCGCTCGAGCCAAGGCTGAGCAGGCTCGACACCAAGCCAGATGGCGGAGCCGGTTTCTCGAGCTCGACCGGGAGGTCGACGAGGAAGGGGAACGTGGTCGTGAATCACACCTCCGTGGCGGATGTGGAGGAAGCCTATCTCGTCATACGTACGGCCAGCGGCACGGAGCATGTTCTTGGGCATATCGCGAGTAACCTTCAGGTTGGCAGTCATGTGAAAGCTGGAGATGGCGTCGGCACGATTCGGTCCTGGCCGGGTCAGCCGGGGCGGAGCCATGTCCATTGGGGCGTCAACCGCATTGGCGTCGAGCAGGCGAAGCGGGGCGGCTGGGGCTGGGGTCGGGCGCCGGAGACTGCCACGAGAGCCGAAGCGGCCGCGCGGGGATGGGTCGTGCCGTAGCACGTGCTCTTTGAGAATCAGCCGTGTAGCCTTCGCACGCCTGCGATCGGAGCCTGGGCCTTGAGGTTTCTGGCATGCCTCGGCCCTTGCGGCCGCTGGTACAAATGTCTAGTACAAGGACCAATTTTCCAAGATCGCCGGTGTGCAGTAAAGCTACTGATTTAGAAGCAATAACCGGCCAAAGTGGCCCCTCCCGCAGGGGTCACCAGTGTCAAACAAGAACGGCAGAATTCTGCGCTTTTCTACACAGCGACAAGAATGGCCCTACACTCGACCCTACAGATTTCGTCGGCTCTTGTGAATCGTAATGGCCGCTACGGGCAAAGCACGTCCCTGCTGGGGCGCCACGTCCTGCAAGCGAGCATCTCGAAGTGGCCGTATGCAGAACGACAGCTTATTGTGGATGGGTGCGGGAAGCAGCCGAGGGACGCCCGAGAGGTTCGAGACCGATGGTGCGTCGCGGGTCGACTTCATCGTGACAGAAACGAACTTGTGCCCTGCACATAAAAGACGCGGTCGCTTGCCCGGCGTCCGGTAATCTCATTCCGCTCAATACCGCGGCGGCGCCGTTTTGCCGGCCAAGGGCATCCGCAGCGTGAAACGGAGGCCTTCGCGTTCGAAGTGGATCTCCGTCTCCGCGTCGAGCTCATAAGGAAGGGTGCGCTGGAGGAGCTCGAAGCCGAAGCCGGAGCGCTCGGCGGCGACGAGGGCCCGGTCGCGGCCTCGCTCGGTCCATGCGAAATCGAGCGCTTCCCGGCCGTCCTCGCCCGACCGCGTCCAGCTTATCAGCACGGTGCCGCCGCAGGTCGCGAGCGCTCCATACTTCACCGAGTTGGTGGCGAGCTCATGGATGGCGAGGCTCATCGCTTCCGCGGGCTTGGCGAGCAGATAAAGGTCCGGACCCTCGATCGTCAGCCTTTTGCCTTCGCGGGTGGCATGGGCGAGCATCTCGTCCTCGATCAAGGCGGTGAGGTCGACGCCGCCATCGAGGTCGCGCGTCACGACCGCCTGGACGCGGGCAAAGGCGTCGATCCGGCCCTGCAGATGGTCGACCATCTCCTGGAGGTCGTCGCTGTTCTCGGCGGTCCGGCGGACCATCGAGCGCACCACCGCGAGCGTGTTTCGCACCCGGTGCTGGAGCTCCGCGATGAGGGTCTTCTGGCGCTCCTCGCCGGCGTGGCGCCCGGTCACGTCCTGCCCGATCTTGAGATAGCCGGTCAGCGCTCCGTCGGCGCCGTGGAGCGCCGTGGCGACGCCTTCGATGAAGACCCGTCCGCCGCTCTTGCGCGTGTGCCAGCGGACGTCTGGTGCCTTGCCCTCGGCGCGGGCGATCGCGCGCTCCTTCTCCGGCACGGATTCGACGCGGTCCTCGGGCGTGTAGAGGATGTCGCCGTCCTCGCCCACGATCTCGGCGGCGGCATAGCCGAACACCGCCTCGGCCCCTTCCCGCCAGTCGATCACCCGGCCGTCCGGGTCGATGATGAAGATGGCATAATCGCGGGCATTCTCGACGATCAGTCGCAGCCGCTCCTCGCTCTCCCGCAGCGCCCGGGCCAGCCGCTCGACGCGGGCGCCCTCGGGCTGGGGCGGGCGGTCCTCAGCCATTGGCGTCCAGATGCCGCCCCTCATGATCGAGGTGGAGGTAATTGTCGTTGAACATGGCCGCGCGGCGTAGGCCGGCGAAGTCGAGGATCGTCAGGCGGCGGCCCTTGAGCTCGATCAGCCCGTCGCCCCGCAGCTCCTTGAGCGTCCGGTTGACATGGACGGAGGTCAGGCCGGTAGCGTCGCCGATGTCGGTCTGGGTGATGGGAAAGTCGCAGCTGTCGCCCTGGGTCAGCCCGACGGTGCGGAGCCGAAGGAACATCTCGCAGACGAGGTGGGAGATTCGCTCGTAGGCGCTGCGCTGGCCGACGTTCAGCGTCCAGTCGCGCTGCACGGCGACGGTGACCAGCTCGTTCCACCACAAAGCCCGGGTGATCCGCGGATGCTCCTCAGTCATCCGCTCGACCTCGTGGCGGCCGAGCTCGGCCGCCCTCACCGCGGTGATGGCGCCGACATTGTGGTCCATCTCCTTGAGGATGAAGATGTTGAGGTCGCAGAGGTCGCCGGGCACGAAGAAGGCGACGATCTGACGGCGCCCGTCCGGCAGGGTCTTGTAGCGGCACGCCCAGCCTTCGAGCATAACATAGACGGCACGGGGCCGCTCGCCCTCGCGCGCCATGTCGCGCCGCGCCGCGAAGGTGCGGACGTTGCGGCCGACGGCGCGGTCGATCGCGGAGCGGTCGGCTTCCGAGAGACGGGTGAACGCCTCGAGCTTGGTCTTCAGCGGGTTCACTTTCGCAGCCTGCCCTGGCGGAGGGATAGCGTGACCGGTCGCATCCGTTGCTGACCTATGTTATTGTTCGCGGCGAAGGAACGAACCAGTCCGTCTTTGGGGGCCAAGCACCGCATGAACGACGTTCAGACGACCAGACCATTGACCGGAAAGCGGATCCTCGTCGTCGAGGACGAATATTATCTCGCCGACGATCTCGTGCAGACGCTGCGGAGCGAGGGTGCCGACGTCGCGGGGCCCGCGGGGACCCTGGCGCAGGCCGAGCGGCTCCTCGCGGAGGGCACGATCGACTGCGCCATTCTCGACATAAACCTGCGCGGCGAAATGGCTTTCCCGATCGCCGACCGCTTGAGCGACGCCGGAATCCCCTTCCTGATCGCCAGCGGTTACAGCTCGTCGCACCTGCCGGAGCGGTTCAGCCAAGTCCCGCATTTTCAGAAGCCCTACGACCCGAACCAGCTGCTCGCGCTCGTCCCCCATGCCATGCAAGGCGCCGCGCAGGGAGCGTAGTTCAACCTGCCCAGCTCCGCAGCGACAAGCAAGGTCCAAACGAAATTGTCATCAGCACTGGTGCGGCAGAGCCTACCCGTGTCTGTATTCACATGGATCAAGTAAGGGTGACCGGGTCGGAACAGACCGGTCCCGCCCTTGTTCAGCCTGCAGGGTCGGAGCGCGCATCATGGCGAAGAAGGACATCATCGTCATCGGCGGCTCGGCCGGGAGCAGCGGCGTCCTGCGGCGCCTGTTCACCGACTTGCCGGCCGATCTGCCGGCGAGCCTGTTCGTCTCCACCCATATGCCGGCCCATTCGTCGGGCTATCTGGCCGACGCGCTCGACAGGGTCGCCGCCTTCCCGGTCGCGGAGGCCGTGGACGGTCAGCCGGTCGAGCGAGGGCGGGCCTATGTCGCCGCGCCTGACCGCCACCTGATGGTGCTCAACGGCGTCGTCCGTCTCGCCGACGGCCCGCGCGAGAACATGGCGCGGCCGGCGGTCGACCCGCTGTTCCGCTCCGCGGCCCTCACCTACGGACCCCGCGCGGTGGGGGTGATCCTCAGCGGCATGCTCAATGACGGCGCCTCGGGGCTTGCCGCGATCAAGGCGTGCGGCGGGACGGCGGTCGTGCAGCACCCGCTGGACGCCGAAGCGGACCAGATGCCCACGTTCGCCATGGAGGCGGTCATTCCGGACCACGTCGCCGCGGCGGACGGGCTCGCTCCGCTCCTGACCGAAATTGCGGCGACCGACGCGGGCGCCGGCGAGCCGGCCACGGACGATCTGATCCTCGAGGTCGAGATCGCGATGGGCGCGCGGCTCGGCGCCCACAGGCTGGCCTCCGTCTCGCAGCCGAGCGCGCTCAGCTGTCCCGATTGCCACGGCGTCCTTTCCGAAATGAACGAGGCGCGTCCGCTCCGCTACCGCTGTCAGATCGGCCACGCCTACACCGCCGAGGCGCTCGCCTCCCACACCGAGGAGATAGACGCCGCGGTGCGGATCGCGATGCGCATGATGGAGGAGCGGGTCACGCTCGTCACGCGCATGGCCGAGGATGCCCGCCGGAGCGGCCGATCCGCGGTCGCGGAGCTCTACGAGTCCCGCGCCGAGGAATATTCCCGCTACGCGGCGACGCTCAGGGAGGCGGCCGTCCTGTCGTTGCGCATGGGCCGCTCCAGGCGGGAGCAGGAGATTTAGGGTCCAGCGCCACCACCCAGGCGACACCACCCTGTCCAAGCCTCAGACACTGGATTGCCGCGTCGCGCCGCTTCCAGCAATGACGAGGCGAGGCGCGAATTTCCTTCTGCCGCGTTGTGCAAACGCCTAGAGTGCAGCCATCAATCGAAGGCGGAATCGTGGCGGACAAGGAAGGCAAGGTTTCGGCGCCTGCGCGCGGTCGCAAGAAAGAGCGCGAGTCGGAGCCCTCGGCGATCGTCGGGGTCGGGGTATGTGCCGTCTCCTTCCGATCCCTGGAGGAGCTGTTCGCGACTCTTCCCAGGGATCTCGGCGCCGCCTACCTG
>JAFAZW010000058.1 GCA_019239415.1 Alphaproteobacteria bacterium
CGCTCTCGGGCAGCATCGCCGTGTAGATCGGCGTCTTGGGCATCAGGTCGGCGATGAACTGGGTGCCGTGGGCGGCGTTGAATTCGTCCGCCTCCTGGAAGTTCATGCCGAAGAAGCGGCCGGCGATGGCGTCCCAGAAGGGCGAGCCGCCGCTCTCGTCGATGACGCCCCTCAATTCGGCCAGCACGCGGGCGGCGAAGCGCGGCCGGTGGAGGCGCATGTAGAGGTAGCGCGAGCGGGCGAGGAGCAGGCCGAGCCCCCCGGCGCGCTCGCCCGGATGGAGGAACAGGCCGCCGACCTCCGACGAGCCCTCGAGGTCGGTCGTCAGGTTCAGCATCTGCGCGCGGAAGGTCTTGCCGAGCGCCTTCGACGTCTGGGTGAGGGTGCCGATCCGGTAGGAGTAGAAGGGCGTCTCGACGCCGACCATCGAGAAGAGCTGGCAGGTGCCGCGGATCTGGCCGGTCTCGGCATTCTCCAGCACGAACAGGAACAGGTCGTCGGTCGGCTCGGTCGCGTCCGAGGCGAAGCCGCGTTCCGAGCGGATCAGCTTGTCGACCAGCGCGCCGCGGTCGGGCGGCAGGTTGGTGAAGCCGCCGCCGGTCAATTTGGCCATCTCGTAGATGGCCTGGAAATCGTCATTGCCCGCCGGGCGCACGCGAAAGCTCACGATCCCTCCCCCGCGGCGAGCCGCATCAGCACCAGCGCCGACAGCCGCGCGCGCTCGGCGAGGCTGGCGACGATCAGATATTCGTCCGGAGAATGGATCGCGCCGCCGCGGACCCCCATCGTGTCCACCACCGGAGTCCCGCCGGCCGCGATGTTGTTCCCGTCGCAAACGCCCCCGGAGTCCCGCCACCCGATCTCCTGACCGAGCGCGGCGCCGCATGTGCGGACCAATTCGAACAGTTTTTCCGCTCCGGCATCGATCGGCTTGGGCGGCCGCCCGAAACCGCCGTGCATATTTATGCATACGTCCCGCGCGGCTGCGACGGCTGCGACAGCCTCCTCCAGAGCGGCCTGCGCCTGCGCCTGCTCGTCGGCCGTGGCAGGCCGCATATTCATGCGTAAAATCGCATGATCGGGAACGACGTTGTTCGGCCCGCCCCCGTCGATCCGCGCCGGGTTGATCCGAAGCCCGCTGCGCCTCCCGAAGGCGTCGAGCCGGACCGCGAGCTCCGCCGCCGCGACCAGCGCGTTCCGGCCTTCCTCCGGGTTGCGCCCGGCATGCGCGCTCCGGCCGGCGACCCGGAGCGAGAAGTTCCCGCTGCCCGGCCGGGCGCCCGCGAGGGTCCCGTCGGGCAGCGCCGCCGGCTCGTAGGTCAGCGCCGCCCGCTTGCCCCGCGCTGCCGCCGCGATCAAAGCCGCCGAGCCCGGCGAGCCGACCTCCTCGTCGGAATTGATCACGATTTCATAGCCGATCCGTCCCCGCTCGCTCCACGTCTCGACGGCCCCGAGGGCGGCGAGCATGACCGTGAGGCCCCCCTTCATGTCCGCGACGCCGGGGCCGCGCAGCGTCCCCTCGTCGAGCCAGTCGAGCGCCTGGAACGGGTGGTCGGCGCCGTAGACGGTGTCCATATGGCCGGTGAGCAGCACCTGCACCGGCGCCTCGGGCCGCACCTTCAGGTGCAGGTTGCGGCCATGCGCGACGGCGCTCAGCGATCCGTCGGCGGCCATTTCCTCGACCGCCGCAGGCTCGACCAGCCGCACCTCGCCGGGCAGGACGGCGAAGGCGTCGGCGAGGAGCCCTGCCATCCGCGCGAGCCCGTCGAGGTTGCGCGAGCCGCTGTTCACCGCGGCCCACGCCTCGACCTGCGCCAGCATCGGCGCCGCCGCCGCGGCGTCGAGCACCGCCGCCTCGTCTCGTGACACGTCCGGCATGACCGAGGCTCTAGCCGAGGAAAGCGGGGCGCGTAACCCCCGGTGCCTTGCGCAAGGCCCGCGCGGAGACGCGGAGACGCGGAGAGGCGGCAGTTCCCCTTCACCGTTCGGGCTGAGCCTGTCGAAGCCATGTCCTACCCTGCGGGAGCCAAGAAGGGCAGGGCTTCGACAGGCTCAGCCCGAACGGCTTCTCGATCTGCGGACTCCCGACATCACCGTGCTGGAGTCGCGTGCGGGCTCCTCCGCGTCTCCGCGTCTCCGCGCGCACTCTCTCACAGGAGGTCGCGGAATTCCGCCAGCACCGCCTCGTACAGCTCGCGTTTGAACGGGACGATCATCGCCGGCAGCTCGGCCGGCTCGGCCCACTTCCAGGCGCGGAACTCGGGATGGGGCGTGTCGATGTGGACGTCGGCGTCGGTGCCGAGGAAGCGGGCGAGGAACCAGGTCTGGCGCTGGCCGCGCCATTTCTCCTTCCAGATCTTGCCGATGAGGTCGTGCGGAAGGTCGTAGGTCCGCTCTTCCCTGGCCTGGGCGACGATCTCGACCAGGGAAGGGTCGATCCCGGTCTCCTCCTGGAGCTCGCGCAGCGCTCCTTCCCGGGGGCTCTCGCCCGGGTCGAGGCCGCCCTGCGGCATCTGCCAGGCCTCCAGCGCGCTGTCGAGCCGCTGGCCGACCCAGACCTTGCGCGCATCGTTGACCAGCATCACGCCGACGGCGGGCCGGTAGCCATATTCGGAAAGGTCGATCATGGCGCCTCCTCCTGGGGACACGTACTTTTTCGCGAAAAAGTACGTGTCCCCATTTGCTGCGCCTCCGCCAGCAGCAGCTTCAGCGCCGCGAAGCCGCCATCGACGTCCGCTTGGCTCGAGGGCACCGCACGCCGCAGGTTGATGAAGCCGTGGATATTGCCCTTCGCCTCGCGGAAGATCGTCGGCACCCCCGCCTGCGCGCAGGCCGCGGCATAGGCGCGCCCCTGGTCGCGGATCGGGTCCAGCGAGGCGGTGACGACGAGGGTCGGCGGCATCCCCGCCTGGCTCTTCACGAGCGGCGAGTAGCGCCAGTCCCGCCTCGGCGGGGCGTAGCAATCCTCGAACCAGTCCATGCCCGCCTTGGTGAGGAGATAGCCTTCGGCGAAATCCTTGAAGGACGGATAGCCCTGCTCGGGGTCCGCGGCGGGGTAGATGGGGAATTGCGCCAGCACCGGCACGGTCGCCGGCTCGTCGCGCAGGGCGAGGCCGACGACGATGGCCATATTGCCGCCCGCGCTGTCGCCGCAGGGGACGAGGCCGGTGACTTCGCGGCCGAGCTCGGCTGGGCCCGCGGCGGCCCAGCGGGCGGCGGCGATCGCGTCCTCGACGCCGGCGGGGAAGGGGTGCTCGGGGGCGAGGCGATAGCCGACGGCGAGGACCGGCAGGTCCATCGCCCGCGCCATCTCCGCGCAGAACGGCTCGTGGGTGTCGAGGTCGCCGAGCACGAAGCCGCCGCCGTGGAAGAAGAGGACCAGCGGCCCGGGCCCCCGAGTCGCGCGCCCGTCGTAGAGGCGGAGCGGAATGATGGGGCCCCCATCCCGCTGTCCGGGGGACAGCGGAGCCCCATCATCATTGCCGTCGGGGCCGGGGCAGGCGAGGTCGCGGATCACCGCCAGCTCGCCGACCGGCGCATCGGCGACATGGCGCGAGGCGAGCATCATCAGCCGCGCCTCGTTCGGCCCCACTTCGTGGCTCTTCGGCCCCGGCAAAGCGTTCAGATAGTCGAGGAAGGTACGGACGTCGGGGCGGACGAAGGGTTCGGTCAAAGGCGGCTCCCGGGGCAGGCCGGCCGCCTGATACGGGCGTACGCACGGCGCGTCCACGCGGTTGTCGCGTCAGCCGCGGAGGGCTAGAGACGAAGCCGCTCAGCTCGAAGGAAAAGTCACGTTGGCGACCGCCACCCACCTCGTCACTCCCGAAGACGCCCGCGCCGATCCCGCGCCCGAGGCCGTCGTCGTCCGCTTCGCCGGCGACAGCGGCGACGGCATGCAGCTGACCGGCGGCCAGTTCACGTTGTCGACCGCGCTCGCCGGTAACGACCTCGCGACTTTCCCCGATTTCCCCGCCGAGATCCGCGCGCCCCCAGGCACAACCTTCGGCGTCTCCGCCTTCCAGATCAACTTCGGCTCGACCGCGATCGAAACCGCCGGCGACCAGCCTGACGTCCTGATAGCGATGAACCCCGCGGCGCTGAAGGTGAACGTCGCCGACCTGAAGCCGGGCGGGCTGATCATCGCCGACGAGGGCGAGTTCGGCGCCCGCAACCTCGCCAAGGCGGGCTACGAGGCCAATC
>JAFAZW010000093.1 GCA_019239415.1 Alphaproteobacteria bacterium
CGGTTGTCGTGGTGACGCGCAACCTTGGCCTGACGGTGGCTCAGGTCAACGATCTCCGGGGACGGATGCGTGAGGTGGGCGCCAGCTACAAGGTGGCGAAGAACCGCCTTGCTCGCATCGCGCTCGAGGGCACCACCTATGCCCCGATCGGCGACCTGCTGACCGGGCCGACCGCGCTTGCCACGTCGACGGATCCCGTCGCCGCGGCCAAGGTCGCGGTCGACTTCGCCAAGACGACCGACAAGTTCGAGATCGTCGGCGGGGCGATGGGCGATACCGTCCTCGACGTGGCGGGCGTCAAGGCGCTGGCCGAGCTGCCGTCTCTCGATGAACTGCGCGCGACGATCATCGGCCTCATCCAGGCCCCGGCGTCGAAGATCGCGCGGACCATCAACGAGCCGGGCGCGATGCTGGCGCGTGTGTTCGGCGCCTATGCGGCGAAGGAAGCCGCGTAACGATTGACGACCCCTTTCCGTCACTCCGGCGCAGGCCGGGGTCTCGTGGGGTGAAGGGCGCGGTGCCCATACCTCGACGAGTTACCGGCTTCCGCCGGTATGACGATACAACCACTGGAGACTTAACATGGCAGACATCAATTCCCTCGTCGACCAGCTCTCCGAGCTGACCGTTCTCGAAGCCGCCGACCTCGCGAAGGCGCTTGAGGAGAAGTGGGGCGTCTCGGCCGCTGCGGCGGTCGCGGTCGCCGGCCCGGCCGGCGGCGGCGCCGGCGCGGCCCCGGCCGAGGAAGAGAAGACCGAGTTCGACGTCATCCTCGTCAACGACGGCGGCAAGAAGATCAACGTGATCAAGGAAGTCCGCGCGATCACCAGCCTGGGCCTCGGCGAGGCCAAGGCGCTGGTCGAGGGCGCGCCGAAGGCCGTCAAGGAAGGCGTCAGCAAGGCCGAAGCCGAGGAGCTCAAGAAGCGCCTCGAGGAAGCCGGCGCCACCGTCGAGCTGAAGTAAGATTTCGGGTCCGTCGGAGACGGACCCGGGTCGAAGAAAGAATGGGCGGCTCCCGCAGGGGGGGCCGCCCTTTTTCTATGCCGACATTGACAGAGCCGCCGTCCGCGCCGCCTAATGGTGGGGGAGGACGCGGGGATGGACGAGGACGAGGAAGCCCGGTTCGACGCGGAGCTGATCCTCGTCGGCGACAAGAAGATCAGCGTCCTGAAGCTCGTCCGCGAGGTCCTGAGTATCGGCATCGAGGAGGCAAAGGCCTTCATCGAGAGCGTGCCGCGGACGTTGAAACGCAACATCTCTCGTGACGAAGGCGAGGCGCTGGAGCGCCGCTTCGACGCCGTGGGAGCCTATCTGGTGCTGCGCTCCTCGCCCCGAGGCTAGCCGGGGCGAGGAGGCGTTGGATCAGGCCTTTTCGGTCTCCCCGAGCGGCTGTGCCACCACGCCTTCGTGGAGCCCGGACGGATTGTCGGTCGCGAAATGGGCGAGCTCCTCGCCGTCCGGCACGCCGACCGCGAAGCGAGCGGTGGCGTGCGCTTCGGAGCCGTCTGGAAGGACGTAGCGGGCGTCCGCGACGACCACCGGCAGCACCGCGTCGCCCGGGATCTCCGAGGTCGGGAGGGCGACCTGGGCCTCCACCGTGCGCGCTTCGCCGGCGCCGAGGGTGACCGCCGGCGTGTCGGCGACCCCGCGCGGCTCGATGAGCGCCTGCTCGGCCTCGCTCGATCCGGCGGCGAGCATCCAGGTCGAGACGCGCACGTCGCGCGCCGGCGCCGCGCCGCGATTGTCGACCGTCAGCTCGAACTCGACCCGCGCGTCGTCGCCGGCGACGCCGGCGCGGACCGGACGCATGCGCAGCGCGATGTCCGGCGATCCGGAAGGCTCGGCCGCCACCACCGGCGCTGCGGCGGCGACGGGCGCGACGGCAACCGGCGCGGCTTCGGGGACGTAGGTCTCCTCGTAGATGTCGGTGCGCGCGCGGCGGCGGCGGCGGGCGAAGAGCAGGGCGGCGGCGGCGATGAGCAGCCCGCCCAGCACGAACCAGGGCCACGTCGCGGTCCGCTGGTTGAGGGCCGGTTGCTGCCGCGACGCGGGGGGCGGGACGGTGTCGACGCCGGTCGACGGCGCGGCGGGAATCGTCTCGGGCGTGGCGGTGGGCGGGACGACTGCGGCCGGCGGAGGCGTCACGGCGACCGTCGTCGGAGCGGTGGTCGTCGTCGTGGTCGTCGTCGCGACCGGAGGCGGCGCGACGAACCGCGGCGCGGCGCGGGGGACGGGCCGCACGCTACGGACCGCCGTCGTGCGGACGGCGGGGACAGTCGCCGCGGCGGTCGCCGGAGCCGGCGCCGGCCGGCTTTCGGCCGG
>JAFAZW010000031.1 GCA_019239415.1 Alphaproteobacteria bacterium
GCCGGCCTCGGCGGGCGGGGCGCCCGGCTACAGCGTCTTCTACGATTACGACGTGCGCGGCCTGCAGACGTCGGCGCGGTTCGGCTCGGCCTCGGGGCCGGGGATCGCCACCCGCTACGACGGCTTCGGCCGGGTGAGCTCGACCACCAGCACGATGGACGGGACATCCCGGACCCTCACCTACAGCTACCGGGAGGACGGGGCCCGGAGCCGGATCGACAGCAATTTCGGCTATGGCAGCTATGCGACCTACGATGCCGGCGGGGCGATCCTGTCGATGTCCGACGGCAGCGGCAGCGAGGCGCGGTTCGGCTACGACGCGGCGGGGCGGCGCCAGAGCCTGGCGCTGGCCTCGGGGAGCACGAGCGCCGCGAGCTACGGCTACGATGCGGTCGGCCGGCTGTTATGTCTACGACGGCGAAAACCGGCTGGTAAGCGCCACGCACATGGCGAACGGCACCGCGACGACGCTGGCGGCTCGCGCGCCGGGCAGCGGCGCGCAGGCGCCGCTTGCCCGCCGACCGCGCCGTGGTAAGAGCCGGGCCGAGATGAAGAGTCGCGCCGTGACGGCGGCCGCGGGGACGATGCGATGAAGCTTTCCTACAGCGCCACCTGGGACGACGCGGTCGCTTTGCTGAGGACCCACGCGCCGCTGGTCGGCGCCCTCGCCGGCGTCTTCCTCTTTCTCCCGGCGCTGCTCGTCAATTACGTCTTCCCGCAGCCCGAGGTCACCGACCCCAGGCGCTACCTCGAAGTGATGGGCGGCTATTTCGCCGTCGCCTGGCCGTGGATGCTGCTCGCCCGATTGGTCCAGCTGGTCGGCGCGATCGCCGTCCTCGAGCTGGTCTTCGGGCCGCGCGGGACCAGCGTGGCGGGCGCGATCGTCACTGGCGCGACGCTCCTGCTCTTCTACTTCGCCGCCTTCTTCCTGGCCAACATCCTCATCTTCTTCGGCTTCATCCTGCTGATCGTGCCGGGCCTCTACCTGACCGGGCGCCTCGCGCCGCTCGGGCCCGTGATCGTCGCCGAGCGGCGGCGCAATCCGGTCGCCGCGATCGGCCGCAGCTTCGCCCTCACCGCCGGCCGCGGCTGGGCGGTGACCGGCCTCGTCCTTCTCGTCGTCGTCGCCGCCGGCGTGGCGATCGCCGTCGTCCACGCGCTGATCGGCATCCTCGCCGTCCTCGTCGCGGGCAAGGCGCTCGGCCTGCTCGTCGTCAAGATCGTCGACGCCGCCACCGGCGCCGCCCTGGCGACGATGCTGCTGCTGCTCTACGCCGCCATCTACCGCCAGCTCGCCGGCGACGGCGGTGCGCGCCTAGGGACCGTCTTCGAGTAACGGAATCTGCGGCGCGGCGTCGCGTGGCAGCAGGCCGAGGAGGCGCGGATCGGGGAAGCTCTCGAACGCGCGGCCGACGGCGCGGAATCCGGCGGCGAGATAGGCCTTGAGCGCGGCGGGGTGGTCGAGCGAGCAGGTGTTGACCCGGACCCGCGCGACCCCCGGCCGCCAGGCGAGCGCCAGCACCATCGCGAACAGCCATTTGCCGTGGCCCTTGCCGGCGAGCTCCGGCACCAGGCCGAGGAACTTGATCAGGCACTCGCCCGCGTCGCGGAAGTCGAGCTCGACGAGGCCCACTTCGATGCCGGCGCGATCGACGACCGCGTGCACCTCGCCCATCTCGGCGGCGAGGCGGGCGTCGTCGAAGGCGAGGCGGGAGTACCAGAGCCAGGGGGCACCGACGCGGGCGAAGAGGAGGCGGTACCGCTCCGGGGTCGGGTCCGTCCAGCGCGCGAGCCGCAGCGGCGAGGCGGGCGTGGGGCGCAGCGGCGGCCGCGCGCCCATCTCGAGATAGGTGACGACGGCGCCGAGATGGTCGGGCGGGATCGGGGTCAGCATCGCACCGGGATGCGCGCGGAACGGGCCGCGGTGCAAGCGGCGGCGTTCGCCTCTTTTCCCGCGCCCTTGCCGGGCGATGGTTCCGCCGGGGCCGGCAGAACCTTCTTCCTCGCGCGGGCGTTCCCGCCGGTGAGGAGGACCCCCCGATGCCGTTTCAGCTGCCCGATCTGCCCTTCGCCGCGGACGCGCTCGCGCCGCACATGTCGGCGGAGACGCTCGAATTCCACCACGGCAAGCACCACCAGGCCTATGTCGACAAGACCAATGCGCTGGTCGGCGAGAAGGGGCTGGACGGCGCGCGGCTCAGCGAGGTGATCCGCGCGGCGGCGGGCAAGGGCGAGACGGGCCTGTTCAACAACAGCGGCCAGCTGTGGAACCACAGCTTCTTCTGGCAAGGCCTGGCGCCGGCGGGCGGGCCGCGGCCGAGCGGCAAGCTCGCCGCGCTCATCGAGGAATGCTTCGGCTCGACCGAGGCGCTGCTCGAGCGGTTCAAGGCCGAGGCGGTCAACCATTTCGCCAGCGGCTGGGCCTGGCTGATCCTCGACGGCGGCAAGCTCGAGGTCACCTCGCTCCACGACGGCGATACGCCGGTGGCGCATGAAGGCATGCAGCCGCTGCTGACGCTCGATCTATGGGAGCATGCCTATTACATCGACTATCGCAACGCCCGGCCGAAGTTCGTCGACGCGGTCGTCGACAACCTCGTCAACTGGGAGTTCGTGGCGCAGAATCTGGATGGCGAGGGCGTGAAGAGGGCGGATCAGGACTCGTAGCTCCTCCCCGAAACGGGGAGGGGGACCGCACGAAGTGCGGTGAAGGGGGCCCTGGCTGAGGTGCGGCGGAGCGGTGGGCCCCCTCCACCACCGCCTTCGGCGGCGGTCCCCTCCCCGTACCGGGGAGGAGCTTTACGTCTTCAGCCGGTACCCCGTCCTGAAGATCCAGGCGATCGCGACCAGGCACAGCGCGAGGAAGCCGACCGTCGCCGCCAGGCTCACCCCCACCGCCACGTCGCCCTTGCCGTAGAAGGACCAGCGGAAGCCGCTGACCAGGTAGACGACGGGGTTGAAGAGGGTCACGGTCCGCCACGGCTGGGGGAGCATGTCGGTCGAATAGAAGGCGCCGCCGAGAAAGGTCAGCGGCGTCACGATCAGCATCGGGATGAACTGGATCTGCTCGAAATTCTTGCCCCAGATGCCGATGATGAAGCCGAACAGGCTGAACGCCAGCGCGATCAGCACCAGGAATGCGGCCATCCACAGCGGATGGAGGATCGTCATCGGCACGAACAGGGCGGCGGTGGCGAGGATGATCAGCCCGAGGATCACCGACTTGGTCGCCGCCGCGCCGACATAGCCCATGACGATCTCGAAGGGGGAGACCGGCGCCGAGAGCACCTCGTAGATCGTCCCGGTGAACTTCGGGAAGAAGATGCCGAAGCTCGCGTTGAACAGGCTCTGGGTGAACAGCGAGAGCATGATCAGGCCCGGCACGATGAAGGCGCCGTACGGCACCCCCCCGACGTCATGCATCCGCGAGCCGATCGCCCCGCCGAAGACGACGAAATAGAGCGACGTGGTGATCACCGGCGTCACCACGCTCTGCCACAGGGTCCTGAGCGCCCGCGCCATTTCGAAGCGGTAGATCGCCCAGACGCCGAAGCGGTTGAAGGCGGGGACGCTCACGCGCCTTCCCCGGAATGGACCAGGCTGACGAAGATGTCCTCGAGCGAGCTCTGCCGGGTATGGAGGTCCTTGAAGGCGATGCCTTCGTCGCTCATCCGCCGCAGCAGCGAGGGGACGCCGGTGCGCTCGGCATTCGCGTCGAACTCATATTCGAGCTCGTTGCCGTCCGCCTTGAGCGTCAGCGCCCAGTCGGAGAGCGCCGCCGGAAGCGCGCGCATCGGCTCGGCGAGGTTCAGCGTCAGCGTTTTGCGGCCGAGCTTCTTCATCAGCGCCGTCTTCTCGTCGACGACGATCAGCCGCCCCTTCGAGATGACGCCGACGCGGTCGGCCATCTCCTCCGCCTCCTCGATATAATGGGTGGTGAGGATGATGGTGACGCCGCTGTCGCGCAGCCGCCGCACCAGCGCCCACATGTCTCGCCTGAGCTCGACGTCGACGCCGGCCGTCGGCTCGTCGAGGAACAGGATCTCGGGCTCGTGGCTCAAGGCCTTCGCGATCATCACCCGGCGCTTCATGCCGCCGGACAGCTCCATGATCCTCGCCTTGCGTTTCTCCCAAAGCGACAGGTCCTTCAGCACCTTCTCGACATGGGCCGGGTCGGGCGGGCAGCCGAACAGGCCGCGGCTGAAGGTCACCGTCGCCCACACCGTCTCGAACGAGTCGGTGTGGAGCTCCTGCGGCACCAGGCCGATGCGGCTGCGCGCCTGCCGGTACTGGCGGCCGATGTCGAAGCCGTCGGCGCTCACGGTGCCGGTGGTCGGCGTGACGATCCCGCAGACGATCGAGATGAGCGTCGTCTTCCCCGCGCCGTTCGGCCCGAGCAGCGCGAAGATCTCGCCGCGGGCGATGTCGAGGTCGACGTCGCTCAGCGCCTGGTGGCCGCCGGCGTAACGCTTCGACAGGCCGCGGATCGCGATGACCGGTTCCATGCTCCCCCTCACGCCCTTTATTGCGATGGCGGCACCGGCGGGTCCACCGGCTTGTCCAGCTCCATGCCGTGGCGCATCAGCATCGGCACGTTGGCGAGGGCGAACAGGAACGTCGCCGGCATGAACCCCCACAGCTTCGAGCCGGCCCAGAAGGTGGTGCTCGTCGTCCGCCAGACGATCTCATTGGCCAGCGCCATGCCCAGGAAGAAGATCGCCCAGTTGCGCGTGAGCAACTGCCAGCCGCGCTCGGTGAGGCCGGGATAAGCGGTGCCGAGCAGGATCTTGAGATAATTGCGGCCGGTGGCGAGGCCGAAGCCGAGAATGCCGGCGACGGTGAGATAATAGAGCGTCGGCTTGATCTTGATCAGCCATTCCTTGTGGAACCACAAGGTGAGGCCGCCCATCACGAGCACCATGAAGGCCGAGAACCAGAGGATCGGCGACACCCGCCGGTAGAGGACTAGCGACACGCCGACCGCGATCGTGATCGCGATCATGAAGGCGGCGGTCGCGTAGAAGATGCGCAACAGCGGCGCGACCGGCGCAAAGGCGTTGGCGAGGAAGAAGACGAGGAGCGGCCCCAGATCGATGAGCAGTCGGGCGACGGGGCCGGGTTCCCGGCGCTTCGGCGTGGGAGCAGGCGCGCTCATGCTTCCCGCCCGAGCCCGGCGATCGCGCGCGCCGCGTCCCGCGCGTCGAACGGGCGCAAGTCATCGAGCCCCTCGCCGATGCCGATCGCGTGGATCGGGAGGCCGAACTGCTCGGCCGCGGCGACGAGCACGCCGCCGCGCGCCGTGTCGTCCAGCTTGGTCATGATCAGTCCGGTCACGCCGGCCACCTCCTTGAATACTTCGATCTGGCTCAGCGCGTTCTGGCCGGTGGTCGCGTCGAGCACCAGCACCACGTCGTGCGGGGCGGCCGGGTTCAACCGGCCGAGCACGCGCCGGATCTTGGCGAGCTCGTCCATCAGCCCCTTCTTGTTCTGGAGCCGGCCGGCCGTATCGACGACGAGCGTGTCGATGCCCTCGGCGGTCGCCTTCTTCACCCCGTCGAAGACGATCGCCGAGCTGTCGCCGCCTTCCGGCCCGGCGATCACCGGCACGCCGATCCGGTCGGCCCAGATCTTCAGCTGCTCGATCGCGGCGGCGCGGAACGTGTCGCCGGCGGCGAGCAGCACGCCGTAATCCTCCTCCAGGAACAGGTGGGCGAGCTTGGCGATGGTCGTCGTCTTGCCCGAGCCGTTGACCCCGACGATCAGGATCACCTGCGGCCGCGGGAAGGCGCTGATCTCGAGCGGCTTCGCCACCGGCGCGAGGATCTTCTCCACTTCCTGCGCGACGATCTCGCGGACCGCCTCCTCGCTGAGCCCGCGTTCGAACCGCTCCCCCGCCAGCCGCCGGCGGATCTTCGCCGCCGTCGCCGGGCCGAGGTCGGAGGCGATCAGTGCCTCCTCGATCTCATCGAGCGTCGCCTCGTCGAGGAACGACTTGGTGAACAGGCCGGTGAGGTTGTCGCCGAGCTTCTCCGAGGTCTTGCGGAACCCGGCATTGAGACGGTCGAACCAGGACGCGTCGCTCATGCGGGCACTCCGACGAGCGTGTCGGCGGTCGCGGAGACGATGCGGACGTCCACCACCTCGTTCGTCCCGAGCGAAGTCGAGGGGCGCTGCACGGAGTCATCGTGAGCGCCCCTCGACTTCGCTCGGGACGAACGGGACTTTTCCACCTGCACCGGCGCGAAATTCTCCGCGTGACCGCGCCCGTCTTTTTCGACCAGCACCCGCTGCACCGTTCCGACCATTCCTTCCAGCCACGTCGCCTTGCGCCGCGCACACGCCTCGCGCAGCCGCCGCGCCCGCGCCTTCACCGCCGCCGGCGCCACCTGCGGCATCCGCGCCGCGGGCGTGCCGCGCTTGGGCGAATAGGGGAAGATGTGCCCCATCACGATGTCGCACTCCTCGACCAGCGCCAGGCTGTTCGCGTGCATCTCCTCCGTCTCGGTCGGGAAGCCCGCGATCAGGTCCGCGCCGATCGCAAGCTCCGGCCGCTTCGCCTTCAATCGCGCCACCGTGGCGACCGCCTGCGCCCGGGAATGGCGCCGCTTCATCCGCTTGAGCACCATATCGTCGCCGGCCTGGAGGCTCATGTGGAGGTGCGGCATGAAGCGCGGCTCGTGGGCGACGATCTCCTCCAGTCGCGGGTCGATCTCGATGCAGTCGAGCGACGACAGCCTGAGCCGCGGCAGGTCCGGCACGTGGCGCAGGATGCGCTCGATGAGCAGCCCGAGCGTCGGCGCGCCGGGCAGGTCCGGCCCGTAGCTGGTGACGTCGACGCCGGTCAGCACCACTTCGCGGAATCCCTCGCCGACCAGCGCCTTCACCCGCTCGACCACCAGCCCCGCCGGCACCGAGCGGCTGTTCCCGCGTCCGAAGGGGATGATGCAGAAGGTGCAGCGATGGTCGCACCCGTTCTGCACCTCGACGAAGGCCCGCGCGCGTTCGGCGAAGCCGGCGACGAGGTGCGGCGCCGTCTCGCGCACGGCGAAGATATCGGACACGCGAACGTCGGCGCCGCTTGTCATCCCGGCGAAGGCCGGGATCTCCATGAAACTGGCCGCGGCGCCCGTAGCGGAGAGAGATTCCGGCTTTCGCCGGAATGACGAAGGGGCCAGCTTCTCCGCATTCCCCACCACCCGGCTCACCTCCGGCATGGCCGCGAAGGTATCCGGCTCGACCTGCGCCGCGCAGCCGGTCACCACCACCCGCGCCTCCGGCCGCGCGCGCTTGGCCTTGCGGATCGCCTGGCGCGTCTGGCGCACCGCCTCGTTGGTCACCGCGCAGCTGTTGACGATGATCAGGTCGTCCTGGCCGGCCGCGAGCCGCCGCATCGCCTCGCTCTCCGCGGCGTTCAGGCGGCAGCCGAGGCTGATCACCTGCGGGCCGCTCACAGCTCGACCTCGCCCTCGAACACGGCGGTCGCGCCGCCGGTCATGACGATGTCCTCGCCGGGCGCCCAGGCGACGGTCAGCGTTCCGCCGGGCAGCCGCACCACCGCCGGGCTCTGTACCAGCCGCCGCCGCATCGCCGCCACCGCGGTCGCGCAGGCGCCGGTGCCGCAGGCCTGCGTCAGGCCGACGCCGCGTTCCCAGACCCTGAGGCGGAGCGTTCCTTCCTCGACCGAGGCGACGTTCACGTTGATCCGCTCGGGGAACAGCGGGTCGGTCTCGATCATCGGACCGAGCCGCTCCAGCGGTACCGCCCGCGCATCCTCGACGAAGAAGACGACGTGGGGATTGCCGACATTGAGGGCGGCGGGATCGCGCAGCTCCTCCCAGCCGACGGGCATCCGCTCGGTGTCCATCGGGTAGGCGAGGGGGATGTCCTCCCAGCCGAAGCGCGGGCGGCCCATCGCGACGCTGGCGCCGCAGGCGTCCGCCGAAGCGGACAGCAGGCCGCCCGCCGTCTCGATCCGGCTGTCGCCGCCGAGCAGCGAAGCGACGCAGCGCGAGGCGTTGCCGCACGCCTCGACCTCGCCGCCGTCGGCATTCCAGATGCGCATCCTGACGTCGGCCGCGCGGGACGGCTCCAGCACGATTAGCTGGTCGCAGCCGATGCCGGTGCGGCGGTCGGCGAGCGCGCGCGCGGTCGCCCCGTCCATCTCCAACGGCGCTTCGCGCGCGTCGAAGATGACGAAGTCGTTGCCGAGGCCGTGCATCTTCCGGAACCGCCGCTTCATCGTGAGCGGCATCTAGGGGTGGCTCCGGCCCAAGTCCACCGGGGGGAGGGGAGGGGACAGGCACCGGGTAGGGGCGGGGACACGTACCGGCCCCACCTGGCTTCGCGATTTCGATCCGGCCGTCGTGGCCGGTACGTGTCCCCAGGGACGCCGGCCGGTACGTGTCCCCAGCCAGGCCCCGTTAACCCCTTGCGGCGCCGCCCGTCTCAAAGCGGAACAGCCGAAAACAGCGGCTCCGGAGACATAGGCGGGACGCCGAATCGGGCGTATTCGACCCTCCACGGCCCCAATCCAGTTCGGCGGCCACGGGCGACTAAACAGGAGGCTATCATGGCTCAGCTCAAGACTCTTCTCGTCATCGGCGGCGGCGCGCTTGCGATTGCGGCTCTTCCGGCGCCGGCGCAGGCCTGCCACAGCGGCTGCTCCACCTCGAGCTCGACCGGCTCGACCGGCGGCACCGACGTTCCGGCCCCGGCTGCGTTCGGCCTGTTCGCCGCTTCCGCGATCGGCCTCGTCGCCCGTCGCCGCCGCGCCCGCGGCTGAAGCGCGCGCCCGGCGGCACCTGCCGCGGGCCGCTGACAAGGGAAGCCCGCCGGCGACGGCGGGCTTTCTTTTTGCCCGCCGCACCGCCAGACGGAGCGGCGATGCAGCTTGCCGATCCCCGCCCGCTGGGCTTCGACCCGGAACGCCTGAGGCGGATCGACGCGTTCCTCGACCGCGACTATCTGGCGCCGCGCCGCCTTCCCCACGCCCAGATCCTCGTCGCTCGCGACGGGGTGCCGGTCCATTTCTCGACGCAGGGCGAAGCGGCGCCGGGCGTCAAGCTGCGCGACGACGCGATCTTCCGCATCGCCTCGATGACCAAGCCCGTCACCTCGGTCGCCTACATGATGCTGCTGGAGGAAGGCCGCACCAGCCTCGATCAGCCGGTGGCGGCGGTGGTGCCGGAGCTGAAGGGGCTCGCCGTCCACGGCGGCGGCGCGGCGGCGCCGATGACGATGCTGGACCTGCTGCGCCACACGTCCGGCTTCACCTACGACTTCCAGTATCACAGTGCCGTCGACGCCGCCTACCGCGAGCACCGGCTCAATGTCCTCAAGCCCAGCCGGAGCCTCGAGGATTTCGTCGCCGCCCTTGGCGCGCTGCCGCTCGAATTCGCCCCCGGCGAGGCGTGGAACTATTCGGTCTCGACCGACGTGCTCGGCCTCGTCGTCCAGCGCCTCGCCGGCGTGCGGTTCGAGGATTTTCTTGCCGAGCGCATCTTCGGGCCGCTCGGCATGGCCGACACGGGATTTGAGGTGCCGCCGGACAAGCTGGACCGGCTGCCCGAGGCCTGGTGGGTCCATCCCCAGCAGGGGGTGATCGTCTACGACCTCGCCGGCGCGCAGAGCGACTGGGCGAAGCCCCCGGTGCTGGTGTCCGGCGGCGGCGGCCTCGCCTCGACCACGGCCGACTATCACCGCTTCTGCCGGATGCTGCTCGGCGGCGGCGCGCTCGACGGCGCGCGCCTGCTCGGCCGCAAGACGCTCGAGCTGATGACGAGGAACCATCTGCCCGGCGGCGCCGACCTCACCCAGCTCAGCCGCTCGATGTTCAGCGAGGCGATCTATTCGGGCCAGGGCTTCGGCCTCGGCTTCGGCATCAACCTCGACCCGGTGCGCGCGATGAATCCCGGCAGCGCCGGCGAATATTATTGGGGCGGCATCTTCTCGACCTACTTCTTCATCGACCCCGTCGAACGCCTCTCTGTCGTCTTCATGACCCAGCTCATGCCGTCCTCCACCTACCCGATCCGCCGCCAGCTCAAGGCGATGGTCTACGCCGCCCTTACGGGCTGAAAGCGGAGCAGCCGGTCGAGACGCGCCCGCGCGGCGTCGACCAGCTCGGGCGGCGGCGGATCGGTGGCGAAGGGGCTCGGTGCCGGCACCGGCTCGCTCAACAGCCAGCGGAGCGCGGCCGCATTCAGCATCGCCGCGCCGACGACGATCAGCGCCGAGATCATCGCGTCGAGACCTGCCAGCGCGAGGGTGCCGGCGCCGAATGGCAGGACCCGCAGCGCCAGCAGGTTCAGCAGGGCGTGGAGGAGATAGAGCGGCAGCACGAGCGTCGCCCAGGCGCCGACGATCGTCGCCGTCTTACCCCGCGTCCCGCACCACGCGGCGGCGATGCCGAACCCTTGCCGCCGCGCCGCGAGCGCCGCCAGCCACGGCTGGAGCCGCAGTAAGGCGATCGATCCCAGCACAAGCATGACAAGCGCCACGACGCGGCGGACCGCCTCGGCGCCTCCGAGAGCAGCGGCCGCGCGCGCCGCGACCAATGCCGCCGCCATCGCCACGAGGCTGGCGACCGCGAGTGCGGCGGCGAATCCCAGGAAGCCACGGTCGACGCTCCAGGCCCGCTCCCTGGGCGACAAAGCGAGACGATAAGCGGCGCTGAAGGCCAGCAGCACGGCCGTCACGCGAAGCGCCATGACCGGCCCCACCTGCACCCCGACCCACGGCAGGCGGCTCGCCAGCCACAGCAGGAAATCCGTCGCCGTGAGCGTCGTCACCAGCACCGCGCCGACCAGCGGCAACCCATTGCGGCTCGCCCTGAGCGTCGCGCGCGCATCGCCGAGCAGTTGGCGCACCGGCTTGCCGCACTCGGCAAGCGCCGCCGGAACCGCCGCGATCGGGCCCTCGCTCCGGCCGGGAAGATCGTAGGCCGCGGCCAGCGCCTTGGGGCTGCCGAGGTCCGCCAGCGTCTGCCCGAGCAAGCCGGCCTCGGCGCGGGCGGCGAGATGGCCGCGCAGCTCCGCGATCACCGCCGCGCGTTCGTCCGACGCGAGGGGCCAGAGCTCACGGGTCAGCGCGCCGAGCCAGGCTTCGGCGGGGGCGGGCAGGGGCTGGTTCATCCTTCCTCTCCTCGATCGCGGCGCCGACGAAGGCGCTGAAATCGCGCCACAGGCGCTGCATCTCGGCGACGAGCGCTTCGCCCTCGGCGGTCAGCCGGTAATATTTGCGGGGGATCTTGGCGTCGTCGGCAAGCGCCCAATTCCCGGCGAGCTTCCCCTCCCGCTCGAGCCGCGCGAGCAACGGGTAGAGCGTGCCGTCGGAGACGATGCCGCCGCTGCCGCCGGCGCGGTCGAGCAGCTCCAGCCCATAGAGTTCGCGCCCCCGCAGCAGGCTGAGCACCACGAGCTCTGCCGCGCCCTTGCGGAGCTGGGTCTGCCACGAGTCGACGTTCATCTCATCTTGCTACGCTAGTATACCATGTAATACAAACCAGGTCGCCCGCATCGCGCCGCGCGAAATTGATGGCCCCGCGCAACCCATTGCTGCGTCTCGGGTTTGCAGCTGCATGGCCCTCGAACCCGACGATCCCAACCCCGCCAATCCGCGCCGGCCCAATGGCGGCATGGCGATGCTGCTGCTGGCGATCCTCATCATCCTCGTCGGGGCCCTCATCGCTTGGGCGCTGATCGGGCGCTCCGCCAAGGCGCCCACGCCGGCGGCGACCGCCAACCCGCCGGTAGCGCCGCGCTAGGGCCAAGCGAAAGGCCCGCCGCGCGGGTGCGCGACGGGCCCTCAGTTCGCCGTTGGGAGTCGGCGAGGACGTTTAGCGCGGACCCTTGGGGCCCGAATTCCAGGTGGTGAGCTGCGGGTTGTGGTCGCCCGAATGGCCCGGGGGCGGGCCGGACTCGGGGCCGTTGCCGTAGCCGTTGTTGTTCTTGGTCTTGTTGCAGGGCGGCGGGGGCGGCGGCGGGCAGCTGCAGCCGCAGCCGCCGGCGACGAAGTCGATCTCGAAAGAGGTGAGCTGGCGCATTGTCATCTCCGTGGTCGCAAGGGCGCTGCATCCGTGAAGGAGCAATGCCTTTGCCTGTCGCGCTTCGCGGCCCGGCGCTATCGGCCAAAATCGGCCGTCCCGCCCCGGGACACGGGGGGCGCCAGGCGTAACCGGCGTCCCGCTCGGCGCCCGCCGGCGGCGCCGCCGGCAACGGGGCGCTTCCCTTCCCCGCCAGGCCCGTTACGGTGCCGGCGTGATCCTGGCCCTCGCCCTCTTCGCCGCCGCCCCGGCCGCGCATCCGCCGCTGCCGCCGGATGCCAGCATCAACGGCACCTGGTGGAATTCGGACGGCGGCGTGTCGGTCGACGTCCAGCCCTGCGGCGCCTTCATCTGCGGCGCCGTCACGCATGCCGGTCCCAAGGCGGAGCAGGACGCGCGCAAGGGCGGGTTCAAGGAGATGGTGGGCCTGCGCGTGATGCGCGACTTCCAGCATGTCGGGCCCGGCAAGTGGAAGGGGACGGTGCTCGTCCCCGAGCGCGCCGCCATCGTCCGCTCGACCATCACCCGCATCGATGCGGGCCACATGAAGGTCGAAGGCTGCATCCTCGGCTTCATCTGCTCGCACGAAATCTGGCGCCGGGTCCGCTGACGGTCCGGATTGCCTTGGCCGCGGCGCCGGGCTTAACCTCGCGCCCTACCCAGCCGGAGATGCCGCCATGCTGAACCTCACGCGTCCCGAAGGCTCCGAGCCGCAGGATTTCGACGTCACCCGCCGCGCCGCCGTCGGCATGATGGTCGCCGGCTATGCGCTCGCCGCCGTCTCCGCCGACGCCTCGCCGATCGTCACGCCCGACAAGGGGCTCGTCATCGAGGAGGTCGCGGTGCCGAACGGCGCGCCGCGGCCGCTGCCCGCCTATCTGGCGCGCCCGCAGGGCGCCACGCATCACGCGGCGATCGTCGTCGTCAACGAGATTTTCGGCATCCACGCCTACATCAAGGACGTCTGCCGCCGGCTCGCGCATCTCGGCTACGTCGCGATCGCGCCGGACTTCTTCTACCGCGCCGGGGCCGATCTGCCCTCGATGACCGCCATCGACCAGATCCGCCCGATCGTCGCCCAGGCGACCGTGCCGCAGGTCGACGCCGATGTCCGCGCGGTGACGGAGTGGCTGAAGGCCCAGCGCAGCGTCAGGAAGGAGAGGATCGGCATCACCGGCTTCTGCTGGGGCGGCGCCGTGGTCTGGCGTTCGGCGATGGTCGATCCGGACATCAGGGCCGGCGTCGCCTGGTACGGGCAATTGAAGCCGCTCATCCCGCGCGCCGCCGAGCTGAAGGCGCCGGTGCTCGGCCTTTACGGCGCGCTCGACCAGGGCATCCCGCAAGCCGACGTCGAGGCGATGCGTGCGGCGCTGAAGGCGGCGGGGAAGGCGGAGTCCGACATCCGCGTCTACCCGGACGCCCAGCACGGCTTCCACGCCGATTATCGCGCCAGCTACAACGAGGCCGACGCGAAGGACGGCTGGGCGCGCATGCTCGCCTTCTTCCGCGCCCACGGCGTCGCTTAGGGGCTGAATCCCCGCACCAGCTTCGCGAGCGCGGGAGAGGCCACGGCCTCGGCGGCATCGCGCCGCCGGCACCAGCGGCGCGCGCGCTGGTCGCGCTCCGGCCAGCTCTGCGCCTCGCTTTCGACCTCGAGCGGAAACAGCAGGACGATGAACTCCGTCGGTCCCAGCAGCCGGTGGCGCTTGTGGTGGCGGAAGCGGCCGATCGGGCGCGGCGCGACGCGGCCGCGGACGCCCGCCTCCTCCCACGCCTCCTGCGCCGCCGCCTCGGCCAGCGATCGGCCCCGCATCGGCCAGCCCTTCGGCACGATCCAGCGCCGCCCCCGGCGGCCGGTGACCAGAAGGATCTCGATGTCGCCGTCGCCGCGCCGCCGCCACGGCATCGCCGCCGCCTGCACGGGGCGGCCGCGGGCGTCGACATGGGTGAACCCCTTCGCCACCGCCCGCGCGAGACCCTTCGCGATTGTGCCCCGGAGCTTCATGGTTCTTTGAACGCGCGACCGCCGCCGGGGTGGCGCCTGGCATCAAACCGTAACAAAGGACGCCTAACGGCCATTCGCGGGGGTATTCTCATGGCGGACGAGCCGCGCGAGGTTGAGCTGAAGCTGGTGCTGGAGCCGGGCGCCGCCGCCCGCCTGCGCGCGCATCCGCTGCTCGCCGGCGTCGAAGCGCAGACGGTCGAGCAGAAATCCGTCTATTTCGATACACGGGGGCAGGCGCTCCGCAAGGCCGGCTTCAGCCTCCGCATCCGCACCGCCGGGGGCCGCCGCGTCCAGACCGTCAAGGCCACGGGCGCGTCGGCGGGCCTGTTCGACCGGCCGGAATGGGAGCAGGCCGTCGACGGGGACACCCCGGCGCTGGACGCGATCGGCCGGACCCTGCTGGCGCCGCTGCTCACCGCCGGGCGCGCGCGCCGGCTCGTGCCGCTCGTCGTCTCGCAGGTCCGCCGGACGCGCTGGGACGTCGACCGTTTCGCCGCCGCGATCGAGATCGCGCTCGACGAGGGCGCGGTCGAAGCCGCCGGGCGCCGCCATGGATTGTGCGAGCTCGAGCTGGAGCTGAAGTCGGGTCCGCCCCAGGCGCTGTTCGCCGCCGGCCGCGCGCTCGCCGCCGACCTGCCCCTGCGGATCGGGGTGCTGAGCAAGGCGGAGCAGGGCTTCGCGCTTGCCGGGGGCAGGCTCGGCAAGGTCGCCAAGGCGGAGCCCGTGGCGCTGGACGCGTCGATGCGCGTCGCCGACGCTTTCGCCGCCGTCGTCGCGGCGTGTCTGCGCCACTTCCGGCGCAACGAGGGCCTCGTCCGCGATGCCCGCGACCCTGCCGCGCTTCACCAGGCGCGGGTGGCGATGAGACGCCTGCGCGCCGCCTTCTCCCTCTTCGCCCCCGCGATGCGCTGCGAAGCGCTTGCGCCGCTGCGCGCGGAGCTGCGCTGGTTCACCGCCGGCCTTGGCGAGGCGCGCAACCTCGACGTGCTCCTCGCGGGTGCGGAGTGGACGCCGGTCGATCGGCGCAAGGTCGAGGCGGCGCGCGAGGAGGCTTATGACGGTATCGCGGAGACGCTGGACTCGCCGCGCCTGCGGCTGCTCATGATCGATCTTCTTGCCTGGGCGGAGACGGGTCCCTGGCGCGCCCGCCGCCGCGCGCGCGGGCCGTTCGACGACTTCGCCGGACGGAGGCTGGACCGCCTCTGGGAGAAGGTCGCCGCGCGGGGCGCGGTGCTGCGGGAGCTCGGCGAGGAGGAACGGCATCGCCTGCGGATCGATGTGAAGAAGCTGCGTTACGCCGTGGAATTTGCCGCCACGGTCTATGCCGAGCCGTCCGCGCGCAAGCGGTTCCGCAACGCGCTGGAAGCGATGCAGGAGTGCCTCGGCCACCTCAACGACATCGCCACCGCGCGCCTCCTCCACGCGCGCTACGGCCTGGCGGCGGCGCCGCCCGCGGCCGACGCGGGCGCCGCCGGCGCGGGTCACCTCGCCGAGGCGGAGCGCGCGTTCCGGCAGCTTCGCCGTGCGCCGCCCTTCTGGCGCCGCGCTCGGGACGAACCGGCCTAGGCGCGCTTCCTGCCCGCCCTGGCGGGCGCCGCGGCGTTGGCCTGCGCGGCGCGCAGCGCGGCCAGCCGCTCCGCGACCGCCGCCTCGCGCTGCAGCGTCTCGATCTCGGCGACCTTGGCCGCGGCGCCGGCATCGGTGTCGCCCCCGCCGACCGCTCCGGCCGCGGTCATGGCCCGGCGGAACGCCGCCTCCGCCCGCTCGGCCTTGCGCTGGAGCCGCTGGTCGGGCGCGCCGGGCGCCGCTTCGTCACGCGCCGCCGCGCGGCGGGCGGACTGGAAGGCGGCAAGCTCCTCCTCCATTCGTCCCTTGCGCAAATTGAGCTCGGTGCGGCTCTCCTCGAGCCGGCGCTCCTCCGCCGCCGCTTCGGCGCGCGCGGCGTCGAGCTTCGCCGCCTGCGCCTCGACCTCCATCTGGCGGGCGATGGCCGCTTCGGCGAGGTCGTCGCGGCCCTTGCCGAGCGCGAAGCGCGCCTGCTCGCTGAGCGTCGCGACCTGCTGCCGCGCCGCCGCGGCCTGGTGCTCGGCCTGGAGGCGCCGCGCCCGCGCCGCCTCGGCGCCGTCGCGGGCCCTGGCGATCGCATCCTCCATGTCGCGGATCGCCTGGCGCATCAGGCTGGTGCCGCTCCGCTGCTCCGCGGCGCCGACGGCGCTGTCGAGGCCGCCCGAGACGACCTTCTGCACCCGTACGAAGATCGAGTCCGCCATGCCCTTGCCCCCCATGCCGCAGCCTTGCCGCCGTCCTAGAAGGCGCGGCCTTAAGGCCCCGTAAAGCCTGCCGAAACGCCCCTCGCAGGCGCCCCCGGATGCGGTTATGACACGCCCCGGGCGGTATCGACAACCGCCGAGGGAGGAAAGTTGACCCAGCCGCTTCGATCCGCGCTCAGCCGCGCCGCCGCCATCCTGTCTCTCTGCCTCGCGGCTGTCGCTCCGGCGCAGGCGCAGGAGCAGGGCTTCCTGACGCAGCGCCCTGACGTCCGCATCTGGCTGCCGCCGGCGCCGCCGGCCGGCTCGCTGGCGCAGGCGGAGGACGAGACCATCTATCTCCACACCCGCGCCCTTCTCGACGGGCCGCGCGGCGCCGAGGCGGCGGCCGACAACGTCTATCTGCCCGACGCGGTCGCCCCGCGCTTCGCCGACGCCCTCGGCGCGACGCTTAACCCGAAGGATACGCCGCTCACCCTCGCGCTCATCGGCCGCGTCGTGAAGGACGCCGAGGCGCTGGTCGCGCCGGTCAAGCAGTCGCCGCCGCCCAAGGGCACCGGCCGCGTCCGCCCGTTCGTCGCCTTCGGGGGCAGGACCTGCCCGCTGAGGCCGGACGACTACAAGTTCCACCTGCCGGAGACCGGCTCCTATCCCTCGACCCACGCCGCGCTCGGCTGGATCTGGGCATCGGTGCTGACCGCCCTCGCGCCCGACCGCGCCGACCGCCTCATCGCCCGCGGCATCGCCTTCGGCGACAGCCGCGTCATCTGCGGCTTCCATTACAAGTCGGACGTCGACGCCGGCCGCCTCGCCGCCGCGGCGCTGATGGCGCGCGAAGCGGCGGACCCGGGCTTCCAGGCGGCGCTCGCGGCGGCGAAGCGGGAGTTCGACGCATATCGCAGGCGGCCATGATTGCGCATGGAGTGTGCGCATAGTATATCTCCAGCATGAGCAGCACCGCCCCGGCGCGCAAGCGCGCCACCAACGTCTCCCTCAGCCCCTTGCTCGTTGCGGAGGCGAAGGCGCTCGGCGTCAACGTCTCGCAGGCGTGCGAGCGCGGGCTCGAGGAGGATGTCCGCAAGGCCCGCGCGGCCGCGTGGCTGGAGGCGAACGCGCCGGCGCTCGAAGCCTGGAACCGCTATGTCGAGGAGCATGGGCTGCCGCTCGCGCGCTATCGTCAGTTCTGATGGCGCGTTTCGACGCACTGAGGCTTACCGACGGCGCCGTCGTCCTCGATTGTCAGGCCGATGTCCTGAGGAACTTGCGTACCCGTTTCGTCGTGCCGCTCTTTCCGCTTGCGACAAGCCGCTTCGCCGCCGATCGGCTCAATCCCTTGCTGGACCTCCCGGACGGCAGGTACGTCATGGGGACGCAGGGGGCGGGGACCATCCACGTGCGTGAGATCGCCGGCGTGATTGCTTCGCTCTCCGATGCCGAATCGCGAATCATGAACGCGCTGGACATGCTGCTCACCGGCTTTTGAGGGCGGTCGCGGCCTCGCCATCCCTTCCCTCCGGCGCAGCCGCGGCGCTCATCCCCCCGCTAGATAGCGTGCCACGGCCGTCGCGATCGGCTGGCCGGTGTGGCCCTGATAGTAAGAGAAGCCCGGCTGCGGGTTCACCTCGAAGCAATAATAATCGCCGCGCGGCGTCCGCATCAGGTCGATTCCCGAGAAAGGCAGGTCGAGCTCCCTGGAGAGGGCGATGCAGCGGGCGCGCACCGCGCGCGGCAGGGTGACCGCGCTCAGGCGCGTCTCGCCGCCGTCGACATGCGCGTAGCGATAGTCGACATGGGTGCTCGCTATTTCGGTCGCGAAGACCTTTTCGCCGACGACGTGGACGCGGACGTTGATACCCTCGATCGCGGCCTGGAACTGGACGGCGCACCAGCGGATCGCGTCCAGTCGTGCGATATCGTCCGCGTCGAGCCGCTTCACGATCGATCGCACCGCGCTGATCGACTTGTAGACGAGCGCGCCGTGCGTCCTGCGGAACGCGAGCACGGCTTCGGGGTCGTTGGTGATCAGCGTCGGCGGCACGAGGAAGCCATGGCGTGCGATCAGCTGCGCCTGATAGGGCTTCGAGCCGTTCGACCCCTGCGGCTCCGCCCGGTTGACGACGCGCCCCGGCGCGATCTCGCTCCAGTGGAAGAAGCTGTCGTGGAAGGCGCGGGCATGACGGCGGGCCGGATGGTCCTCGCCGAGCCCGTCGAGCTCCGGCAGGAGGCGGTCGTCCATCATCCGTGTGTAAAGGCCGGTCACCTCTTCGAGCGCGATCCGCTCGGCGCCGAGGGACAGGATGCCGGTTACGCCCCGCTCGTCGATCCGCCAGGCGATCGCATGATCGGCAACGTCGCGCTGGTGCACGAACCGGAACGCGGCGCCGCGTCGCCGGAGTGCCGCCGCGACGAGGGCAAGCGGGCTCTCGCTGCGGATGCCCGCGAGCAGGATCATGCGCCCAGCGCCTCGGCAAGCGCGCCGATCACCGCCTCGCCGCCCGCGGGGAGGTGGGGCAGCGGCGAGGCACCCACCATCGCCCAGCCCTGCTTCGCGTCATGGGCGAAGTCGAAGCCGGCGAGCGCGAGCCGCGCGCGCGCCGCCACATGGATGAGCGGCTCGGCCAGCGTCGGCGGCAGGAGCGGCGGCAGGACGGCGCGGCCGGCGACGACGAACGCCGTCGCCGCGGCGGGCTCGCTGGTGGTCCAGCTGAGCGCCGGCGGATCGGCGGAGCTCTGGGCCCAGGGACGGAATGCGAGCCCCGCCTCCGCCGCGAAGGCGCGCCACGCCGACGGGTGGCGGTAGGCGCCGCTCAGGCCCTGCGGCGCCGGCCGGTTGATCACCGGCGCCGGCCAGGCATGGAGCCAGCTGAGGTAGAGGGCGAACATCTCCTGGACGGCGTAGCCGTAGTCCTGGCCGGCGGCCGCCCGCAGGGCCCGTAGCGGGACGAGGCTCAGCCGGTTGAGGATCGGCACCGCGGCCGCGCTCCGGATCAGGCGGCCGTCGGCGAGGTCGATCTCGACGTCCGCGGTCCGGCTGTCGACGCGGTGGACCCATCGCGTCGCGGCGCCCAGCGCGTCGCTGGTCACGACGTCGACGGCGACGCCGCGATGCCGCAGCTGCTCCGCGGCCCAGGCCGCTGCGACGTCGCCCTCTTCGCACAGGATCAGCGCCATCGCGGGCGGCCGGCCGGGCTCAGCCTTGGCCCGGCGTCGACTTGCCCGCGGGTTTGCCCTTGTCCGGCTCGCCGGTCAGCGCGCCGCCGCTGAGGTCGGGACGCTGGCCCGGCTCGATGAAATGATCCCGGTCGCCGTCGCCTCGGGCGGCGACGCCCTGGCTGATCGCCGGGTCGAGCTGCGTCTCGGATATCTCCTTGGCCTTGTCCGGAATCCCCTTCTCCCGTTCCGGCAGCTTGTCGAGCTCTTTCGCGAACTCCTTCCCGGTTTCCTTGGGGTTCTTCTCCTGCTCGGCTTTGAGCTTCTCGACTTCCTTCTCCGGTTTGAGCTTGTCGATTTCCTTGGCATATTCCTTCGGATGCTTCTCGTGCTCGGCCTTGACCTTTTCGACTTCCTTCTCCGGCTTGATCTTGTCGATCTCCTTGGAGAACTCTTTTGGATGCTTCTCGTGCTCCGGCTTGACCTTCTCGATCTCCTTCTCTGGCTTTATCTTATCGATCTCCTTGGCGAACTCCTTCGGATGCTTCTCGTGCTCGGCCTTGAACTTCTCGATCTCCTTCGACTCGGCCTTGTGCTCCTTGGTCTTGGCTGCGGTTTCGGCTACCTTGGTCGCGGCGAACCCGGCTTCGTGGGCCTCGATCTTGGAGGTCGCCTTCACGTCGACCAAGGCCGGTTTATCGGGTGAGCTTTTCTCTTTGGAGAAGTCCTTGACGCCGCCTTCGTGCTCGATCTTCTCGATCTTGGCGACGTCTTTATGTTCCTTGAAGTCCTTGAAGTCCTTGTGGTCCTTGGAATCCTTGGTTTCGCTCTTCTCCTTCTCCGGCTTCTCGGGCTTGCTGTCCTTGTGGATCTTGTGGTCGGTGATGTCCTTGAAGTCCTTATTGTCCTTGTCGAGCAGCTCGTTCTTGTGGCTCTTGTCCTCGATGTCCTTGGCTTCGTTCTTCGTCGCCTTGACGATCGGGTTCTCCTCCCCCGACGACGCCGCTGCCGCCTTCGATTGATCGCTGCCGCTTGCCTGGCCGCCGCGCCTGGACTGTTTCGGTTGTCTGGCCATTTTCCCCTCCGTCGACCGCCGTGAAGGAATGACGCAACTGGGGTGGGATGCCGCCGTGGTCGGCCCGACGACCCACGCGAGATCGGGCAGGATACACCCGGCGCCGCAAGCGAGTCCGGACAGATTGCGCCGAAATGACGCCCGGTTCCGTGGGGATAGTTGCATCGGGGCGGAATAGTGTCTCAGTTTCAAATTAGCCGCTGAGCCTGTCGATGGTCCGCTCGATCCGCGTGATCCTCTCGGGCGACAGCAGGATCGTCAGCGGCTGCCACTTCAATATTGACGGGCGGGCGCCCGGCCTGAGCCCCGCGCCCCGCGACTGCGGCGGCCGCCTTGGACTCGCGTCGCCCGCTTTGCCGCGTCGGCGTCTGTTATGTTAGATACGGCTGAACAACGCCGATCGGTGGGGGCGAAGAATGGATGTCCCGTCCGTTGTGGAGCGTGAATATTCCCTGCTGCTTTCACTCAGCGAGGGGGTGTCGAGGCGTATCTTCGCCTTGAGAATCTTCGCTGCAATCACCCTTGGTTCAGGCCTGGCATATGCGTTTAGCCGTTCGGAAGACAGCATATTCCTTGTGATGGCACTGCTGGCTGTCGCGCTCGGCGCCATGCAAGCTGAGCAAAGTATCGTATTGCGAGACTACGTTCGGCGGTTGCTTAAGATAGAGAGGGATATACGTTCAGGAGATGCATATCCCCCGCTCCAGGTCATTCACGCTCGAACGCCTCTCCGACCCGGTATAAGCAAAATCTACGCGCTCTGGCCGGTATTGCTTCCTTACTTTCTAGCGCTGTTCATAGCACTTTTCGGGGCGGGCTCCGTCCGCTGGCAACAGTCCGTCGCCGCGGCTATCCATCAAGGCCAGGGGTCGGTTGCGCGCGGATCCTGCGCCGCTCCTGCCTTTGCAAACAGTGCTGCCTGCCCCGCCATCGAGAGGAAGCGCCCGTTCGGCGAACCTTCACCCGCCGCACCCGAGCGTGAAAACGTCGGAGGCAGGGCATGGCTGCTGACGCTCCTTGCGCTGATCGCCGGCGCCGTTGGGGGGGCTTGGCTGGGGTCGTTCCGACGGGCGGGCGCGGGTGGCGACGCTTACCGGTCTGCATCCGGAGGTGCGGCGGAGCCGCGCCCGGCGACGCCATCCGCTGCCGCTCGAACCGGCATCGCGGGCGCGCTGGCGGCATTCGGCACCGCCTGGATCGCGATGAGCAAGGTGGAGGGCGCGGTCGTTATTTCTCTGCCTTTCCTCCTCGTTCCGCTTTGCCTCGCCCTTGTCTCGGGCTCGGCACATGCCCGGTGGCGCTGGTGGGCACTCGCTCTCGCCAGCTTGATATCGGTTGTGGCCGTCCTCACGATCCTCGTTCCCTCGACCGATGCGTGGCACTTCACACGCTGGCC
>JAFAZW010000102.1 GCA_019239415.1 Alphaproteobacteria bacterium
ACGGCCGGAGGCGCTGGAGACCGGCAATGTCGAGCTGGTCGGCAGCGATCCGGAGGCCATCGTCGAGGCGGTTGCCGCACTGCTCGGCGATCCCGACCGGCTGGCGCGCATGTCCCGCCCCGCCTTCCCGTTCGGCGACGGCCGCGCGGCAGAGCGCATCGCGCTCGCTCTCGAAGCCTGGTTCGCCCGCCGACGGACCCGCGCAGCTTAGGCGGCGGCGCGCTTCAGCCGCTCGAGCAGCCGTTCGCGCGAGGAAAATATCTCGGCGTGCCGCTCGATGAGCAGGTCGCGGGCGAGGAAGTGGCCGGTGATGCGCAGGCCGTCGAGGATGTCGGGCCAGCCGGCGGCCCCGCCCTCGGCCAGGAAGGCGGGCAGGCGGAACAGCCGGTCGCGATACTCGCCCGCCCCTGCCCGGCTGACCGCGCGGCCGCTCTTCGGGCTGACGAAGGCGAGGTCCGCGGTGCCCCCCGTCGCCGCACATTCGCCGAGATCCAGCCCGAAGCCGAGCTCGGAGAGGATCAGCAGCTCGTACATGACGAGCGCCGCCGCCCAGTGGCGAGCGCTCGGGGCGGCGCCGATCGCCGCGAGCAGCCCGTCCAGCGCCTCGAACAGGCGCGGGTAGGGCTGCCCTTCCGGCAGGGCCGTGGCGGTCAAGGCGGTCACCCAGCCGATCGCCGCGGCGGCGAGCGGCTCCGAGAGCAATGCGCCCCGGCTGTCGGCCAGCTCGACCGAGAGCTGGGCAAGCTGCTCGTCGGTGCGGGCGCGATACTCCGCCTGGACGGCGTTGCCGGCGAGCAGCACCGGCCGCAGCCGCCGCGACCGGCCGCCGCGGACATAGCCGGCCTGAATCCCCTCGGCCGGGGTGAGGGCCCGCACCACCGCGCCATGCTCCCCGTGCGGCCTGACGGCGCAGATTATCGCGCGGGTGACGAGATGCACCGCTCAGCCCGACGGATGGAAGTAATCGTAGATCGAACGGGCCATGGCGCGGGAGATGCCGGGCGCCCGCTCCAGGTCCTCGAGCGCCGCGCCCTTCACCGCCTTGGCGGTTCCGAAATGCATCAGCAGGGCCCGCTTGCGGCTCGGGCCGATGCCCGGCACCTCGTCGAGCGGCGAGGCGGCCATGCTCTTGGCGCGCTTCTGGCGGTGGGCGCCGATGGCGAAGCGGTGGGCCTCGTCGCGCAGGCGCTGGAGGTAGAAAAGCACCGCCGAGTTGGTGGGCAGCGTGATCTCGCGGCCGCCCGGCAGATGCATGACCTCGCGGCCGGCATTGCGGTCCGGCCCCTTGGAGATGCCGACCACCGGCACGTCGTGGATGCCGGCGCATTCGAGCGTCTCCAGCACCGCGTTCAACTGCCCCCTCCCCCCGTCGATCAGCAGCAGGTCGGGCCACTCGCCGCGGCTGCGGTCCGGATCCTCCGCCTCGAGCCGGGCGAAGCGGCGGCCGAGCACTTCGCGCATCATCGCGAAATCGTCGCCCGGCACCGTCTCCGGCCGCTTGATGTTGAACTTCCGGTAGGCGTTCTTGCGGAAGCCCTCCGGCCCCGCGACGATCATCGCGCCCACCGCATTGGTGCCCATGACGTGGCTGTTGTCGTAGACCTCGATCCGCTCCGGCGGCTCGGCGAGGTCGAACAGCTCGGTCAGCGCCCGCATCGTCTTCGCCTGGGTGCTGGTCTCGGCGAGGTGCCGGTCGAGCTCCTCCTCGGCGTTGCGCTGGGCTTGGCGGATCATCTTGACGTGATCGCCGCGCTTCGGGACCCTGAGGGTCACCTTCCGCTCCGCCTGCCCCGACAGCGCGTCCGCGAGCAGCTCCGCCTCCGGCACGTCGCGGTCGAGGAGGATCGTCCGGGGCGGCGGCACCTCCTCGTAGAATTGCATGAGGAAGCTCGCCAGCACCTCGGCCTCGGGCACGTCGGCGGTGTGGGCGGGGAAGAAGCTCCGGTGCCCCCAATTGTTGCCGCCGCGGATGAAGAAGGCCTGGACGCACATCGTGCCCGCCTTGCAGGCGAGCGCGAAGATGTCGGCGTCGCCGAGCCCTTCCGCGGCGATGGTCTGGGTGCCCTGGATGAAGGTCAGCGCCCGCAGCCGGTCGCGGAACACGGCGGCGAGCTCGAAGTCCATCGCCTCGGCCGCCGCCTGCATCGACGCGGCGAGCTTCTGCTGCACCTGGGTCGACTTGCCCGCCAGGAAGGCCTTGGCGTCGTCGACCAGCTCGCCGTAGCCGGCTTCGTCGATCCGCCCGACGCAGGGCGCCGAGCAGCGTCGGATCTGGTAGAGCAGGCACGGCCGCCTGCGCGTCGCCAGGAAGGTGTCGGTGCAGCTCCGCAGCAGGAACAGCTTCTGCAGCGCGTTCAAGGTCCGGGTGACCGACCCGGCGCTGGCGAAAGGCCCGTAATATTGCCCCTTGAAGCGCCGTGCGCCGCGATGCTTCCTCACCTGCGGGAAGGGATGGTCCTCGCGCAGCAGGATGAAGGGGAAGCTCTTGTCGTCGCGCAGCAGCACATTGTAGGGCGGCCGATAGCGCTTGATGAGCTGGGCCTCGAGCAGCAGCGCCTCCGCCTCCGTGTTCGTCGTGACGATCTGCATCGACCGGGTCTGCGCGACCATCCGCTGCAGCCGCTTCGACAGCCGCGCGACCTGGGTGTAGTTGGTCACCCGGTTCCTCAGCGCCCGCGCCTTGCCGACGTAGAGCACGTCGCCCTTGGCATCGAGCATGCGGTAGACGCCCGGCCGCACCGGCAGCTGCTTCACCGTCTTGCGGATCGCCGCGACGCCCGTCTCGAGGTCGGGCTGGTCCGAGCCGCGCACGGTGTAGGCGGACTTCTCCTCGCTGAAGCGGTCGGTCGGGGGCGCGCCGTCGGTCACGCCGCCGATGTAGGGCGGCGCCGCCGCTTAGGCCACTCCCGCGCCGTCCGGCGGAAGCCGCGGAAGTTTCGAACTTTCGCGGAAAATAAAAAAGCCTCGGTTCGGCGCAGAGGTGGCATCGATTTTCCGGTCCGGCGTGTGCGGCGGCGCGCTAGGCGCCCCGAGTCGCTGGTCTCGTCCTCACCGTGTCAAAGAGCCCGCAGCATGGCTACGAGGAGAACATAGCACAAACAGACGATCGAAGCGAGGACTTTCCGACACTGTTCGCCGTCGCGCCATACGGGCAGGATATCCGATCCAGGCGCGGCTGCCGTCGTGCCGCTGCCGTGTCGCTTCCGTGCAGTTGCCGCGCCGTTGCTGGGTGGGTGCCGTGCCGTTGCTGGGTGGGTGCCGGGTCGATTCCGGCGCGAAGCGGTGACGAAGGCCGTCAGAGGACGGGACAGTCACTGTGACTGTCCCCGTCCTCTGTGCTGGAGACAGTCACAGTGACTGTCCTCCTCCACTTTCCCCCCCTCTCCCTAGTCCCCTTCTCCCTACCGTCCGCGCGCTGCTGCGGCTGGTCCCGGCTCCGCCTCCGAGCAAGGCCTCACCAGGAAATATGCGGCGGTGCCGACGATCACTGGAGCCATGGCGGGACAGGCGGATCGAAGCCAGGATCGACATGCTGCATCGCCTCGTCGAAGAGATAGTCCGCGATGCCGCCGACGGGCCACGGCAGATCACCCCCCGCATCGACGGCGATCTTCAAGATGAGCAGGCAGCAAGCGAGAACATCGTCCCAGGCAGATGCCGCATCGGCCGAGTAGGAGATGAGATTGGCCGCATAATCCTGCAACCAGGGTCGCTTGAACGTGATGGAGCTGCCGGCCAGCAGACTGAGGTGCAGGATCGGTGACGAGGGCGTGAGCATCACTGGATTAGCGTTGCCGTCTTGGTCTACCCAATCGATGTCGAATGGAGTCGACGACGCGCTGAGCAAGGTCGTCTGCGTGACCCCCTTCCCCCAACTCGGCGGGAACTGCGCCAGCCAGGAAAACCAAGGCGGCTCGGGCTGTTGCATCTGGCTTATCACGTTACCCAGGTTGAAGTTCCCGGGACCGATCTGCCAGGTGATCGTGTTGAGGGCATAAGTGAAATCCGGCGGCTCCTGATTGGCAAAGTCAGGACCCCAGCCGACGTTGATTCCCTGCAGGCATGTGTTCGGCCCGACTTGCAACCCATCACTGGACGCGACCGCCTGATAGGTCAGGAGTTGGATCAACTGGGCCGTAACTTGCCCCGAAGGAGAAACAATGAAGGCCCAAGTCTGGCACGCCTGGGGGAACATCGGGGCGGGGCCGTTCGCAAAGGCCGTGGTTACCAAAGCCTGCTTGTAGGCAGGAATTGCGGTATCGCTCGGCCAAAACGCCAAGGAGAGACCCTGGAAGCCACCGCCGGGCACGTCCCCGAAAAGCTGCTTTGCCAGAGTGACGGAGG
This sequence comes from Alphaproteobacteria bacterium, assembly GCA_019239415.1. GTDB lineage: Bacteria > Pseudomonadota > Alphaproteobacteria > Sphingomonadales > Sphingomonadaceae > Allosphingosinicella. Next base: position 4,345 of record JAFAZW010000102.1, read on the forward strand.
GGGGCTCCGTTGCGCTCGTGGTGCTGGGGGCGATCAGCCAAAATCCTCGCTGGATCAGGAAGGGACTAGGATTGCCCGTCCACCCAACGAACGCGGCCATGTTGCCTTGGCTTTGAGCATTGGCGGGAAGGTCGAACACGTTCGCATTCTGACCGAATATTACGACCGTATGGTCCGGATTTACGTTTACGACCTCATCGATGGACAACAGCATGACTTATTCCCCCGCCCGACTTGCCGAGGACGAAGACCCGGCTGTGGCATAGTCTATCGGAACTTCGATCGTGCCGCCATCCCGAATCGAAGCCGACGAAGCGGGAAGGAAAGGGCTCCGGGGACAGTCGCAGTGACTGTCCCGTTGCTCTCTGCGTGGGGACAGTCACAGTGACTGTCCCCTCTCGGGAGGACGGGGACAGTCACAGTGACTGTCCCCTTTGCGCCCAGGGGCCCGCGGGGAACGAGGCGACGGGAAAGAGGGGACAGTCAAAGTGACTGTCCCCTCCCCAAGTCCAGGGGACAGCCGCGGCGGCCGTCCCCTCCGCGCGCTCAATGGTGGGTGGTGGTGGTGACCGTCATCTTCGTCACCTTGTGGGCATGGTGGCCGCGGCGGACATGGTGGCGCCGGTGGTGGCGGGCGTGGTGGCGGCGGACGTGGTGCGCGCTTGTGGTGTGCGTCGTGGTCGTCGTCGTCTCGGTCTTGGCGACGATATGGTGGTTGGAGGCGTCCTGCGCGGCGGCGGCGCCCGGGAGGGCCGCGGCGCAAAGGGCGGCGGCGATGGCGGCAACGAAGTGCTTGGCTTTCATCTCACTCTCCTCGACGAGGGCGCGCCAGACGTCGGCACGCCCGCGCGCCGACTAGTACGGCCTTGCCCCTCCTTACGACAAGCTGCACCGAGCGCGGCCGAGCGGGACGACCGTTGCTCGGTGCCGGAGCGTCGCAACGCCGCTCGAGGTCGGCCGCCGGGCGCGACAGCGGGGACGACAGCGGGGGTGTCCCCTTGCTCTCTGACGGGGACAGTCACGCTGCTCGGGACGAGCGCGCAAGGCGGTACGCCGCGAGTTTAGTGCACTGTCACCGTGTCAGGAGCTTAACACGGTGACAGTGCACGGAATTGGGGACGACAGCGGGGACAGTCGCCGTGGCTGTCCCCTTCTCCGTCCCCTCCGGGCCGTTACTTCCCCCGCCCGCGCCGCGGGGCCTTGAGCTCGACCAGCACCGCGTCGAACGGCGAGTCGGAGAGGTTGCTGGGGTGTGGATTCCGGCGGGGGCCCAGGCCGACTCGCCGGCCTTGCCTTCCATCACCATCGACTTGCCGCCGGGCAGGTCCATCTTCGTGCGCGCGTCGGTCAGGTAGGTGACGACGCTGTTCGGGTGGGCGTGCGGCTTGCTGGTCTCATGCGGGCCGTAATGGATCCGCAGCACCCGCACCTGAGCGTTGTTCACCAGCACCTTGTAATGGCTGGGGTCGACCTTGACGGCGTCCTGCGCGGCGGCGCCGCCGCCGCCGAGCGCGGCAAGGGCGGCCGCCAGCGCGGCTTGGCCCCGCCCGGCCCGGCGGGGAGTTCGCGCGCACCCCGCACACGGCGAATCAACTGCACTGTCACCGGCGTAGGAGACTATTACGGTGACAGTGCACTCATCTCCTCGGCAGCGAATTAAGTGCACTGTCACCGGCGTAGGAGGCCATTACGGTGACAGTGCACTTATCTCCCAGGGGCCGGCGGAGGCGACCGGCGCGACGAGGCGGTGGCGCGCGCGGGGTGAACGACCTATGCTCGCGCCGTGCGGCGGCGTGAGCTGATCTTGAGCGGGGCCGCGGCGGCGGCCGCGGGGTTAGGACGCGCCGGGGCGCTGCCGGTCCCCGCGCGTCGGACGGTGCGCGGCCTCGGCGACGAGGAGCGGCGCTTCCTCGGCGACTTCGACGCGTGGCTGAGCGCGGCCCTGCGCCGGTTTGCGTCGGTGCCCGCTTTGTCGGTGGCGGTGGCGCGCAGGCGGGGCGCGATCTTCGCCGCCGGCTACGGCCTCGCCGACCGCGCGCGCGGCGTTCGGGCCGACGCGCACACCGGCTTCTACATCGCCTCGTCGACCAAGAGCTTCGTCGGCCTCGCCTTCGCCCGGCTCGCCGAGGCGGGACGGATCGACCTCGGCTGGACGCTGGCGCGCCTCGCGCCGGAGGTCGCCTTCGCGCCCGAGGTGCGCGCCGGCGAGGTGACGCTCGAGCACCTGCTCAGCCACAGCCACGGCCTCGTCAGCGCCGGCATCGAATTCCGCCTCGCTTATACGGGCGAGCACGATCCGGCGACCTTATGGCGGCTGCTCGGCCGGCTGAGGCCCAACCCGAAGGCGCCGCTCGGCACGTTCGATTATTCGAACCTCGGCTACAATGTCGCGGCGCTGCTGATCGAGCGGCGGCTCGGCCGGTCGTGGCAGGCCCTGCTCGAGGCGGAGGTGCTGCGGCCGCTGGGCCTCGCCGAGACGATCGCGCGCGGCGTCGCGCACAGCCCCGTCTTCCTCGCCAGGCCCTATGCGGGCGAGCGGCCCCTGTACCTCGCAAAGACCGACGCGATCATGCAATCGGCCGGCGGCATGTATGCGAGCGCGGCCGACATGGGGCACTGGCTCGGCTGCCACCTCGCCGCCGAGGAAGGCGGGCGGCCGCCCGCGGCGGCGGCGATGCGGCGGACCCACACGCCCGTCGTCGCGCTCGACCAGAGCTTCGGCCCGTTCGCGCGGACCGGCTACGGCCTCGGCTGGTATTCCGGCGGCTATCGCGGCGCGACGCTCTACCATGCGTTCGGCAGCTATACGGGCGCGCGGGCGCACACCTCGTTCCTGCCGGCGCGCGACCTCGCCGTGGCCATCTTCGCCAACGACCAGGAGGCCGGCTTCCAGCTCGTCGATATCGCGGCCGCCTATGCCTATGACTGGTTCCTGATCGGGCCCGAGGCGGCGGCGCGCGCGGCGGGGGCGCTGCTCGACCGGCTGGCGGACGCGGCGGCGCGACAGGCGGCGGCGAGGACCGCGGACCGGGCGCGGCGGGCGGCACGGCCGTGGCGGCTCGGCCTCCCCCGCGCCGCCTATCGCGGCCGCTTCTGCAGCGACGATTACGGGACGCTGACGATCGGCGGCGACGGCGAGCGGCTCGAGGCGCGCATGGGGCTGCTCCGGGCGGACCTGGAGCCGTTCGTCGATCCGGAGACGGCGCGGCTGGAGCTGATCCCCGGCGAGGGCGAGGTGCTGCGCTTCGTCGTCGAGGGCGGCGCCGTCGCCGCGCTGCGCACGCCGCGCGGCGAATTCCGCCGCTGCGGCTAAGCGGATGGCGACGCCCGATCGCTTCCGCCGCCTCGCCCTCGCGCTGCCGGGGGCGGAGGAGAAGGGCCACATGGGCCATCCCGACTTCCGGGTCGGCGGCAAGGTGTTCGCGACGCTCGGCTATCCCGACGGCGACTGGGGGATGGTGCGGCTGATGCCCGAGCAGCAGGCGGATTTCATGGCCTTGGCGCCGGGGGCGTTCAAGCCGGCCAACGGCGCCTGGGGGCGGCAGGGGAGCACGCTCGTCCGGCTCGACGCGGTGGCGGAGGACGTGCTGGAGCACGCGCTGCGCGCCGCGTGGCGGTGGCGCTGCGCCTGAGTCCCCCTCCCTGCAAGGGAGGGGGAATCGGTCAGGCCAGCTTCTCGATCGCCCGGTCGACCATCGCCTTGTCGGCCTCGGGGCCGTGCCGCTCGGCGATGAGGCGGGCGGCGGCGGCGGCGGCGGCGCTGGCGGCGCGGGCGCGGACCTCGTCGAGCGCGTGGCGCTCGGCGGCGGCGATCTTGTCCTCGGCCATGCGGGTGCGGCGCTCGATGAGCGCGGCCGTGTCCGCCTCGGCCTGGGCGACGATGGCGTCGGCCTCGTGGCGGGCGCGCTCGATCATCGTGGCGCGCTCGGCGTCCGCCGCGGCGGCCTTGGCTTCATATTCGGCCTTCAGCGCCTCGGCGTCCTTGCGCAATTGCTCGGCCTCGTCGAGCTCGGCGCGGATGCCGGCGATCTTCTGGTCGAGCGCCTGGCCGATCAGGGCCGGGACGCGCTTCCACAGCATGACCGCGAACACCGCCAGCATCGCCAGCGCGATCCACTGCGGCGCGCCCATGAAGCCGAAATTGGCAGGCTCCGGATGATGCTCCGGCGCGCCGACATGCTCGATGGTCTTCGCCTCTTCAGCCATGGATCACCGCCTTGACCGCGCGCGCGGCCTCGTCCTCGGCCACGTCGAGCCCCGCCAGCCGCGCCGCCATCTCGCGGGCCGCGTCCGCCGCCACCGCCTCGATGTCGGCGAGCGCCGCCTCGGACGACGCCCGGATCCGCGCTTCGGCGCCGGCGGTCTTCTCGCCGATCGCCGCGTTGGCGCCGCGCACCTGCTCCTCGTTGGCCCGCGCCGCCGCCGCCTTGGCCTCGTTGGCGAGGCGCAGCGCCTCGGCCCGGCTCTCGTCGAGGCGGGCGCGATAGTCCGCCTCGACGCTGTCGGCCGCGGCCCGCGCCGCCTGGGCGGCGGCGAGGTCGTCGGCGATGCGGCGGCTGCGGCCCTCGACCGTCGATTCGATCCTCGGCAGCATCATGAGGCCGATGCCGACATAGATGATGGCGAGCACCAGCAGCAGCCAGAAGAACTGCGAGTAGGCGACCTGCGCGAGCTGATTGATCTGGGGCATGTCAGAACGGGGACACGTACTTTTTCGCGAAAAAGTACGTGTCCCCTCTCCCTGTCTTAGCGGGCGTAGAGGATGATCATCGCCACGGCGAAGGCGATCAGGCCCAAGAGCTCGGCGGCGGCGAAGCCGATGAACAGGCGGCCCTGCTGGCTGTCGGCGGCGGCCGGGTTGCGGATCGCGCTCTCGAGGAACGAGCCGAACACGTTGCCGACGCCGATCGCGGCGGCGCCGACGCCGACCGCGGCGAGACCGGCACCGATGACCTGGGCAGAAGCGAGATCCATGATATTCTCCTTTGTGAATTCGAAACGATCAGTGAAGGTTCACGGCGTCGTTGATGTAGAGCGACGTGAGCAAAGCGAAGACGTAGGCCTGGATCGCGCAGACGAGCACTTCCAGCGCCATGACGCCGGCGATGAAGACGAACGAGAGGATCGCGATGGCGGGCCCCATCGCGCCGCCGGCGGCGAAGCCCTGGACGACGAAGCTGCCGAACACCTCGACGAGGATGTGGCCGGCGATCATCGCCACGAACAGCCTGAGCGCGAGGCTGAACGGGCGGACCATGAACGAGAGCAGCTCGATCAGGAAGATCAGCGGCAACAGGCCGATCGGCGTGCCGTGCGGAATGAACAACTTGAAGAACTTGATGCCGTGCCGCCAGAAGCCGGTGACGAGCACGATCGAGAAGCTGATGATCGCCATCACGCCGGTGACGGTGAACTGGCTCGTCACCGTGAACGGCTGCGCGCCGACGAGCGCGAACGGCATCAGCCCGAGCAGGTTCGCGAACAGGATGAACATGAAGATGGTGAAGACCCAGGGCACGTACTTGCGCCCCTCGGGCCCGACGCTGGTCGCCAGCATCGAGGTGACGAAGCCGGTGATCCCCTCCACCATCAGCTGCCAGCGGCCCGGGACGAGCTGACGGCGCATCCCGCCGAGCATGAAGACCCAGACGAGCGCGAGGACGACGAACATCCACAAGGCGCTGTTGGTGAAGACGAACGGCGTTCCGTCCAGATGCCCGGCGAGCGGGCTGATCTGGAACTGGTGCATCGGATCGATCTTGGTCTCGGCCGCCACGTCTTAATCCCTCGACGCCCTCATTCGGGCTTCTGGTTCGAAATCTTCCACACTTCCCACATGGCGACGCCGAACCCGACGAACAGCATCGCCACCCAGATCCCCCGCGTCCCCGCCAGCCGATCGACGACATAGCCGATCAGGGCGCTTCCGAGCGGGTAGCTGACCAGCACGGAGAGGATCCTGAGGCCCTGCGCCTGGCCGGTCTGCGGCTTCGGCGCGGCGGACCCGGCCCGCTTCGCCTCCGCCTCCCGCGCCTGGCGCAGCCGCTCGTCGAGCGAGCCCAAACGCGCGTCGCGGGGAAGCCCGGGGTCCTCGCCAGGTTCGTCTTCCGCCATGCCGTCTCCATGTGCGGCCGCGCCTCGCATTTCGAGAGCGCCGGTCGCTTGCGGTCGTGGGACATGCCGGCGAACGAACTCGCCAAGGCGCCGCCCCTTTAGGAAGGGGGTCGGGGCGAGTCAACGGCGGGTTGCTCCCCTCCCTGCAAGGGAGGGGTCGGGGGTGGGTTCCGCCGCAGGCGGACTTGGGCTTCGACAAAGGCTCGCTGCGCTCGCCACCCACCCCCTACCCCTCCCTCAAGGGAGGGGAGTGGTTCAGGCGAGCAGGGTCGTGAAGAACACCACGCCGCCGAGCCAGGTCGTCAGGAACAGGCGCAAGTCGCTCGTTGCGGGCATCGGCACCGCCCCCGGCCCGATCGCCGCGACGCGGGCGCGGCCGAAGCTCCTGGGGGTGCGGGCGACGAGGGGCGACAGGCGGTTCACGCCGGCCGGTTAACGCGGCTTAAACCATCCGCTCAAGCCCCTCGCGCACGGCGATTTCCGCCTGTGCCGCACCGGCACATGATCCAGGTTAATCCGAATGTCCGGATTGTCATGAAACCCGCGTCGGGCGGCGGCGTTACCGTATTAGAGCCGTAACGAAATGGCCAAGGGGAGCTGAATGCAGGACGGGCGTGCCGGGCGTAAGCATCTGCCGATCCTCGCCGCCGCCCTCCTCGTGCCGCTCGGCGCTTCCGCGTTCCTGTTTGCGACCCGCAACCAGGCCCAGCCCGCACCGGCCTTCGAGGTACCGCGCCCGAACGGGGCGGTACCCGCGGCCGCCGCCTCGCCGCCCGAGGACGGCCAGTGGACGATGCCGTCCAAGAACCCGGCGGCGACGCGCTATTCCGGCCTCGACGAGGTCCGCCGCGAGAATGTCGGGCAATTGAAGCTCGCCTTCACCTTCGACACCTTGAACCGCAAGGGCCAGGAAGCCGCGCCGATCGTCGTCGGGTCGATCATGTACCTGACGACCCCCTATCCGAACCAGATCTGGGCGCTGGACCTCGCCAATGGCGGCAGGCCGAAATGGGTGTTCCGTCCGCATCCGGAGAAAGCGAGCCAGGGCGTCGCCTGCTGCGACGTCGTCAACCGCGGCGCGATGTACGCCAACGGCCGGCTCTATTTCACCACGCTGGACGGCAACGTCTTCGCGATCGACGCCAGGGACGGGCACCAGGTCTGGCGCACCAAGCTCGCCGACATTTCGCACGGCGAGACGATCACCATGTCGCCGCTCGTCGTCGAGGGGAAGGTGCTGGTCGGCAATGCCGGCGGCGAGATGGGCGTGCGCGGCTGGCTGACCGCGCTCGACGAGGGCTCGGGCAAGATCGCGTGGAAGGCCTGGTCGACCGGCCCCGACAAGGACGTCCTCATCGGCCCCAACTTCAAGCCCTGGTACGCCGCCGACCGCGGCACCGACCTCGGGGTCAAGACCTGGCCGGCCGAAGCCTGGAAGATCGGCGGCGGCACCGCCTGGGGCTGGGTCGCCTACGATCCGGCGCTGAAGTCGGTCTTCTACGGCACCGGCAATCCGGGACCGTGGAACCCGCAGCAGCGCCCCGGCGACAACAAGTGGACGACCGGCGTCTTCGCCCGCGACATCGCGACCGGCGAGGCCAAATGGTATTACCAGTCGAGCCCGCACGATCTGTTCGACCATGACGACATCAACGAGCAGATCCTGCTCGACATGCCGGTCAACGGCCAGATGCGCCAGGTGATGGCCCGGCCGGAGCGCAACGGCTATTTCTACGTGATGGACCGCGGCACCGGCCAGGTGCTCTCGGCCCAGCCCTACGGCTATGTCACCGCGTACAAGGGCGTGGACCTGAAGACCGGGCGGCTGCAGGTCAACGAGGAGAAGGTCCCGAAGATGGGGACGGTGGTCCGCGACATCTGCCCGACCGCCTCAGGCTCCAAGGACTGGAACCCCTCGGCGTTCTCGCCGCGGACGGGCCTGATCTACATTCCGCATACGAACATCTGCATGGACTGGAGCCAGGCGCCGGCCAATTACATCGCCGGCACGCCTTACGTCGGCGCGACCGTGCGCATGAAGCCCGGCCCTGGCGGCAACCGTGGGGTCTTCACGGCCTGGGATCCGGTGCGCCGGGCGGTGGTGTGGGACGTCAAGGAAGACCTGCCGGTCTGGTCCGGCGCGCTGGCCACCGGCGGCGACGTGGTCTTCTACGGCACGCTGGACGGCTGGTTCAAAGCCGTGGACGGCCGAAGCGGCAAGGTGCTGTGGCAGTTCAAGTGCGCCAGCGGCATCATCGCCCCG
>JAFAZW010000064.1 GCA_019239415.1 Alphaproteobacteria bacterium
CATGCGCTCGCGGCGGACCTTGGAAACGGTCACCTCGACTCCGCACTTCTCGCAGACGATGCCCTTGTACTTCATGCGCTTGTACTTGCCGCACAGGCACTCATAGTCCTTGATCGGACCGAAGATGCGCGCGCAGAACAGGCCGTCCCGCTCGGGCTTGAACGTGCGGTAGTTGATCGTCTCGGGCTTCTTGATCTCGCCGAACGACCAGGAACGGATCCGCTCCGGCGAAGCGATGCCGATCTTGATCTGGTCGAACGTCTCCGGCTTGGCGACCGGATTGGCGAAGGGGGTCATCTCGTTCATTTTGCCACCGTCCTCAAAAATCTTGCCCCTCTCCCATTTCGGGAGAGGGAGGGGCCCGCCCGCGAAGCGGGCGGGAGGGTGAGGGCACTGTGCCGCGACGCACGCATTCCCTCACCCCAACCCCTCTCCCGAAATGGGAGAGGGGCTAAGGTTCTTACTCCGCGGCCTCCGCCAGCCCGTCCTCGTCGACGATGCTGTTCAGCTCGACGTTGAGGCCGAGCGAGCGCATCTCCTTGACGAGCACGTTGAAGCTCTCGGGGATGCCGGCCTCGAACGTGTCGTCGCCCTTGACGATCGCTTCGTAGACCTTGGTGCGGCCGATCACGTCGTCCGACTTCACCGTCAGCATCTCCTGCAGCGTGTAGGCGGCGCCGTAGGCCTGGAGCGCCCAGACCTCCATTTCGCCGAAACGCTGGCCGCCGAACTGGGCCTTGCCGCCCAGCGGCTGCTGGGTGACGAGGCTGTACGGCCCGATCGAGCGCGCGTGGATCTTGTCGTCGACGAGGTGGTGGAGCTTCAGCATGTAGATGTAGCCCACCGTCACCTTGCGGTCGAACGCCTCGCCGGTGCGGCCGTCGAACAGGGTGACCTGCCCGGACGGGTCGAGCCCGGCTTTCTCCAGCATCGCCGACACGTCCGCCTCGCGGGCGCCGTCGAACACCGGCGTCCCCATCGGCAGGCCGCCGACGAGGTTGGAGGCGAGCTCCATCACGTCCTCGTCGGACCGCGCGTCGATGTCCTTGGCGTAATTGTCGCCGTAGATGTCCTTGAGCTTGGCCCGGACTTCCTTGACGTCCTTGCCGGCGAGGCCCTCGGCGCGGTGCTGGATGCCTTCCAGCATCTCCGAGATCTGCTTGCCGAGGCCGCGCGCGGCCCAGCCCAGATGGGTCTCGAAGATCTGGCCGACGTTCATGCGGCTCGGCACGCCCAGCGGGTTGAGGACGATGTCGACCGGCGTCCCGTCCTCGAGGAACGGCATGTCCTCGTTGGGCAGGATGCGGCTGATGACGCCCTTGTTGCCGTGGCGGCCGGCCATCTTGTCGCCCGGCTGCAGCTTGCGCTTCACCGCGACGAACACCTTGACCATCTTGAGGACGCCCGGCGGCAGCTCGTCGCCGCGCTCGAGCTTCTCGATGCGGTCCTCGAGCCGCCGGCGGATCGCCGCCTCGGCCTCGTCATACTGGGTCTTCACCGCCTCGAGGTCGGCCTGGACGCGGTCGTCCTTGACCGCGAACTTCCACCATTCGTGGGTTTCGACCTCGTTGAGGCCCGCCTCGTCGATGGTGCCGCCCTTCTTGACGCCCTTCGGCGCCGCGGTGGCGGTCTGGCCGACGAGCATCTCGCGCATGCGGGCGAAGGTCGAGCGCTTGAGGATGGCGCGCTCGTCCTCGGCGTCCTTCCTCAGGCGATCCTTCTCCTCGGCCTGGATGGCGCGGGTGCGGTCGTCGATGTCGATGCCGTGGCGGTTGAACACGCGCACCTCGACCACCGTGCCGGACACGCCCGGCGGCAGGCGGAGCGACGTATCGCGCACGTCCGAGGCCTTCTCGCCGAAGATGGCGCGCAGCAGCTTCTCCTCCGGCGTCATCGGGCTCTCGCCCTTCGGCGTGATCTTGCCGACCAGGATGTCGCCCGGCTCGACCTCGGCGCCGATATAGACGATGCCCGCCTCGTCGAGGTTCCTGAGGGCCTCCTCGCCGACGTTGGGGATGTCGCGGGTGATGTCCTCCGGCCCGAGCTTGGTGTCGCGGGCCATCACCTCGAACTCCTCGATGTGGATCGAGGTGAAGACGTCGTCCTTCACGATCCGCTCGGAGATCAGGATCGAGTCCTCATAGTTATAGCCGTTCCACGGCATGAACGCGACGAGCACGTTCCGCCCCAGCGCGAGCTCGCCCATGTCGGTCGAGGGGCCGTCGGCGATGACGTCGCCGGCCTCGACCGTGTCGCCCACCTTCACCAGCGGGCGCTGGTTGATGCAGGTATTCTGGTTCGAGCGCTGGAACTTCATCAGCGTGTAGATGTCGACGCCGGACTTGCCGGCCTCGATCTCGCCGGTGGCGCGCACGACGATGCGGGTCGCGTCGACCTGGTCGACGATGCCCGAGCGGCGGGCGGCGATGGCGGCGCCGGAATCGCGCGCGACCGTCTCCTCCATGCCGGTGCCGACGAACGGCGCCTCGGCGCGGATCAGCGGCACCGCCTGGCGCTGCATGTTCGAGCCCATCAGCGCGCGGTTGGCGTCGTCATTCTCGAGGAACGGAATGAGCGAGGCCGCCACCGACACGAGCTGCTTGGGGCTGACGTCCATGAGCGTGATCTGGTCGCGCGGCGCCATCAGGAAGTCGCCCGCGCGGCGCGAGGAGACGATGTCCTCGGCGAACGAGCGGTCGTCGTTCAGCTCCGCGTTCGCCTGGGCGATCGTGTGCTTCGCCTCTTCCATCGCGGAGAGGTAGACGACCTCGTCGGTCACCTTGCCGTCGACGACGCGACGGTACGGCGTCTCGATGAAGCCGTATTTGTTGACGCGGCTGAACGACGCGAGCGAGTTGATCAGGCCGATGTTCGGCCCTTCCGGCGTCTCGATCGGGCAGATGCGGCCGTAATGCGTCGGGTGGACGTCGCGGACCTCGAAGCCCGCGCGCTCGCGGGTGAGACCGCCCGGCCCGAGCGCCGAGACGCGCCGCTTGTGCGTCACCTCGGAGAGCGGGTTGGTCTGGTCCATGAACTGCGACAGCTGCGAGGAGCCGAAGAATTCGCGCACCGCGGCGACCGCCGGCTTGGCGTTGATGAGGTCGTTCGGCATCACGGTCGACACGTCGACCGAGGACATGCGCTCCTTCACCGCCCGCTCCATGCGGAGCAGGCCGACGCGATACTGGTTCTCCAAGAGCTCGCCGACCGAGCGCACGCGCCGGTTGCCGAGATTGTCGATGTCGTCGATCTCGCCCTTGCCGTCCTTCAGGTCGACGAGCGTCTTCACCACCGCGACGATGTCCTCCTTGCGGAGCGTCGTCACCGTGTCCTCGGCGTCGAGGTCGAGGCGCATGTTCAACTTGACGCGGCCGACGGCCGAGAGGTCGTAGCGCTCCGGGTCGAAGAACAGGCCGGCGAACAGCGCGTCCGCCGTCTCGCGCGTCGGCGGCTCGCCGGGGCGCATGACGCGGTAGATGTCGGAAAGGGCGCTGTCGCGGTCCTCCGACTTGTCGGCCTTGAGCGTGTTGCGGATCCATGCGCCGGTCGCGACATGGTCGATGTCGAGCAGCTCGATCCGGTCGATGCCCGCCTTGTCGAGCTTCTCGAGATTCTCGGCCGACACCTCGTCGCCCGCCTCGATGTAGATCTCGCCGGTCTTCTCGTTGATGAGGTCGTAGGCCGAGTAGCGCCCGAAAATCTCCTCGGTCGGGATGACGAGCTGGCTGAGGCCGTCCTTGGCCGCCTTGTTGGCCGCGCGCGGCGTGATCTTGTGGCCGGCGGTGAACACCACTTCGCCGGTCTCGCCGTTGACCACGTCGAACGCCGGCTTCTGGCCGCGCCAATTCTCGGCGACGTACGGGATGGCCCACCCGTTCTTGCCGCGCACGAAGGTGACGCGGCCGTAGAAGGTGTTCAAGATCTCCTCGTTGCCCATGTCGAGCGCGTGGAGGAGAGCCGTCACCGGCAGCTTGCGCTTCCTGTCGATGCGGACGTTGACGATGTCCTTGGCGTCGAACTCGAAGTCGAGCCACGAGCCGCGATAGGGGATGACGCGCGCGGCGAAGAGGTACTTGCCCGAGGCGTGGGTCTTGCCGCGGTCGTGGTCGAAGAGCACGCCCGGCGAACGGTGCATCTGGCTGACGATCACGCGCTCGGTGCCGTTGACGATGAACGTGCCGTTCTTCGTCATCAGCGGCATGTCGCCCATGTAGACGTCCTGCTCCTTGATATCGAGGACGGAGCGGGTCTCGGTATCGGGGTCGACCTCGAACACGATGAGGCGCAAAGTCACCCGCATCGGCGCCGCATAGGTCATGCCGCGCTGGCGGCACTCGTCGACGTCGTATTTGGGGTCCTCGAGCTCGTAATGGACGAAGTCCAGTTCGGCGGTGCCGGCGAAGTCGCGGATCGGGAACACCGAGCGCAATGTCTTCTCGAGGCCCGAGACATAGCCGTCTTGCGGCCGCGAGCGCAGGAACTGCTCGTAGCTCTCGCGCTGGACCTCGATGAGGTTCGGCATTTCCGAGACCTCGTGGATGTTCCCGAAAATCTTGCGGATACGCTTGGAAGCCGCGGAGGAGCGGGTCTCCGGAGCCTTGGGAGCGGTGGTCGCCATGTCTGTCGTGTCGCCTCGTCTGCGGGGCCGGGGCCCGAATTTCGTCGCTTCAGCGAGCGCTGAAGCCCTGTCCGACTTCGAAACCCCGCTGCGGGAGCGAGGCAAAGCCGACGCGAGTCGCGATAAAAGACGCAAAAAGCCGCGAGTCCCGCCAGTGTGGAACCGCAGCTTCAGCGTCTTGAAAACCCCGCCCGATCAATGCGTTGGCCACGCTGCGCGACGGCGCGACCTGTTCCGATGCGAATGGGGTGTGACGGCTATTTAGGGACGAGGGGGCGGGGGGTCAAGGGATTGTCAAGCGATTTTCCACGCGGCCGCCATCCAACCCTCCCCCTGCGCGCAGCGCATGGGGAGGGGACCCGCGCGCAGCGTGGTGGAGGGGCCTTTCCTTCGCTCGAAACCCTCACCGCGCCGCCGTCACCCGCCACACTGTATTGCCGACGTCGTCCGCCACGAGCAGCGCGCCGCTGCGGTCGACCGCGACGCCGACCGGGCGGCCCATCGACTTGCCGTCGGCGGTGAGGAAGCCGGTGAGGATGTCGACCGGCGGTCCCGCCGGCCGGCCGCCGGCGAACGGCACGAAAATGACCTTGTAGCCGCTCGGCGGGTCGCGGTTCCACGAGCCGTGCTGGCCGACGAAGGCGCCGCGCGCGTAGATCGGGCCGAGCGCCGGCGCCGGGCCGAAGGCGAGGCCGAGCGAGGCGGTGTGGGCGCCGAGGGCGTAGTCCGGCGCGATCGCCGCCGCGACGAGGTCCGGGCGTCGGTCCGCCGGCCTGATCCGCGCTTCGACGTGGGGACCGTAATAGCTGAACGGCCAGCCGTAGAAGCCGCCGTCGCGCACGCTGGTCATATAGTCGGGCACGAGGTCGCTGCCGATCTCGTCGCGCTCGTTGACGGCGGTCCACAGGGCGCCCGTCTCCGGCTCGAAGGCGAGGCCGACGGGATTCCTGAGCCCGGTGGCGAAGGGCCGGTGCGCGCCGGTCGCGGCGTCGACCAGCCAGATCCGCGCCCGCTCCGTCTCGGCCGGGATGCCGTTGTCGCCGACGTTCGAATTGGAGCCGATCGCGACGAAGAGATGCGTCCCATCCGGCGTCGCGAGCAGGTTCTTGGTCCAATGGTGGTTGATCGGTCCCGCGGGGAGGTCGACGACCTTGCGGCCGGGCACGGCGATGCGCGTCTCGCCGCCGCGATAGGGGAAAGCGAGCACCGCATCGGTGTCGGCGACATAGAGGGTGCCGCCGGAGAGCTGCATCCCGAACGGGGAGGTGAGGCCGGCCAGGAACACGGTTCGCGTCTCTGCCACCCCGTCGCCGTCGGCGTCGCGCAGCAGGGTGATGCGGTTGGCGCTCGGCACGCCGCCCCCGGCCTTCTTCTGGAACATCTTGAAGAACCATCCCTTGAGGCCGGGATTGTCCCTCGGCCGCACCGGCGCGTTGGTCTCCGCGACGAGCACGTCGCCGTTCGGCAGCACCGCCAGCCAGCGCGGATGGTCGAGCCCGGTCGCGAAGGCCTCGACCCTGAGTCCCGGCGCGGCGACCGGCGTCGCCCCTGCCGGCCAGTGCACCGCCTTGGCGACCTTGACCGTCGGGATCAAAGTCGCGACCGGCGGCGGCAGTGTCGGCGTCGGGCCGATGCCGGCGGCGAGCGGCAGCCTCGCCCGGTCCCCGCAGGCCGCGAGGAGGAGCGCAAGAAGCAGGCAGGCGTCGCGATGCGTACGGGCCATGAGCGCCCTTTCGCCGGTCGATCCTCTCAATGCGCCCGGGGAGCGGAGGTTCCGCGCGGGAGCGGCCAAGAGAGTCGCCATGCGCGGGAGGGGACAGCCACGGTGACTATCCCCCCAGGTCGCCCCGCGGGGTTCCGGTGGCGGGGTTCCGGTGACAGTGCACTTAATTGGGTTCCGGTGACAGTGCACTCACTTGCGGCGGGTGGCGAGGCAGCAGCGCCGGAGGCGGCGAGGCGATGATCCAGTGCGCCGTCACCGAAACGCCTATTCCGTCCATTTCCTCACGGCGCCTCTTGCCTGGCCGTGAACGTCCGCCGTGAGGGGACGCTACTGCGGATTCTCGCCGGCCCAGGCCATGCCCGAAATCTTCCACGCCGCGCCGACCTTGGCGAAGGTGAAGCTGAACCGGCCGCCGGCGTGCATCGGCTTGCCGTGCATCTTGAAGCTGAACGTCGCCGGCACCGACAGATAGGCCGCGTTCGGCTCCATGGCGACGTCGCCAGGCGCGCCGATCTCCATCTTGCCGTCCGTCAGTCCGTCGCGCGCGAAGGTTCGCTTCAGGCTCGCGAACCAGTCGTGCACGGCGCCGGTCCCCGAGAAGCGGTGCGGCGCGACGTCGTCGAGGATCATCGGAGCCGCCGTGAACGCCTTGGCGGTGGCCTGCTCGTCCATGCGGTTGGTGGCGGCGATGAACTGCGCGACCGGCGCCATGAGCGGCGCCGGATCGGGCGCCGCCGGTTGCGCCGCGACGGCGCTGGCGCTGGCGGCGAGGCTCGCGGCGAGGACGATTTTGATTGCGTGCTTCATGTCGATCTCCCCAAGCGTGAAGACGCACAAGCCGCTCTGCGGCGGCCGATCGTCTTGCGCGCCATGGATGGTGTCAAGCATTGCCGATGCCGATGGGGCCGGTATCGCCTATCAAAACCCTGCAGACCTCAAGGTAAGTTCACTCTTTTCCGTGAATATCCCTGTGACGATAAGACCGACGGCCGTCCGGGAGACGAGTCGAGCGAACAAGCAACCTCGCGCCACCGCCGATGCCGAAGCCGCCATCGAGGACGCCGCGGCGCTCCGCGCGGCGGTGAAGCGGGGAATCGGCGACGCCGACGCGGGCCGCCTCGTCGACGTCGACGAAGCCTTCGACCGCGTGGATGCCATGTTGGACCAGATGGAAGCCGCGCACCGTCACCCCGGACGTGATGCGGGGTGACTATTCAACCTAATCGCTCATTGCCGTAGCGCTGTGGGCCGCTCGGCACTGGCGACGGTCACTCGCTCCCGGGAGGCGCCTACCGGCCGCCCTTCGCCCGCGCCGCCCGCGCCGGCTTTGCCTTGTAGACCTTGCCCGGCCCCGGCCCGCCGCGCCGCCCGCCGCGCGGCGCCTCGCGCGGCTGGCCCGGGAGCGGCTCGATCCGCACGCCGCCTTCGCCGTCCTCGTCGGTCG
Organism: Alphaproteobacteria bacterium; assembly: GCA_019239415.1. Classification (GTDB taxonomy): domain Bacteria; phylum Pseudomonadota; class Alphaproteobacteria; order Sphingomonadales; family Sphingomonadaceae; genus Allosphingosinicella. The sequence continues at coordinate 7,786 of JAFAZW010000064.1, forward strand.
CGGTGCGCTTGACCGCCGCCATGAAGCGCCCCGCCACCGCGCGCGGGATCTCGAAGGCCGTCTCGTCGGCGCCGATGCGGATCGTGCCGATCTCGCCGCGGGTGACGTGGCCGCGGCGGCAGAGCAAAGGGAGGAGCCAGCGCGGGTCGGCATTGTGGCGCCGGCCGACGTCCATGTGGAACCAGATGGCGTCCTCGAAGCCCGGGCGCGGGCCTTCGCTCCGCCTCGGCGCCGGCGCGCCGGAGGGGCCGTCGACCAGCTCCTCGGGCGCCGGCATCCTTCCCCGCACGCTCAGCACCAGAGCCGCCGCGATCTCCTCGGGCGAGCGCCGCGCCATCAGCGCCCGCGCGATCTCCAGGTCCTCCTCCTCCGCCTCGACGGGCGCCATCAGCCCCGCGAGCAGCCGCTCCCGGTCGGCGGCGCGGATGTCGTCGGGCGTCGGCGGCTTCACCCACTCCGCCTCGATCCGCGCCCCGCGCAGCACCGCCTCGACCCGCTTGCGCCTGGGATAGGGGACGAGCAGCACGGCGATGCCCTTGCGCCCGGCGCGGCCGGTCCGGCCCGAGCGGTGCTGGAGCGTCTCGGCGTCGCGCGGCAGCTCGACGTGGATGACGAGGCTGAGGCTCGGCAGGTCGATGCCGCGCGCCGCGACGTCGGTCGCCACCAGCACCCGCGCCCGCCCGTCGCGCAGCGCCTGCAGCGCCTGGTTGCGCTCGCTCTGGCTGTGCTCGCCGGAGAGGGCGACGGCGCTGAAGCCGCGCTCGACGAGCGCGCTGTGCAGCCGCCGCACATTCTCCCGCGTCGCGCAGAAGAGCAGGGCGCTCTCCGCCTCGTGCAGCCGCAAGATGTTGACCACCGCATGCTCGATGTCGGCGGGCGCGACCGTCATGGCCTGATAGGCGATGTCGCCATGCCCGCGCGCCTCGCCGAGCGTCGAGATGCGCAGGGCGTCCTTCTGGTAGCGCTTCGCCAGCGCGACGATCGGCTTGGGCATCGTCGCCGAGAAGAGCAGGGTGCGCCGCGTCTCGGGGGTCGCGTCGAGTATCTCCTCCAGATCCTCGCGGAAGCCCATGTCGAGCATCTCGTCCGCCTCGTCGAGCACCGCGACCCGGAGGCGCGAGAGGTCGAGCGCGCCGCGTTCGAGATGGTCCCTGAGGCGCCCGGGCGTCCCGACGACGATCTGCGCGCCCTGCGCGAGCGCCCGCCGCTCCTTCGCCGCGTCCATCCCGCCGACGCAGGTCGCGATCCAGGCGCCCGCGTCGCGGTACAGCCAGATCAGCTCTCGGCTGACCTGCAGCGCCAGCTCGCGCGTCGGCGCGACGATCAGCGCCGTGGGCGCCCGCTCGCGCGGCGCCGCCGCGTCGGCGCCGAGCACCTGTTCCGCCATTGCCAGCCCGAAGGCGACCGTCTTGCCCGAGCCGGTCTGCGCCGAGACGATGAGGTCCCGTCCCTCGGTCTCCGGCTCCAGCACGGCGGCCTGGACGGGCGTCGGCGTCTCATAGCCGCGCGCGGCCAGCGCGCCCGCCAGGCGCGGAGGAATGTTGTCGAAAGGCATGGCCCGCATGTGGGGGAGGGGCGGAGGAAGGGCAAGCCCACGGCGGCCACCGCGGCTTTTGACACGGGTCTGCCCCGCGTGCGGGTGGGGACAGTCACAGTGACTGTCCCCAGGTCGGCGGCGGCCTCACCTGTGCCGGCGCGCCGCCTTGCCGGGGTTCGCCCAGGTCGCGCCCCAGGCGCAGCGGACGAGGCGATTTCTGCTCGACTTTCCCTCAAGTTCCTGCTATGTTCAGGAGAGTTCGAGGCTCTTTGAACGTGTCCGGAGGAGAAGCGACTCGGCGGTCCCAGGCGGGCCGGACCGGTCCCCAACGCTCGGTCGAACGCCTGCGATGGCCTGAGACTTTTTTATTTTTCACGAAACTTCGAAACTCCCGCGCCTTCCGGAAGGCTCACCGCTCCCGCTTGAGCCTGACCAGCGCCTCGTCGAGGGCCTGGAGGAAGCGGGAGCGGTCGGCCCTGGCGAAGGGCGCCGGGCCGCCGAGCTGGTCGCCGCCGGCGCGCAGGTCCGCCATGATCGCGCGGGTGGCGATGGCGGGGCCGATCGAGGCGGCGGTGAAGGGCTTGCCGGTCGGCGCCAGGACGGTCGCGCCCGCCTTCAGGGCGCGGTCGGCGAGGAGGATGTCGGCGGTGACCACCACCGTCTCGGCGCTCGCGGCGGCGGCGATCCAGTCGTCGGCGGCGTCGAAGGCGTCCGACACCGTCACCCGCTCGATCAGCGGGTGGTCGGGGACGCGGAGGCGCTGGTTGCTCACCACCGCCACCGCTACGCCGTGGCGCCAGGCGACCTTGTAGACCTCGTCCTTCACCGGACAGGCGTCGGCGTCGACGAGGATGCGCGGGCTCATGCCGGCCTCACCGCCAGCCGAGCGCCTTGCGCTTGCGCAGGACGAGCGTCGGCCATTCGCCGCGGTCGATGCGCGTCGTGAGCATCAGGCCGCGCCGCCGGTAGGCCGCCGCCACCGCCTCGGCCTGGCCGGCGAGCAGCCCGGCGAGGATCAGCCGCCCGCCCGGCGCCAGCGCGGCGGCGACGTCCGGCGCCAGGTCGATCAGCGGCCCGGCGAGGATGTTGGCGAGGATGAGGTCGTAGGGCGCCCGCGCCTCGATCCTCGCATGGCCCAGGCCGTCGGCGACGGCGAGCTCGAGCTCGCCCGGACCGCGGCCGGTCGCGACGCCGTTGATGGCGGCATTCTCGGCCGTCACCTCGATCGAGACCGGGTCGATGTCGGAGGCGATCGCCCGAGCCGCCGGCCACAGCCTGAGCGCCGCGAAGGCGAGGAGGCCGGTGCCGGTGCCGAGGTCGAGGAGGTTGCGGAACCGCACCCCCTGGTCCTTGAGGCGGGAGAGGGCGACGAGGCAGCCGCTGGTCGTCTCGTGCTGGCCGGTGCCGAAGGCGCGGCCGGCGTCGATCTCGAGCGCCACCGCATCCGGCGGCGCGGCCTCGCGATGGGCGGGCGTGTGGACGAAGAAGCGGCCGGCGCGGATCGGCTCCAGCCCCTGCTGGCTGAGCGTCACCCAGTCGCGGTCCTCGACCCGCTCGACCGTCGGCGCGATCCCGACGGCGCTCGGCGCGAGGGCGGTGAGATGGGCGAGCATCTGTGCGGTCGGCGGCTCGCCGAAATAGGCGTCGAGCCGCCATCGGTCCGGCGCCGCGGGGTCCGGCTCGGAGGTCATCAGCACCGGCGGCACGTCGAGCAGGGCCAGCGGGCTGATATCCTCCTTCAGCCCCTCCGCCTCGGCGCGGGTGCAGGGCAGCGAGACCTTCCAGCTGTCCATCAATTGCTCCTCCCCGGAACGGGGAGGGGGACCGCCGCCGCGAGGCGGTGGTGGAGGGGGCCCCCACCCCCGTGCGGTGAAGAGGTGGGCCCCCTCCACCAGCCTGCGGCTGGTCCCCCTCCCCGTCCCGGGGAGGAGTTAACGCACATAGCTGGCGCCGTTGACGTCGATGACCGCGCCAGTGGCCGAGGGCGGGGCGTCGAGGGCGAGCCAGCGCACCGTCTCGGCCACCTCGTCGGCGGTCGCGACACGTCCCAGCGGGATGTCGGCGACGATCTGCCGGCCGCCGCGGCTCGCCATGTAGTCGTCGATCATCTCCGACGCGGTGAAGCCCGGGCAGACGGCGAAGGCGAGGATCCCGTCGGCCGCATAGCCCCGCGCGATCGACTTGGTCATGCCGATCATGCCGGCCTTCGAGGCGGCATAATGCCAGTGCTGCGGGGAATCCCCCCGATAGGCGGCGCGGCTGGCGACGTTGACGATGCGGCCGCCGCCCCGCTCGCGGAAGTGGAGCACGGCGAGGCGGCTGAGCTCGGCCGAGGCGGTGAGGTTGACGCGCATCGTCCGCTCCCACTGCGCGACCCATTCGCCGGCGGGCAGCTCGACCGGCGCCGCCTCGAAGATGCCGGCATTGTTGACGAGCACGTCGATGCGGCCGCCGAGCCGCTCCAGCGCCTCGGCCCACAGGCTTTCCGCGGCACCGGGGTCGTCGAGGTCCGCGGCGGCGAGGCCGTCACCCCCGCGCGAGGAATGGCCGACGACATTGTGGGCGCGGAGGGCGGCGGCGATCGCCTTGCCAATGCCCCGGCTCGCGCCGGTGACGAGGATGTTGCGCGGGGTGCTCATGCACCCGCGGTTAGTAGCTCAGGCCGCGAAGGTCGAGAGGAAGGCGCTGGCGCTGGCGGCGAAGCGGGTGAGCTGGTCGTCGACGCGGGCGAAGCCGTTCTCGAGCTGGTCGATCTCGCCGGCCACCGCCTCGGTGTCGGCGCGGATCGCGGCGATGGTCGAGGACATGGAATCGGCGGCCAGCGCCGTCTCGTCGACCGCGGCGGTGATCATCGTCACCGTCTGCGCCTGCACCTCCATCGCCCCCTGGATGCGGCCGGCGGTGCTCTGCACCTCCTCGACCGTGCCCTGGATCGAGCTGTTCGCCTCGACCGTCTGGCGGGTCGCCTGCTGGATGGCGGCGATCTTGCCGGCGATCTCGTCGGTCGCCCGCGCCGTCTGGCTGGCGAGCGACTTCACTTCCTGGGCGACCACGGCGAAGCCGCGGCCGGCATCGCCGGCGCGGGCCGCCTCGATCGTGGCATTGAGCGCGAGCAGGTTGGTCTGGCCGGCAATGTCGCGGATCAGCGAGAGGATCGACTCGATCGCCTCGACATGGGCGGAAAGGGCGCGGCTCACTTCCATGGCGCGGCTCGCCTGGTCGCCGGCGCGGGTGGCGACCTCGGCGGCGACCTCGACCTCGGAGCGGGCCGTCTCGATGGCGCGGATCAGGCCGGCGGCCGTCTGCGCCGCCTCGCGCATCGCCAGCGCCGACTGCTCGGCGGCGGCGGCAACCTCGCTGGTCTTGCCGAGCATGCCGCGGGCGGCGGCGGAGGCCTCGCCGCTCTTGCGCCGGAGACCGGCGGATTCGCCGTTGGTCGCGTCGACGAGGTGCGCGACGTCGCGCTCGAACCGCTCGCTCTGCCGGCCCCGCGCCTCGGCGGCGGCATTGGCCTCGAGCAGGGCGACCTGGGCGAGGATGATATCGCTCTCATAAGCGGCGAGGCGCTGCAGCGTCTCGACCGCCTGGGCGAAGGCCGGTCCGTCCCCGAACCGGTCGCGGAAAGCGGTTACCAGCGCCGCGACGAGCCGCGCGCGGCGGTCCATTTCGGCGGGCACCGAGCTGCCGCGCGTATAGATCTCGAACCCCAGAGCGGCGACGGCGTGGATCCAGGCCGCGTCGACCGGGCGGGTGAAGCTGAGCCGCGTGCGGTCGACGGCGGTCTCGCCGCCGCTGTCGCTTACCGCCGCCTCGATGAGGTCGCCCGCTTCCTCCCACAGCGCGCGCAGCCGCGCCTCGAACTGGCCGCCTTCATTGTAGGCGGCAAGGCGGGCGGAGACCTGCCGGTCGGTCAGCTTCTGCAACTTCTGTTCCCCGTGTGCGACGTAGCCCGACATGGCCCACCCGCTCTGTTGGCTCGCCAGGGGCTAGCATGCAGATGGTAAACGAGGGGTTGAAGCGGGAGCCGTTTGCTCCTCCCCGGCACGGGAGGGGCTAGCGTGCCCTTACGTAGCTCCCCGGCGCATCCTCCAGCGCCTTGAGCTTGCCCTTGCCCGGGACGCGGGCGCCCTTCGCGGCGACCTTCTTCTCCGATCTGGCGCCGATCCACGCCAGCCAGTCCGGCCACCAGCTGCCCTTGTGCTCGGTCGCGCCGGCGACGAACTCGTCCAGCGTCGCCACCGTCGCGTCGTTGGTCCAATATTGGTACTTCTGCGCCTCGGGCGGGTTCACCACGCCGGCGATGTGGCCGGAGCCGGCGAGGACGAAGCGCAGCGGTCCCCCGAAGTGATGGGTGATCTTCCACACGCTGTGGGCGGGTGCGATATGGTCCTCGCGCCCGGCTTGCACATAGGTCGGCGTCGCCACCTTGCGGAGGTCGATGGCAACGCCGGCCACGGTAACGCCGCCGGGCGTCACCAGCTTGTTCCCCTTGTAGAAGTCGCGCAGGTACGCCTGGTGCCACTTGGCCGGCAGGTTGGTCGTGTCGCCGTTCCAGTGGAGCAGGTCGAAGGGGGGATAATCCTCCCCCAGCAGGTAGTTGCTGGTGACGTAATTCCAGATGAGGTCGCGGCCGCGCAGGGCGTTGAAGGTCGCCGCCATGTAGCGGCCGTCGAGATAGCCCTTCTCCGCCGACATCTGCTCGATCAGCTGCAGCGTCTCGTCGGCGACGAACAGGTTGAGGTCCCCCGCTTCGGAGAAGTCGACCTGGGCGGTGAAGAAGGTGGCGCTGGCGACCTTGTCCGCCTCGCCCTTGGCGGCCATCCAGGCGAGGGTGCAGGCGAGGGTGGTGCCGGCGACGCAATAGCCGATGGCGTGGATGGCATCGACGCCGAGCAGGTCGCGGATCGCGTCGATCGCATCGCGCTGGCCGTTCAGGACGTAGTCGTCGAGCGACGTCTCCTTCATCGTCTCGTCGGCCGACTTCCAGGAGACCATGAAGACGGTCAGTCCCTGGCTCACCGCCCACTGGATGAAGCTCTTCTTCGGATTGAGGTCGAGGATGTAGAAGCGATTGATCCAGGGCGGGAAGATGACCAGCGGCGTCTCGTACACGGCATCGGTCGTCGGGCTGTACTGGATGAGCTCGTAGAGCGGCGTGCGCCGGACGACCTTGCCGGGCGTGACCGCGATGTTGCGGCCGACTTCGAAGGCATTGGGGTCGGTGTGGGTGAGCTGGCCTTTCGAGAGGTCGGCGAGCATGTGCTCCAGGCCCTTCAACAGGCTCTCGCCCTTCGTCTCCATCGCCCGCTCCAGCACCACCGGATTGGTGAGGGCGAAGTTGGACGGGCTCATGGCGTCGACGAAGCCGCGGGTGAGGAAGCGCAGCTTCTCGCGCTGCCTCTCGTCGACTCCCTCGATCGCGTCGACACTGCCGAGCAGCCGGTCCGACACCAGCAGATAGGTCTGGCGGATCATGTCGAACAGCGGGTTGTCGCGCCATTGCGGGGCGTTGAACCGCCGATCCTTGTCCGCTTTCTCCTCGATCTCCGTGCGGGGCGTTTCGAGGCCCAGCGCCCGCTGCCAGATCGTCACGCCCTCGCTCCAGAGCGCGACCTGCTGCTCGGCGAGCTTGGCGGGATCGGGAAACAGGCCCAGCCACGGCAGCGGCTTGGCGAGCGCGTCGACCTGCGGCGGCTTCGCCTCGCCGGCCGCCTTGGCGAGGTGCTCGAGCATCATCTGCTGGGCGCGGCCCATTACCCAGGTCCAGTGCTGCATCTCCTCCAGCGTGGGCAGCGGGGGTGCCGCGCCTTGCGGGCGCTCGGTGCTCGTGGGGTCGGCCATCGATTCCTCCTGTCGGCGCTCCCTAGGCAACGCCCGTCGCGCGGGGAAGGGTGCCGCTGCCCGGCGCAACGCCGGGGTGCGCCGCGCGCCGGTCAGCCGCGCGTGTAGCAGGCTTCCTGGATCTCCTGGAACCGGAAGGGAATGCCGGTGATCTTGGCGTCGCGCGGGATCGGGCCGATATCCGGCATCCCGGCGACGACGACGATCACGCGCAGGATCGAGTCGCCGTCGATCTGGCGGATGGTGATCCGTACGCCCGCCGGGGTTGTCACCACGCCGAGGTCGCCCTTGCCGTCGTTGAACGTGGCGTCGGCATAAGCCCGCTCGATACGGCCCTCGGCGCCGACGAACGGGATGTCGATCTGGGCGCGGCCGCGAAGGCCGGTCCCTTCGAGCGCCTTGTCGAGATTCTCCTGCAATTCGGCGCCCGAATAGTCGGACCCGGTGCGGTTCACGACATAGAATTCGACGATGCGCTTGCCGTCCGCGCCGACGACCGGGTCGGCAGTGCAGAAGATCGGATAGGTCCGCACGTCGCGTGGAAAGAGCCAGCCCCGCACCGGCGCGAAGGTGAGCGAGGCGAGGAACAGCACCAGCGCCGTCGTCAGGCTCGCCGCGACATTGGGCAGCTGTGCCCGCCATTTCCCCAGAAAATCGCGCAAGGCTTAGGGCTTCACCTTGCGTTCGAGATCGGCCACGCGCTGGCGCAGCTTGCCGAGCTCCTCGTTGAGGCCGAACAGATCGGTGTTGAGGCTGTACATCGTCTGGCCCTGCCAGGGACTCAGTCGTCCGAGCTCGAGGCCCGAAGCATCCGTGAAGGTAACCGGTCCGCGTTTTCCACGCTCTTCGGTCCAGGTCATGATGACGCGGATCGCGCCGCTCTCGTCGCGTAGCGGAATGCGCACGACCTGCCGTACGAACTGGGCGACATTCGTGCTGCGTTCCCCCACCACGTCGGAGGGGCGGACGGCCCGCGCCGCGCTGCCGGCGGGCAGCTGCGCAAAGGCAGGGCCCATGAGCAGCAAACATCCCGCGGCCAGTGCGCTCGCCCGCGCGCCACGGCGTCCAATCCGGTTCATGTCCATGTGCTTCTCCCCCCGAAGAAGGGGGCAGCATAGCACGAATGGTCGTGGAATGCAGCCTCCGGCTGCTCAGTCGCGGCCGAGGATGTGGCGGATGATCTTGGGCGCGGCGCGGACGGCGTCGTTCAGATTGACGTTGATGCCGACGTTGCAGAGGCGGGTGCAGTGGTCGGCGGCGAGGGCGGCGACGCCCGAACCGGGTTCGTTGACGTGGCGGACGATCTCGCCCGGCTCGCGCTCGAATTCCATGCGCTGGCCGCCACCGCCGAAGCGGCGGGCGCAGACGACGATCTCGCCCGGGTTGCTGCGGCAGGCGAGGGGGTCCGGCCGCGAACGCATCGCGCCGTCGAGGGCTGCGGCTTCCTCCGCGGTCAGCTGGATCGGGGCCTGCGCGGATGCCGGCGCGGCCGCCGCGACAGCGAGCGGAACGAGCCACGGCGCCAACCTCGACTTCGCCACGTCACTCCCCTATCGCGCGCCGGCAACCCACGGAGGATGACACATATCATGGTGAGCGCAAGCCACGTACTCGACCGCGTCCTGGTGCTGGAGATGGTCCGGGTGACCGAGGCGGCGGCGGTGGCGGCCTCGAGGCTCGTCGGGCGCGGGGACGAGAAGGCGGCGGACGCGGCGGCGGTGGAGGCGATGCGGGCGGCGCTCAACAGCCTCGATTTCGACGGCACCGTGGTCATCGGCGAAGGCGAGCGCGACGAGGCGCCGATGCTCTTCATCGGCGAGAAGGTGGGGGCGGCGCAGGGCAGCGGCCCCAGGATCGACATCGCCCTCGATCCGCTGGAGGGCACGACGCTCACTGCCCACGGCGCGCCGAACGCGCTCGCCGTGCTCGCGATCGCCGAGGAGGGCGGCCTCCTGAACGCGCCCGACGTCTACATGGACAAGCTCGCGGTGGGACCGGGCTATCCGGCGGGGATCATCGACCTCGCCTCGACCCCGACCGACAATATCCGCGCCGTGGCGCGCGCGAAGGGCGTCGACCCTGCCGAGATCATGGTCTGCGTGCTCGACCGGCCGCGCCACGAGGCGCTGATCGCCGAGCTGCGCCGCCTCGGCTGCGGCATCCAGCTGATCCGCGACGGCGACGTCTCCGGCGTCATCGCCGTCACCAATCCCGAGACGACCATCGACGTCTACATGGGCTCGGGCGGGGCGCCGGAGGGGGTGCTGGCGGCGGCGGCGCTGCGCTGCGTCGGCGGCCAGTTCCAGGGCCGGCTCCTGTTCCGCAACGACGACGAGAAGGCGCGCGCGGCGCGCTGGGGAGTCTCCGACCTCGACCGCATCTACCATCTCGAGGACCTCGCCAAGGGCGACTGCATCTTCGCGGCGACCGGCGTCACCGACGGGTCGATGCTCGGCGGGGTGAAGCGGCGCAGGGACTGCATCACGACCGAGAGCGTGGTGATGCGCGCCTCGTCGGGCACCGTGCGCTGGGTCAAGGGCCAGCACCGCCACGAGCCGGGGATGCAGAGCTGATATTGCCTCCCCATGAGCGCTGCTCATGGGGAGGGGGACCACCCTGAGGGTGGTGGAGGGGTATTCGCAGGGCTGAGGGGAACCGGAAACGACACGCGCCGACGGTCTTGAAATACCTCTCCACCAGCTCCGCTGGTTCCCCCGCCCCATCTGCGACGGGGAGGCATGATTGACCCTCACCGTCTTCATCGCCGTGCTGTTCGCCGCCTTGCTCCACGCCGGGTGGAACGCGCTGGTGAAGCTCGGGCTCGACCGCTTCTCCTCGGTGCTGCTTCTCGCGCTGGTGCAGGGGGGTATCGCGCTCGCGCTGCTGCCCTTCGTCGCCGCGCCCGCCGCGGCCGCCTGGCCGTGGGTGCTGCTCGGCTCGTGTCTCCACACCGGCTACAAGCTCTTCCTCATCCGCGCCTACCGCCATGGCGACCTCAGCCAGGTCTATCCGCTCGCCCGCGGCACGGCGCCGCTGATCGTCGCGGTCGCCGGTGCGCTGTTCCTCGGCGAGGCGCCGGGCGTCGTCCGCGCCGTCGCCGTCCTCGCCATCGGCGGCGGGATCATGCTGATGGCAGGCCGCGGCGGCCTCACGCGGGTCGCGCTGGCATGGGCGCTCGGCACGGCGGCGTTCACCGCCTCCTATACCATGGCCGACGGCGTCGGCGCGCGGCTGGCCGGCTCGGTCACCGGCTTTGCCATGTGGATGTTCGCGCTGGACGGCCTGCTGATGCTGGCCTTCGGCCTCGCCACGCGCGGCCCCGCCGCGGTGAGCGCCCTGCTTCCCTCGTGGCGGAGCGGCGCGGCCGCCGGCGCCATGTCGCTCGGCTCCTACTGGATCGCGATCTGGGCCTTTACCCAGGCGCCGCTGGCGATGGTCGCCGCGCTCAGGGAAACGAGCGTCCTCTTCGCCATGCTGATCGGCCTCTTTTGGCTCAACGAGCGCATCGCCCGCGGCCGCTGGATCGCCGCCGCCCTGATCCTCGCGGGCATCGTGCTGATGCGGGTCTGACGCTTTTCCACAGCTTTCGCGGAAGGCCGGATTCACAAGCCGCCGCGCCGCGCGTAGACCGGGGGCGATGCTCACCGCCGCCCATGTCTGCGGGGTTTCCCGCTCGATCCTCGGCCAGCCGTGGCGCTGGCGCGGGTCGGCGGCCGACGGCCATGACGTCGATTTCCAGCCCGACGACCTGATCGACCAGCTGCTGATGGCGCGCGGCGTCGTGCGCCAGGATCTGGCGCGCCACCGCCAGCCGACGGTGCGCGACTTCATGCCCGACCCCTCGGTGTTCCGCGACATGGACGCGGCCGCCGCGCGCATCGCGGACGCCGTCGAGGCGGGCGAGCAGGTCACGGTGTTCGGCGATTACGACGTCGACGGCGCGACCTCCGCGGCGCTCATGGTCCGCCTGCTCCGCCAGCTCGGCCTCGACCCGCGCGCCTATATTCCCGACCGGCTAATGGAAGGCTACGGCCCGTCCGGCGAGGCGCTGGTGCGGCTGGCGCGCGAAGGGGCCCGTCTCATCGTCACCGTCGATTGCGGCGCCCAGGCCTTCGAGGCGCTGGCCATGGCGCGCGAGGCCGGCGTCGACGTGGTCGTCGTCGACCACCACAAATGCGCCAGTGCGCTCCCGCGCGCCTTCGCCCTGGTCAATCCCAACCGGCTCGACGAGGTCGAGGAGGGCGCGGCGCACGGCCACCTCGCCGCCGTCGGCGTCTGCTTCCTCCTCGCCGCCGCGCTCGTGCGGGCGCTGCGCGGGCGGGGCTTCTTCGCGGACCGGGTCGAGCCGAAGCTGCTCGATCTGCTCGACCTCGTCGCGCTGGGCACCGTCGCGGATGTGGCGCAGCTGAGGGGGCTCAATCGCGCCTTCGTGACGCAAGGGCTCAAGGTGATGGCGGCGCGCCGCAACGCGGGCCTCGCCGCCCTCGCCGACGCGGCGCGGCTGACGCGGGCGCCGACCTGCACCGACCTCGGCTTCGCGCTCGGCCCCAGGATCAATGCGGGCGGGCGGGTCGGCAAGTCCGACCTCGGCGTCCGGCTGCTGACGACGGAGGATGCGGGGGACGCCGCGGCGATCGCGGCCGAGCTCGACCGGCTGAACGAGGAGCGGCGGGCGATCGAGCTCGCCGTCTGCGAGGCGGCGGAGGCGCTCTGCCCGGCGCAGGCGAACCGCTCCGTCGTCCTCGTCGCCGGAAGGGGCTGGCACCCGGGCGTGATCGGGATCGTCGCCGGTCGTCTCAAGGAGAAGACCGGCCGCCCGGCGATCGTCGTCGCACTCGGCGAGGACGGCGTGGGCAAGGGCTCCGGGCGCTCGATCGCCGGCGTCGATTTGGGCGCGGCGGTGCTCGCGGCCAAGGACAGCGGCCTCCTCATCGCCGGCGGCGGCCATGCGATGGCGGCGGGACTCAGCGTCGCCGGGGACCGGATCGAGGCGCTCGCCGATTTCCTCGACGAGCGCCTCGCGGCGGACGTGGCGGCGAGCCGCGACGGCCGGGCGCTGCTGCTCGACGCGGTGGTGGCGCCAGGCGGCGTCTGCCCCGACCTGCGCGAAGCGCTCGAGGCGGGCGGCCCCTACGGCGTCGGCTGGCCGGCCCCGCGCGTCGCCGCCGGTCCGGTGAGGATCGTCAAGGCCGACGTGGTCGGCAGCGGCCACCTCCGCCTGATTGTCGCCGGCGACGACGGGCGGCGGGTCAAGGCGATCGGCTTTCGGATGGCCGACGGCCCGCTCGGCGAGGCGCTGCGCGGCGCGCCGCCGCACCGGCGGCTGTGGCTGGCCGGCCGCGTCCGCCGCGACGAATGGGGCGACCGCGTCGCGGCCGAGCTCCATCTCGACGACGCCGCCTTCGCCGACTGATCGCTCCGAAACGGATTTGACCGCGCGTCGCGGCCGTGTTTCCCTCGCAGCTCGCTCCGGCTTCGGGGGATGCGATGGGCCTTCACATCTCGCTGCCGTTCGCGCGCCGGCACGCGGCCGCCGCCCACGCCGCCGCCGCCAGGGGCAAGCCGCCCCGCGCGACGCTGGAATTTCTCGACGCGGACGGCGCGCCGGTCGGCCGCCCGCTGCGGCCGCTCGTGCCGGCGCCGTCGCCGATCGAAGTGCCGAACGGCGCGGGCGGCATGGACTGGCGACGCCCGGACCCGCACCTCAGCCTGACCGCCAGCGCCGTCCCGGCGCGGGCGGTGAGCGTCCGCGCCCGCAGCGGCGACACCATCCTGGCGGAGGCGCCGCTGACCGACGCCGCCACCCCGGCACCGGCGCCGCATGAGGACCGACGCGTCTTCAACGGCGCCGGCAAGTGGACCTTGCTGCTCGTCTCCGAGCTGTTCGGCGACGCCGCGCGCTTCTTCGCCTTCGCCGCCCACCTCGATTCCTACATTCGCGGGCAGGCGCCCTTCTCGCGCCCGGGGGCCGGAGACATGCTGCGGGTCGAGGCCCTGTTCTGGCCCAGCCCGGCCAAGGGTCTGTTCAAGACGCGTCCCAAGGGCCGGCTCGTCACCGGCGACAACAAGCTCGTCAATCGCTTCGTCGACAAGGCCGGCGCGACCGGCCGGCTCACCATCGTGCTGGTCGACATGGGGGTGCGCGGCGGCGCCGGCGGGGCGCCGGGCCGTCCCGCCTGGGTGACGATCGCGAGCGCGCCCGGTGAGCAGTGGGAAGCGGTGGCCCTGCACGAGCTCGGCCATTCCTTCGGCCTGGCGGATGAATATGCCAACCGGGATCAGCCCACCCCCGAGCCGCGCCCGCTCGAGCCCAACGTCAGTGCCAGCAGCGACCCGGCGCGGGCGCCGTGGGCCGCTTTGGTGACGCCGGGCCATCCGGGGAGGCCGACCTGCCCGGCCGGTGTCGACCCGCCGGTGCCGCTCGGCGTGGTCGGGACGTTCGAAGGCGCGCGCTACAAGGCGCGCGGCCGCTACCGCCCCACCGCCGAATGCCTGATGCAGCGGACCGACCGGCCGTTCTGCGCGGTGTGCCAGCAGGTGATCGCGGACGTCCTCGCCGCGGCCGCGTGACCGCCGGGGCGCGGTTGACCCCCGGGCCCGCCTTGCCTAAGGCGCCTGCCTGCCGCGCCGGCCCCATCGTCTAGCGGTCTAGGACGTCGCCCTTTCACGGCGAAAACACGGGTTCGAGTCCCGTTGGGGTCACCAAGGCGCGTGCCGCGTTCCCCGCGGCCGCAGGTCCCGCGATCCGGCCCGCAATTGCCCCGACTGATCGGCATTTCTCCGATCGCGGCGGCTGCTCCCCTAGGTCGAGAAGGCCGAGCGGGCTATAGGTCGGGGATGCGGATCTCCCGGATTTTCCTCCCGTTTCTGGTTCTTGCCGGGTCGCCGGCATGGGCCCAGCCCGAAGCGTCGGCGGTGGCGCCGCCGCTGCAGCGGCTCGAGCAGCGGCTCGCCGCGACGGCCAGCGACAATCCCGGCGAATTCGGCATCGCCGCGATGGACCTCGCCACCGGCGAGGCGGTCAGCGTCAACGGCGACAAGGCGTTCCCGATGGCGAGCACGGTCAAGGTCGCGGTCGCCGCCACCTATCTCGGCGAGGTCGATGCCGGCCGGCGCACGCTCGCGGATCCGGTCGCCGGCACCACCGCGTCGGCGCTGATGGAGCGGATGATCATCCACAGCGACAACCGCGCCACCGATCTGCTGATCGCCACGCTCGGCGGCCCGACCAGCGTCGACGTCTGGCTCCACGCGCATGGCCTCGCCGGCATCCGCGTCGACCGCACCATCGCGCAGCTGCTCGCCGCCCGCCGCGATCTGCGCGACGTGCGCGATTCGAGCACCCCCAAGGCCATGATCGACCTGCTCCGGCTGGTCGACGGCGGCAGTGCGCTGAAACCCGAGAGCCGCGCGGTGCTGCTCGACCTCATGCGGCGCTGCGCCACCGGCCGCAACCGCATCCGCGCGCTGCTGCCGCCGGGAACCCTGGTCGAGCACAAGACCGGCACCTTGAACGGCTTCACCGGCGACGTCGCCTTCGTGACGCTGCCCGACGGCCGGCGCATCGCGATGGCGATGTTCGCCCGCGGCGGCGACAACCGTCCCGGCGTCATCGCCACCGTCGCCCGCGCCATCTACGACGGGTTCGCGGGGCAGGCGACCGCCTCGGCGGCCGCCGCCGGCGGGACGGTCGGCAGCGACCGCTGAACCGGCCCGTTCGCTCCGGCCGAGCTTGAGTCTCAGGTGACTCCCAGCCCGTCCGTGAGCAGCTTGCCGCCGGCGACGATCATCAGCCAGTAGACGATCGTGTAGAAGCGTTCGACCGGCACCCGGCGGACCAGCCGCACGCCGGCGAGGCTCGCGACGACGGCCAGGGGCAGCAGCACGGCGGCGGCGGTGAGGTTGCCGCGGCTGAACTGGCCCAGCGCAACATAGGCTGGCACCTTGATCCAGTTCAGCACCGCGAAGAAGATCGCCGTCGTGCCGACGAACACGTCGCGCGGCAGCCGGCGCGGCATCACCCACATCTGGAAAGGCGGCCCGCCGGCATGGGCGATCTGGCTGGTGAAGCCGGTGGCGACCCCGAACAGGGCGCCGACCCACGCGGGCGAGCGCGACGAGGCGGCGACCTGCCGGCCCCGCTCCGCCCACAGGCGGTAGGCGCCGAACAGGATCGACACCGCGCCGAGCGCCGCCATCACCGCCCGCGCCGGCACGCTCGCCGCGAAGACGTAGCCGATCGCCACGCCGATCGCCGCGCCCGGCAGCATGACCGCCAGGACATTGCCGTCCCAGCTCCTGCGGAAGGCGGCGACGCCCACGGCGTCCTGGACGATGAGGATGGGAAGCAGGATCGCCGCGCCCCGGATCGGGTCGATGCCGAGCGCGATCAGCGGCGTCCCCAGCGCCCCGAGGCCCGAGAAGCCGCCCTTCGCCAATCCGATCAGGATGACCGCCGGGACGGCGAACAGGTAGAAGCGCAGGTCGGTGGGCATGGACTAGCTCCTCCCCGGAACGGGGAGGGGGACCGCCGGCGAAGCCGGTGGTGGAGGGGGCCTCGCGCTTCCGCCGCGAGGAGGCGGGCCCCCTCGACCAGCCTTCGCCTGGTCCCCCTCCCCGTTCCGGGGAGGAGCCTTCGTCAGCACACTTCCGCCTGGGCAAGGCGCGGGGTCAGCAGGTGGATGATGGCGAGCGCGATCAGGTAGACCGAGCCGGCGACATAGAAGATCAGGCTGTAGGTGCCGAGCCGTTCCAGCACCTGGCCGATATAGAGCGAGAAGATCATGCCGCCGACGGCGCCGGCGGTGCCGCCGATGCCGACCACGGAGGCGACCGCCTTCCTCGGGAACATGTCGGAGGGAAGGGTGTAGAGGTTCGCCGACCAGGCCTGGTGGGCGGCGGTGGCGAGGCTGATGATCGCCACCGCGCCCCACAGGCTGTCGACATATTGGGCGAAGAAGATCGGCGTCACGGCGAGCGCGCAGATCAGCATCGTCGTCTTGCGCGCCCGGTTGATCGTCCAGCCGCGGTGGATGAGACGCGACGACAGCCAGCCGCCGACGATCGAGCCCAGGTCCGAGACGATGTAGACGACGGCGAGCGGGATGCCGAAGGTCTTGAGGTCGAGGCCGTGCCGCTTCACCAGGAAGTCGGGCAGCCAGAAAAGGAACATCCACCAGACCGGATCGGTGAGGAACTTGCCGATCGCGAATGCCCAGGTCTCGCGGCGGCCGAGGAGCCGCAGCCAGGCGACCCTGGCCGCCGGATCGGCGGGATCGCTCTCGATATAGGCGAGCTCCGCGGCCGACACCCGCTTCGACTGGCGGGGGCGGCGATAGAAGGCCAGCCAGGCGGCCAGCCAGACGAGGCTCGCCGCGCCGGTGATGACGAACGCCGCCCGCCAGCCGTAAGCGAGGGTGATGGCGGGGACGATCAGCGGCGTGACGATCGCGCCGACGTTCGAGCCGGCGTTGAAGATGCCGGTGGCGAGCGCCCGCTCCTTCTTCGGGAACCATTCGGTGACCGCCTTGAGGCCGGCGGGGAAGTTGCCGCTCTCCCCGAGGCCGAGCAAGGCGCGCACGCCCGCGAAGCCGAGCACCGACGTGGCGGCCGCGTGCAGCATGTGCGCGCCGGTCCAGATCACGAAGGCGGCGGCATAGCCCAAACGGGCGCCGATCCGGTCGACGATGTTGCCGAAGACGATGTAGCCGACGGCATAAGCGAGCTGGAAATAGAAGACGATGTCCGCATAGGTCGTCTCCTTCCAGCCGAACTCCGTCTGCAGCGTCGGCTTCAGCAGGCCGATCATCTGGCGGTCGACATAATTGATCGCGGTGGCGGCGAAGAGCAGCCCCACGATCACCCACCGTACCCGGCCGATGGCGGCCGCCGGCGCGGCCGTGCCTTCCGAAAAGTCCGTCGCCATCCTCATCCTCCACCGGCTCCCCGCGGGAGAGCCACGCCGCCGGCGCGCGTTGTTACGCGTCGTCCGGGCGAGCTGCCTTCAAACTGCACTTCACCGTGTAGCGGTCCCCGAACGAGGCCTCGATCGCGTGGCCGGCGGCGGCTTCGTGGACGCCGCTGACGGCGCCCGACGAGATCCACTGGCCCGGCGCGAGCGCGATCCGGCGTCGCGCCATCAACTCGAACAGGAAGCGGGCCGCGCCGATCGCGCCGTCCGGAAACGAAGTCGCACGCCCCGTGCCCACTTCGGCGCCATCGATCCGCGTCGTCACCCGCCATTGCTCGAAGCCGCTGGCGCGCCAGTCGGCGATCGCGGGACCGACCACGAGGCCGTTATTGTTTCCGAAATCCGAAATGACCGCGACCGGGCCGAGCCGGTTGATCGCGCCGAGCGGGGAGCTTGCCACCTCGATGCCGACATGGACGGCGTCGATCAGGTCCGCCGCCTCGTCGAGGGTGAAGCGGTGCCGATCCGCCGGCGGCGGCCGGCCGATGCGCAGCAGGAATTCCGCTTCGCCCGCCACGAAGCCTTCGGTGAAGACCGGCATTTCGGGAATGCCGTCCGCCGCCGCAATGGCCGCGAAGATCGGCCCGGCAAGGCGGTCGGCGCCGTAGCGCTCGGCGAGCGGCGGGTTGATCCGGCCGACCTTCCAGCCCACCACCTGTTTTCCCCAGGCCGCGATCGCCGCGTCCTGGATCCGGTAGGCCTCGTCGAGGGTGGCGGGGAACGGGCCGGGATAATCGTCGAGCCCCGCGGCGCGGCGCCGCGCCGACAGGAACCGCCCGGCGATCTCCGCCGCGTCCTCGCTCACCGCATCCACTTCTCGCCGACCCCTCGATCTTCGCTTTCGCCCAGCCGTAGAGGAAACCGGTGTCATAAGCAACCGCGCCAAATGCCTTGGTGCGCCACTTTCGCCACCTTTCAAAGCCTCGGTCGCAGCCCCGCCGCCGCCCGCGCCCGCGCGCGGATCGCCGCCGGGTCGATCGCGCCGGGCGGCACCAGCCAGCTTCCGCCGACGCACGCCACCGACGGCAGCTTCAGCCAGTCGGGCGCCGTCTCCGCGCTGATCCCGCCGGTCGGGCAGAAGCGCACGCCGGCGAACACGGCGCCGAAGCCTTTCAGCGCCGCAATGCCTCCGGAGGCCACGGCGGGAAAGAATTTGAGCCGCGTGAAGCCATGGTCCAGCGCCCGCATGATCTCGCTCGCCGTCGCGACCCCCGGCAACAGCGGCACCCTCGCCGCCTTCGCGGCCGCCGCCAGCGGGTCGCTGAGGCCGGGGCTGACGATGAACTCCGCCCCCGCCTCCCGCGCGGCGTCGAACTGGCGCGGGTCGAGCACCGTCCCGGCGCCGACGATCGCCCCCTCCACCGCCTTCATCGCCCGGATGGCGCCGAGCGCGGCGGACGTCCGCAACGTCACCTCGAGCACCGGCAGCCCGCCGTCGACCAGTGCTTGCGCGACCGGCACCGCATCCTCCAATCGATCGATCACCAGCACCGGGATGACCGGCGCGGCGGCCATGATCGCATCGAGGTCACGCATGCCGCGGCTCCTCGGCGACCGCCGCGCCGGGGTCAAGCCCCCGGCCGCGCCGGGGCCCGGCGACGACATCGCCAAAGCGCCTGTCCTCGCCGCGCCGCGCGGGAAACACCTGCCGCAGCGCGAGCAGCGCCGCGACCGGATCGTCGCAGCCGCGGGGGCCGAAATGGACGATGCCGGTGCCGCTCACAGCGTCACACCGCGCTTCCAGATCGCGATTTCGCGCTCGTCGTTGCGCTCCGCCGCGGTCGTCTCGCCCGAGCCGACGGCGGCCATCTTCGCGGCGAGTGCATCGGCGGCGGGTTCCATGCCCTCGTCGAGCACCTGCCCGGCGTCGAAATCGATCCAGCCCCGCTTGCGCTGCGCGAGGTCGCTGTTCGAGGCGATCTTCACGGTGGGCACGGGAAAGCCGAGCGGCGTGCCGCGGCCGGTCGTGAACAGGATCAAGGTCGCCCCCGCCGCCGCGAGCGCGGTCGAGGAAACGGCGTCGTTCCCCGGCGCCTCGAGCAGGGTAAGGCCCCGCCGCCGCACCCGTTCGCCGTAGCGCAGCACGTCCTCGACGGGCGCGTGCCCGGCCTTCTGGACGGCGCCCAGCGACTTCTCCTCGAGCGTCGTGATGCCGCCGGCCAGGTTGCCCGGCGAGGGATTCTCCGACACCGGCTCGCCATGAGCGAGGAAGTAGCGCTTGAAGTCGTCGACAACGGCGACGACCGCCTCGAACACGCTGCGGTCCCGCGCCCGCGCCATCAGCAGCCGCTCGGCGCCGAATAGCTCCGGGATCTCGCTGAGGATCGCACTGCCGCCGGCGGCGACGACGCGGTCCGCCATGCGGCCGACGAGCGGGTTCGCGGTGAGGCCGGAGAAGCCGTCGGAGCCGCCGCATTTGAGGCCGACGACCAGTTCGCCGAAGCCGGCCGCCGCGCGCCTGGCGGGGGACGCCTGCTCGACGAGGCGGTCGACCAGGGCGAGGCCCTCCTCCAGCTCGTCCTCCACCCCTTGGGCGCGCAGCGAGCGGACCCGGTGCCGCAGCGGCTCCGGTATCTCCTCGATGAGCCGGTCGAGCTGGTTCGACTCGCAGCCGAGGCCGACGAACAGCACGCCGCCGGCATTGGGGTGCGAGGCGAGCGCGGCGAGGACGGCGCGCGTGCCGCCGAGGTCGTCGCCGAGCTGCGAGCAGCCGAACGGGTGCGCGAAGGCATGGACTCCGTCCACCGCGCCGGCGTGGCGGGCATCGGCGAGCGCCGCGATCTTTTGCGCCGTGCGGCCGACGCAGCCGACGGTCGGCAGGATCCAGATCTCGTTGCGCGTCCCGACCCGGCCGTCGGGACGCCGATAGCCGAGGAAGGAAGGCGCCGGCGCCGCGATCGGCCGCTCCGCGGCGAGCGGCTCGTAGGAATAGCCCTCGACGCCGGCCAGGAGCGTGGCGAGGTTGTGGGTGTGGACATGCGCCCCCGCGGGCACGGCCGCGGTCAGCCTGCCGATCGGCCAGCCGAACTTCCGCACGGTCTCGCCGGCGGCCATGTCCCGCAGCGCAAGCTTGTGACCGTTCGGCACCGGCTCCCGCGCCTCGATCGCGTCCCCGCCCGCCTCCACCCACTCGCCGGCGCCGATCGCTCGGAGCGCCACGGCGACGTCGTCGCGCGGGTCGAGCCGGAGCAGCGCGCGCCTGTCGGCGGCAAGATCGAGGGGTATTGCTTGTGTCATCTGGTAACCGGTGTCAAATACTCTCACGCGGCGGCCGGGGCAAGGCCGCCGGGCTATCGCCGTGCCGCGGCGTGCGATATCGAGCGGTGCAAGGGAGAACAGGGTGAGCGAGGCAGAAGAGCCGCCGGCGCAGGGGAGCCGCCGCACGGGGAAGCCGACGATCAACGACGTCGCGCGGCTCTCCGGCGTCTCGAAGAAGACGGTGAGCCGCGTCATCAACCGCTCGCCCTTGCTCAACGACGAGACGCGCCGACGGGTCGAGACGGTCATCCGCGAGCTCGGCTATGTGCCGAACCCGCAGGCGCGGGCACTGGCGCTGCGCACCAACTTCCTGATCGGCCTGATCCACGACAATCCCAACGCCCAGATGGTGCTCAACGTCCAGCAGGGCATTCTCGAGGCCCTGCAAGGGACCGATTTCGCGATGGTCGTCCGCCCCGTCGACCGCGGTGCGGCGACGCTGATGGACGACATACGCTCGTTCCTCGAGCGGCAGCGGCCCTATGGCGTCGTCATCCTGCCGCCGCTCAGCGAGAACGACGCCATCGCGCGGCTGTGCGACGAACTCGGCTGCCGCTACGTACGCATGGGATCGGCCGAGCTCGACGATGCCGAGCACATGGTCGCTTCGAACGACCGCGAGGCCGTCGCCGAGGCGGTCCAGTTCCTCTACACCTCCGGACACAAGCTGATCGGCCTTATCGCCGGACCGCACGGCTTCCGCTCGGCGGCCGAGCGCCGCCGCGGCTTCGAGGACGCGCTGCGCAGCGCCTCGCTGAAGCTGCCGCGCAGCCTGATCGCGGAGGGCAATTACACGTTCGAATCGGGCATTGCCGCGGCCGAGAAGCTGCTCGACCTCAGTCCGCGACCCACCGCCATCTTCGCCAGCAACGACGAGATGGCCGCCGGCGTCATCCACGCCGCGCGGGCGCGCGATATCGCCGTGCCGGAGGAGCTCTCGGTCATCGGCTTCGACGATACGCCGATCGCCAGCCACATCTGGCCGCCGCTCACCACGGTGCGCTGGCCGATCGTCTCGATGGCGCGCTCGGCCGCGCTCAAGCTTCTCGCCGGCCAGGGCCGCGGCGAGGAGGCGGAACCCTCCCTCTTCCTGTCGCGCCTCGTCCGCCGTGCCTCCGTCGCGTTCGCGCCACAGGGATGACGCCCTTGCATCGACGCATGACACCGGTTACCGGCATGAAAGGAGCGGCGCGGGAGATGGCCGCCGCGAGAGGCGTTTAGGCCTGCCGCCTCGATGAACCGCACAACCTTGCAGCCTGACGGAGCCTTCCCGATGTACGATCGCACCTACTACGCCACGCATCCCGACATGATGGAGTGCGTCTCGAACGAGGAGCTCAGGGACCGCTACCTGATCCAGGGCCTGTTCCGCGACGGCAAATGCGTGCTGAACTACACCCACGCCGACCGCTTCGTGATCGGCGGCGTCGTCGTCGCCGGCGGCGAGGTGCGGCTGCCGGACCAGACGGAGCCCGCTGCCGCCGCCGGTCATCCGTTCCTCGAGCGGCGCGAGCTCGCCGTGGTCAATGTCGGCAAGGCGGCGGGGACGGTCACCGTGGACGGGGAGGCGTTCGCGCTCGGCAGCAAGGACTGCCTCTACGTCACCATGGGCGCGAAGGACGTGATCTTCTCCGGCGAGGGCGCCCGCTTCTACCTCGCCTCCTGCCCCGCGCATCAGGCGTTCCGTACGCGCAAGCTGGAAATCGCGCAGGCCAATGCCCTGGAGCGCGGCAGCCTCGAGGAGTCGAACGAACGCACGATCTACCAGCTGGTCATCCCCGGCGTCTGCGATTCGGCGCAGCTGGTCATGGGCCTCACCGTGCTGAAGCCGGGCTCGGTCTGGAACACGATGCCGCCGCACATCCACGAGCGGCGCAGCGAAATCTATTTCTACTTCGAGCTCGACGGCGAGAGCGACCGGGTGTTCCACTTCATGGGCGAAGGCGAGCAGCTCCGCCATATCGTCATGGCCAATGAGGAAGCGGTGATCAGCCCGGTCTGGTCGGTCCACATGGGCGCCGGCACCAAGGCCTATGCCTTCATCTGGGCGATGGCCGGCGAGAATCAGGACTATACCGACATGAACGTCCTCGACATCTGCCAGCTGCAGTGAACCACCACCGTCAGCCCGGACTCGATCCGGGATCCATCTTCTTCCCGGGTGCCATGGAGAAGCTGGATTCCGGCTTTCGCCGGAATGACGAGAGAGCGGAGTGCGAATGACCCACCCCTTCGACCTCACCGGCCGCGTCGCCCTGGTTACCGGCGCCAATACGGGCATCGGCCGGGCCATCGCCGTCGCGCTCGCCGAGGCCGGCGCCGACGTCGCCCTCGTCGGCCGCTCGCCCGCCGACGAAACCGCGGCGGCGGTCGCGGCCGCCGGTCGCCGGTCGATCCAGGTCCGTGCCGACCTTGCCACCATCGCGCCGGTGCAGGACGTGGTCGACCGCACGCTGGCCGAGCTCGACGGCCTCGACATCCTCGTCAACAATGCGGGGATCATCCGCCGCGCCGATGCCGTCGACTTCTCCGAAGCGGATTGGGACGCGGTGGTCGACACCAACCTCAAGTCGGTCTTCTTCCTGTGCCAGGCGGCGGGTCGGCAGATGATCGCGAAAGGACGCGGCAAGATCGTCAACATCGCCTCGCTGCTGAGCTTCCAGGGCGGCATCCGCGTGCCGAGCTACACCGCCTCGAAATCCGGCGTCGCCGGGCTTACGAAGCTCCTCGCGAACGAATGGGCCGCGAAGGGAGTCAATGTGAACGCGATCGCGCCGGGCTACATCGCCACCAACAACACCGCCGCGCTTCAGGCGGACGAGACCCGCAACCGGCAGATCGTCGAGCGCATACCCGCCGGCCGTTGGGGCGCGCCTGCCGATCTCGGCGGCGCCGCCGTCTTCCTCGCGTCGGCCGCGTCCGATTACGTCAACGGCCACATCCTTGCCGTCGACGGCGGGTGGCTGGCGCGATGACCGTCGCCTGCTTCGGCGAGATCCTGCTGCGCATGACCGCGCCGGGGCGCGAGCTGATGCTGCAGAAGCCCCACCTCGACGTCTATGTCGCCGGCGCCGAGGCGAATGTCGGGGTCGGGCTCGCCAATCTCGGCCACCGGGTGAAGATGGTCAGCCGGCTTCCCGACAACGCGCTCGGCCAGGCGGCGCTCGACGCGGTCCGGCGGCACGGCGTGGACGTCTCGGCGGTGACCCGGACGGCGGGCCGCATGGGCCTCTACTTCCTGACCCAGGGCGCCGGCCTGCGCGCCTCGGAAATCTTCTACGACCGCAAGGACAGCGCCTTCGCCAAAGCGGGGCCCGAGGATTTCGATTGGCCCGGCCTGCTCGAGGGGGTCGAGCTCCTCCACCTCTCCGGCATCACGCCGGCGCTCGGACCGCGCTCGGCGGAGGCAGCGATCGCCGCCGCCGAAGCCGCCGCCGCGCGCGGCATCGCCGTGTCGTTCGACGGCAATTACCGCGCGCAGCTCTGGGAGAGCTGGGACAGCGATCCGAAGGGCGTGCTGACCCGGCTCGTTTCGAAGGCGACGATCCTGTTCGGCAACCACCGCGACATCTCGCTCCTCCTCGGCCGCAACTTCGGCGGCGGCGGCGCGGATCGGCGTCGCGAAGCGGCGGAAGCCGCCTTCCGCGCGTTCCCGAACCTGAAGCGCATCGCGTCGACCGCCCGCCACGTCGAGGACGCCGACCGCCACCGCATATCCGCGCGAATCGACGAGCCGATCACGAGCGTGCAGACCGAGGAAGTGCTGGTCGCCGGCATCGTCGACCGGATCGGCGCGGGCGACGCCTTCGCCGCGGGCGTGCTCCACGGCGTGCTCGGCGGCCGCGATCTCGACCGGACGGTGCGCTCCGGCCTCGCGCTGACCTGCCTCAAGCATTCGCTGCCGGGGGACTTCAGCCTGTTCGGGCCCGGCGACATCGAGGCCTTCCTGGCAGGCGGCTTCGACGTCCGGCGGTGATCGACCGCCGGGCCTTCCTCGTCGCCGCCGGCGCCGCCGCCGCGACGCCGGCTTTCGCGCAGGGCGATCCGCTCGTGCCGACCACCCTCGGCCCGGTCCGCGGCTCCCGCGAGGACGGACTCTGCGTCTTCCGCGGCATACGCTACGGCCTGGCGCCGCGCTTCCGGGCACCGTCCGCGCCGCCATTCTCCCGCGACGCGGTCGCCGCCACGGCCTTCGGTCCGTCCTGCCCGCAACGCAACGGCCGCTACCGGGCGACGAGCGAGGATTGCCTCTTCCTCAACGTCTGGACGCCCGACGCGCGGCCCGGCGCGCGTCGGCCGGTGACGGTCTATATCCACGGCGGCGCCTATTCGACCGGCTCGGTGGTCGATCCGCTCAACGATGGCCGGCACCTGGCTCGGCACGGCGACGCCGTGGTCGTCACCGTCAACCACCGGCTGAACGTCTTCGGTTATCTCTATCTCGCCCGGCTCGACCCGCGCTTTCCGGACAGCGGCAATGCCGGGCAGCTCGACCTCATCCTGGCGCTGGACTGGGTGCGCCGGAACATCGCCGCGTTCGGCGGCGACCCGGCGCGGGTCCTGGTCTTCGGCCAGTCGGGCGGCGGCGCGAAGATCGCGACATTGATGGGGATGCCGGCGGCGAGGGACCGCTTCCACCGCGCGATCACGATGAGCGGCCAGCAGGTCACCGCCTCCGGCCCCCTTAACGCCACCGCGCGGGCGCGGGCCTATCTCGCGGCGCTGAAGGCAACCCCCGCCGATCTCGTCGCGATGCCGGCGGAACGGCTGGTCGATGGGCTTGCCGCCACCGATCCGATCCTCGGCGGCGGCGTCTACATGGGTCCCGTTCTCGACATGAAGTGGCTGGTCCGCCACCCCTTCTGGCCCGACGCGAATCCCCAGTCGAACGCGATCCCGATGATGCTCGGCAACACGCGGGACGAGACCCGCGCCTTCATCGACCCCGACAGCGAGAAGGTCCGCACCCTCGGCTGGGACAATCTCGCCGAGCGGATCGCCCCCGAGCTGCGCGTCGACATCGCCCCGGAATGGGTGGTGGAGCAATATCGCCGCCGCTTCCCCTCCTGGTCGCCGGAGCGGATCTTCTACGCGGCGACGACCGCGGGGCGGAGCTGGCCCGGCCAGGTCATCGAAGCCGACGCGCGGGCGGCGGCCCGCACCCGCACCTGGGTCTACCAGGTCGATTTCCAGTCGCCGACCCAGCCGAGGCGCGGCGCGCCGCACACGATGGACATCGCCCTTGCCTTCGGGACGCTGGGGGCGGAGGGCTCCTACACTGGAACCGGCCCCGAAGCCCGCGCGGTCAGCCGCCGGATGATGGACGCATTCACCGCCTTCGCGCGCACCGGCGATCCGAACGCGACCGGCCTTCCCCACTGGCCGGTCTATGCGCTGCCCGAGCGGGCGACGATGATCTTCGACGTCGCGACCCGCGCGCAAGACGACCCGCGGCGCTGGGAGCGCGAGCTGTTCGCCCGCATACCCTACATCCAGCCCGGCAGCTGAGCTGGCGCACCTGCGCTTGACACCGGGCGCAGTCGGAGCCAGAAGCTTATGACACCGGTTACTCAAGGAGCCGGAGCGGGCGACTCGGCAGACATGGCGGAGCGCCCCCGAGGAGGAGGTCGGCCGCGCCGCAACGCGCATTCCGCACCCTCCTTGCGCGGCTCGGCCGGGTTTTTTGGCGCCGGTTTAGACACCGGTGTCACTGGCTTTTGTCCCGCCGCGAACGCGGCAACAGGAGGGGATGGAAATGGGTACTCGTCTGGCTTCGCTCCGTCAGTCCCGCGGCGGCCGCTACCTCGCCGCGGCGTCGCTCGGCGCCCTCGCGCTCGCCCTCGCGGTGCCGGCCTCGGCGCAGAGCGCGCAGGCGCCGCAGAACCCGCCGCCCGCACCGGCGCCCGCGCCGGGCGTGCCGAGCGCCGCCGCGCCGGCCGACCGGGCCGTGACGACCATCGACCAGCCCGGCACGCCGCAGGCGGGGGCCAGCGCAGATCAGCCCGCGGACGAAGGCGCGATCGTCGTCACCGGCTTCCGCAGCAGCCTGGCGCGCGCGCTCAACATGAAGAAGCTCGAGAATGCGGCGACCGATTCGATCCTCGCCGAGGACATCGGCAAGTTCCCCGACCTGAACCTCTCCGAGTCGATCCAGCGCATTCCCGGCGTCGCCCTCCAGCGCGACGGTGGCGAGGGGCGGCAGATCACCGTGCGCGGCCTCGGCCCCCAGTTCACCCGTGTCCGCATCAACGGCATGGAGGCGCTGACCACCGCCGGCGGCGCCGACGCGTCGGGCGGCACCAACCGCAGCCGTTCGTTCGACTTCAACGTCTTCGCCTCGGACCTCTTCAACGCCATCACCCTGCGCAAGACGGCCGAGGCTTCGGTCGAGGAAGGATCGCTCGGCGCCACGGTCGACCTGCGCACCGCGCGTCCCTTCGATTACAAGGGCTTCACCCTCACCGCCTCGCTGCAGGGCGACTATAACGACCTTTCGAAGAAGGTGACGCCGCGCGGCGCCATCCTCGTTTCCGATATCTTCGCCAACGGCACGCTCGGCGCCCTCGTGTCGGTCGCCTACACCAAGCGTCAGCTGATCGAGGAGGGGCCGAGCACGGTGCGCTGGGCGCCGGCGACGAGCTTCGCCCCCGGCTTCCAGAGCGTCGGCGGGGTGACCTGCCTCAACGCCGCCGGCAGCGCGGCGCTCAGCCCGGCACCGGGCGATTGCGGCACCGTCGATGCCGCGCAGCATCCCCGCTTCCCGCGCCAGGACTGGTATTATGACGACCAGCAGCGGCTCGGCGTCACCGCCTCGCTGCAGTGGAAGCCGTCCGAGAACACCCTGATCAGCCTCGACGGCCTCTACGCCGACTTCAAGGGCACGCGCGAGGAGCGCTATCTGGAGGCGCCCTCGTTCAGCGTCGGCGGCGCCTGCACCAACGCCAACCGCGCCACCAGCTGCGGCATCGCCGACACCGAGGTGACCAACTACCAGATCACCAACGGGGTCATGTACAAGGGCACGTTCAACGACGTGGACCTGCGCGTCGAGGACCGCTTCGACCGCCTCGACACCAAGTTCCAGCAGCTGACCCTCGACGGCATGCAGAAGTTCGGGGAGCACGTCACCCTGACCTTCACGGGCGGCCATTCGACCTCGAAGCACCGCAACCCCGTCCAGAACACGCTGACCTTCGACCAGTATAATGTCGACAATTACAGCTACGACTACGGCTCGCCGAGCGGTCGCAGCCCGATCTTCAATTTCGGCACCGCCAACCTCACCGACCCCAATTCCTGGGTGCTGTCGCAGATCCGCCTGCGCGCGGCGACGGCCGACAACCGCTTCGACAACGCCCAGGCGGCGCTCAACTGGAAGCTGAGCGACGATTTCCAGATCGATTTCGGCGGCGAGTGGAAGAAGTACAAATTCTCCACCACCGAGCTTCGGCGCCAGAACGCCGCCAGCCCGAGCACGAACCAGGAAACCACCATTCCCGCCGCCATCGCCGCGATGGGTGTCGGCGGGCTCGGCCATGTCGTCACCGTCGGCGGCTACACCTTCTTCGCCCCCGATTACGCCGGGGCCGACGCCCAGCTCCATTTCGGCGACCCGACCGCCTTCGGCGGCGCCTTCGCGCTGGGGCCGGGGCCGGCGCTGGGCAACAACGCGACGGTGCGGGAGCGCGATCAGGGCGGCTTCGTCCAGGCCAGCTTCCACCACGACTTCGGCAGCATGGTGCTGCGCGGCAATGTCGGCGTGCGCTATGTCGAAACCCGCACCGCCTCGACCGGCTACGCGATCGTCAACAACGCGATCAACCAGATCACGGTGAACAGCAGCTATCACGACTGGCTGCCCTCGGCGAACGTCGTCTTCGAGCCCGTCCGCAACTTCGACATCCGGTTCGCCGCGGCGAAGGTCATGTCGCGGCCGAGCCTCGGCAGCCTCAACCCCGGCGCGACGATCAACGTTTCCGGCGCCAACCGCACGGTCTCGGGCGGCAATCCGTTCCTGCAGCCGTTCCGGGCGAACAGCTACGACCTCGCCTTCGAATGGTATTTCCAGCCCGGCGCCCTGCTGTCGGTCGCCTTGTTCGAGAAGGATGTCGGGAGCTTCATCACCACGCTGCAGAGCCGCGGCGTCTTCTCGACCAATCCGTTCGGGCTGCCGACCAGCCTGATGACGGCCGCCTGCGGCAATCTCGCCGGCTGCGACGCGACCACCATCTTCACGTTCAGCTCGCCGGCCAACACGCCGGGCGGCCCGGTCAAGGGCTTCGAGGTCAATTACCAGCAGCCGTTCAAATTCCTGCCGGGCTTCCTCAGCCACACCGGCGTCCTGCTCAACTACACGGGCGTCAAGTCGAAGATCAAATATCTGAACGCCGCCGGCGCCGTCGTCGCCGTCAACGACCTCACCCAGCTGTCGCGCAAGTCCGCCAACGCCACTCTCTATTACGAGGACAGCAAGCTGAGCGCCCGCGTCTCCGCCTCCTATCGCAGCGGCTATCTGACCCAGATCCCGGCGGCGGAAGCGGGGAACGACGTGCAGGGGACGAACAGCACCCTCAACGTCGATGCCTCGATCCAGTACACGATCAACCGGCATTTCAAGGTGACGCTCGAAGGGATCAACCTCACCGACGAGCACCAAGACCAATATGTCGACAGCCGCGACATGCTGTCGGTCTACCACCATACCGGCCGCGAGCTGCTGTTCGGCGTCCGCTACACCTTCTGACCGGGGCGGCGGAGATGGAGATCGACCGCCGCACCGCCTTGCTCGGCAGCCTCGCCGCCGCCGGTTTCGCGAGCCGCGCGGCGGGGCAGCCACCCCAGCCGGCCGAGACGATCGAACTCTGGCCGCGCGGCGCGCCGGGCATGCCCGCGAAACCGCCGGTCGAGCGGATCGACGAGCGCTCGCAGGATCCGGGCTTTCACGACCGCGCCGTCCTGGGCATCGCGCGCCCACGCATGACCGTGTTCCGCCCCGCACGGCCGAACGGCGCGGCGGTGCTGATCATGCCCGGCGGCGGCTATTCCTGGGTGGTGGTCGACAAGGAGGGCAACGAGCTCGGCGCCTGGCTGGCGGCGCGCGGCGTCACCGCCTTCGTGCTCTTCTACCGCCTCCCCGGGGAGGGCTGGGCGGCGGGTCCGGACACGCCGCTCCAGGATGCGCAGCGGGCGATGCGGCTGATCCGCGCCCGCGCCGAGGCCTACCGCCTCGACCCGGCGCGGGTGGCGGCGATGGGCTTCTCCGCCGGCGGCCACCTGTGCGCCGACCTCGCGACCCGCTTCGCGGCGCCCGTCTACCAGCCGACCGACACCGCGGACGCGCTCTCCGCGCGCCCCGTCGCGGCGGCGCCGATCTACCCCGTCATCGCGATGACGGCGCCGCTCGCCCATCCCGGCTCGCGCCGCAACCTCGTGGGCGAGCATGCCTCCGCCGAGCGGGAACGCGCGCATTCGCCGCATCTCGCCGTCACCGCCGACACGCCGCCCTGCTTCCTCCTCCACGCCGAGGACGACAATGTCGTACCGGTCGAGAACAGCCTCCTCTTGCGCGCAGCGCTGCGGGCGCGGGGCGTGCCGGTCGAGACCCACCTCTTCCCCGACGGCGGTCACGGCTTCGGCCTGCGCCTCGCCAGAGGGAGGAGCGTGGAAGGCTGGCAGGAGCTGTTCTGGGCCTGGGGCGCGAAGCGGCGCCTCTTCGCCTGACCGGTCAGGTGACGGCGCGCAGCGCCTCGACCGACAGCGGTCCGCGGTTCAGCACGGCGTCGTGGAACGCCCGCATCGCGGCCGGCCCCGTGCGCCGCTTCGCGAGCTCGGCAAGGGTCAGCGCCGCGACCGCGTCGCCGGCGAAGCCCGCCGGTTCCGCCGCATAGCGGTCCACCTCGACCGCGAACGGGAAGAACAGCTCGAAGCCGACCGTCTCCGTAAGGTAGGCGACGGCGCGGGCGCGGCTCCAGCGGTGGACATGGATGCCGATGTCGGCGGCGACCCGCGCCAGGCGGAACAGCCAGGATTGCAGGAAGCCGATCTGCTC
Organism: Alphaproteobacteria bacterium; assembly: GCA_019239415.1. Classification (GTDB taxonomy): domain Bacteria; phylum Pseudomonadota; class Alphaproteobacteria; order Sphingomonadales; family Sphingomonadaceae; genus Allosphingosinicella. The sequence goes on from JAFAZW010000064.1 coordinate 38,440, forward strand.
GACGGGAGTGAAGATCCCCATCCGGTCGGCGAGGCTCTCCGCATAGATCGCCCAGCCCTCCTCGTAACCGACGGCGTAGCGGGCCTGCAGCGCGTGCGGCTTCGCGACCGCCTCGCGGCGCAGCTGGAGCATGTGGCCGGGAATGGTTTCGTGACAGGCGACGGTCGCGAGGGTCCAGCCGGGACGTTCGCGGGCATCGGCCAGGTCCGGATAATAGGTGCCGGTGGCGGGATCCCGGTAGCCGCGCTTCCCCGCCGTCTCGTCCGCCGCGCGCATCCTGGTCACATGCGCGCCGGCTTCGATGGGCGGGTTGAACCAGGCCGCGAGCCGTGGGCGCACCCGGTCCAACACCGCATTCATGTCGGCGACGGCGCGGGCGCGGCCGGCATCGTCGTTGGCGTAAAGATGTTCCGGTCGCTGCTTCAGCGCCCTGAGGCGCGCGCCGACGCTGCCGCGCGAGAGGCCCAGCCGCTCCAGCAGCGCGTCGGCGCGGCGGGTGAGGGCGGCGATCTCCGCGCGGACGAGGCGGTCCAGGCCGAGGGGCGTGAGGTCGGTTCCGGTCGTGCAGCGCAGCCGCAGGGCATAATAACCGGGCCCGCCGGGAAACTGCCAGACGCCCGGCTCCCGCGGCGCCCGGGCGCGGAGGGAGGCGAGGACGTCCAGCTCCCGCGCGACCGCGGCGGGAGCATTCGTGGGGTACCGGGCCCTGAGTCCCTCCCGCGCCGCGTCGAGCATGAAGAGGGGCGGGACGATGCCGCGTGCCGCTTCGGCGCGCAGTCGCTCGGCCTCCATCTCGAGCGGGTGGAAGCGGAAGGCGGGATCGCCCGGTCCGTCCTCGATCTCGAGCCAGACGCCGTGGCGATGGCTGATCACGTAGGGCGAGGCGCCGAGGCGCTTGCCATAGGGGAAAGCCGTCTCCAGCGCCGCGGCGCGCTCGAGGCCGCGCACGACCATGCGCAGGATCGCGGCGTCGCTCCCGGTATCGGCGATCCCGCCCGCGGCCAGGCGGCGAAGCATTTCGGGATAATCCGGCCATGCCTGCAGCGCGTGGTCGAACAGCGTCGTCAGCGCCGGGGACGCCGCCGATGCCGCCGCCGTCGGCAGCAGCAATGCCGCGGCCGAACCGACCATGAAAGCCCGCCGGGTGACGTCGCGATCCTGCCTCACAGACGCTTTGTACGACGCCGTTGATACCGGTGTCAAAAGAGGCTTATCTGCGACTCGATTCAGGTGGAGAGACAGATGCGGCTGAACCTGTGGCTGAGCGGAACGGCGGCGGTGGCGGCACTGCTCGTCACGGGCGCGGCGGGGGCGGCGGCGCCGGCCGGCGGGGTCGGAGCGCTCGCTCCGGCCGGGGCGCCGAAGCTCCTCTTCCGCCTCTCCGCGGACAAGGGCTTCGTCGCCGACACCGCCGGCGGCGATCCGGTGCCGAACTTCCAGGACAAAGTGCGCATCGTACCCACCGGCGTCGGCGGCGGCGGCGCGATCCAGTGGGACGATGACGGCGTCGTCACCTGGAATGCGCCGGGCAACATCTTCGCCCAGCGCGGCACATTGGCCTTCTTCTGGCGCGCGCGGACGCCGGTCGGCGAGGCGCCGTTCAACATCTTCCGCGTCGGCTTCGCCGATCACACGAGCTGGGACATGGCCTGGCTGCGCATCGACTGGAACGGCCACGGCTTCGACGCCTTCGTCACCGACGCCAACCTCGCCCGCACCCGTGTCGCCTGGCGCATGCCGGCCGCGCCGGAACCGGACGCATGGCACCACATCGCCTTTTCATGGGACGAGACCGAAGGCGTGCGCCTCTACGTCGACGGCCGCGAGGCGGCGCGCAAGGTCGTCAAGGCCGATTACGATAGCGGGCTCGACCAGTTCGGTCTCGCCGGACGGGTGGTGTCGCCGCACCAGGTGCAGAGCCGCTACCATTTCATGCGCGGCAGCGACGTCGACGAGATCCGCGTCTACGACCGCATGCTGGCTGCCGGCGACGTAGCGGCGCTCGCCGCTCAGCGCGAGCCTGCCGCGGCGGCGGAACCCGCAGGCGCGGCGAAGCGCGCGGCGTGGCTGCACCGCTTCGGCTGGGACCGCGCCAGCCCGCCCGTGCTGGCGGCGCCCTCGACCCGTGTCCGCAAGGTGGAGTTCGCCGACGCCAGGGACCTCAAGCAGTGGATGTTCAAGGGCGTCGACGGCATCGAGGAGACGACCTGGCCCGGCGTCTACAACCGCTCCCGCCTGCCCGGCCGCGACGATTATTTCGAGCTCCCCGACTGGAACGTGTATGTCGAGGGCGGCAAGACCTACGACCTCACCCTCCCGGCGGGCGAAACGGTGAACCGCGTCGAGATACGCGGCGCCGCCTATGGCGAGCTTTCCTGGTCGGCGGACGGCAAGGCGTACCGGACGCTGGCCCACCGCCCGGAGGGCGTGGTGCGCAGCGTCGAGGCGCTGCCGCCGCTCGCCGGCGGCAGGCTCCGCTTCACCAACGTGGCGCAGGAGACGCCGATCCAGGAGCTCTGGGCCTATCGCGTCACAGACGGGAAGGAGCCCGAAGGGACGCTGAAGCTCTCCTACACGGTCAATCCCGACGCGGCGCCGGCCTACGCGAATCTCGCCGGTCTCAACGCGTTCATCGCCGGTCGCTACCCGGAGGACGAGCGGGAAACGGTGCTCGCGCTTCCGGCCGGCGCTTCGGCGGGACGCGCGGCGGCCGCCGCCGGCGACCCGACCGCGACCGGCCGGGTCGAGCGCCGGTCCGGCAGCGCGCCGCTCGTCCACATCCTGATCCCCTCCGGCTTCGGCGACGCCCTGCCCGCGCGCGCGCCGACGCGGTCCTGGAATTATGGGTGGGAGAATGTCCATGACGGCCTCGACGGCGTCGCCATCGACATCCCGCCGCTCCACGCGACGCCGAATGCCGAAGGGGTCATCCCGCTCGACATCCGGGTCAAGGACCCGATCTGGCCGCTGCGGGACCTGATCGACGTCTCCGTCTCCGTCCGCCCCGGCGAGGCGCGCACGCTCTGGCTCGACACGCGCGACCGCATCCTCACCGACGACAGCCTCTATTTGACCATCGCCTCGGCGGCGCCGGATTTCGGCCCGGCCTCGCTCAAGGGGATGAACATCCGGCTCGTCTTCAAGGACCGCGAGGCGGCCAAGGCCGAGCACGTCGCCGATCGCTTCAACCAGGTGAAGGACAATTGGGGCTTCCTCGTCGAGGAGCATACGGCCTCGAAGCGCGAGGCGCTCTACCGCCGGCTCTACGCCGACATTTCCGACCTTCTGCGGGTCGACCCGGACCACCGCCTGGCCCGCGAATATTGGGCGGACATCGGCTATAACGCGCAGGGGCCGTTGCCCTTCACCCAGCCGGCGCCGCCGCCCGGGGTGCCGCTCTGGGCGTTCCGCCAGCTCGAGGACCTGAAGCTCGTCCGTCGGTTCGTGAACTGGTGGATCGACGAGCGGCAGGTGCCTTACGGCGATTTCGGCGGCGGCATTTCCGACGATGTCGACCTCACCGAGCAATGGCCCGGCCTCGCCCTGATGGGGGTCGACCCGGACAAGATCAACGCGTCGCTGCGGGCGCTGTCGGACGCCGTCTACAAGAACGGAATGCGAACGAACGGCCTCGGCACCATCACCACCGACGAGCTTCACGCCTATGAGGAAGGCCTGAACTCGGACGCCGAGCGGCTCTACCTCAACTGGGGCGAGCCCAAGGCGATCGAGCGGCTGATGGACACGGTGCGGGCGCTGCAGGGGATCATCCTGGCCAATCCCGCCGGGCACATGCACTTCGCGTCCAACTGGTATGGCGGGCGCAAGGTCTACCGGGAAGGACCGTGGGAATGGCAGAAACCCTATTCCTTCACCGTCCTCCACGCGCCGATCCTCATCGGCACCTACAATGGCAATGCGGCGGCGCGGCGCCTCGTCACCGGCACGATCGACGGCTGGCTGGCGCACGGCAAGCAGGGGCCGGACGGCCGCTGGTCCTTCCCGAACGAGATCAATTGGCGGACCGACGCCGAGCGGGTCGGCGATCGCGGCGGCGTCTCGACGCCGCTGCAGGGCGCCTGGGCCGCCTACCGCTGGACCGGGGACGCGAAATATCTGCGGCCGCTCGAGGGGCGGGCGGCGGAATCGCCGGCGATCCTCGCCGAGATCAACGATGACGCGGTCGACCTGCTCGGCCGCCGCAAGGACTGGGGCCGGACCCTCGCCGCCAGGCCCTCGGGGCCGTTCGAGCAATATTGGGCGTGGCAGATGACCGGCGACAAGGCACCGCTCGAGCGCCTCCACGCCGAGGCGATCCGGTCGAAATCGCAGGCCATGTACATGCTGACCGAGGGGCATTGGTGGTCCGACCGGGTCGACCAGCCCAACGAGATCCTCCAGCGCGAACGGCTTGGCGGCATCGCCTTGCGCCGCAACCAGACCGTTCCCGGCAACATCGTCAGCTGGCGCTTCGACGATCCGGACGGGGCGGAGCAGGTGGCGATCCTCGTCCCAGGCGCCACGCCCGATCGTTTCACCGTGATCGCCTACAATGTCGGCGACCGCCCGCAACGGGCGCGGATGACGGGCTGGAACGTCACCGCCGGCACATGGCGCATGGCCGCCGGCACCGACGACAATGGCGACGACAAGGCCGATGGGCCGGTCGCGGTGAGCCGCGTGCCGCTGGAGCGCAGCGCCTCCGTCGACGTCACCTTCGCGCCGCGTCGCACGACGGTCCTGGAGTTCGCGCTGGAACGGCCCGGAACGCCCGTCGAGCAGCGGCCGGACCTCGGCATCGGCCAGGACGATGTCCGCCTGACCGGACGGACGCTGGAAGTGGTCGTCCACAGCCTCGGCGCCGTCGCCGCGCCCGCCGGCACCGTCCGCGTCGAGGACGCCGCCGGGCGCGTGCTCGCCTCGGCGCCGACGCCGCCGCTCCCGGCGCCCGACGACCTGCGGCCGAAGACGGCGCGCATCGCGCTGACCCTCCCGTCGGGGGCGCCGGCGCGCGGGCTCAAGGTGGTCCTGACCATCGACGGCAAGGCGGAGACCACCACGCTCAACAACGTCGTCGCGCTGCCCTGAGCCGCGCGGCTGCGCGCGCTTACCGCCGCGCGGCGGCCATCGAGCGGAGAAAGATTCGGCATTGCGGGGTCGATCGCCCGCTGCGCGCGCAGAACAGGCGCATCGTCTTCGAATTGCGGCGGGAATATCGCTTGAGCCCAGGCAATGCCGAGGCATGGACGACCCTGGCCGGCCCCGGCCGCGCGTCCGCCTGCGGCAGGGGCGCGTCGACTGGCGCGCTGGGCGGCGCGGCGACCGCAGGCGCCGAAGACGGCGGCGCCGGCTCGGCGCCGCGGTCGGGCGCCGCCGGCGCCGCAGCCACGCGCGCCGGCGCGGCAACGTCCTGCGTTCGCGGCGCGACCTCAGCGGCGGGGCGGCGGCCCGGCACGAAGGCGAGGACGGTGACGGCGGCGACCAGGGCGAAGGCGGCGAGCGCGAGGCGAAAGCGCCGGGCGCCTGCCGGCCTCGCCCGGTCGGCAGGGGCCGCCGGAGCGCCGGGGTCGGCCGCCGGCACCCGCTTCGGCGGCCGGTGGCCGCTGCCGCAAATGCGCTTCAGCTCGGCGAGGACCCGCTGCCAGCCGAGATGGTGGGCCTGGCCGCGCCAGCCGGAGAGGAGGATGACGCGCGTCTCGTCACCGCCCTGCGGCGCGATACCGTCGGCCGAGACCTCAAGGAGGTTCGGCCGCTGCCGCAGCGGCGCCAGCCATCCTTCGGTGGTCGCCGACGCAGCCAGCGGACGGGACCAGACCAGGATCGCGGCCGCCGCGCCGCGCGCCGCGTCGGCGAGGCTGGCGCCCATGGCCTCCGTAACGTCGCGCGTCGCCGCCGCGTAGCCGACCGATTGCAGAGCGGCCGTGACATGGTCCGCGAACGCCTTCTTGTCTGGAGGGGCGAGGACGAGGATGTCGAACACGTCGCCTCAAACGCGCGGCGGCGGGAAATTTCCCTTGCCCGCGGGGCCGATTGCCCCGCCGCCGCCGCTCCGCGCGCGAGGCCGCACGCCGGTTGTCCTCGTGTCGCCACAGGGTTACGTTGCCGAAACGAGACTCGGGAGAGGAACTCGGCCGTGAAATGGCATCCAGCACTTCTCGCAATGGCTTGCGCCGTTTGCATGTTCGCCGGGCCCGCGGCGGCGCAGCCGGCGGCGGCGCCAGTCCAGCAGGCGCGCGTCGACGATCCCGGCCACCCGGCGATCACCGTCGCGATCTGGGCGCCGGCGGCGGGTAGCGACCTGCCGCTCGTCATCCTCTCCCACGGCACCGGAGCCGGTCCGGCCAGCCACCTCGATACGGCCCGGGCGCTCGCCGAGGCCGGCTTCGTCGTGGCCGCGCCGATGCATGTCGGGGACAATTTCCAGGACGACAGCGCGGTGGGCAAGCCGAACTGGTTCGTCGACCGGGCGCGCCAGGTCAGCCGCGTCATCGACTTCCTGTACGGCCCCTGGGCCGGCCACGCGCGGCTCCGCCCGAATCGCGTCGGCATCTTCGGCTTCTCGGCGGGCGCGACGACGGCGCTGATCGCGATCGGCGGGACGCCGGACCTCGCGGGCATCCCCGCTTATTGCGCGCGCCAACCGGAATTCGCCTGCAAGCTGATGGCGCCGCCGGCCGCGGCGCCGCCCGCCTGGACGCACGACCCGCGCATCGCGGCGGCCGTCATCGCCGCGCCAGGCATCGGCTTCGCCTTCGCGCCTTCGGGGCTGGCGAAGGTCAAGGTCCCGGTGCAGCTCTGGACCGGGGAGGCGGACCAGACTGTGCCCACCGCGACCAACGCCGCCGTGGTGCGGCGCCTGCTGCGCGGCCCGGTCGACTTCCATAGCGTTCCCGGCGCGGTCCACTTCTCGTTCCTCGCGCCGTGCGGGCCGGACTTCCCGCCCCAATTCTGCCAGGACACGGCCGGCTTCGACCGCGCCGCCTTCCATCGCGACATGAACCGCGCGATCGTCGACTTCTTCCGCGCCCGGCTCGCGACTCCCGCACAGCGGCGCTAGCCATCGCCGCCCCGCTCGCGTAGCCTTCGCGTCCGAAACGGATTTCAAGGACGGAAACAGCGGATGGGTACGGCGTTCGACGGCGGCAAGAGCGGGCATATCAGGCTGACCTCACACCCGGGCTCGCGCCGGCCGCCGCGCTTCGCGATCCAGTGGGGCGCCGCGACCGCGCCGGCGCGCGGGCCGGTGGTCGCCACCGTCAATGCCGGCGGCGATCGCAACGCGATCGGCGCGCATGGCGGTTCCTATTCGGTCTATCGCGCGCTCGCCATCTCGTCGGGCGCGATGGACCCGCAGGCGCGGCCCGACCTCAACGACACGGCGCCGGTCTGCGACATCGGCCCGCACCCGCAATGGGGCGAGGCGGGCAAGATCGTCTCGCTCGATCCCTGGGGCCATCGCGTCGCCCACGACTTCGCCGAGCTGATCGCCGAGGGCGTCGACATCCGCCCGTCGATCGCGATCACCAAGGCGCGGCTCACCCTGCACGAGATGAAGGAGGCGATCGCCGCCGGGCGCATCGCCGTCGACGGCGACATCGTCCACGAGGCGGGCGACGTCTCCGTCACCAAGATCGCCGTCGATCCGGTCTGGTGGCTGCCGGGAGTCGCCGAGCGGTTCGGCGTCGCCGAGCAGAGCCTCAGGCGCTGCCTGTTCGAGCAGACCGGCGGCATGTATCCCGAGCTGGTGACGCGGCCGGACCTCAGCGTCTTCCTGCCGCCGATCGGGGGCATGACCCTCTACATCTTCGGCGATCCCGCCTGGCTCGGCAACGAGGCGAAGAAGCTCACCTGCCGGGTCCATGACGAATGCAACGGCTCGGACGTGTTCGGCTCCGACATCTGCACCTGCCGGCCCTACCTCACCCACGGCATCGAGGAGGCGACGCGGGCGGCGCAGGAGGGCGGCGTCGGCCTCATCGTCTACAACCGCAAGGAAGGACGCGCGCTCGGCGAGGTGACCAAGTTCCTCGTCTACAACGCTCGCAAGCGCCAGCCCGGCGGCGACCAGGCGGCGACCTATTTCGAGCGCACCGAATGCGTCGCCGGCGTCCAGGACGCGCGCTTCCAGCAGCTCATGCCCGACATCATCCACTGGCTCGGGATCCGCCGCATCGACCGCTTCGTGTCGATGTCGAACATGAAGTACGACGCCCTCGCCGGCGGCGGCATCGAGATCGGCGAGCGCGTGCCGATCCCGGCGGACCTCATCCCGCCCGACGCCAGCGTCGAGATGGAGGCGAAGAAGGCGGCCGGCTATTATACGCCCGAGGGCGCGCCGACCGAGGATCAGCTGCGCGCGGTCGTCGGCCGGGACCTCGGCAAGTTCTAGCGCGCGTGACCTCGTCCGAAGACGCCCTGCGCGGCCTGCTCTCGGCCGCGGCCGTGCGCGAGCGGGCGCACGAGATGCTCGAGCTCGCCCTCGACGGGCGCGTCGAGGGCTGGCGGGTGGACCTCGACAAGCTCGCGGACGCGGCGGGGCTGACGGCGAAGGTCACCCGCGAGAACTATCCGTCGCTCGACATTCCCTTCCACGCGCGCTGGCGCCACTTCGTCGCGGGCGCGCCGGAACTCCCCGAGAGCTGGCCGGAGCGCGGGCGCGCCGCCTTCGACCTCGCCATCCTCTCGGTCCTTCTCGATGCCGGCGCCGGTCCCGGCTGGTCCTATCTGGACCAGGTGACGGAGCAGCGCTTCGCCCGCTCCGAAGGCCTCGCCGTCGCCAGCCAGCGGATGATCGAGAGCGGACTGCTCGCCACCGACGCGAGGAGCCTCGCCGGCCTCGCGTCCGTCGACCTGGCGCGGGGGTTCTGCGTCCGGCCCGATCGACCGCTGGCCGGGCTCGAGGGCCGCGCGGCTTTGCTCCGCCGGCTGGGGGAGCAGGCGCTGGCGAGGCCGGATCTCTTCGCGTCGGCGAGCGCGCCGCGGCCGGGCGGCCTCTTCGACGTGCTCTCCGCGCGCGCGGAGACCGGCCGCCTCCCGGCCCCGGCGATTCTCGAGCTGCTGCTGGAGGCGCTCGGGCCGATCTGGGCGGACCGGCTCACCATCGAGGGCGTCGCGCTCGGCGATTGCTGGCGCCATCCGGTCCTCCGCCGCGACGATGCGAGCGACGGGCTCGTCCCGCTCCACAAGCTTTCCCAGTGGCTGGCTTACTCCCTGATCGAGCCGCTCGAGTGGAGCGGCATCGAGGTGACCGATATCGACGGCCTCACCGGCCTCGCGGAGTACCGCAACGGCGGCCTGTTCGTGGACACCGGCGTCCTCGTGCCGACCGATGCCGCCTCATCGTCCGCCGTGCACCAGGTTTCCGACCCCTTCATCGTCGCCTGGCGCGCGATGACGGTGGCGCTGCTCGACCGGATGGCGCCGCTGGTTCGCGACCGGCTCGGCGTCGCCGAAGCCGACTTCCCGCTCGCCCGCATGCTCGAAGGGGGCAGCTGGGCGGCCGGGCGGCGCATCGCCGCGGAGCGCCGCCCCGGCGGCGGCCCGCCACTCACTATCATCAGCGACGGAACGGTATTCTAGACATGGACGGCCTCACCCTCGTCAACCACCCGCTGGTGCAGCACAAGCTCACCATCCTGCGCGACAAGACCACCTCTATCCAGCTGTTCCGCACCGTGGTGCGCGAGACGGCGACACTGCTTTGCTACGAGGTGACGCGCGACCTGCCGACGGGCACGGTCCAGATCGAGACGCCGATCGGTCCGACCCCGGCGCCGGCGCTGGAAGGCAAGAAGCTGGTCTTCGCGCCGATCCTGCGCGCCGGCCTGTCGATGGCCGAGGGCATGCTCGACCTCGTGCCGTCGGCCCGCGTCGCTCATATCGGCCTCTATCGCGATCCGGTCTCGCTCGAGGCGATCGAATATTATTTCAAGGCGCCCGAGCAGCTCGACCAGCGCCTCGTCATCGTCGTCGACCCGATGCTCGCGACCGGCCACACGGCGATCGCGGCGATCGAGCGGCTGAAGGAGGAGGGCGCGAGCGACATTCGCTTCGTCTGCCTGCTCGCCGCACGGCCCGGCGCGGAGGCGCTGCGCGCCCATCATCCCGACGTGCCGATCTGGGCGGCCGGCATGGACCAGACGCTCAACGACCACGGCTATATCGTCCCCGGCCTCGGCGACGCCGGCGACAGGACCTACGGGACGCGGTGAAGGGCCGTGCCGCAGCAGTGGCGGCGGCGACCCTCGCCGGATGCGCTCCAGCTCTCCCGGCACCGCCGCTGCCCGTCGCACCGGGGGAACGGCAGATCCTCGCGACGGTCGTCCAGGAGGGGCTCCGCGATCGGGACCTGTGCAGGCGGCTGACGCCGGCGCTCGAGGCGCTTCACGGCGCGAAGATCGTCGAGTGCGAGGCCCATCCGGTACGGGTGGCGCCCGTGCATGGATGGCCGTTCATCGCCTATGACCTCGTCGTGGCGATTTCTCCGGCCGCGGCGCGGGAACGCGATTATCCCACGAACCTGGTCGACCACGTCGAGAACGATCTCATCGGCGGGGGGCGGGCGAAGGCGAGCCTCGTCCTCCAGTTCCTGCCCGACCGCGGCCGGCGCGTCCCGATCATCAAGCTCCTTCAGCGATCGCGGCGATAGAGCGCCGTCGAGCGATCACGGGGCTTGTGCCACGATCCGGCCTGAGAGGGGTAGGGCGATGGCAGCGGTCCGGCGCGCGACGTCGTATGCAACGAGCCTCGCCGCCGCCGCCATTCTCCTGCTGGGCGGGCTTCCTGCCCGGGCAGTGCCTCCGGCTCGCGCCGGCCGCTCCCACCGTTCGCCGGGAGCCGCCCCGCTCGCTCCCTATCCGACGGCCTGGGAGATCGGCGACAATCTCGCCGAAATCTACAATGGCATGCTCCGCGCCCGGAACTGCGGCGACACCGGGCCCGCCTGTCCGGCAATGCCTCCCCCGGACGTCTCCGCGGTCTCCTGTGCCGGGGATGCGGATCCGGTCGCGACATGCACGTTCGACGTGCGGCAATATGGCGCGCTGGAGCATTGCACGGCGCGGTTCGAACGGCGCCCCGCGGGATGGTGGCTCGTGCGCGACAACTCCAGCTATTTCGCGCCGCCTATCCTGGACATGGCGTGCACGCCGAAATCACGGTGAGTGGCGTTGAGCCCGTCGCAGACTTGTGCGACAGTCGGTACTCGAGGGGGACGTGGCATGCCGACACTTGTGCGACGCGGCGGGCTGCTGGCGCTGTGCGTGGCGCTGTGCGCGGCGCTCTCCGCGTGCATGGTGCAGCTGGCGCCGGCCTACGACACGACCATCGTCGGCGGCCTCAACAGCGCCAATCAGGACATCCACGCCCTCTTCGCGCAAATCGGCACGGCGACGACCCCCGACACGTTCAGCGCGCGCAAGCCGCAATATGACCAGATCGTCGCCGAGCTGGGCGCGACCGAAACGCAGATCCGCACCCGGCCGATGCCCAGCTCCGCCGCCATCAAGAAGGCCGCCGCGGCGCTGGCGCGGATGCACGTGGCGGGAGTCGCGGTGGACCCGAACTTCACCGTCTATCCGAGCGCCCGCGCCGTCGCCGACCTCAAGGACACGATCCAGCATATGGAGGCGGCGGACGAGAAGACCGGCCTGCGCGGCGGCCTCCTCGCCGCCTTCCAGAACCAGGCGGAGACCTTTCTCACCCAGGCCATGACCTACGAAAATTACCTCAAGAGGTAGCGATGGGACTCGATGTCGGCTCACTCGTCCAGGACATGCTCGGCGCCGGCAAGGCGGTCCTCAACCAGGACCTGCCCGCGCTGCGCGGCTTTTCGGAGCAGCAGCTGGAGGCGATCGCGCGCCAGGCGATCCTCATCGCCGAAGGCGTCGCGGACGGCTCGATCGACCCGGCGACCCGGGACTATTTCCTCAAGAGCCTGGCGGAGATGACACGCAGCTTCGTCAACACGCTCGCCGGTCTCGCCGCGGTGACGGCCGAGAAATTGTGGAACGGCATCGTCGGGGTGCTCTGGGGCGCGATCAACAAGGCGACGGGCCTGAACCTGTTTCCGCCGGCCGGCGGCGGCGGGAGCTAGGCCGTCTCAAGATCGCGTCTCCTCATGAGCAAGAACCGTTCGGGCTGAGCTTGTCGAAGCCCCGTATTTCTCCTTCGCCGAAACCAGGGCATGGCTTCGCCAGGCTCAGCCCGAACGGGGTGTGTGGTCCGGCTTCCCGGGTTATCGGCCGCGTGCCGAGTAGAGCATGGCCACCTTGGCCGCCGCGTAGAGCGAATTCCCCTCATCCCTGAGCAGGCGCCGTTTGCGCGCGGGCCAGGCGGCGTCCCAGCGGTCGAAGCCGGCCTTGTCGGCACGAATCGCGGCGAGATCCGCATCCGCCGCGCGGAGCAGCGCGCGGTCGGCGGGGAGGGCGGCGAAGCGCTCGTCGACGGCGCCGAGGGTCGAGCGGGCGGCGGCGAGGAGCAGGCGCCGCGTCTCGCCCCCGGTGGTGCGGGCGAGGGCGACGGCGCTCTCGACCTCCGCCAGCCGGTCGCGCAGGCGCAGCCGCACGGCGCCGCCGCGGCAGGCGGCCGGGTCCAGTGCGCGCACGTAGGCGGCGAGGCCGGCGAGCACGTCCGGCGGCGGCTCGGGCCCGTCGAATTCCTCGCTGACGAGACCGTGGATGAAGGTCTCCAGCGCCCCAGGCCTAGTGCGGGAGATCTTGCGCATGTCCGGGGGGCCGGCGAGGTCGGGGATCGGCTTGGGGTTGAAGACGCCGTCGCCGCGGTGGCTGCTCATCAGCGAGGCGGTGACGTCGGCGGTGCCCGGCGCGCCCGACAGGCCGGGGAAGAGGAAGGCGGAATTGCCGCGGCCGTTCACATGGCAGGTCGCGCAGCTCATCCCCGCGCGCGCGGCCTGGCCGCCGAGCAGCAGCGGCGTGCGGAAGGCGACGCGGCCGATCGCCACCGCCCGCGCCTCGCCCGACGAACGGGCCCGGCGCAGGCATTCGGGCGGGGCGAAGGAGAGGCTGCGCGGCAGGGCCGCCGGCGCCGTCCAGCGCGCCTCGCGGAGCGGGAACGGGGTGAGCGACGCCGCGCCGGTCGCCCCAGCCAGCGCGGCGGCGACGACGATCAGCGCGCCGGCGCGTGCCCGGCTTCGATCCACCGCCTGAGCTCGTCGGCCTCGGCGCAGCCGAAGGTGCAGGTCGCGTCGAGATCGGCGAGCATGCGCGCCGCGCCGGCCTTGTCGCCGCGCTCGACCATCAGCTCGCCATAATATTCGGTCGCCGCGCGGTGGTGCGGGGCGGCGGCGAGGGCTTCGCGATAGTAGCGCTCGGCGACGGCGTAGCGGCCGAGCTTGCGGTTGGCGAAGCCCTGCCAGGTGAGGATGTCGGGGTGCGGTCCGAACGCGGCGCGGGCGGTCCCGAGCGAGGCGAGCGCTGCCTCGTAGCGGCCCGCGTTGATCAGCGAGACCGCGTCGAGATAGGCGCCGTCGCCGGCCGCCGCGCTCGCGAAGAGCAGACTCGGCGCCCCGTCCGCGCGCGCCTGCGAGCCCGCCGCCAGCGCCTTGGTCAGCGCCGCGACGGCGCCGCCGATGTCCGCCGCCTTGGCGCAGGCGGCGGCGCATTTCTGCTGCATCTGGGTCAGCCGGTCGAGCTCGGCCTGCGCCTTCGCCTTGTCGCCGAGCTTCACATAGGTGAGGCCGAGCTCGCGATGGGCCTGGACCAGCTCCCTGTCGGAGCGCACCGCATGCTCGTAATAGCGCCGCGCGCTTTTGTCGTCGCCGAGCCCGGCGGCGGCGAGGCCGGCGATGAAATTGCTGTTGGCGTCGTCCGGCGCGACGGCGAGGACGTGCTCTATCGCCTTGCGCGCCTCGGCGAACTTGCCGTCCTGGACCGCCTGGATCGCCTTCTTATACTCGGCCGCCGCGTCGTACTTGCCGGCCGACATGCTGGGCGCGCTTCCTCCTCCTCCGCCGCCCCCGCCGGGCGGGTTGGCGAGGAGCAGGGCCGGCACGGAGAGCGCGGCGGCGGCGATGAGGGTGCGAGCGCGAAGTCCGACCATAAGAGCCTCCCCAGGCGGGTGGACGCGCCGCCTCGATAGCACAAGCGCCGGCCGGGCGGGAGTCGGACCTGCGGCGCCCTATTGGACGACGATCGAACCCTTCATCCCGAACATCGAGTGGAAAGCGTGGGTGCAGCGGAGCGGATAGGTTCCTGCCGCCGGCACGAGCGCGACGTCGACGCTCTCGCGCCCGGCCACGTCGACCGAGCCGCCCTCGACCCTTCCCTTGTCCTGCGGCCGGACCGTCGCCGCCTTGAAGAAGGCGGGCGCGCTGAAATCGTGGCCCCCCGAGCCGCTATTCTGGAGGTGGAGGATCACCGGCTGGCCGGCGCGCAGGCGGATGGTGGCGGGAGCGAACTTGAAGCTCGACAGCGCCACCGTCACGCGCGGTGCCTGGCTCCAGTTCGGCTGGGCGGCAGACGGCGCTGCGAGCGACACGGCGGCGAGGCCGGCGAGCAGAAGGGACCGCTTCATGGGTTGCGCTCCTTCGTTGACGAGACGCCATCCTACGCCCCCGGCGGCTGAGTCGCCACCCTCCCGCCGGCCGCCTCGCGCGATCGCCGGGATTGGGCTACGCCGGTAATGACTGTTGTCGGGGGGAAAGATGAAGCCATTCCTCAACCTTGGCCTGTTCCTGCTCCTGCTGGCGCTCGGCGGGCCCGCTCCTGCCGCGCCGGCGCAGGAGCCTGCGAGGCTCGCCGGTCCCGAGCTTCAGGCGGGGCTGCGCGCATATTACCGGCACGATCTGGAGGAGGCGCTCCGGCGGACCGAGCGCGGCGCCATTCCCCTGCTCGACCTCCAGACCACGGCCCATGAGAGCGACGCGACGGTCGCGGATCTGCGCCGGACGATGGTTTATGCGGCCCTGGAGCACGACCGCAGAACATGGTTCGGCAACCGGACCTCGTCGGCCGTGTCTCTCGACCCCAACGGCGCGGCGACGGCCTATTCGGTCTGCCGCAACGCGAGGGAGACGGGCGAACAGCTTTGCACCGTCGTGGAGTCGCGCTGGCCCGCGCTGAAGCGGATGATGGCGGACTTCGCGCGCCTGTTGCGCGACAGGCGGCTCGAGGTCGACGCGGCGGATCAAGCTTTCTGGAGCGAGGCCGCGGGTTGCCCGGCGCGGCGGCTATGGGAGCCGCCGTTCGAGGAGCTCCACTACATTTCCGACATGCTGACCGACTTCATCGCCCGCCAGGAAGCCGGGAGGCCGACGCTGGACCACAAGCGCGCGGGCGAGGTCGGCGAATATTATTATGTGACGACGGGCCGCTTCTACAACGCGCTGTTCAATTACTGCGCCCACGATTCGTCCAACGATCCGGATCTCCTCACCGCCATGGAATGTCGGGCCGCGGGCCTTCGCGCGCATCAGCAGGCCCGGAACTAACGAAGCGCCCGGGCGACGGCTTCCGCCAGGGCGCGGGCGCCGGCGGGAGTCGGGTGGCGGTCGACCGGGAAGCGCCACTCGGGGCGAATCGGGACGAGGAGGTAGGGGATGCGTCCCGCGTCGAGGACGGCATGGCGGACCTCCGCCTCCCGGCGGGACTCGGGAAGGAATTGGGGGACGACGACGAGGGCCCTGGCGCCCCGGGACCCGGCCAGGGCGATGACTCGCCTGAGCGCCGCCTGCGTCATCGCCGTGCCCTCGGCGATGGCCCTGTCGCTGCGGTAGCGGACGGCGCGGCGGGCGAGCTCGACGATCCGGGTGGAAGGCGGGTCCGCCGGGTGCCACCGGAGCCCGGCGTCGAGATGCGGGCGATCGGTGTCGAGATTCCGGTCGAACAGGCACGGGACCCACGGGACGATCACGGCGACGGGGTGCGGGAACCGCGGGAGCTCCCGCTGGAGCCGCATCAGAGTCTGGTCGGTGGCGTGGGCGTTGACCGCCATGTTCACCGCCTGCACGCCGGTCATCGCCTGAACCTGCGCCGGGACCGTCTCCGCCCATTCGAGGCCGTAGCCGAGCGTGATCGATTCGCCCGCGAAGACGATGGTGGGCGCCGCGAAGTCCGGGGCCTTGCCGGCCGCGGCGACGCGATAGCCGAAGGGGCCGGTGGCGTAATGGACGGTGCGGCCGTGGAGGGCGACGGCGCCCCGGTGATTGGGCACGAAGGTCCAGCCGTACGCGGCGTCGCGGGCGCGGAGCGGCTCCTGATTGTCCCACCGTTCCTGG
Source organism: Alphaproteobacteria bacterium (assembly GCA_019239415.1). Lineage (GTDB taxonomy): Bacteria > Pseudomonadota > Alphaproteobacteria > Sphingomonadales > Sphingomonadaceae > Allosphingosinicella. Next base: position 54,674 of record JAFAZW010000064.1, read on the forward strand.
GCCGACTGCCAGGTGCGGGTGTGGAGGATGAGCTCGACCGCGACGAAGGCGAGGGCGACGGCGAGCAGCGCCCCGATCACGCTCCCCAGCGCCTGGCGTCCCCGCCCCGACCTGGCGGCCCGCGCGGCCCAGGGGCGGACGGCCAGCAGCACGGCCAGCCCCGCCAGCGCCACGGCGATGCGCAGCGCCAGCAGGATGCGCAGCTGCGTCTCCCAGGGATAGGCCCAGGCGGGCAGGAAATGGCGCTCCGCCCACCCCCGATCCATGCACCACGCAGCGTACAGGAGGGCGATCCCGGCGGCCGCGGCGACGAGCTGGACCGAAGTCCCGGCGCGGGCCGCATCGCCTCCCTTCGACGGCATTGGCAGTCCTCCCCAAGGCTGATACGACCCGGATTCACAGGGGGTTATCGGCGATGTCGGCTTGGCTCAACCCGATCCAGCGCTGGGTGTGGAGCGATCCCGTCCGCAGGGGGTATCGGCTGCTGCGCTTCGCCGAGGTCGAGGCGGACGGCGGCCGCGATCTGGCGCGCGCGGCCGAGCTCACGCCCGACCCCAAGCTCAGGCGCCTGTATCTGCGCCACGCCGCGGATGAGCAGCGCCACTCCGACATGTTCCGCCGCCGCGGCGCCGCTTTGCTGCGCGAGAGCGCCCGCCGCGGCGCGGGCTGGCAGCCGGACTGGCTGGCGCCGGGCGAGCGCGGGCTCGACGACGTCGAGGTCGAGGAGGGACGCGACGGTCCCCTGCTCGCCTTCCTCCACCTTTCCGAGGCGGCGGCGGCGCGCAGCTTCGCCGTCTATCACCAGGCCGTGGGCGCCGATGCGGAGACGCGGGAGGTCTTCGCGCGCATCTTGAAGGACGAGAATTTCCACATGAGCTACACCCGCCACGAACTCGGCCGCGTCGCGCCGCAAAAGCAGGGCTGGCTGCTCTGGAAGGCGCGGCTCGGGCGGCTGTGGAAAGGCTATCTGCGCTTCGCCGTCGCGCTCGCGGGGGTGATGGGCGCAATCCTCCTCACCCTTCAATATTTCATCCTGCTGCCGGTCTTCGCTCTGGGCGCGAAGCGGGCGGCGAAGCGCGAGCCGGAGGGCTGGGCGCCCGCGCGCGACAAGCGCGACCTCAAGGGGCAATATTAGATGAAGATCCTCGGGCTTTCCTGCTTCTACCACGATGCCGCCGCCGCCCTCCTGGTCGACGGCGAGCCGGTCGCGGCGGTGCAGGAGGAGCGCCTGTCGCGCCGCAAGAACGACGCCGCCTTCCCGATCGAGGCGGTCGAATATTGCCTCGACGTCGCCGGGCTGGAGCCGGAGGAACTCGACGCCGTCGTCTTCTACGAGCGGCCGATGCTGAAGTTCGAGCGGGTGCTGACGACGGCGCTGCGCGCTTTCCCGCAGAGCTGGCGGTCGTTCCCGCACGCGATGAAGAACATGCTCGGCGAGAAGGCGTGGGTGCGCGGCATCATCACCTCGCGGCTCGGGGTGCCGGGGAACAAGATCCTGTTCACCGAGCACCACCAGAGCCATGCCGCCGCGGCCTTCCTCACCGCGCCGACCGAGCGCGCCGCGATCCTCACCGCCGACGGGGTCGGCGAATGGGCGACGCTGACGGTGGGGACGGGGACGCGGGGCGCGTCCGGCACCTCGATCCAGATCGACCGCGAGATCCGCTTCCCGCACTCGCTCGGCATGCTCTACTCGACCTTCACCGCCTATCTGGGCTTCGCGGTCAACGAGGGCGAGTACAAGGTCATGGGCCTCGCCTCCTACGGCGAGCCGACCATGGCCGACGCGGTGAGGAAGCTCATCCCCCGCACCGCCGACGGCGCCTTCCGCCTCGACCTCGATTATTTCGACTTCCACACGACGGCGAAGCGCAGCTTCTCCGAGAAGTTCATCCGGCTGTTCGGACCGCCGCGCAGCCGCTACGAGCCGATCAACCTCGCGACCGACGAGGGCCGCCGCTTCGCGAACTGCGCCGCCAGCGTCCAGCGCGTGCTCGAAGACATCCTCGTCGACCTCACCCGCGACCTCCACGACCGCACCGGGCTGCCCGACCTCTGCCTCGGCGGCGGCGTCGCGCTGAACGGCGTCGCCAACGCGCGCATCCTTAAGGAATCGGGCTTCGAGCGGCTGTTCGTCCCGCCGGCGCCCGGCGATGCCGGCTGCGCCCTCGGCGCCGCCCTCTATGCCGACCGCATCCATTTCGGCAATCCGGACCGCCACTTCCCGGACCATCCCTTCTGGGGCCCCGACCCGGACTATGACGCGCTGCCCCGCATCGCGGCGGAGGACAAATTTCCCCATGAGGACCTCACCGAGGAGGCGCTGATCGAGGAGACCGCCGGCGACCTCCAGGCGGGGCGGATCGTCGGCTGGATCCAGGGCCGTACCGAATTCGGGCCGCGCGCGCTGGGCAACCGCAGCCTCCTCGCCGCGCCGCACGCCGCGGCGATGCGCGACCGCCTCAATCGCGACATCAAGTACCGGGAGGAATTCCGCCCCTTCGCGCCGGTCTGCCCGGTCGAGGAGGCGGCGCGCTTCTTCGAGCTGCCGCCCGGCGGCGCCCGGCTCGCCCGCTTCATGTCGGGCGTCTTCCCGGTGCGGCCGGAATGGCGCGGGCGGCTCGCCGCCATCACCCATGTCGACGGCACCGCGCGCCTGCAGACGCTGGAGCGCAGCTTCGCGCCCCGCCTCTACGACCTCATCCAGGCCTACGGCCGCCGCACCGGCGTGCCGGTGCTGCTCAACACCTCGTTCAACCTCGCCGGCGAGCCGATCGTCTGCACTGCGCAGGAAGGCTATTCGACCTTCCGCAGGAGCGGCGTCGATCTGCTCATCGTCGGCAACACGCGGGTCAGGAAACGGAGCCGGGCCGCCGCCGCGGCGGCGCAGGAAGAGGAGCTGGTATGATCAAGAAGAAGGGCCGGCTGCGGCGTCAGCTGGTGGTGATGGGGAGCGCCTTCGGCTCGACCGGCGACCTCGCGCGCGGCCTGTGGAAGGGTGGCTCCGACCGCAAGCTGATGGTGCCGCTCGCCATCTTCCTGTGCGCGACGGGCCTGCTCCTCGTCCTCGCCGCCGGCGTCGAGGCGCTCGCCCCCTTCATCTACTCGATCTTCTAGCGGCGTGATCAGCAATCACTCCTGCCGTCATGCTGAACTTGGTTCAGCATCCAGGGTGGAGGCGGCAAAGCGGGTGGAGGCCTGGACCCTGAACCAAGTTCAGGGTGACGCCAGTGGCGCGATCCGGCCGGCGCTCCATCCTCGGGCGGTCGCGGCCTAGGCGCCTTACGGTGGAAGACCCGCGCGCCCTCCTCGCCTGCCCGGCCTGCGCGGGCGATCTCGCCGCCGACTGGTCGTGCACCGGCTGCGGCCGCGCCTGGCCGGCGGCGGACGGCATCCCGCGGCTGCGCCTGGATGTGGAAGGGCAGACCGAGGTCGTCCGGCAATTCTACAATGCCGCGCCCTTCCCCGGTTACCCCCCCAACGACAGCCTCACCTGGCTCCGCACCCGCGCCGAGCGCAGCCAGTTCGCCCGCATCCTCGATCAGGCCATCCCGGGCGACGCGAAGATCGTCGAGATCGGCTGCGGCACCGGGCAGATGAGCCTCTATCTCGCCCGCGCCGACCGCACGGTCGTCGGCTGCGACCTCGCCCGCGGCTCGCTGGAGCTCGGCGCCTCCGCCGCGCGCCGCTACGGCCTCCCCGCGGTGCAGTTCGTCGAATGCGACCTCACCCGCCTGCCGCTGAAAGAGGGCGCCTTCGACGTCGTCTATTGCTCGGGCGTCCTCCATCACACGCCCGACCCCGCCGCCTCCTTCGCGAGCATCGTCCGCGCGGCGCGGCCGGGCGGGGTCATCGTCCTGGGGCTCTACAACCTCTACGCGCGCGTGCCGCTGCGCCTCAGGCGCGCGGTGGCCAGGATGACGCGCTATCGCTGGATCCCGTTCGACCCCGTGCTGCGCGACCGCAAGGCCGAGCCGGCGCGCCGCGAGGCGTGGCTGAGGGATCAGTACCAGCACCCCGAAGAGCACAGCCACAGCCTTGCCGAGGTGCGGCGCTGGTTCGCCGACAACGGTATCGACTATGTCTCGACCTACCCCTCGACCCTGATCGGCGACGAACCCGAAGACCTCTTCGCCCCGGCCGAGGACGAATGGCCCCTGGAAAGCGTCCTGGCGCAGATCGGCTGGATGAAGAGCCTCGGCGGGGAGGGCGGGCTGTTCGTCACGGTGGGGCGAAGGCTACCTAGAGCACGCTGAGCTTAGATTGAATCGATTGGGGATTCCCAACGCGGCTGTGTTGTGATTCAAGCTGAGGGCTGGTGTGAGGAGGCCAGCCCTTATGCCTCGAGCTTATTCCCAGGATCTTCGCGAGCGTGTGATCGACGCGGT
>JAFAZW010000079.1 GCA_019239415.1 Alphaproteobacteria bacterium
GTGGCCTGGATCTGGGGTTTATAGATTGTGTCGTGCGTGAGTTCACTAAAGGCGTGCTGCAGGAGCGTTTTGATCTGCACCTCGCAGGGGGTTCCGGCGGGAACGCGAACACCAGCATGCTCCTCATCCTGGTGCGCCCGCACAACGTAGTGGACCGCGGCATAGTTGAACTCAAAAGGATTCTCGTTCTGTTCCGACTCATAGTCCCGGTCCTTGGATAAGGTCCATCCCGGAATCGACCTGAGAGCACGCTCGACCGCTTCAATCTCACTCCCGAGCAAGACGACGAAGCGGGTCCCAACCTTATCCGTGATCGCGGAGAAGGGATCCGCATATCCTTTGTTTCGAAAAAAGGCCTTTTCGATCAGCTTCTGGTCGTCCTTCAGACGCGGCTGCACCGGGAGCTTCAGGAAATAGCCGGTGGAGACCGGCGCGATAGCACGCCCCAGTGCCTCGGTTACCCTTTCCGAAATGGCGCGGCCCCACGCGTCGTATGCCGCTCTTTCGGCGTGCCATCTGGCGACGAAGTCGGTTTCCCGGCTCAATCCTGAGCCTCCAGCCTGCCTCGGATGGTGATCTGAGTCCACTCCTGCCCACCCTCTGTTTCGATGGGTTGGACGGACACCATCTCGACCATCGCCTCCGGCGGCCCCTGCAGCGTGATCTGCTGCGGAAACCTCAGCTTTCGATATCGCAGGCGGGCAGCAATCTCGGAGAGGTCCTTCGGCACGGCCGCGGCCGGAAACCGCTCTCGCCGCATGTGAGCTTGATAATCGTCGGCGAGATCATCGGCCATGTAGGTCTCGGCGAAGCGGCTGACCTGGATCGTCGGCGATCGATCAACTTTGAGATAGGTCGACAAACCGTTGTAGAGATCGACTTTGTCTTCCTCTGAAATTCGGGCGGATTTGATAAAGGCTCGCGTGTGTTCCCAGAACTGACGCACCCTCTGAGCGGCATTCTCCGGGATCTCGAGGCCGAGGTAAGAGCTGTGGAAGTAGTTTGCTGCATTGTCGCGCCTGCTCGCAGTCATAGCGCTGTCGTACAGGAGTGCGGACCAGCCTTGCGGGAGTTCAGGCCTCGGGTCGACTCCGTCAGAAGTGAACAGGCCGATCTTATAGAGCTTTGTCTTCGGACTCAGGAATAAGTCGTCAACGAACCGCGCCTGCAGATTGTTGGTCTTTAGGAAGCCACCGTGCAGCTCGGCTTTCATGACCGCAAAAAATGGGACCGCCGGGTGACCATGAGTCCCCTCAAACACGACTACCAGTCCGCCCGGGATGGCGCGATTGGCCTGCTTGCCCGCTAGCGAGTCGGCGAAGGCACGCGACCGTTGAACAAAGTCAGCATCTGGCACGCCGATCAAGTCTGCGCCGAGCGCCAGAATACTTCCTGGGCCGAAGTCCCTGATGCCCATCTCCATGCACTGGGCGTTGCTCTTGAAGGCAGACACGACTCGGCTCCGAAAGGCCTCGGCGGCAGCGGCGTCCAAGTTCAGGAGACCCCCTCCGTACTGAGGCGGGACAACGTTCCCGTCCTCACCGAAACGGAAGACTTCGTGCAAGCAGACACGGTTGACCGTTAGATTCTCAAGCGGCAATTTTCCTCTCCCCTCAGCCGTCCGAGCCGCCGCACAGAAGGCGCGAGCCGGCACTTGAGTGCGCTATCCTTGCTTGTCATGGCGGCGAGCGCAAGCCGGGTGTCGGAATGACCTGCGCTAGTGGCAAGAAGACCGCGGCCTAGTCCGCGGTTTTCTGCCGTTCTGCGGGCCTGGCGAAATCGGTACAGGCAGCGGACCCGAAGTCCAATCCCCACCGCTTGCAACTCACAGAATTATTTGCCGCGTCGAGTTGGCTCCGTACGATCGAGCGTCGCTAAGTACTGGATGACCAGAATGGCCGCATTCCGGATGTGCGAGCACTGCGAAGAAGCGTCCGCTCTGGCCTGTCCGGCTCCCGACAGCTGCCATTCCGCTTCCGGCCAGAAGCGAACGCACCTTTCATGACTCCGATGGGGCCGCTCAAGGAACCCGGGCGGTAAGGAACCGCTCGATAGAATGCTGGTACTGCGTTGGCGGAGTACGCCTGCCCGTCTCCCAGTTGAGATACGTGTCGGCCGCTACGCCGATGCGCTGGGCCGCCTCCCGCTGGAAGAGCCGTAGCTCCCGCCGCCGCCGCTTGAGCCGCGCGGGCAGATCGTTGCCCTGGAGTTGCTGGCATTCTGGCTTGGGCCGCCGCGAGTCGAGGGGAACACCCGGCAGCAAAAAGGCAACGCGATCACACGGGTTCATCGCCGCGACGAGCTGGACGCGCGCCGGGAAGGTGACGTGCGCGTTGGCGCGGGCGACGGAGACGGTGCCGGTCTCGAGCGGCTGGCGCAGCGAATCGAGCGCCGAGCGCTGGAATTCGGGCAGCTCGTCGAGAAACAGCACGCCGAGATGCGCGAGGCTGACCTCGCCCGGCCGGACGCGCAGGCCGCCGCCGACCAGCGCCACCATTGAGGCGCTGTGGTGGGGCGCGCGAAAAGGGCGGCTGCGGATCAGCCTCCCGTCGCTCAGCGCCTCGGCGACCGAGGCGATCATCGACACTTCGAGCGCCTCCGACGGCGTCAGCTCGGGGAGAATGCCGGGCAGGCAGGCGGCGAGCAGCGACTTGCCGGCGCCGGGCGGGCCGGTCATCAGCAGATTGTGGCCGCCCGCCGCGGCGATTTCGAGCGCGCGCTTCGCCGTCTCCTGGCCCTTGACCTGGGCGAGATCGGGACCGGGGCCGTCCAGCGCCGCCTCGCCGGGCTCGGGCGGGCGCAGCACGGCGCTGCCGCGGAAATGGTTGAGGAGGGCGATGAGGTCGGGGGCCGGCACGATCTCGACGTCGCCCGCCCAGGCGGCTTCCGGACCCTGCGCGGCGGGGCAGATCAGGCCGAGGCTGCGAGCCGAGGCGTGCATCGCGGCGAGCAGCACGCCGGGCGACGGCGCCACCCGCCCGTCGAGGCCGAGCTCGCCGACGGCGAGGTAGCCGGCCAGCGTCTCGGTATCGATCGCGCCCATCGCGGCGAGCAGGCCGAGGGCGATCGGCAGGTCGTAATGCGAGCCCTCCTTCGGCAGGTCGGCGGGCGAGAGGTTGACGGTGATGCGCTTGGGCGGGAGCGACAGGCCGATCGCCGCCAGCGCCGCGTGGACCCGCTCGCGGCTCTCCGCCACCGCCTTGTCCGGCAGGCCGACGACGAGGAACTTGGGCAGCCCCGCCGCGATCTGCACCTGCACTTCGACGCCGCGCGCCTCGAGCCCCAGAAACGCCACCGTGGCGACATGCGCGACCATCCGACCTCCACCCGCTCGCGACCTCCGAAACGGACGCCGATCCGGACCTTAGTCGCCGGCGGGGCGAAAACCTGTCGCGCTGAAGATGCCGTCTTGCGCGGCTAACACACTACCCCCACATCGCTCCCATGACACAGTGGTGGCGTAACCTTACGAACATCGCGGCGGTGCGGGCGGGGCTGGTGGTGGTCGGCTGCATCCTCATCGCGCTGACGCCGGTGGTCGGGCCGATTCCGGGTCCGGGCGGCGTGGTGGTTTTCGCGGCGGGGCTGACCCTCGTGCTGCGGTACAGCGACTGGGCGAAGAAGAAATATGTCCACTTCAAGCGGCGGCACCCGAAGAAGGGCGCCTGGGCCGATTGGGGGCTGCGGCGGGCCAGCGCGCGGCGGCGCGAGGCGCGCAGGAAGGCCCTCGAGACCGCGCCCGGGAGCGGCGGCGGCAATTGACTTTCGCCGCTGCCTCTCCTATCGGCTCTCGCAACAGCGGCCGCCTCCGGGGAGGTGGCCCTTTCAGTTTTCGAGGAATGAGCGATGAAGCGGACCTTCCAGCCCAGCAAGCTCGTGCGCAAGCGGCGCCACGGCTTCCGCGCCCGGACGGCGACCGTCGGCGGCCGCAAGGTGCTGGCCGCGCGCCGCGCCCGCGGCCGCAAGAGCCTGTCCGCCTGAGCGCGGCGGGCGCCAAGCCCTACACGATCCTCACCCGCCGCGCCGATTTCCTGGCCGCGAACCGCGGCCGGCGGGTCCCCATGCCGGGCTTCGTCCTGCTCGTGCACCCGCGCGGCGACGGCGACCCGGCGGTGCGGCTCGGCATCACCGTCACGAAGAAGATCGGCGGCGCGGTGGTCCGCAACCGGATGAAGCGCCGGTTCCGGGAACTGGCGCGCGAGCTGCTGCCCGTTGGCGGGGTGGCGGGGGCGGACCATGTGCTGATCGGCCGCGCCGGCGGTGTGGAACGGGATTTCCAGTTGCTGCGCATCGAGCTCGCCCGAGCGCTGAAGAAGGCGGGTGGCGGCGCCTCGTCGGTGCTGCTCCCCGGCGAAACGGCGCCGTGATCGCCCGCCTCCTCATCCTCATCGCCACCGCCTGGCAGAAGGGGCCGTCGCGGGTGCTGCCGCCGAGCTGCCGCTTCCAGCCGTCCTGCTCCGCCTATGCAATCACCGCGCTTCGGCGCTATGGGGCGCTGCGCGGCTCCTGGCTGGCCGCGCGCCGTCTCGCCCGCTGCCACCCCTGGGGCGGCCAGGGCTACGATCCCGTTCCTTAGATTTTCGAGGATGCTTAAGTGAATCAGCAGCGCAACCTGATGCTCGCGATCCTGCTCTCGGCGCTCGTGCTGTTCGGCTGGAGCTTCTTCGCGCAAAAATGGCTGCCGACCGCGAACCCCCCGGCGACCAGGACGGTGAACGGCAAGCAGGTGCCGCTGCCCAAGCCCAATGCGAGCCCCTCCCCCACCACGGCGCCGGCGGTCGTGCGCGACCGCGCGGCGGTGCTCGGCGAGACGCCCCGCGTGGCGATCGACACGCCCAGGCTCAAGGGCTCGGTCAACCTCAAGGGCGCGCAGATCGACGACCTCGTCCTCACCCAGCATCGCGAATCGATCGCCAAGGACTCGCCGGCGATCCGGCTGCTCTCGCCGGCCGGCGCACCGGACGCCTATTTCTCCCGCCTCGGCTGGACCGGCGACGGCGTGGCGCTGCCGGACCCCAGCACCGTCTGGACGGCGAGCGGCACCCGCCTCGCGCCCGGCAGCCCCGTCACCCTCAGCTGGACCAACCCGACCGGCCAGCGCTTCGACATCCGCCTTTCGGTCGACGACGGCTACATGTTCTCGGTCCAGCAGAGCGTGTCGAACGGCGGTGCCGCGGCGGTGGCGGTGCGGCCCTATGCGCTGGTCAGCCGCGCCACGGCGTCGAGGGACGTCAGCACCTGGACCACCCATGTCGGCCCGATGGGCGTGTTCGACGGCAAGGCCAATTACGACTGGAAGTACCAGGACCTCGAGAAGAAGGGCAACCAGAGCTTCTCGACCACCGGCGGCTGGGTCGGCTTCACCGACAAATATTGGCTGACGGCGGTGATCCCCGACCAGAACGGGGCCGTCCAGGCCTCGCTCCAGGCGAGCCCGCACGGCAGCTTCCAGGCCGATTACAGCCCCGCCCCGGCGATCGTCGCGCCGGGCAAGGCGCTGACCTATTCGTCGCGCATCTACGCCGGCGCCAAGGAGATGCGCCTCCTCGACCGTTACACCAACGAAGGCGTCCAGAAGCTCGACAAGGCGATCGACTGGGGCTGGTTCGAATGGTTCATGAAGCCGATCTTCCGGCTGCTGCTGTGGCTCTACGAGCAGATCGGCAATTTCGGCGTGGCGATCCTCTGCCTCACCATCATCATCCGCACGATCATGTTCCCGATCGCCCAGAAGCAGTTCCGCTCGATGGCCGCGATGCGCGTGCTCCAGCCCAAGATGAAGGCGATCCAGGAGCGTCACAAGGACGACAAGGCGCGCCAGCAGCAGGAGATGCTGAAGCTCTACCAGGAGGAGAAGGTGAACCCGATGGCCGGGTGCCTCCCCATCCTCATCCAGATCCCGATCTTCTACGCCCTCTACAAGACGCTGCTCGTCTCCGTGGAGATGCGGCACAAGCCGTTCGCGTTGTGGATCAAGGACCTGTCGGCGCCCGACCCGATGACGCCGGTCAACCTGTTCGGCTTCCTCCACTTCACGCCGCCCGCCTATCTCGCATTGGGCGTGCTGCCGATCCTGTTCGGCATCACCATGTACGTCCAGACGCGGCTCAACCCGCCGCCGACCGACCCGGTGCAGAAGCAGATGATGGCGATCATGCCGTGGTTCATGATGTTCGTCTTCGCGCCCTTCGCGGCGGGGCTGCAGCTCTATTACGTCTGCAACAACCTGTTCGGCCTCGCGCAGCAGGCGTGGCTCAACCGGCGCTACGGCACCGGCTATGCCCCGGATGTGATCGAAGCGAAGCCGATCGCGCGCAAATGAGCGAGGCGCCGGCCGAGGATGCGGACGCGCTCGCCCGGAAATTGTTTTCCGGGCCGGTCGCGTTCCTGAAGTCGGCGCCGGCGCTCCGGTTCCTGCCCGATCCGGACGTGCCCGAAGTGGCCTTCGCCGGCCGCTCGAACGTCGGCAAGTCGTCGCTCCTCAACCGCCTGACCAATCGCACCGGCCTCGCCCGCACCTCGAACACGCCGGGGCGGACGCAGGAGCTCAATTTCTTCGACGTCGGCGAGCCGCTCCGGCTGCGGCTGGTCGACATGCCCGGCTACGGCTTCGCCAAGGCGCCGAAGGACGTGGTGAGGAAGTGGCGCTTCCTGGTGAACGATTACCTCCGCGGCCGCGCCGTGCTGAAGCGCGCCCTGGTGCTCGTCGACAGCCGCCACGGCCTCAAGGACGTCGACCTCGAGATCCTGAAGATGCTCGACGACGCGGCGGTGGGCTACCGGCTGGTGCTGACCAAGGCGGACAAGGTGAAGGCGACGGAGCTGGCGGCGGTCGCGGCAGCAACCGAGGCGGTGGCAAGGAAGCGCCCGGCGGCGCATCCAGAGGTGATCGCGACCTCGAGCGAGACAGGGCTCGGAATGGACCCGCTGCGACGAGCGGTCATGGAGTCGTTGTAACGCCTCGGTAAACCCACGCGAAAAGGGATTGTTGACGGCCTCCGCACTAGCAGGGAGCGCGAGGGGGGCGCCATGCGGTCCGGAACTGCGCAATGCTGATCGACTCGCGACCAAAGCTGCCGCGGCTCGAACTGGACGTGCTCGACGTCTGCGGCGGCTCCTCCCACCCGACGCAGTTCGAGGGAACCACGCGCGATGGACGGCCGGTGTACATCCGCTACCGGTTCGGCTGGCTGTCCGTGGCGGTTGGGCAGGCAGGGCAGCAGGACACGGGGCCTGACGACGTCGTTTGGGAGGAGCAGGTCGGCCCGCCCTTTCACGGCGCGATCGCGCTTGCGCAGATCTCCGACCTTACCGGGATCACGTTCGACGGCCGCCTCCTGTGCCTTGGCGACGACGAGCTGCGCCGACGGGGGGAGATCGAAGGCTGGATCGACCTGTCGGGCCGCTCGACGCATTGGGAGCGGCGACTGCACTGCACCGCGGCAGACGTCGCCCATTTTGTCGCCGCGGTCGAGAAGGACATGCAGCCGGTGGTCTGCCTCAATTGGCAGGAGCTGTCCGGTCCGGACCGGCTGCCGATATGGCGCATCTCCGACCAGCCCGACTTCTCGTTGAGCGGCGTGGTCGGCATCGGCCGGGCGCGAGAAGAGGCCCGGCACCTGGTCTCGGGCGGCGTCGTGCCCATGGCCGACATCAGGGATTTCTTCGATCTCGCGCTCTCCGTCAGCGGGCCGCCGCAAGACAGCCGGGTCGATTACACGAGTCTCGAACGAGGGCTGTCGCGGGAGGGAATCCGCGCCGCCTGGGCACCGTATTCGCCGGCGAACCTCGCCTGCACCTTCGCCAACCGCCGCGGCGAGTCCCGCCTCGCCTTCGACCGGGTTCGTGCGCTGGCCGACCGGCACTTCACGCAGATCCACGAGGTGGTGCACCTGGCGACGCGCACCTCGCTCGGGCGGGAGTATCGCGAGCCGTGGTGCGGCCAGGAAATCGCCGAGTGGTGCGCGCGTCGCTCCGGTCGGTATGCGGTCGTCAATCGGACCGATTACGGCTGGCTCGGCTACCGGCCGATCCGCGACTGATATCGCGACCCGGCCTCAATACCCCATCAGCGCCAGCACCTCGCGCCGGCTGCGCTCGTCATCGCGGAAGACGCCCATCATCCGGCTGGTCGTCATCATGACGCCGGGCGTCTGGACGCCGCGGGCGGTCATGCAGGCGTGGCTCGCTTCGATCACCACCGCCACGCCGTGGGGCTGGAGATGCTCCCAGATGCAGTCGGCGACCTGGGCGGTGAGGCGCTCCTGCACCTGCAGGCGGCGGGCGAAGCCGTGGAGGACGCGGGCGAGCTTGGAGATGCCCACTACCCGCTCGCGCGGCAGATAGGCGATGGCGGCCTTGCCGATGATCGGCGCGAGATGGTGCTCGCAATGCGACTGGAACGGGATGTCCCTCAAGAGCACGATCTCGTCATAGCCGCCGACCTCGTCGAAAGTGCGGCTGAGATGGTGCGCCGGATCCTCCGCATAGCCCTTCGCATATTCCTTCCATGCGCGGGCGACGCGGGCCGGCGTGTCGAGCAGGCCCTCGCGGTCGGGATCGTCCCCGGCCCAGCGGATGAGCGTGCGCACCGCCTCGGCGACGTCGTCGGGCACCGCGATTTTCGGTGCGGAACGGACGAGGTCGCCGTCGTCGGGAGCGGGGCGGTCGGTCATGGCGCGCGCTTAGAACCTCGCCGCCGCTCCGGCAACCGCGCCGCTCACCCGACCGGCAGCGCCGGATAGGCGGTGGCGGCGACGTGGGCGCCCGCCGAGCCTGCCGCGATCCAGTTGTAGAGCGACAGGCCGAGCGGCGAGCCGGCGAGCAGCTCGGCGACGACCTGGCCACCGAGGATGGCGGCGAGGCCCCACCACCAGGCCGGATGGATGCGGCCGTCGCGGCGGCGGTCGGAGACCATCCCCCAGAGCGGGAAGACGAGGGACGCCGCCACCGCCGCCTCGCCCGCATAGGGGATGAGGAGCGGCATGGGCAGCAGCCGGCCGAGGCCGTTGCCCGTGAAGACGGCCATGCCGCAGAACATCAGCCGGCGGTGCCAGTCGGTCCGCCGCCGGAGGCGGATCGCGGCGACGGTGAGCGCGACGAAGCTCGCCAGGATCATCGTATCCATGGTGAGGAAGTAGATCGGCGTGAAGAAGAAGGGCACGGCACCCCGCCGCACCATCGCGACGATGACGTAGAGCGCCGCGACGATCATCGCCGGGACCCAGATCGCCGAAATCCAGCCGAGCCGCCGGTGCACCGCGACGTTGCCGGTCGCGACCAGCGCATTCTGGGTCAAGTAAAGGCCGAGCCAGCCCATGAAGAGCAGGCCGTGGACGTGGACCGACAGCGGCGCGCCGAAGCTCGAGCGGCCCATCGCCGCGTTCAAGGAGAAGCCGGCGACGATGACGATCGCCATCGCCACCGCCGATGTCATGAAGAAGCGCTCCTCCGCGCTCGCGCCGCGCCGCAGGGCGCGCGCCGCCACCGTTGCCATGTTTTCCCTCCCAAAAATGCCGTCGGGCCCGCGCCTTGCTTGGCGCGCCCCCCGCGAAACGGCGTCGCAGATGCTCGCCAACGACGGCGGCGGCCAGCGGGACAGATCGGCAAAGTTCGGCCACGGCCCGGACAAAGCCTCCGCGGGCGGCGGGTCGCGACGGCGCGGCGGGAGGGCGGTGGCGACCCCGACAGGATTCGAACCTGTGGCCCTCAGATTAGGAATCTGATGCTCTATCCTGCTGAGCTACGGGGTCGCAGGCCGACAGGCCTAGGGCGTCGGGGGGAGGCGGTCAACCGGACGGGGGCGGGCGGGTCACGCCACCTCGGCACGATCGTAGGCGAACTCGCATCCCTGCTCGTCGCGGACGAGCAGCCGATCCCCGTCGAGGCGGAAGCCGTAGCGGCGGACGGCGTCGTTGGCGGTGGAGACCGCCAGCTCGCCCGGCCCCACCACCCGCCAGGTTCCGACGTCCCAATGCGTATATTCGCCCGGCGCGTCCGCTTGGCCGCGATAGTGTCCGCCCGGCAGGAGCGAGAGGGTGCGCGGGTAGCGCGCGGCGCAGGCGGGCCCTGCCCGCTTCTCCCAGGTGCCGACCAGCTCGTCCATCCGCGGATCTCCCTCGCCGCCGGCCGGCGGCGCATCCGGCCTCTACCACCCGCCGCCGTGCCGGCCCAGCGGAAGCGGCGTCGCCTAACCCGATTTGGACGCGGCCGGCGGCGTCTTCGACGGCGGCGGCTCGGTATCCTCGAGGAAGGTGCAGATCTTGCTCTTCTCGGTGGGGGTCATCACCGCCACGTCGACGAGCTTCTCGATCTCCTGCCGCTCGTCGCCGCTCTTGCCTTCGGGCAGCCCCGCCAGGCGCTTGGCCTCGATGACCGCGTAATAGGGTCGCAGCACCTCGTCGCCGAGCGCTTTGCGGATCGCCGCCATCCCCTCGTCGAGATGATCGCCGCCGAGCACGAGGACGAGGTGGGCGTCGGGAGTCGCCAGCACCGTGTGGGCCGCCGCCGCGTGCGAGCCGCTCTGCGCCCCCGTCACGAGGACGGTCGCCGCGCCTCGCACGGCTGCCTCGGCCTCGCCGACCTCCCACGAAACCTCGACCGTCACCTCATAGAGGCCGCCGGCGGGGAACAGCGCGCCCTCCCCGCCGCGCAGCAGGGTGAAGTCCGCGGTCAGCTCCTCGCCGGGCGCGAGGTCGCGCATCGGCTTGTCCTCGATGCAGCGGATCACGGGGCTGAAGCTCTTGACGCTCCCGGAGCTGTCGGTGACCCAGCCGCGCACGAAATCGGTCTTGAGGCTGAGGCGCTCGGGCACGCGCTGCGGAACCTCGCCGGTGTTGCGCAGCGCGATCGACACGCGCACCGGCGCGCCAAGCGGCACCTCGCCCTCCAGCGGCTTCACGGCGAGCTCGAGCCCGGGCATCTCCGCCTGGAGGTCGGTGGGCGCGATCGCCGGCGTCGTCGAGGAGGCGGTGCCGAAGCTGGTGCCGCCGGGCCGGACGAAGATGTCGGGATAGTGGCGCAGCCGCTTGAGATCGTCGGTCGCGTAGGCCCATTTGATGTTGTTCGGGAACGGATTGGCGGCCGTCGCCGACGCCGAGATGACGTCGGTGGTGTTCATGAAGCCGTTGTCGACGATGTTGTGGTAGAGGCCGAAGGCGTGGCCGAGCTCGTGCACCGCGGTGCGGAAGAAGGGGGCCGCCGCGGTGCCGAACCGCTGCCCCTGGACGAGCCCCCAGTCGGACGTCTTCGGGATGATCCAGTGGGTCGAGATGCCGACTCCTTCGCGCGGCACCTTGTCCGAATCCGTGCCGTCGACGTCGTACATCACCCCGCGCGGCGTCGACGCGATATGGGGGACGGCGAGGATGTGGTAATGCCACTCCTTGTCGAGGCTGACAGTCTCGCGCCAGGCGAGCATCCCCGCGTGCATCTCCGCGTCGGACCAGGTGTCGCCGCTCGCCGGCTTGGTCACATTGGTGTCGCCAAGGTGGATCGTCGCGTCCCAGTTGACCGCGTCGAAAATCTGCGCCCAGCCGAGGCCGGCGCCGTTGTCGACCGGACGTTCGGACCCGGCGACCGTGTCGATCTCGACGACCACCTTGCGCAGGCGCGGCGACACCCAGCCCATCTTGAGCCGGCCCACGACCGCGCCGGGCGCTGAGCGGACGTCGCCTTCCAGATACTGGCCCGGCGACGGGTAGCCGCCCGGCGCGGCCATCCAGGTCATCTGGGCGGTGAAGGCGCCCTCGTTGGTCCACGCGCCGCTCGTCGCGTCGAAGCGATGCAGCTCGAAGCCGAGCGGGAAGCTGCCGGCGATCGAGAAGGTCTCGAGCAACTGCGTCACGCGCACATAGTAACGGTAGCGGCCGATCGCGAAGATCGGAATGCCCGCGGCGGGGTTGGGCGGCGCGGCCAGGATCGGTCGCGGCGGCTTGCCGGCGAAGCCGAAGGGGCGCTGGTAGAGGTCGCCCGAAGCGGTGCGGCCCGCCTCGTGGCATTCGACCCGGATGGTGCCGTCGAAGGTGACGAGGCCGCTCCCGGTCGGGGTGTAGTTGACCAGCCAGCACCCGCAGCGGACGGCATGGAAGATCGGGAAGAGCGCGCTTGCCGCCGGCTGGGCGAGAACCGCCGCGACGGGCGCGGCACCGTCCGCGGCGGTGGCTCCGGCGTCGGCTACGGCCGACGCGCCGGCGCCGCCGGGAGCGGGCGGCAAAAGGTCGGGAAGAGGCGGAATACGCCCGGACAATTGATCGGACTGCATGGCAAATCCCCCATTCGCCAGCGACCGGTGCGGGAACTTGGCGCTCAGTTCGCAGCCCAAGTCGCAGTCCCGACGGTGCCTTCGAATGCTCCGCCTATGACGGGTTCAAGTCAAGCCGAACCCTGTCCGAAAGCGAGGCTTTCAGTTCTGCTCGCCGGGGTCGAAGACGGGAAAGGGAAGCGGCGCGACCGGCACGCCGTCGTCGATCAGCGCCTGCGCCTGCGCGCGGGTCGCGCTGCCGTGGATCGGGCGCGCGTCGGCCTCGCCGTCGTGGATCGCGCGCGCCTCGTCGGCGAAGCGGTCGCCGACCGATTCGGAATTGGCGAGCATCGTCTTCTGGAGCGCCGCCGCCGCGGCGAGCATCGCCTTGACGTCGGCCGGCGTGCCGGAGAAGAGCTCGGGCCCGCGGCCGGCACTTCCCTTGGCCGGGACGGCGGGCGCCATCGGCGCCTTGGCCACCTCCTCCGACCCGCACAGCGGACAGGCGACGAGGCCCCGCGCCCGCTGGTCCTCATAATCGGCCGAGCTGGCGAACCATGCCTCGAAGACGTGGGCATGCGGCGCGCAGCGAAGGTCGAAGATGATCACCGGCGGATCACCGCGGGGATGGCGCGGCGATGGGCGATGGCGGGAACGCGGGCGCGAACGGCGTCGACGGCGGCGAGGTCGATGTCGGCGAAGGCGAGGCCGGGCGTCTGCCCCATATCGAGCAGCACCTCGCCCCACGGGCCGACGACGAGGCTGTGACCGTAGGTCTCGCGGCCATCCTCGTGCCGGCCGGCCTGGGCGGCCGCGATCACGAAAACGCCCGCCTCGATCGCGCGCGCGCGCATCAGCACGTGCCAGTGCGCCTCGCCGGTCGGGACGGTGAAGGCGGCGGGGATGGCGATCAGCTTCGCCCCGGCGTCGGTGAGGACGCGGAACAGGTCCGGAAAGCGCAGGTCGTAGCAGATGGCAAGGCCCAGCGGGCCGACGGGCGTGTCGGCCACGACCGCGGCCTCTCCCGGGGCGTAGGAGGCCGATTCGCGCCAGCTTTCGCCCGTCGGCAGATCGACGTCGAACAAATGGAGCTTGTCGTAGCAAGCGCGGATCACGCCGGCACCGTCGATCAGGAAGGCGCGGTTCGCCAGCCGCGGCTCGTCCGAACGGCGGACGGCGAGCGAGCCGAGATGGACCCAGATGCCGGCCTTCGCGGCGGCCTCGCGCACCGCGGCGAGCACCGGGTCCTCCTCGGGAACGCGCAAATTGGCGGCCGCGCGCTGGCGGTCGCGGTCGAGGAGGCCCGACATTTCGGGGGTGAACAGCATCGCCGCGCCGTCGGCGGCGGCCTCCGCGACGGCCGCCGCGAGCGCCTTCGCATTTGCTGCGGGATCGATGCCGGTTTGCGCCTGGAGGAGCGCGACTCGGGTCATGCCCCTTCGAGCATCGGATCGAGCTCGCCGGCGCGTTCGAGCGCGGCGAGGTCGTCCGAGCCGCCGACGTGGCGGCCGTCGATGAACACCTGCGGGACCGTGTGGCGGCCGCCGGACCGCTCCATCATCTCGTCGCGCTTGCCCGGGGTCGAGTTGATCTCATATTCCTCATACTCGACTCCCTTCTGGTCGAGCAGCGCCTTGGCGCGGGCGCAATAGGGACAGCCGAACTTGGTGTAGATCTCGACGCGGGCCATGGGTCGCTCCTGTTGGGTTGCGGCGGAAGTGAGATCGTCGCGGGACCTTGTCAATGACCGGGGACCGGCTGGCCACTGCGTGCCGTCGCCGCCTGCCCCTTGTCCTGGGCGCGGTCGATGCGGTGCTGGGTCTTGCGGTCGGCGATCCAGCGGAAGGCCATGCCGGCGATCGACAAGGCCGCGCCGACTAGGATGGCGGCCACCATCCAGGGGTCCTTCGCGGTCTTGAGCGGCGGGAAGGCAAGCAGGAAAACGCTCACGATCGAAATGAGATAGCCTTGTCCCTTGAGGCTGTGCGCGTCGAACTTCATGCCGTCACCAACGACGCTACCGCAATTTGGATCAATCCGGCTCCGTGCGCACCACCCGCGCCCAGGCGAGGATGGCGACGGACAGCGCGCCGGCGCGCCGCAGCGCGCGGGCGCAGGCGCCGGCGGTGGCGCCGCTGGTGAAGACGTCGTCGACGAGAATGACGTGACGGCCGCGCAGGCGCGCCCGCGTCGCTTCCGGCACCGCGAAGGCGCCGCGCACCGTCAGCGCCCGCTCGCGGCGGCCGAGGCCCCTCAGCGGCGGCGTCGCGCGGGTGCGGCGGAGGAGATCGAGCTCGGCGGGGATGCCACTGCGCCGGGACAAGGCGGAGGCGATCAGCGCCGCCTGGTTGTAGCCGCGCTTCCAGATGCGCCAGCGGTGCAGCGGCACCGGCACCAGCACGGCGCCGTCGGCCGCGCAATGCGTCAGCTGGCGCGCCATGAAGTGCGCGAGCGTCTCGGCGATGCCGGGGCGGCCGCTATATTTGAGCTTCAGCGCGACCTTGCGGGCGGTCTCGCCATAAGCGACGGCGGCACGCAGACGGTCGAAGGGTGGCGGCTCGGCGAGGCAGCGGCCGCATTCGACCTGGTCGCCGGCCTCATAGTCGAACGGCAGGCCGCAGCGCGCGCAGCATGGTTCACCGAGGAAGGCGAGGCTGCGCCAGCAGGCGAGGCAGAAGAGGTTGGGTTCGGGGACGATCGTCCCGCACGCCGGACAGCGCGGCGGCAGCGCGAAGTCGACGACCTGACGGAGCGCCGCGCGCCCCAGTCGCGGCAAGGCTGCTGCTTCCACCTCGGTCTCCGCCCCTTGGAGAGGCGGCGAGCCTAGCGCGCCAGGCCGCGACTTTCACCCCCGTTCGTCTCAGCGGGGAATCAGTGCGTCCCTGATCGGGCCGACCCAGCCATCGGCCTGCATGTCCCAGGCGACGAAGTCGCTGTCGAACTGCCAATAGGCCCAGGCGAAGCCACGGCGCTCGGCGGCGCGGGCGACGGCGGCGGTGTAGGCGGCGCGCAGCGCGATCGGCGTGCCGCTCCGGTCGTACGCGCCGAACTCGCCGAGCAGGAGCGGCCGCCCGGTCCGCCGCGACCAGTCGCGCGCCCGGTCGAAATCGGCGTCGAGCCGCGCCCGGTCCTCGGCGCCGCCCCACGAAATGCCGTGGACGTCGGTGAGCTTCGCCCAAGAGGCGCCCTGGTGGGTGAAGCGGAACGGCTCGTAATAATGGTAGGTGACGAGAATGTTGCGGTCGCTCGCGGGCAGCCGCAGCGAGTCGAGCTCGGCGAGGCTGTTCCACTGGGTCGGGCCGACGACGACGGTGCGGGTGGGGTTGGTCCGGCGGACGATCGCCAGCATCTCCTCGAGGAGGCCGTTCCAGGCCGCGGCGTCGAGCTTGCCGTGCGGTTCGTTCAGCAGCTCGAAGAGGACGCTGCGCGGCGCGCGACGGTAGCGCGGCGCGACCTGGCTCCAAAAGGCGCCGAGACGGACCCGGCAGAGGGCGGGATCGTCCGAGCAGGCGTTGAAGTCATGTTCGTCGAGGATCACCGACAAGCCGGCGGCGGTCGCGTTCGCGACCACCCAGTCGAGCCGCTTCAGCCAGGCGCCGTCGAGCCGGTTCGCCGCATCCATGTGGCGGAAGGCCTGCAGGTTGACGCGGACGAAGTCGAAGCCGCCCCGGCGGATGGCGGCGAAATGCCGCACCTGGAACCGCGCCTTGGCCGGGTCCCGCCAGATCGGATCGTAGCCGAGGATGTTGATGCCGCGGTTGAGCGCGGGCGCGGCTCCGGCGGGCGTCCCGAGCGGGAGCAGCAGCGCCAGCGCCGCGCCCAGAATCCACTTCAACATCTCTCGCCAACCCCTTCGAAATCGCGGAAGCGCCGGCTCCTTAGCCGGCGCTTCCGGATTCGGCGAGGGCCTAGATGCGTCCCATCAGCACCAGGATGATGATGATCAGCAGGATCAGGCCGAGCCCGCCCGAGGGGAAATAACCCCAGCCGCGGCTGTAGCCCCAGGAGGGCAGCGAGCCGATCAGCAGGATGATGAGGATGATGATGAGAAGCGTGCCGAGTCCCATGTTGAAAAACTCCGTCTGTACGCGCAGCGGAAGATGCTACGGCAGTGTAACGAGCTACCCCGCGCCGGGTTTCCTCAGCCTCGCGCCCATTCCGCGCCTTCCCGCACCATCGTCACCAGCGCCCCCGGGGCATAGGGCTTGGTGAAGAACAAGGCATTCTCGGGATAATCGCTGCCGGCGGGCCGCACCTCGCCCGAGACGATGACGATGCGGACCTGCGGCCAGCGCTCGGCGACGGTGCGGGCCAGCGCAATGCCGTCCGGGCCGCCGGAAAAGCGGATGTCGGTGACGAGCACGTCGGGCGCCGGTGCGGCCTCCAGCCGCTCGATCGCTTCGGCAAAGCTGCCGGCGAGGAGGACGGCGCAGCCGTCGTCGGCGAGGAGATCGGCGGTCGCCTGCAGCACGAGGGGCTCATCGTCGACGATCAGCACCGTCCGCGCCGCCTCGGCCATGTCACTCTCCCTGGCGGCCGCGACAAGCGCCGCTCGCGACCAACATAAATCAGCGGCCGCGCCCGCGTTCCGCCGTTTGCGCGCGGCCAAAAAATAAAGTTGTGGAAGCGCGAGAGGTTAACCGTTTCGCGGCGCAGCAGCGCTCGCGAACCGTGGTTGCCCACGCGCCCGCGCCAACCATTGCTTAACCTGCATCGGCGAGAAGAGCCCTGTCGCGGGGGGCCGCGGCGGAGCGGGGCAACGGCAGTCGAGACCGCCGCTCCCACGGAAGCATCGAGCGGGAGCAAGGGCGGCTTTGCTGCATATCGACCCCGAAACGCTGGAGGGCGCCCTCGCCCTCGCGGCCGCGCCCGGCGGACCGCAGGACCCGTTCCTGCGCGCGGCGCTCGAGGCGGCGCGGGTCGGCACATGGCGGATCGAGATCGCCACCGGACTCTCCAGCTGGGATCCCGTGACGAGCGCCATCTTCGGTCTCGAACCGGCGGCGCGCGTCAATTCCGAGCCGCTGCTCCACGTCCACCCCGAGGACAAGCCGGCGGTCGCCCGTCACCTCGCCGAATGCATGCGCGACGGCACGTCGCACGACGTCGTCTTCCGCGCCTTCCGCCAGGACGGCGCGGTGCGCTGGATCCGCGCGGTGGCGCGGCCGGTCGCGGCCGGCGAGGACAAGCCGCGCTGGGTCTGCGGCACCGTCATCGACGTCACCGAGGCGAAGGCCGCCGACGATGCGCTGAGCGAAAGCGAGCGGCGCCTGTCGACCCTGCTCGGCAACCTGCCGGGCATCGCCTATCGCTGCGAGATCGACGGCCCCTGGCGACTCACCTTCGTCAGCGAGGGCGCCGAGGCGATCACCGGCTGGGCCCCGGAGGAATGGATCGCCGGCGCCGTCGCCTGGCCCGACACCGTCCATCCCGACGATCATCCCGGCCTTGTCCGCGCGGTGAAGCGCGGCATCGCCGACAAGTGCCGCTTCTCGCATACCTACCGCATCTCCCGTCGCGACGGCGCGCTGCGCTGGATGCACGAGACCGGCGTCCCGATCTTCGGCGCGGACGGGCGCGCCGTGGCGCTCGAAGGCTATGTCGCCGACGTCACCGAGCAGAAGGCGCTGGAAGAGGCGTTGCGGGCCAGCACCGAGCGCGCCCACCATATCCTCGATTCGGTGCCGCAGATCGTCTGGTCGTGCGATGCCGAGGGGCGAACCACCTATATCAGCCCGCAATGGGAGACGTTCACCGGCGTCGTCGGCAGCGCCGCCCGGCTCGAATGGGCGAGCGCCATTCACCCCGACGATATCGGCCGCGTGGAGGCCGACTGGCCGCTCAACATCGCGGCCGGCAAGCCCGTGGAATATCAGTACCGCCTCCGCCACGCCTCCGGCGAATATCGCTGGATGCTCGCCCAGGCGGTGCCGGAAAAGGCTGCCGACGGCCGCATCGTCCGCTGGTTCGGGACGTCGACCGACATCCATGAGAGCGTGCTTGCCCAGCAGGCGCTGCGCGACGCCGAGGCGGTCAACCGCTCGATCCTCGAGGCCAGCCCCGACTGCATCCAGATGCTCGACCGCGACGGCCGCATCCTGTTCGTCAACCCGCTCGGCGCGGCCGCCATCGGCGTCCCCGATCCGGCGACGCTGATCGGCCTCCCCTGGATCGACCTCCTGCCGCCCGACAATGCGCCCGACGCCCGCGAGGCGCTGCGCCTCGCCCGCAAGGGGAAAGCCGCCCATTTCACGATGCGCTGGGCGGCGCCCGGCCACGCCCGCTGGTGGGACATCGTCGCGACCCCTCTGCGCGACGGCGAGGGCAAGGTCTCGCGCATCGTCGTCGCCTCGCGCGACATCACCCACCAGAAGCAATCGGAGGAGCGGGTCCGCTGGATCGCCAACCACGATTCGCTGACCGGCCTGCCCAACCGCCTGCTCTTCCAGGAGCGGCTCGACCATATGGTCCACCCGGACGAGGGGGAGTCGCACTTCGCCTTGCTCCTCCTCGACATCGACGAGTTCAAGCGCGTCAACGACACGCTCGGCCACGATGCCGGCGACGGCCTGCTCTGCGCCTTCGCCGAGCGGCTGAAGGAGGCGGCGCGCAAGGACGACCTCGTCGCCCGGCTCGGCGGCGACGAGTTCGCGGTGATCCTGAACGGCGTCTCGGACGAGGAGGAAGTGACCGCCGCGGTCGACGCGGTGATGCGGGCGCTGCGCCGTCCGTGGGTCCATGCCGGGATGGTGCTCGACTGCGATGCCAGCATCGGCGCCAGCATCTTCCCGAAGGACGGGGAAACGCGCGCGGAGCTGATGAAGCATGCCGACATCGCCCTCTACGTCGCCAAGGCGGCGGGGCGCGGCAACCTGAAGCTGTTCCACGCGAAGATGCGCGCCGAGATGCAGAACCGCATCTCGATGCTCGCCCTCGCCCGCGACGCCATCGACAAGGACTGGATCATCCCCTTCTACCAGCCGAAGGTGGACCTGCGCACCGGCGAGATCGCCGGTTTCGAGGCGCTGCTGCGCTGGCACCATCCGGGCAAGGGGGTGCAGAGCCCGGACACCATCGCCGCCGCCTTCGAGGATCTCACGATCGCGTCGGGCATCAGCGACCGGATGGTCGACAAGGTGATCGAGGATGTCGGCCGCTGGCGGGCGGCGGGACTCGACTTCCGCCACGTCGCGATCAATGCCTCGGCGGCCGAATTCCGCAGCGGCGACTTCGCCGAGCGGCTGCTCGAGCGGCTGGCGAAGGCCGGCGTGCCGCCGCACTGCCTCCAGCTCGAAGTGACCGAGACCGTCTTCCTCGGCCGCGGCGCGGACTGCGTCGAGCGGACCTTGAAGGCCCTGAGCGCCGCCGGCCTCACCATCGCGCTCGACGATTTCGGCACCGGCTACGCCTCGCTGTCGCACCTGAAGCAATTCCCGGTCGACCTGCTCAAGATCGACCGCAGCTTCGTCCGCGAGCTCGGCCAGCATCCCGACGCCGCGGCCATCATCCGCGCCGTCATCAACCTCGGCCATAGCCTCGACATCGAGATCGTCGCGGAAGGGATCGAGACGGCGGCCCAGGAAGCCCGGCTCGTCGCGCAGGGCTGCGACTACGGCCAGGGCTATCTCTATTCCCACGCCGTCCGTGCGGCACAGGTCCCCGCCATCCTCGCCGCCCGCGCCGAGCGCGAGCGGGTGGTCAAAGCGGGGTAGCGCCCGTCACGTCGTCCCGAAGGCCGGGACCTCGTCGGGTGGAAGACACGGCGGTCTTCACCCCGCCAGATCCCGGCTTCCGCCGGGATGACGACCATCCTCAATGCGGGATCATGCCGCCGATCGCCCTGTCGAAGATCGACTTCTTCTTCTTCGGCGGCGGCTGATTGGGATCGCCGCCCCGCTCGCCGCGGTCGGCGCCTTCGTCGCCCATGCCGGGCATATTCATGCCGAGGATGCCCATGTAGCTCGACTTGAGCCGCAGCCGGACCAGCCAGTCCGGATGCCAGCCCGCCGGCGCGCGCGCGGGGCGGAGCGGGTTCGAGAAGACGTGCTCGCCGCCGAACGCCGTCACCGTCAGCATCGCGCCGCGGCCGGCGCCCGCCACCTCGGCCGGGACCGTGCAGCGATCCGCGGCGCCGGGCAGCAGCACGCGCTGCTGGACGAGCCGGGCGAGCTCGGCGTCGGACATATGGTCGAGACCCATCGCCATCGCCTGCGTCTCGCTCGACGTCCACATCACCATGTCGCCGTTGCCGCCCGCGCCCATCGCGGTCAGCAGCCAGCCGCGCGACTGGGCGATCGGCTGCCAGCTGACCGGCATGGCGCCGCCCGGCGCCGCGCCGCTCGACGTCAAGGTGACCGGGGGCAGGAAGTCCTGGTTCGGACCGAGGCTGAAGCGGATGTCGGGGCTGTAATTGCCATGGACGAGATGCTCGCCGACCAGCGAGCCTCCCGCCGGGATGCGCTCGGCATTGCGGGCGTTCGGCCATTCCCCGTACGTGGCGAAGCGCTCCGGCGAGGGCGGCAGCGCGCCGCGCATCGCCATCAGGTTGGCAAAGGCGGGCGGCAGCCTCCCCTGCGAGAGGGACTCGAAGTCGATCACCACGGGCTGGCCCGGCCGGGCGTGGTCGCCGCAGCCCCAGTAGATGAGGATCCGGCCGCGCGGGCGCTCCATGTTCCGGGTCCACTCGGTCGGACCGGACTCGGCGACGGGACGCGCCTGTTCGGGAGTCACCAGCGGCAGGGCGGGACCCGCCTGCAGTCCGGCGGGAGGCACATGTTCCGCCGTCGGCGCCCCGGCCGGACGCCGGGCCGAGCCGAGCTGGAGCCGGAGCGTACGGGCCGTGCCGCCGCCCATGCCGCGGCCGCGCATCATCTGGCCGAGCATCGCGCCGCGGCTCATGCCCATCATGCCGCCCATCCCGGACATGGTGTCGGCCGTCATCCAGTAGACGGCGGTCGCCTCGCCGCTGCCCGGCTGGGCCGAGAGGGCGCCGGCGCCGGCCACCGCCAGAACCGCCACGCCGGCGAGAATAGCTCCGGATTTCCGCATCCTGTCCCCCTTTCCTCTGATCGACTCGCCGATACCATTTCGGCACCGCAACCGGCAATGCGTCACGTACCGGCGAGATCGTGGCGGGTCAGCGGCCATCGCAGCGGCCGGTGCGAGCGGGCAAATCGCTACGCTGGCGTCACGACTGCGAAAGGCGCATGGTGCGACGATGCAGGCCAGGGCCTTGTTCGCCGCCACGCTGCTCCTCGCCGCCGCGCCGCCGGGACCGGACCCGGTCGGACGCTATCGCCTCACCGGCGAGCACGACGTCGCCTCGCAGCTCGTCGTGTCGCGCGACGGACGCTTCGAATATGCCCTCGCCGCGGGCGCGCTCGACGAATATGCGAAAGGCCGCTGGCACCGCGCGGGGAGCCAGATCCGGCTGACCACCGTGCCGAAGCCGGTGCCGCCCGCCTTCGCCGCGGGCGCGGCGACGAAGACGGCCGCCGCGCCGCTCCTGCTCCATGTCGTCTGGCCGGACGGGCGTGACGCGGTCGGCACCGACCTCCGGATCGAGTTCGACACCGGCGATCCGCTCGACACCTATGTCGGCGGCCCCGACGGATGGACGATGCCGGCCGGCGAGACGCGGCGGCCGGTGGCGGTGACGCTCGCCCTGGGTATGTTCGGCTTCGCCTCCCCGCGCTTCCCGATCGACGCCGCGCGGGCGAACGACCTCACCTTCGTCATCACCCCGCACGACCTGGGACGGGTGGACTTCGAGGAGCTGCCGGTCGACGTGCAGCCCGGGCGCCTGATCATGCATCGCGGCGGCGCGCGGCTGGTCTATGTGAAGGAGCGGTAAGCCTCGCTCCTCCCCGGAACGGGGAGGGGGACCGCGACGCGAAGCGGCGTGGTGGAGGGGGCCCACCGCTTCGCCGCGCCGGAGGCGGGCCCCCTCCACCATGCTGCGCATGGTCCCCCTCCCCGTTCCGGGGAGGAGCTTAGGCGGGGAGCCCCAGCCGCTTGGCGACGCTCTTCGAATAATTGGGGCCGACCTGGACGATGGCGCCGTCGCGCAGCACCAGGGCGTTGATCGTCTTGCCGAGGCGCTGGACCTCGACCACCTGGCCGGGCCGCGCGAAGGCCGAGCGGTGGACGCGGACCAGCTCGTTCGGATCCAGCTTCTCCTCGAGCGCGCGCATCGAGATCCTGAGGATGTGGCTGCGCGTCGCGGTGTGGAGCATGACGTAATCGCGCTGCGCCTCGATCCAGTCGATCGCCTCGACCGGCACGAACACCGCGCCGGCGCGGGTCGGGACCCAGAGGCCGTCCTCGTGGCTGCCGGCCTTGGCGGCGCCGGCTTCAGCCGCCTCGGCGCGGCCCGCCAGCGTGCGCAGGTGCTTGCGCCGCTTCGCCCGCTCGACCGCCTGCCACAGCCGATCGAAGCGCACCGGCTTCAGCAGGTAATCGGCCGCCTCGACCTCGAACGCGTCGGGCGCATATTGCTCGAAGGCGGTGACGAAGATCACCTCCGGCCGCGCGTCCTCGGGGAGGGTCGCGGCGACGCGCAGGCCGTTCTGTTCGGGCATCTGGATATCGAGGATGGCGAGGTCGGGCCTCAGCCGCTCGATCTTTTCGGCGGCCTCCCGGCCGTCGCGCGCGGTGCCGACCACCTCGGCGCCTTCGATATCCTTGAAGAAGACGGCGAGGCGCTCGAGCGCGAGCGGCTCGTCGTCGACGAGGATGGTCCTCAGCATGTTCACGCCGCCGCCACGATGCCGAGCGCCGGCCGCTCGACGACGGGGAGCCGGATCACAGCCGTGAAACCGTCGTCATAGGCGATGGTCTCGAGCCGCGCCTTGCGGCCGTAGAGAACGTCGAGCCGCCGACGCGTATTCTCGAGCCCGACGCCGGTCCCGGAAGGCTTGCCCGCCGCCGCCGCGGCGGCGGTGCGGCCGTTGTCGCTGACCGAGAGGACCAGCTCGCAGCCGTCGCGGCGCGCGCCGACGCGGACGATCACCGGCTCGCTGGTCGGCGCGACCGCATATTTGACGGCATTCTCGACCAGCGGCTGGAGAATGAAGCTCGGCACCGGCAGGTCCACCACCGCCTCGGCCGCGGCGAACTCGACGGTGAGGCGGTCGCCGAAACGGATCGCCTCGATCTCCAAATAGGTCTGCAGCGTCTCCAGCTCCTCGCCGACGCTGTTGGCGCCGTTCGTCTCGGCGGTGAGGGCGGTTCGCAGGAAGTCGCACAGCTTGCCGAGCATCGCCTCGCCCTGGCGCGCCCGGCCGGTGACGATCAGCGAGGAGATGGCGTTGAGCGTGTTGAACAGGAAGTGGGGGTTGAGTTGCAGCCGGAGCGCCGTGAGCTGTGCCGTCTGGGCGAGGCTGCGCGCCTCGGCGAGCTGGAGCTCGCGGTCGCGCATCGCGGCGTGAGTGTGGAGGATCACGTAAATGGTGCCGAGCAGGCCGTAGAGCCACGAGAAGCTGATGAAGTTGGACACCGTCCGGTTCACGAAATCGGGCGGGATGCGGTGCGCGCTCATGAACAGCTTGATGATTTCGCCGCCGTTCACCGCGTCGAAGGCGGAGAAGAGCAGCGCCGAGAAGCAGACCGCGGCGAAGGTGCCGGCGATCTTGAGTGGCGCGGCGCGGTCGTGGAGGCGGGCGGCGACCCAGTAAAGCGGCCACGACATGAGGATGCCGAAGGCGATGCACAGCAAGGTGACGCCGACATAGAATCGCGGCACGTGACCGGTGGAGACCACGATCGGCATCAGGAACAGGATGAAGGTGAAGAACCAGACGCCGAGCGTCAGCTTCACCGCCTGGCGGAAAACTTCGGGATGGCCTGTACGTTCGGCGTCCATGCGCGCTCATTCTCCGGTTCGGTGCCGTAACTAGCTCATTCGGGGCGGAATTGCTGCCGGTTTCGTCGCACGAAATGGCGGCTTCGCAGAAGAAGGGCGTTGGGGCCAGGGACAGTCACCGATCCACGGGCGCCTGCGGATAGCCTCGAACGTATGTGGATCGGTGACTGTCCCAGACGAGGTGAGAGGGGACAGTCACCGATCCACAGAGGCGGGGGGATGGGGACAGTCACCGATCACAGACGGCGTCGCGTACACTCAGGCCCACGTGGATCGGTGACTGTCCCCTCTCAGACTCGGTGACTGTCGCCTCACCCTCCCCTCACTCCCGTTTCCGCGGCGGCGGGGCGTTGGTTTCATCGACGACGAGCGTCCAGCCGCGCGCGCGGCGCTGCCAGATACGGACGTAATGGCCGTGCCGTTCGCCGTCGGCCTCGGTCCAGGCGGCGGTGCCGTAGGTATAAGCGAGGTCGCCGGCCGCGGAGACGCCGCCGCCGAGGGGGGCGGTGGCGACTTGCGCCGGCTCTTGCGCGAGCGCGGCGGCGACGGCCGCGCGGCCGACCGCCGGCGGCGGACCGCTGCGCAGCAGCCACCCGTCCGCGGCGAGCGCCGCGCCGAGGCCGGCGCGGGCATCGCTGGCGAGGGCTGCCGCGAGCGCCGCTTCGGCCGCGGCGACCGCGTTCCACGCCCCGCCCGCTTTGCCGACGCCGGGGCGCAGCGCCGCGACGGGACTCGCCTCGCCCAGCGGCGGCGGCGCCCGCTGCGGCGAGCCGTGGTCGAGCAGCCAGCGCCAGCGGCCATCGGGCTGGCGCTGCCAGACGGTGAAGTAGAAGCCGTAATGGCGCTCGGCGCCTTCGCCGGCCACGAAGGGTCCGGTGGTGAAGCCGAGGTCGCCGGACGATGCGAGGCCGGCGAAGACCGGCCACCAGCGGATCGGGCCGAAGCCGATCTTGCCCGCCTCGATCAGCGGCTTGGCGCGGACCGGGCCCGGCAGGAACATCTTGCCGTCCTCGGCGATGAAGGTCCCGAACGCCGCGGTCGTGCCTTTCTCCCGCGCCATCGCGGCGAAGGCGCGCTCGGCCTCGACGACGGGGGCGACGGCGGGCGGCGCGGCGGGCGGAGGCGCCGCGGCGAGTAGGCCGGCGGCAAGCAAGGAATTCGGAATGAGCAAGGGATCTCCGCCGGTTGGAGAAGGTGGAAAGGAGCGGGAAGGCGGCGCCGGGGGATGCGCGCCGCCTTCCCTGCCGTCGTCGGTCAGCGCGTGCCCGCGACGACATTGTCCTGCCGCGCGAGGGCGAAGCTGACCCGCCCGTCGGCGGTCCGTTCGAAGCCGGCGCGGCACTGGGCGATCTGCGTCGCCTCGATCAGCGGCGCGACCTTGGTGTCGCCGCAGGCGTGGGCGGCGGCGGCGCGGACGCGGCCGCGGAAGGTGGCGAGGCCGCTGGCGCTGGCGAGGTTGAGGTCAGCGCTGCGCACGGCGACGCTGTAGGTGTCGGCAGTCTCGCCGGGGGTCTGGGCGGCGGCGGTGGCGGCGGTCGCGGCGAGCGCGGCGGCGGCGATGAGCTTCAGCATGGTGCAATCCTTTGTCTGGTCGAGGGGCCGCCGGGCTGCGAAGGGGGCTGTCGCGGCCCGGCGGTGATCGCTGGGTAGATCCCTCCCTCCCGGACGGCGCGGCCGCCGCGACGGCGCGCCGGCCTGCCGCTGCGAAGGCCTCCGATCCGCGACGAAACCGGCTTGCGCCGCGACGGAAATCCGCCGCGCCCGCGGGAGCCTTTTGCGAGTCCCTTCGTACAGGGGGGGTTCAGGGTGCGTCCGGCAGCCGCCGCCCCCGCATGCAGATTAAGAAAGACAGGGTCCGTACCGCGTGATGCTCAAGCCGTTGACCGCCCTCCTGCTTGCCGGAGTCGCCGCCTCGCCGCTCCTTGCGCAGGCGCCGACCACGCCGGTTCCGCCGCCCCCGCCCGCCCCCGCTCCGGCACCGGCTCCCGCCCCCGCCGGCACCGCCGCCACCGCGCCGGCGCCCGCCCCCGCCACACGACCGGCTCCGCCGCCGGCGGCAGGCCAGGCCGAGCCCGACGACAATGAGGACGAAGGCGGCCCCACGATCGTCGTCACCGGCACCCGCGAGCGCGGCGCGGTGCTCAGCGACATCCCGCCCGAAGTCCAGCTCGACCGGCGCGACATCCGGGCCACCGGCGCGAGCAGCGTCGCCGACCTCATCAACATCCTTTCGCCGCAGACGACGAGCACGCGCGGCCGCGGCGGCGACGGGCCCGTCATCCTGCTCGACGGGCGCCGCATCTCGAGCTTCGGCGAGGTACGCGACCTGCCGCCGGAGGCGATCGACCGCGTCGACATCCTCCCCGAGGAGGTCGCGCTCCAATATGGCTACCGCGCCGACCAGCGAGTCGTGAACATCGTCCTGCGCAGACGGTTCAAAGCGGTCACGACCGAGCTCGGCGCCGGCCTCGCCACCGCCGGCGGCCGCGACAGCGAGAATGCCGAGTTGAACTTCCTGCGCATCCTCAACGGCGGCCGCTTCAGCATCGACGCGCAATATCAGCATAGCGGCCGGCTGCTCGAGAGCGACCGGGACATCGCCGAGCCGACGCCGGCGCGCCCGTTCGCGCTCGGCGGCAATGTCGCCGGCAGCCCGTTCGGCGCCCAGATCGACCCCGCGCTGAGCGCGCTCGCCGGCCAGAGCGTCACCGCCGCCGGCATCCCGGCGGGCGCGGCCAACGGCGCGGTGCCGCTCTCCGCCTACAATGGGCCGCTCAACACGACCAATCTCGGCCCCTACCGGACGCTGACGCCGGAGACCCAGACGTTCACGGTCAACACGTCCGTCAAGAAGAACCTCAGCGACAAGGTCCAGGCGACGGTCAACGGCCGCTTCTCGGTCGGCTCGACGGAAAGCCTGCTCGGCCTCGGCAGCGCGACCATCGCGGTGCCGCGGGGCAACCCCTATTCGCCGTTCGGGAGCAACGTCTCGGTGCTGCGCTACCTCGCGCCCGGCAGCCCGCTCGAGCGCTCGAACGACAACCAGACGGCGCATGTCGGCGTCACCCTGAACGGCGACCTGCTGCCGTGGCGCTGGTCGTTCACCGGCAATTACGACATCGGCTATACCCTGGTGCGGACCGACACCGGCTTCGACCTTGGCGACTACCAGCAGCGGATCGCGGCCGGCGACCCCAGCGTCAATCCGTTCGCGCCGGTGCCGCAGCGTTACCTGAACGCCCTCCCCGTCGACCGCGCCAGGACGATGACGCACGACGGCACCGCCGACCTGCTGTTCAACGGACCGATCGCGTCGCTTCCCGGGGGCAAGATCAATGTCGCCGCCCATGCCGCGTTCGAGACGCACCAGCTCGACACCGACGTGCTGCGCGCCGGCGTCGCCACGTCGGGCCACCTGTCGCGCGACATCGAGCGGACGCAGGTCAATATCGACGTGCCGATCGCCAGCCGCCGGCTCGGCGTCCTCTCGGCGCTCGGCAACCTGTCGCTCAACGGCAACGCGCGGATCGAGCATTACTCGGACTTCGGGACGCTGAGGACCCTGGGCGGCGGCATCAACTGGTCGCCGGTCCTGCCGCTGTCGGTGATCGCCTCGATCACCGACGAGAAGGGCCCGCCGTCGATGAGCCAGCTCGGCAGCCCGGTGCTCACCACGCCGAACGTGCGCGTCTACGATTTCACCCGCGGCGAGACGGCGGACGTCACCGCGATCAGCGGCGGCAACCCGGCGCTCAACGCCGACCACCGCCGCCTGTGGAAGCTCGGCGCGACCTTGAAGCCGATCAAGGACAAGGAGCTGTCGATCACCGCCGAATATACGAACGAGCGGATCAACGACCCGATCGCCTCCTTCCCGATCGCGACGCCGGCGATCGAGGCGGCCTTCCCGAACCGCTTCACCCGCGACGCCACGGGGCGGCTGATCCGCATCGACCAGCGGCCGATCAACTTCGCCCGCTCCGAGCGCCAGCAGCTGCGCTGGGGCGTCAACTTCAACGCCCCGCTCGGCAAGCCGAGGCGGCCGAACTTCGGCGGCGGCGGCGGCGGCTTCGGCGCCTTCGGCTTCGGCTTCGGCGGAGGCGGCGGCGGCGGCCGACCCGGCGGGGGCGGCGGCGGCGGCGGCGGCGGCCAGCCCGCGGCGGCCGGTCAGGGCGCGCAGGGTCAGCCCGCGGGCGGTACGCCGGGCACCCCGGCCAGCGGCGGCGAAGGCCCACGCGGGGGCCGCGAAGGCGGCGGCGGCGGCGGAGGCTTCCGCGGTGGCGGCGGCGGCGGCGGCGGCGGCTTCCGCGGCGGCGGCGGACGCGGCGGCTTCGGCGGCTTCGGCCAGGGCCGTCTCCAGC
Source organism: Alphaproteobacteria bacterium (assembly GCA_019239415.1). Taxonomy (GTDB): domain Bacteria; phylum Pseudomonadota; class Alphaproteobacteria; order Sphingomonadales; family Sphingomonadaceae; genus Allosphingosinicella. The sequence goes on from JAFAZW010000079.1 coordinate 28,466, forward strand.
TTGCCGTCTACCACACCTGGACGTTCAAGGATCAGATCCTCGTCCAGCCGGGCCTCCCCGTGCTCGACCTCCTCAACGGCTCCGCGGTCGGCGCGAACGGCGGCCAGTCGCGCCATCAGGTCGAGGTCCAGGCCGGCGTGTTCAAGGACGGCCTCGGCGCGCGGCTCACCGCGAACTGGCAGAGCGGCACCGTCGTGCGCGGCGCCCCCGGAATCGGCGGGACGACGAGCAGCGACCTGTTCTTCTCGCCGCGGACGACGCTGAACCTGCGCCTGTTCGCGGATCTCGGCCAGCAGATCTCGCTGGTCAGAAAGCATCCCTGGATCCGCGGCACGCGGGTGAGCTTCGGCATCGACAACCTGCTCGATTCGCGGCTGAGGGTCCGCGACGCCGCCGGCGCGACCCCGCTCAGCTACCAGCCTTATTATGTCGATCCGGTCGGCCGGACGGTGCGGTTCAGCATCCGCAAGATGTTCTTCTGAGCTTGGCGGCACGCTCGCACCGAGCGCGCTTTACAGGCCGCACCATCGGCGCGAGGGCGGCGGCGTGAGCGAGGACCTGCCCTTCGACCGGCGCCTGCGCCGCCTGCGCCGCGACCGGGCCGCGCTGGCCGGTGCCGACGCCGACTATCTCGTCCGGCACGCCGCCGACGAGCTGCTCGAGCGGCTCGACCTCGTCACCCGCCGCTTCTCGCGGGCGCTCGATCTCGGCACCGGGCGCGGCTATCTCGCCGGACGGCTGCGCGAGCGGGGGCTCGATGTCGTCTCGCTCGACGCCGGTGCCCGCTTCGCCGCGGCGGCGGGCGGCGTTCAGGGCGACGAGGATCGCACGCCAATGGCCGAGGGCGCTTTCGACCTCGTGGTTTCCGTCGGGGCGCTCGACACGGTGAACGACCTGCCCGGCGCCCTCATCCTCGCCCGGCGGGCGTTGCGGCCCGATGGGCTGTTCCTCGCCGCCTTCGCCGGCGCCGGCAGCCTGCCGCGGCTGCGGGCGGCGATGGCGGCGGCGGACGAAGCGGAAGGCGGCGCCACGCCGCGTCTCCACCCGCAGATCGACGTCCGCGCCGCCGGCGACCTCGTGCAGCGCGCGGGGTTCGCGCTGCCGGTGGTCGATGCGGAGCGTGTCGAGGTGCGCTATTCCGGCCTGCCGAGCCTGGTCGCCGATCTGCGCGCCATGGCGGCGACCAACATCCTCGCCAGCCGCTTGCGCCGGCCGCTCGGCCGTCGCGGCTATGCCGCCGCCATCGCGGCCTTCGCCGCCGCAGCGGAGCCGGACGGCAAGACGCGCGAGCGCTTCGAGATCCTCCACCTCTCCGGCTGGGCGCCGGCGCCGGACCAGCCCAAGCCGGCGAGGCGCGGGAGTGCGACGGCGTCGCTGGCGGAGGCCTTGGCTCCTCCCCGGAACGGGGAGGGGGACCAGCCGCAGGCTGGTGGAGGGGGCCCGCCTCTCCAGCGCCTCTGACTCGGGCCCCCTCCACCACACCCTAGCGGGCGCGGTCCCCCGCCCCGTCCCGGGGAGGAGCGAGAACCTGCTCCAGCGCCTCGACGACCGGCACGTCGGCGGGGGGCATTGGCAGCGCATGCATTTCGGCCGGTCGTACCCACTTCAGGCCCGCCGCATCCAGCGCCTCCGGCTCCCCCGCCCACTCCCGGCACAAATACAGCAGCAGCAACAAGTGCCGCTCGCCGAGAGGAGCGCTGGCGAAGGCGGCCGGCGCCAGCGCCGCCTCCGCCACGACGATGCCCAGCTCCTCGGCGAGCTCACGGGCCAACGCCGCCTCCGGCCGCTCGCCGGGCTCGACCTTGCCGCCGGGAAACTCCCACAGGCCCGCCATCGCCTTCCCGGCCGGGCGCTGCTGGAGGAGCACGGCTCCGTCGGCCCGGACCAGCGCCGCGGCGACGACGAGGAGTGTCGGATTTTTTTCCATGCACGGGCCCGATGCTAGGAATCTCTTAACCCTGCCAGCCTTATTCCTCCTCCCCACTGGGAAAGCTGTCGGACGCGGAGCGGAGGACGGACATGATTCGAAGGCTGATCAAGGACCGCAAGGCTGCGACGGCCGTCGAATACGGCCTCATCCTTTCACTCATCGTCCTCGCCATCATCGGCGGCCTGTCGATGTTCGCGAACACCACGATCGGCATGTGGAACAACGTGTCGTCCGCGGTAGTGACCGCCGGCTGATCCAGCCCGTCAACCTTTTGGAAACACCCTTGGCGTAATCGAAGACCAGCCTCGACGTGAAGTGGACAGCGCGAACGGGCCGGAAGGGAACTTCCAAAGCTTTGGAACAGGAGACCAGACATGAACTTCATCCGCAAGATTCGTAAGTCCGAGAAGGGCGCCACCGCCATCGAGTACGGCCTGATCGCCGCGCTCATCGCCGTTGCCGCGATCACCGCGATGCAGGGCGTCGGCTCGAGCCTCAACAAGACCTTCTCGAACGTCTCCAGCTCGATGAGCACCTGATCGCTGATCAGCTGAACGGAGCGGGGCGGGGCGAGAAATCGCTCCGCCCTTTTCTTTTGGTCTTCCTTTGCTCCCCCCGGAACGAGGAGGGGGACCAGCCGCCGGGCCACCACCGCCTGCGGCGGCGGTCCCCCTCCCCGTTCCGGGGGGAGCTAGGACTTCGTTAACCATCGTCCGCTACCGGTCGTGGTCGACCGAGGAGACCTCCATTGAAGCCCATTCCTGCCGCCGAATTCGCCATCGCCACGCCACCGCGGCGGCTCAACAGGGCCGTCGTCCTCGACTTCGCGGAGCGGGCGATCGTGCTGGCCATGGCGACCCTGTTCTTCTCCCGCATGGCGGCGACGGTGGGCGCGGGAAACCTCATCAACCTGCTGATCTGCGTCTCGGAAGGCATGACGGCGGTGTTCGTCCTCATCCGCCGCCCCGGGCAGATCGCCACCACGCCTTATGCCTGGACGATCGCCTTCGTCGGCACCTGCGCGCCGCTGACGGTGGCGCCGACGGGGGCGCAGCTCGTGCCCGCCGCCGCCTCGATCGCGGCGATGGTCGCGGGCCTCTGCCTGTCGATCGCCGGCAAGGCCTTCCTGTTCCGCAGCTTCGGCATCGTGCCGGCCAATCGCGGCATCCAGAAGGGCGGGCCCTACGGCCTCGTCCGCCACCCCATCTATCTCGGCTACCTGTTCGCCCACGTGGGTTACCTCGTCGCCAACCTGTCGCCCTGGAACGCCGCCGTCTACGCGATCACCTGGGGCGCCCAGATCCTGCGCATCCGCGCCGAGGAAGCGATCCTGTCGGAAGACGAGGCCTATCGGGCCTACCAGGGCGAGACCCGGCGCCGGCTGATCCCGGGCGTGTGGTAGGTCCGAGGAGCGTCACCCCGGACTTGATCCGGGGTCCACCCTCGTTCTTCGAGACCGGCACCGAGAAGGTGGATGCCGGATCAAGCCCGGCATGACGATCCAAGATGATTTCTCACCACTGTCATAGACAAATAATACACGTGCCCCTTGCGCCGGACGGCTCCCCTGCCCCATTTAGCGGGCAAAGTCCGGGAGATCTGGGGATATGGCCACCACCGCCACCGCCACCGAAACCAAGCTGACGCTCGACGCGCCCGAGCCCGTCGCGGCCCTCGCGCCCGAGCAGGCCGCCGGCCTCGTGCCGATCGACGAGGGCGTAAAGTCGAAGCTCGACACGGTCGTGGACAAATATGTCGCCGAGCTGGTCGCCGCCGATGCCAACAGCCCGGAGTTCGGCAAGAAGGTCGACGAGCTGACCAACATGGGCCGCAAGCAGATCGCCGAGGCCGCCAACCATTCGAATCGCTTCCTCGACCGGCCGGTCCGCGCGATGGACAAGGAAGCCGGCATCGGCACCGACCTCACCAAGCTGCGCCGCACGGTCGAGGAGCTCGACCCGGGCCGCCAGGGTGCGCTCACCAAGCCGCGCAAGATCCTCGGCATCATTCCGTTCGGCAACCGGATGCGGGGCTATTTCCAGAAATACCAGTCGGCCCAGACCCACATCGCCGAGATCCTGAAGAGCCTCTCCTCCGGCAAGGAGGAGCTGCAGATGGACAATGCGGCGATCGCCACCGAGCGCGCGGCGATGTGGAAGACGATGGGTCAGTTGGAGCAGATGATCCACATCTCCAAGGCCCTCGACGCCAAGCTCGAGGACAAGGCCAACGAGCTCGACGCGACCGAGCCGGCGAAGGCCAAGGCGATCCGCGAGACGGCGCTCTTCTATACCCGCCAGCGCACCACCGACCTGCTGACCCAGATGGCCGTGACGGTGCAGGGCTATCTCGCCCTCGACCTCGTCAAGAAGAACAATGTCGAGCTGATCAAGGGCGTCGACCGCGCTTCGACGACGACCGTCGCGGCGCTGCGCACCGCGGTGACGGTGGCCGAGGCGATGGCCAACCAGAAGCTGGTGCTCGACCAGATCACCGCGCTCAACACGACGACCGCCAACATCATCGACCGCACCGGCGAGATGCTCAAGAGCCAGACCGGCGAGATCCACAAGCAGGCGGCCTCGTCGACCATTCCGCTCGAGACGCTCCAGCGCGCCTTCCAGAACATCTACGACACGATGGACATGATCGACACGTTCAAGCTCGAGGCGCTGGGCAGCATGAAGCAGACCGTCGACACGCTGACCAGCGAGGTCGAGAAGAGCCGCGGCTACATCGCCCGCGCCGAAGGCGTCGAGCAGAACCGCATCGCCGGCGGCTCCGGCACTTCGCCGCTGCTCTCGCCGATCGAGGGCTGATCGGCGGATGGCGCGCGACCCCGACGAGATGCTCGTCCGCGCGGAGGAGATGTTCCGCCGCTTCGACTCGCGCACCAGCGACTATGTGCGCGACGCCGGCCGCCGCTACGGGCCGACCGCCCGCGGCCTCGCGAGGCGCGCCGCCGGGCTCGGCGCCGGCCTTGTCGCCCTCGCCGTGGCGACCGTCGCCTTCGCGATGATCGTGGGGCCGATCGGCCTCACCGGGCTGTTCGTCGTCTCGATCCTCGCGCTCGCCATCCTGTTCCTCGTCGGCATGATGCCGAGCGAGCCGAAGCGCGTCGCCTATACCGAGGAGCTGCCGACGAAGATTGTGGTGCGCCAGCTCTCCTCCCTGCTCAGCCGGGAGCGGGCGGCCCTGCCGGCGCCTGCCGCGCGGCGCGCCGACGCGATCGGCGCCACCCTCCCCCTCCTCGAGCAGCGCCTCGCCGATCTCGACCCGCTCGATCCGATCGCGGCCGACGCGCGCCGGCTGATGGGCAAGCACCTGCCCGACCTCATCGACCGCTACGAGCGCGTGCCACCCGCCTATCGCCAGGAGAAGGACGGCGAGGGCATGACCGTCGACGAGCGCCTCGTCGCCAGCCTCGACGCGGCGAAGACCGCCCTCGACGACGTCGCCGACCGCCTGTCCCGCTCCGACCGCGAAGCGTTCGAGACCCAGGGCCGCTTCATCGAAAGCCGCTACAAGGACCCGGCGTAAACCGTCACCCCCACCGCCACACGGCCGCCACGAATGCCGCGAAGGCCGCAGTCGGCACGAAGAAGGCCCAGGGCAGCGGCAGCGCGAAGATGCCGAGCAGGCCGAGCAGCACGACGGCCGTCTCCACGGCCGCCGCGGGCCATGGCGTGGCGGTCCCGCACCCTCCGCACCGCGGCCTGAGAGCGAACCAGGACAGAAATGGCAGAGCGGGAATGAGGCTGATGCTCGCGCCGCACCGCGCGCAGCGTCTCCCCTCGGCGACGCTCCGCCCGCGCATCCACGCCGCCAGCGCCCCGCCCAGCCCGACGCCGAGGAGGAAGCCGACGGCGGTGACGAGCTTCGGCTCGAGGTCGCTCACCGGCCGTGGGCGGCGGCGAGGATGCGCTGGGCCTGGACGAAATGCGGCCGGTCGATCATCCGCCCGTCGAGGGACAGCGCGCCCGCCTGCGGGTTGGCCTCGAAGGCGTCGACGACCGCGCGGGCATGCGCCACCTCCTCGGCCGTCGGGGTGAAGGCGGCGTTGATCACCGGCACCTGCGCCGGATGGATCGCCATCATCCCCATGAACCCGTCGCGCCGCGCCCGCGCCGCATAGGCGGCGAGGCCGTCGAGATCGCGAAAGGCCGGGTAGACGGTCTCGATCGGCATCACCCCCGCCGCCGCCGCGCCGAACAGGCACAGCGCGCGCACCATCTCGTAGGGCGGCGTATAGGCGCCGTCGGGCTGGCGCGACGTCGCCGCGCCGATCGCGGCGGGCAGGTCCTCCGCGCCCCAGGTCAACCCCGCGAGCCGCCGCTGGCCGCCATAGCTGCCGAGCTGGAAGATGGCCGCCGGCGTCTCGGTGGCGATGGCGAGGATCTGCGCGGTGGCGTTCCCCGCCGCCGTCAGCCGCCGCGCCAGCTCGGCGACGGACGCCCCGCCCTCCGCCTTGGGGAGCACGATGCCGTCGGGATGCGCCGGCAGCACGGCGGCGAGGTCCCGCTCCGCCTCGGCCCCGTCGAGCGGGTTGATCCGCACCCACAGCGGCGCCGTCGGGTTGCGGTTGAGGAACTCCGCGACATGCCGCCGCGCTTCCGGCTTCGCCGGCGGGGTCACCGAATCCTCGAGGTCGAGGATGAGCGCATCGGCGCCCGCTCCCAGCGCCTTCTCCATCCGCTCCGGCCGGTCGCCGGGCACGAAGAGCAGCGAGCGCAGCCTCACCGCGGCCGCCTCTGCATCAGCGCGGTGCGCTCGCAGACGCAGACGACCTCGCCCTGCTGGTTGAGCAGGCGATGCTCGAACGTGACGATGCCCGCCTCGGGACGCGAGCGCGACACCTTGAGGGCGATGACCTCGGTCTCGGCGCGCAAGGTGTCGCCGACGAAGACCGGCTTCGGCATCCGCACCTTGTCGTAGCCGAGATTGGCGACCAGCGTGCCGAGCGTCGTGTCGCCGACCGACAGGCCGACCATCAAGGCGAAGGTGAAGGTGCCGTTGACGACGATCCGCCCGAATTCGGTGGCGGCGGCATAATCGGCGTCGAGGTGGAGCGGCTGCGGATTGTGGGTGAGGGCCGAGACGAGCAGATTGTCGGTCTCGGTGACGGTGCGGTGCGGCTGGTGCGCCAGCCGGTCGCCGATCGTCCATTCGTCATAATAGCGGCCGGGCACTATCTGCTCCTCCCCGGAACGGGGAGGGGGACCGCGACGCCAAGCGGCGTGGTGGAGGGGGCCCCGACTCGGGTGCGGCGGAGAGGCGGGCCCCCTCCACCAGCCTGCGGCTGGTCCCCCTCCCCGTTCCGGGGAGGAGCAAGGACGGCCGAGCCCCTCATCCCTTCTCCACCCTGACCAGCATCTCGCCCTCCGTCACCTGCGCTCCCTCGCGCGCCTCCAGCGCCGCGACCACGCCGTCGAACGGCGCCGCCAGGCTGTGCTCCATCTTCATCGCCTCCAGCGTGACGAGCTTCTGGCCCCTGGCGACCTTATCGCCCTGCCGCACCTCGACCGCAATCACCCGCCCCGGCATCGGCGACAGCAACGTCCCGTCGGACGTCGCGCCGCCCGCCCCGCCGCCGCCGGCGCCCGGCAAGGCGAACGCGAACGCCTGACCCGCCGCGAAGGCGAGCACCCGCTCCCCTTGCGCCGTCGCAATCCCCTCGAGCGGGGGATCGCCCGCGGTGTCGATGAGCCGCGTCTCGCCCGCATGCGCCAGCGCGACGCGCCGGTCCGCCGCCGCGTTCAGCCGGAAACCCTGCAGCGCCGCCCAGGGATCCGCCTCCCCGCCCGCGCCGAAATCGGAGGCGAGAAGCGCCGTCGCGGCGAGGTTCCACACCCCCTCCCCCGGCGCCGGATCCGGCACCAGCCGGTCGATCCTCGCCGGGATGAAGCTCGTATCGACGTCGCCCGCGCGGAAATCCGCATCGTCCGCCGCGCGCGCCAGGAAGGCCGCGTTGGTCTTGACCGGCCACACCTCGACGCCGGCGAGCGTGTCGACCAGCCGGTCGATCGCCTCCGCCCGCGTCGCGCCGCGCGCGATCAGCTTGGCGACCATCGGATCGTAATAGGGGCTGATCCGGTCCCCTTCCTCGACGCCGGTGTCGATCCGCACCCCGCGCCCGAGCACGAAATGGTCGAGCCGCCCCGTCGAGGGCAGGAATTCGTGCGCCGGATCCTCGGCATAGAGCCGCGCCTCCATCGCATGGCCGCGGATCGTCAGCGCCTCCTGCCGCAGCGGCAGCTTCTCGCCGGACGCGACGCGCAGCTGCCATTCGACCAGGTCCTGGCCGGTAATCTCCTCGGTCACCGGATGCTCGACCTGCAGCCGCGTGTTCATCTCCATGAACCACACCCGGTCGGGCCGCAGCCCCTCCGATGCGTCGGCGATGAACTCGACCGTCCCCGCCCCGACATAATCGACCGCCGCGGCCGCCTTGACCGCCGCCCCGCACACCGCCGCGCGCGTCGCTTCGTCCATGCCCGGCGCCGGCGCCTCCTCGATCACCTTCTGGTGACGGCGCTGGAGCGAGCAGTCGCGCTCGAACAGGTGGACGACATTGCCGTGCGTATCGCCGAACACCTGCACCTCGATGTGCCGCGGGCGTTCGATATATTTCTCGATCAGCACCTTGTCGTCGCCGAACGACGCCGCCGCCTCGCGCTTGCAGCTCGCCAGCATCTCCTGGAACTCGCCGGCGGCATTGACCCGCCGCATCCCCTTGCCGCCGCCGCCCGCGACCGCTTTGATCAGCACCGGAAACCCGATCCGCTCCGCCTCCGACTGCAGCCGCGCCGGCGCCTGGTCGTCGCCGAGATAGCCCGGCGTCGTCGGCACCCCGGCCGCGTCCATCAGCCGCTTCGCCGCGTCCTTGAGCCCCATCGCCCGGATCGACGCCGCCTTCGGACCGACCCACACCAGTCCCGCCGCCGCGACGGCCTCGGCGAAGTCGGCATTCTCGGACAGGAACCCATATCCCGGATGGATCGCCTCCGCCCCCGTCGCCTTGGCCGCGGCGAGGATCTTCTCGCCCACGAGATAGCTCTCCCGCGCCGGCGACGCCCCGATATGCACCGCCTCATCCGCCTCCCGCACATGCAGCGCATGCCGATCCGCGTCCGAGAAGACGGCAACGGTCCGCACCCCGAGCCGCCGCGCGGTCCGGATCACCCGGCAAGCAATCTCGCCCCGGTTCGCGATGAGGACCGAGCGGATCACTCTCGCTCCTCCCCGGAACGGGGAGGGGGACCAGCCGTAGCCGAAGGCGGAGGCTGGTGGAG
>JAFAZW010000039.1 GCA_019239415.1 Alphaproteobacteria bacterium
AGCGGTTCGAGGGGAAAAGGTTCAACTCGCCCAACGACCTTACGGTCGGGCCGGACGGCGCGATCTGGTTCACCGATCCGCCCTACGGCCTCGACGGCCTCGACGCCTCGCCGCTCAAGGAGCAAGCGGTCAACGGGGTGTACCGGAGGGCAGCGGACGGGAGGGTGTCGCGGGTCGAGCGGGAGCTGCGCTTTCCCAACGGCATCGCCTTCTCGCCCGGCGGCCGCACTCTCTACGTCTCGAACTCGGACCCCGCCCGGGCGGTGATCGTGGCCTGGGACGTGGGTCCCGGCGGACGGCTCTCGCACCGGAGGATTTTCGCCGACATGACCGGACTCGTCCGGCGGGACCTGCCGGGACTCCCGGACGGGATGACCGTCGATTCCGGCGGGAACCTCTGGGCGACCGGACCGGGAGGCGTCCACGTCTTCGCGCCGGACGGGCGGGAGCTGGGCCTGATCGCGACCGGCGCCGCCATCTCCAACTGCACCTTCGGCGGCGCCGACGGCCGCACCCTCTACATGACCTCGACCCACCAGTTGGCGGCGCTTCGCACCAGCGTCCGCGGCGCCCCGCCGCGGCGCGCGAAAGGCCTGTGATGCGCGACGAACTCTCCCGCCGCGCCATGCTCGGACTCGGGGCGGCGGCACTGCTGTCGACCCGGGGCGGCGCGCAGCCGGGGGACGGCGTCGGCTTCGCCGTCGTCGGCCTCGGCAAGCTGTCGCAGGGGCAGATCCTGCCGGCCTTCCGCACCTGCCGCAGCGCCCGCCTCGCCGCCCTCGTCAGCGGCCATCCGGAAAAGGCCCACCGCCTTGCCGCCGAGCAGAAGCTGCCGGAGAGCGCCGTCTATTCGTACGAGCGCTTCGACCGCATCGCCGCCGATCCGCGCATCGAGGCGGTCTACATCGTCCTGCCGAACTTCCTCCACGCCGACTATACGATCCGCGCCCTCAAGGCGGGCAAGCACGTGCTGTGCGAGAAGCCGATGGCGACCAGCGTCGCCGACGCGGAGCGGATGGTCGCCGCGGCGAAGGCGGCGAACCGCAAGCTGATGATCGCCTATCGGTGCCAGTACGAGCCGCTGAACCTCTACGGCATGCGGCTGATGCGCCGCGGCGCCCTCGGCCGGCCGCGCCTCGTCGTCACCAACATGGGGCGGCAGTCGGACCTTGCCGACCCGTCCGACGCGTGGCGGCTCGACATGCGCATGTCGGGCGGCGGCGCGCTCGCCGACATGGGCATCTACGGCATCAACGGCGCCCGCTACCTGCTGAACGAGGAGCCGGTCGCGGTGCGCGCCTGGGCGCAGACCGCCCGGCGCGACCCCCGCTTCCGCTCGGTCGAGGACCTGATCGCCTGGGAATTCCGCTTCCCCTCGGGGGCGATCTCCACCGGCACCACCTCGTTCGACCAGGCGGGGACGATGGCGTGGGAGGTGTACGGGACGCGCGGCAAGATGGTGGCGGACCCCGGCTGCTTCTACGGCGGCAACCGCCTCGCCGTCTCCGCGGGCCCCGGCGACGGCCAGCCGAAGATCGCCGAGGTCGACCAGTTCGCCCGCGAGATGGACTGGATGGGCGACATCGTGCGGGGGCGCGCACCGATGGTCTCGCCGGGGGAGGAGGGGCTGCAGGACATGCGCCTGATCCGCGCCATCCTCGAATCCGTCGCCCGCGGCGGCGCGACGGTGCCGACCGACTTCGGCTACCGCCGCGCGGTCGACCCGGCGAAGGCGGTGAGGGCGTGAGGGCGCTGGCGCTCCTGCTCGCCCTCGCCGCCGGGCCCGCTGCGGCACAGGTCTGGCGCGATCCGTCGCAGCCCATCGACAAAAGGGTGGACGATCTCGTCGCGAGGCTGACGCTCGAGGAGAAGGCGGCGCAGATGCAGGACGGAACGCCGGGCATTCCGCGGCTCGGCATTCCTCCCTACTCCTTCTGGAACGAGGCGCTGCACGGCGTCGCCCGCGCCGGCGAGGCGACCGTCTTCCCGCAGGCGATCGGCATGGCGGCGACGTGGGACAAGGCATTGATCCGGGCCGAGGGCGAGGCGATCGCGATCGAGGCGCGGGCCAAGTTCAACCGGGCCCAGCGCGAGGGCAATCGCGGCCGCTATTTCGGCCTCACCTTCTGGTCGCCGAACATCAACATCTTCCGCGACCCGCGCTGGGGCCGCGGCCAGGAGACACTGGGGGAGGACCCGTACCTCACCGGAATCCTCGCCACCCAGTTCATCCGCGGCATCCAGGAGGGGCCTGACCCGGGCTACGCGCCGGCCCTCGCCGCCGCGAAACACCTCGCCGTCCACAGCGGTCCCGAACCGCTCCGCCACGGCTTCGACGTCAGGCCGTCGCGGCAGGATCTCGCCGAGACCTATCTCCCCGCGTTCCGCCGCACCGTGATCGAGGGACAGGTCGCTTCGATCATGTGCGCCTATAATGCGCTCGACGGAAAGCCGGCCTGCGCCAACCCGGAGCTGCTCACCGGCCTCGTCCGGCGCGACTGGGGCTTCAAAGGCTATGTCGTTTCGGATTGCGGGGCAATCGACGACATCGCGACCGGCCACCATTTCACCAAGAGCAACGTCGAGGCCGTCGCGGCGGCGGTGAAGGCGGGGACCGACCTCGCCTGCGACATGAAGGACGAATATCTCGACATCCCCAAGGCGGTGCGGGCCGGGCTGCTCGCCGAAGCCGAAGTCGACGCGGCGCTGAAGCGGGTGCTCGCCGGCCGCATGCGCCTCGGCCTGTTCGACCCGCCGGAATGGGGCCGCTATGCCGCGATCCATCCTTGGGAAAATCATAACCGCGCGCACCAGGATCTTGCCGCGCGCGCCGCCCAGGAATCCATCGTGCTCCTCAGCAACGACGGCATTCTCCCGCTCGCGCCGAGGAAGCGAATCGCGGTCATCGGCCCCGGCGCGGCGTCGCTGATCAGCCTCGAGGGCAATTATAACGGTACGCCGATCGGAGCGACCCTGCCGGTCGACGCGCTGGGGGGCGATTATGCCCAGGGCTCCGCCTTCGTCGAAGGTGCCGCCGTGCCGGTGCCGCGAACCGCGCTGAAGGGGGTGCACGCAAGCTTTTACGCGGGCACCGAGCTGGCCGGCGCCCCGGTCGCCGTGGTCGAGGAAAAGGAGATCGACCACAATTGGAACTGGATCGCTCCCGCCGCCGGCGTCGATCCGCACAGCTTCTCGGTGCGCTGGGAGGGAATCCTGCAGGTCCCCGCCGCGGGCGACTACAGCTTCGAGCTCCAGCGCCGGCGGTGCGATGCGGCAGCCGAGGTCGAGCGCTACGCGATCCGCCTCGAAGGCGCCGAGCCGTTGCGCGTGGAGAGCGCCTGCTCGGCCCGCGATGCCGGCGAGGGCCGCGTGGTCAGGCTCCACGCGCCGGACGCCAGGCCGCGCCGGCTGGCGATCGAATATGCCCACCGGTCGCCGTCTTACGCACCGGCGATCACCTTTGCGTGGCAAGCCCCCGCCGAGGCATTGCGGTCGCAAGCCGTGGCCGTTGCCGAGCAGGCCGACGTGGTGGTCGCCTTCGTCGGGCTCACCGCCTGGCTCGAGGGCGAGGAGATGCCGGTGAAGGTTGCCGGCTTCGAAGGCGGCGACCGCACCGACATCCGCCTGCCGGAGGTGCAGCGGCGCCTGCTCGCCGCGCTCGAGGCGACGGGCAAGCCGGTGGTGATCGTGCTCCAGAGCGGCTCCGCCGTCGCGCTCGGCACCGAGGGGAGGCGCGCCGCGGCCGTGCTGGAAGCGTGGTACGGCGGCGAGAAGGGCGGCGAGGCCGTGTCGGCGGTGCTGTCCGGAGCCGTCAACCCGGCGGGGCGCCTGCCGGTGACCTTCTACGCGGCCAACGACCAACTGCCGCCCTTCGCCGACTATGCGATGGCCAGCCGCACCTATCGCTACTTCCGCGGCGCGCCGGAATATCCGTTCGGCCACGGTCTCAGCTACACGCGCTTCGCCTATTCGCGCCTCTCCGTCGCGAAGCCGCGGGTCCGCGCCGGCGAGGGACAGGAGGTGCGCGTGACGGTCCGCAATGCCGGCGGCGTCGCCGGCGACGAGGTGGTCCAGCTCTACCTGGAGACGCCGTCGCTGTCCGGCATGCCTCGGCGTTCGTTGAAAGGCTTCGAGCGCGTCCATCTTGCGAAGGGCGAGACGCGCACCGTGTCCTTCCTTCTCGCCCCGCGCGACCTCGCCTTCGCCGACGCGGCGGGCGCGATGCGGGTGCGGGCGGCGGATTATTCCGTGTGGGTCGGCGGCGGCCAGCCTCGCACCGGCGCGCCCGGCTCGGCGGCGTCCTTCCGCGTGACGGGCGAGGCGGTCATGCCGCGCTAGACGCGAACTTGGTCACCGGTTCGTACTTCGGGTTGATCAGGTGCACGACAGCCAGCGCGACCAGGTAGGCGCCGCCGGCGACGATGAAGATGGGGGTGTAGGAGCCCAGGGTCTGGAGCACCCAGCCGGCATATTTCGCCATCAGCATGCCGCCCGCGGCGCCGGCGAAGCCGCCGAGGCCGACGACCGAGCCGATCGCCCACCGCGGGAACAGGTCGGCCGGCATGGCGAAGAGGTTCGCCGAAAAGCCCTGGTGGCCGGCGCAGGCGAGGCCGATGAGGAGCACGGCGAGCCACACGCTCGGCGCGGCCATCGCGAAGGCGACGGGGACGACGCCGAGGGCGGCGCCGAGCATCGCGCGCTTGCGGGCGCGGCCGAGGCCGGTGCCGCGGGCGAGCAGGCGGGAGCTGTGCCAGCCGCCGAGCACCGAGCCGACGTCGGCAAGGACGTAGATGGCGACGAGCGGCGGTCCGAAGCCCTTGAGGTCGAGGCCGTGCCGCTTGGCGAAGAAGTCGGGAAGCCAGAAGAGGAAGGTCCACCACACCGGGTCGATCAGGAAGCGGCCCGCCATGTAGGCCCAGGCCTGACGGGTCGCGAGCAGGCGGCGCCAGGCGGCCGGCTGCTGCTCCGCGATCGGCTCCGATTCAATGTAGGCGAGCTCGGCGGCGCCGACGCCGGGATGCTGCCGCGGCGCCCGATAGTAAAGCAGCCAGGCGGCGAGCCAGACGAGGTTGAAAAGGCCGGTGACGACGAACGCCGCCTGCCAGCCCATGGCGAGCGCGATCGCCGGCACCACCATCGGGGTCACCACCGCCCCGACATTGGCGCCGGCGTTGAACAGGCCGATGGCGAGCGCCCGCTCGCGGCGCGGGAACCAGGCGCTGGCCGCCGCCAGGGCCGCCGGATAGGTGCCGGATTCGCCCGCCGCGAGGAGGATGCGCACGAAGGTGAAGCCGGCGGTGGTGCGGAACAAGGCGTGCGCCATGTGCGCGGCCGTCCAGACGGCCATGGCGAGCGCGTAGCCGAGCCTGGGCCCGATCCGGTCGATGAGCCGGCCGAACAGCAGGAAGCCGATGCCATACGCCGCCTGGAACCAGAAGACGACGTCGCCATAGCCGGTTTCCGTCCAGCCGTAGAGGTGCTGGAGCGTCGGCTTCAGCACCGACAGGACGAGCCGGTCGACGTAGGAGAGGACGATTGCGGCGAAGAGGAGGCCGCAGATCAGCCAGCGGATGTGGCCGGGGCGACCGGAGCCGGAGGCGGTTGCGGCTTCGCTCAGCGGACCTCTCCCCAGCTGATGTGAGCGCTAACAGTCTTGGGTGGAGGGCGAAGTGTCAAGCTCCTCCCCGGAACGGGGAGGGGGACCGCACGAAGTGCGGTGGAGGGGGCCCCGACTCAGTTGCGGCGGAGCGGTGGGCCCCCTCCACCACCGCCTTCGGCGGCGTGTTGGAGCGAGATCGGGTCCCCCGGACCCGATCTTGGCCTGCCGGGGGCAGTCCAAAGCTCCAACACCCTCCCCGTTCCGGGGAGGAGCTAAGAGCGGAGCACGACCTCCGCGACGCGGCGCTTGCCGCCGGTGCGGGTGAGCTGGACGTAGACGTCGATCGTGCGGCTGACATAGTGGCGGACGTCGTCGCGGCCGAGCTGGGTGCCGCCCTGGAGGACGAGGAGCACGATCTGCTCGACGGCGCGCTCGGGGCTGTCGGCGTGGACGGTGGTCATCGAGCCGGGATGGCCGGTGTTGACGGCGCGCAGGAACGCATAGGCTTCGGGCCCGCGCAGCTCGCCGAGGATGATGCGGTCCGGGCGCATGCGCAGCGACGCGCCGACCAGGTCGTCGGCGCTCACCTGCGCCTCCCCCAATGCGCTGCGGGCGGCGAGGAGGCCGACCATGTTCTCGTGGGCGACGGCGAGCTCGGGCGTGTCCTCGATGAGGATCAGCCGCTCCTCCGGCGGCACCTCGCGCAGCAGGGCGTTGAGGAAGGTCGTCTTGCCGGTCGAGGTGCCGCCGGAGACGAGGATGTTCTTGCGCGCCTTGACCGCGGCGGCGAGGAGGCCGGCAATGTCGCCCCGCTGCAGCATCGCGGCGAGGGCGCGGTCGGTCTCGTCCGTGTCGAAGCCGTGGCGCGCCCGGGTCTCGGCGAAGGCGCCGGTCGCGACATAATCGTCGAGCGCGAGGTCCGGCGAGACGTGCTTGCGGATGGCGATCGCCATCGGGCCGCGCGTCGCCGGCGGCGCGACGACCTGGACGCGGGCGCCGTCGGGAAGCGTCGCGGAGAGCAGGGGATGCTCGCGGCTGATGCCCTGGTGCGAAAGCGCGGCGATCTGGCGGGCGAGGCGGGCGAGGGTGGCCGCGTCCAGCCCCGGCGCGTCGTGCCGCTCGATGGCGCCGCCGGTCGTCTCCGCCCAGATCTCGCCGGGACGGTTGACGTAGATGTCGGTGACGTCCGGCCGCGCCAGCATGCCGGTGAGCGGCGCGAGATAGGCGCGAAGATAGACGCCCGGCTCGCCCGTCGGCGCGGCGGCGGCCGCGGCGCTCACTGGCCCTTTCCGGAGCCCGTGCCCGAGAAGTCGAGGTCGCGGGCGACGAAGACGCTGAGGCTGGTGCCGGCCGGCACCGTGATCGTCGGGACGATCCGCGCCGACTGGAGGAGCTGCGGCGCCAGCGTCTGGGTCGAGCCGGGCAGCGCGACGACGACGCTGCTCGACGCGGCGCGCGAGGCGAGGTTGACGCCGACGTCGAGCGCCGACTGGAGGATCGCGCCGGCGAACCGCTCCCAGAAATGGCTGTTGTAATGGCCGCTGACGCCGCCGCGGCCCAATGTGTCGCTGGCCGGCGAGGCGAGGGCGATGGTGACGCCGTCGGGGCGGATCAGGCGCGTCCAGTTGATCAGCGCCCGTTTCTGCCCCGGCTGGACGTCGGCGCGATATTCGCCGGTGAGGCGGCTGCCGCGCGGGATGAGGATGCGGGCGCCGTCGAAGCCGCGCACGTCGCGCGAGACGACGGCGCGGGCGAAGCCGGGGCGGGTCGAGTCGAACGCGGTTTCCAGCACCGCGGGGATCAGGGTGCCCTGCGCCACCGTCCATCCGCGGTTGGCGAAGACCCCGGCCCGGACCCGGCCGCCGCCCTGCTGGCCGCCGAGCGCCTGCGCGTCGGTCGCCGCCTGCTGGGCGGCGATGGCGGGCGGCGGGGTGGGCGGCGCGTTGGTCGTGTCGATGACGAGCGCCGGGCTGTTCGACGAACGCTGCGGCACGGGCTGCGGGATCGGCATCGGCTGCTGGATGTAGACGGGCGGCGCGGGCGGTGGTGGCGGCGCCGGGCGCGGCGCCGCCACCACCGGCAGCGGCCGTGGCTGGGGCGGCGCGAGCGCCACCTGCACCGGCGGCGGCGGCGCCGGCGCGACCGCCGGCGGAACGTAGAGCGGCGGCGGCGCGGCGGCCGTCCCGGCGTCCGCGCCGCGTGCCGTCACCGGCGGCTGCGACGCCGTCTGGCGCCGCGCATTGAGGACGATGAACAGCAGCAGGGCGACGAGGGCGATGCCGATGCCGATCGCCAGGCCGGACGCACCGCGCCGGGGGAGGGCGACGACCGGCCGCACGCCGTCCTCGCGCGCGGCGGCGGCGTCGCCGCGCGCGGCCAGGCGCGGATCGACCGGAGGCGTGACGCTCGCCATTATTTGTCCACCCTAACGCGCGTTGCCGTCGCGACCGCCTTGTCGATGCGGAAGACCAGCTTCTGGGCGACGCTGTCGATGACGAAGACGTCGTCGCGCATCATGCCGTTGACCAGCATCTCCTTGCCGCCCTCGCCGACGGCATAGACCGCGGGAAGCGCCTGGTCGCGCGTCCAGCGTATGTAGGTGTGCTTGCCGTCGTCGCTGATCTCGCTCGGCCGCAGCGCCCGGTCGCCGCCGAGCCGGTAGCGGCCTTCGCCGGTGGCGCTCGGCGCGTCGTCCGAGGCGCCGGCGCGCGCGTCCGGGTAGCGGAAGCGGATCGTGTAGGCCATGTCGCCGGCGCCGCCGGCCAGCGGCTCGAGCTGGAAATTGTAGAGCCGGACCGAGGTGACGACCGTCATGTTGGTCGAGACGCCGCCGGTGATCGCCTTGACGAAGAGATGGTCGCCGCGGTGGTTGGCGGTGACCTGCCAGGCGCTGCTGTCGCCGACCGCGACATTCTCGACCTGCTCGTCGGGCGAGAGCTCCACCGTCACCGAATAGCCGGGGGCGCCCTGGATCAGCACGACCTGGTCGGGGGCGAAGTCGACCGACTGGATGCGCGGATCGCCGGTGCCCGGCTTCGGCCGGACCTGGGCGGCGAGCGGCGCCGCGGCGAGGATCATCCCCGCCAAGAAGAGGAGGAGGTTCCTCACAGCTCGGGCTCGGGCCGGCGCGGCCGCTGCGGGCCGTTGCGGCGCTCGGTGGCGGCGCGGGCCGCTTCGGCGGTCGCCTGGCCGAGGGCGGCGGCGCCGGGGGCGATCGTGGTGGTGGTGACGGTGGTGGCGCCGGGAGCGACGACCACGCCGGGGGCCGCGCCCGGGACCAGCACGGCGCCCGGCGCGGGGACGGCGATCGCCTCGGGCGGCGGCGCGCTTTCGGCGTCGCGGCGGTAGCGCAGGACCTGGAAGCCCAAGGGGTTCACGAACCGGTCCTCGAGCTTCATCGGCTCGCCCGAATAGCGGTAGCGGATCACCGCGACCCAGGAGCGCGGCGGCTGCACCGCGCCGCCGGCGTCGTGGCGGATCGTGTCGAAGCGGACGAGGGCGACGTTGGTCCCGACCGGCGAAACGCTCTTCACGCGCGTCTCGATCGAGCTGGTGGCGGGATAGAGGACGAGCGGGCTCTGCGGGTTCGAGACCTGCATGAGGTTGAGATAATCGGTGCGCGCGTTTTCGGCCGACCACAAAGCGACTTTGCGGTAGTTCACCTGGACGACGTCGCGGTCGAAGCTTTCGCGGGCGATGACGTACTGGACGAGGAAGGACTGGGTCAGCGCGGTGTCCGGCGCCACCTTCTGCGCGTCGAGCGGCTTCAGCGCCTGGACGTAGCCGGTCGTGCGGTCGACCAGCAGCGTATAGGGGACCACCGTCTTGAGCGGCGTCAGCAGCAGCAGGGCGAGGGCGAGGAGCACCGCCACCGCGGCGGCGCCGCCGGCGACGAGCCAGGCGGTGCGCTGCGACTTGGCGAGGGCGTCGAGCCGGTCGCGATTCCAGCTCGCGGCGTCCTTGTAATAAGCGTCGAGCGCTTCGCGGCTTTGGTCGTTCATGAGCGGCGGTCCCGTCTGCCGGCGCTGGCCGAGACCCGGCCGCGGGTGCGGCGCGGGAAGCTCTGGCCGAGCGGCGTGGGCGCAAGAGGTTCGGAAGGATCGTGCGGCCGGCCGGCATGGGCCTGCGGGCGTCCGCCCGGCCCGGCGGGGTCGCCGCGGCGACCCTGATAGGCGGCGGGCTGCGCCTGGCCGGCCTCGCGGCGCTGGGATGCGGCGACCGCCTCGACGACGGTCGCGGCGCGGCTGCGGTCGATCGCGGGCGCGGCCGCCGCCCCGGCACCGGCGGCGGCGGTCGCGACCCGGTCCTCGCCGCGGATCATCCCGGCGATGCGCGCCGAGCCGGCATGCCAGACCGGCGCGAGGCGGAAGCCCCAGGCGATCCGCGCGGCGCCGTACAGCATCGCGACGATGATCAGGGCGAAGACGATGGTGACGACGAGCAATTCGGTCGGCATGGCCGGGAGCCATTCGTCGGCGGTGCGGCGGGAAAGGAGGTCGGTCAGCCACGGCTCGATCAGCGCCAGCTCGGCGCCGAGCGCGACCGCGGTGCCGAAGGCCGCGAGCGCCGCGCCGGCGAGGACGCGCAGCCAGCCTTCGAACAGGGAGCGGGTGTTCTCGAACAGCAGGAAGGCGACGAACAGCGGTCCGATCGCGAGGAGCAGCCCGGCGACCATCCTCACCGCCGCGAGGCCCCCGATCGCGCCGATCAGGAACAGCATGCGCGCGCCGCCGATCGCGAAGGTGTTGAAGCCGGGATAAGGCTGGGGGATGGTCTGCGTCGCCTGCGCCACCTGATTGGCGTCGGCCGTCGTGGGCACCGGCGGGCGCCCCTCGCCGAGGATGGCGAGCGCGACCATCGCCCGGTCGGCGACGTCGAGGCGTTCGACGAGCCCGCCCCCCGCCCCGGGCAGGCTGCTCGGGGCGCCGATCGTGGTGGCGAGATCGGCCGGTCCGCGTAGCGCCACGTCGTAGACGAGGACGCGATAGGCGGGCCAGCTCGTCGCCAGCGCGAGGACGATGGCGATGCGGGCGAAGGCGAGCATGCCGCTCCTGAGGTCCGGACCGTAGCCGAGCAGCAGCCGGTAGCCGAACAGCGCGACGAACAGGGTCATGAAGCCGGTGAGGACGAGGCCCAGCGTCGAGCCGGGCTCGGCGAGCGCCTGGTAGCCGCCGGCGCCGAGCGTCGCCGCCTGGCAGTCGACGAACGCCATCATCGACCGGACGAAGCCGGCCTCGGGGATGAGGGGGGGGCAGGCCATCAGGCGTGCTCCAGGAGGCGCGGGATCCACTCGGCGGGATCGTCGCCGGTCTCGGCGCGGATCTCGTCCAAGAGGCGCACGGTGCGCTCGCGGCCGGAGAGGATGGTGAGGAGATCCTGCTCGCCCGAGAGGTTGAGGCGGGCGACGACGCTGTCGTTGCCGTGCTTGACGAGGAAGCAATGGGCGTTGTCCGGCAGGGTCCGGACCAGCTCGAACTCGTGCTGGGTGAGGCCGAAGCCGCCGATATAATCGTCGGCGCGCGCCTTCGGGTTCGCCATGAAGATCTGCGTCGCCGCCTGCTCGATGATGGCGCTGGCGATGCGGCTCTCGAGCGCGTCCTGGGCGCTCTGGGTGGCGAAGCCGACGATCCCGTTGCGCTTGCGGATCGTCTTCTCCCAATCCTTGATCCGGCGGACGAAGACGTCGTCGTCCAATGCCTTCCAGCCTTCGTCGACGACGATGATCGCCGGGCTGCCGGTGAGGCGCTCCTCGACGCGGTGAAAGAGGTACATCATCGCGGGGCTGCGCAGCGCCGGATCGTCGAGGATCTGGGTCATGTCGAAGCCGACGGCTTCGGCGGAAAGGTCGGTCTTGTCGCGGGCGTTGTCGAACAGCCAGGCGCGTTCGCCGTCGCCCCACCAGGGACGCAGGCGCGACCAGAGGTCGTCCGCCGTCGGGCGGTGCCCGCCGCGGAACAGCTCGGCCAGGTGGCGCAGCCGCCGGTGGTCCTCCGGCTGCTCGTAATTGGCGTCGACCGCGTCCTTGATCCGGGCGACCTCGTCGATGTCGGCGCCGCCGGCGAGCAAGGTCACCCAGTCGATCAGGAACTGGCGGTTGACCGGGTCGTCGGGCAGCTGGAGCGGGTTGAGCCCCGACGGCGTGCCGGGCCGCAGCAGATCGTAGCGGCCGCCGATCGCGCGGATGAACAGCTCGGCGCCCCTGTCCTTGTCGAAGAAGATGATGCGCGGGCGGAACTTGCGCGCCTGGGCGAGGAGGAAATTGAGCACCACCGTCTTGCCGGATCCCGAGGGCCCGATGACGGTGAAGTTGCCGAGGTCGCCCTGGTGGAAGTTGAAATAATAGGGTCCGGCGGCGGTCGTCTCGAGCAGGGTGACCGCCTCGCCCCAATGATTGCCCTGGGCCCGGCCGAGCGGGAAGTTATGGCCGCTGGCGAGGCCGGCGAAATTCCCGGTCGAGACCAGCCCCCGCCGTGCGATATATTTGAAATTGCCGGGAAACTGCGCCCAGAAGGCGGGCTCGAGAGCGATCTCCTCGCGCACCGAGATGATGCCGAGGTCGGCGAGCGCCGCCTGCACCTCGGCCACGCCCTCGTCGACGCCGCCCGGGGTGTCGGCGCGGATGCCGATCGTCATGTGGTGCTCGCCGAAGCCGGCGCGGCCGGCGGCGACCTCGTCCTTGGCGTTGGCGAGCTCGGCCCTGAGGCTCACCGCCTCGTCCTCGGCTGAGCGCATCCGGCGCAGCGCGAGGTTCATCCGGCCGAGCGCGGCCTGCCGCTCGACGAAGCCGAAGGACTGGGAGACGGTGAGCTCGAACGGCAGGCGGAGCAATTCGTCGAGCATTCCGGGCACCGTCTGGCCGGGATAATCCTTGATCGAGACGAGGCCGAGGAAACTCCTCGGGCTGGCGCCGGCGGGCCCGAGCTCGACCGTCTCCTGGCCGAAGCTGACGCGGCGGTAGGGGAGGTAGTCGCCGAGATCCTCGAGCGGCAGCAGCACCGGGCGCATCTCGCCATTGTAGAGGACCGAGAGGAATTCGAGCGGCTCCGAGCAGGGGCCGTGCGGGGTGTGGTAGACGCCGAGCAGGCGGGGCTCGTAGCTGCCGAGGGCCGCCATCAGGGCGTCGCGCGCCTGGTCCAGCTGGTGACGCTCATAAGCCGCATTGGCCTCGGGCTCGGTGGCGGCGGTGCGGCCGAGCCGCTCGCGCAGCCGGTCGAGCCGGCCGACGCGACCCTGCAGCGGCCGGCGGATCAGCGTCAGGAAGATGTCGTTGACGTAGAGGCGCTTGCCCTCGAGCCGCGTGCGCCAGGCCGCGTCGAGCTGGCGCGAGAACGCGTCCGGATGCGCGGCGGACAGCCCCGCCTCGATCCGCCGCCGCACCACGTGATGGTAGAGGGCGAAGCGCGACGAGCCGATCGCCTGCAGCATCGCGTCGCGCAGGCGCTTGCGGTAGTTGAGCTCCTCCGTGTCCGCGGTCTCGAACAGCAGGCCGCGCATGTGGATGACCTGCATGAGCAGGCCGTCGCGCGTCTCGATCGTATGGTCGTCGACGTGGCGGCCGTAGGGAAGGTGCTTCCCCGCCGGCTGCTCCCTTTGCGGCGCCCGCGCGTCGTTGGTCAGGGGCGGTAGGAGTTGCATCCCCACACCTTGTGGTTCCTGACGCGCGGGCAGCGCGACACGCGCGTCAGCCACAGGTCGAAGAAACGCGGCTCCCGCAGGCACAGCAACACGCCGATGAAGTGGATGACGAGCGCCGCGGCGATGGCCCAGAAGCTGTGGAAGATCAGGAACAGCTCGGTGGCGACGACCGCATTGGCGATGAAATAGGAATAGGTCACCCCCGCGAACATCTGCGGGCGCGTGAGGGCGACGAACAGCCGGTCGTGCTCGAGCCCGTTCACGGCTCAGCCCCCCATCGTGGTCGTGGACTGGATCCCCGCGACGATCGACGCCGCGCCGAACAGGATGAAGCAGCCGAGGATGACGGTGGCGCCGTAACGCCAGTTGATGCGGCCGGTCAGCATCAGAAAGCCGACCGAGGCGACCGCGATCACGGCGACGACGGTCGCCACGGTGCCGAGCAGCGTCCCCTGCAGCCAGCGGACGGCCGAGACGATGACGCCGGAGCCCTGCGGATCGGCGCCCGAATAGCTGTCCTGCGCCAGCGCGGCGGAAGTCCAGGCGGCCGCGCCGGCCGCAAAAGCGGTCTTAAACCAACGATGTAACGCTCGATTCACTGCATGCTCCCACCGGCCCGTTTCGAATCGGGCCTCCCGGCAGGCGGATATTGCTCTTAAGTCAGGCACTTGCCAAGTGCGGCCGCCACAGGCTGGCAAGCGCCGTCCCGGGAAGAGGCGCCCCGGGCTGGACGTTTGCCGCTTTTGCAGCAATTGTTGCAGCGATGCCGCGCAACGTCCGCCTGTCCGACCTCGCACAGCTGGCGGGGGTCTCGACCTCGACCGCCTCGCGGGCGCTGAACGACCACCCCGCGATCAATGCGCGCACCAAGCAGCTCATCTGGAAGCTGGCGAGAGAACATGATTATCCGTTCCGGCGCTACATGCCGGCGGGGCCGATCGGCGCGACCGGCACGATCGCGCTGGTGGTGCCGCGGCCCCAGGGGCGCGACACGCAGCTCGACGATCCTTTCTTCCTCGAGCTGGTGGCGGGGCTCGGCGACGCCGCGCGGGAACGCGGTTGCGATCTCCTCGTCAGCCATTTCGCCCCGGCGAGCTACGACGACCTGGCCACGGCGATGACGACCAGCCGGGCCGACGGCGTCATCTTCCTGGGGCAGAGCTCGCTCCACCAGGCGTTCAATCGCCTTTCCGCGAGCGACGCCCGCTTCGCCGTCTGGGGCGCCGAGCTGCCCGATCAGGCCTATTGCTCCGTCGGATCGGACAATTTCGCCGGCGGCAAGCGCGCCACGCTGCACCTGGCGCGGCTGGGCTGCCGCCGCATCGTCTATCTCGGCGACACCGAGGCGCCGGAAGTGGCGCAGCGCGTGCGCGGCTATGGCGAGGCGCTCGAGCAGGCGGGGCTTTCGCCGGACCCGGCGCTGATGGTGCCGGCCCACTTCACCGTCGAGTCCGCGGAAGCCGCGGTCCACGCGCTGATCGCCCGCGGCACCGCCTTCGACGGCATTGTCGCGGCGAGCGACCTCATCGCGCTGGGTGCGATCCGCGGCCTGCTCCATGAGGCCCGCAGCGTGCCGGGCGACGTGGCCGTGGTCGGCTATGACGACGTGCCCTTCGCCCGCTACAGCCGTCCGGCGCTCACCACCGTCCAGCAGGACACCGCCCGCGCCGGCCGCCTCCTCGTCTCGAAGCTGCTCGACGCCGGCCCAGGCGGCGAGATGCGTTCCGAGCGCCTCGCCACCGACCTCATCGTCCGGGAAAGCTGCGGAGGGTAACTCTTGCCTCCCCAAGCGATTGCCTGGGGAGGGGGAGGCAAGGCTACGCTCGTTCGGCGATCAGGCCGGACAGCGGCTGCGGGAAGTCCCCCGTCTCGGCGATGACCCGCCACCCCGCCGGCAGCACGCACTCCGCCGCCTCCTGGCCCAGGTTGAAGGCGCACAGGAGCTCGCCATTGCCGCGTTCGAAGACGAGGAGTGGAGGGGGCGCCGGCACGGGTCGGAAGGCGCCGAGCCGCAGCAGCTCGTGCGCCTTGCGCAGCTGGATCAGGCGCCGGGTGAAATAGAGCATCGAGCCCGGATCCGCCTCCTGCCGGTCCACCGCGAGCGCCGGATGCGCGGGGTCCACCGGCAGCCACGGCTCTCCGGTGGAGAAGCCGGCATTCGGCGCTTCCGCGCGCCACGGCATGGGCGTTCGCGCGCCGTCGCGGCCGAGCGTGGCGGGCCAATTGGCGACCGCCTCAGGGTCGCGAAGCCGCTCGAAGGGGACGTCCGCCTGCGGCAGGCCGAGCTCCTCGCCCTGGTAGAGGAAGACGTTGCCCCGCAACGCGACGAGGAGGAGCATTGCGAGGCGCGCGAAGGCCTCCCGGTCGCGCGCGGGGCCGAGCCAGCGGGAGACGACGCGGGGCGCGTCGTGGTTCGAAAAGGCCCAGCTCGGCCAGCCCTCGCCCTCGCCGCCCGGCCACAGCGCCATGGTCTCGGCGATGAGCCGCGGCTTCAGGGCGTCGGCGTAGAGGAAGTTGAACCCGTACGCGCTGTTGAGCCGCGCCGGACCCTGGGTGAACAGCTTCATTTCCCGGTCGGCCTGCTCGCCGCCCACTTCGGCGACGGTGAAGCGCGCGCCGGGATACGAGTCGAACAGCGCCCGCACCCGTTCGAGAAAGCCGGGAATGGCGCCGTGCGACTGGTTGTAGAGATGGTGCTGGAAGTCGAACGGCCGCAGCCGCTTCGCGCCGGGATCGGTGACGGGCGGGTTATCGCGCAGCTCCGGGTCGTGCATCGCGAAGTTGAGGGCATCGATGCGGAAGCCGTCGACGCCGCGATCGAGCCAGAAGCGCGCCGTGTCGAGGATCGCGTCCTGCACCTGCGGATGGTGCAGGTTGAGGTCCGGCTGCGCGGCGAGGAAATTGTGGAGGTAGTATTGCCCGCGGCGGGCATCCCAGGTCCACGACGGGCCATGGAAGACGGATTGCCAGTTGTTCGGCGGCGACCCGTCGGGCTTCGCGTCCGCCCACACGTACCAGTCGGCTTTGGGATTGTGGCGGCTCGAGCGGCTCTCGGCGAACCAGGCGTGCTCGTCCGAGGTGTGCGACCAGACCTGATCGATCAGCACCTTGAGGCCCAGCGCGTGGGCGCGCGCGAGCAGTGTGTCGAAGTCGGCGAGGGTCCCGAAGATCGGGTCGACGGCGCGGTAATCGGCGATATCGTAGCCGAAATCCTTCATCGGCGAGGTGAAGAAGGGCGACAGCCAGACCGCGTCGACGCCGAGGGAGGCGATATAGTCGAGCTTCGCGGTGACGCCTGGCAGGTCGCCGATGCCGTCGCCGTTCGTGTCGGCGAAGCTGCGCGGATAGATCTGGTAGATGACCGCGCCGCGCCACCACTCGGCCGCGTCGGCCGGCGCCGCCGGCGCCGCCGTCTCGACGATCATGTCGTTCACCGCGCGTCGGCCTTGCAAAGGACGTAGTCGAGCGGCGCGATCTCGACGCGGTAGCTGCCCGGTGCGCTCGCGCTGGCGGCGCAGGCGCCGTGCAGGCCGCGCCACCGGGCCGAGCGCGCCTCGACCGCCACCTGCGCCGTCACCGGCGCGGTGCTGGTGTTGAACGCGACCAGGGTCTCGCCGCCGCCGAGGCGGGAATAAGCGAACAGGCCGGGCCTGTCGCCGGCGGCGCGGACGACCAGCGGACCCGAGGCCAGCGCAGGGTCGGCTTTCCGGATCGCGGCCATCTCCGCAATGGCGCGATAGAGGGCCGCTGTCGTGTCGAAGCTGGCGGTCGCCGTGGTGCGGGTCGATCCGACCAGCGCCTCGTCGTTATACGTGGCGACGCGGCTGGCGAACATGTCCTGGCGCGCCGCCTGGTCGCCGCCATGGCCGGCGAAGCCCTGCTCGTCGCCATAGTAGATGACGGGCGTGCCGCGGCCGAACATCATCAGCGCGTGGCCGAGGAGCACGCGCTTCAGCACCTCCCCGTCGCTCGCTTTGGGGTTGGCCTGGCGCACGAAGAAGGCGAAGCGGCCGGCATCGTGGTTGCCGATGAAGGTCGGGAGAGTGCGCGCGCCCGCCTCGCCCCGGGCGTAGAGCGGATCGGCCGCATAGACCCTTGCGAGCCGGTCCGTGCCGCCGCCCTTCGCCACCGCCTCGACCGCGGCGAAGGCGAAGGCGAAATCGAGCACGGCGGGGAAGCCGTCGACGCGGGTGTGGACGGCGAGCGCGGCGGGATCGGGATCGAACACCTCGCCGAAGATGTGGAAGTTGGGGATGCCGCGCGCCTTCGCCCGCGCCAGCATCGCCGGCACGAAGGCCTGCCAGAATTCGGGGTTGACGTGCCGGGCGGTGTCGACGCGGAAGCCGTCGATGCCGAATTCGTCGATCCAGCGGCCGTAGATTTCGATGAATCCGGCGACGACGCGCGGATTCTCCGTCGCCACGTCGTCCAGCCCCGCGAAATCGCCGAGCAGCGAGCTCTCGCCCTGAAATGTCGAGTCGCCGCGATTGTGGTAGTAGATCGGCTCGTTCAGCCAATCCGGCTTCTTCGCGTGCGCCTCGGCCGGCGGGACGTAGGGGGTGTAGGCGTAATCGGGGCGGGTGAGGCGGGCGAAGTTCGCCGCGTCCTGGTGGCCGGGACCGATGCCTTCGAAGCCCGGGTTGATCGGGGCGCCGCCGAGGCCGCCGCGGCGGGTGAAGGGGTAGTCGGCGATGCTGCGATAGGCGCAGTCGTTCGCCGGGCATTCCCGGTACTTGATGACGTCCGCGGTGTGGTTGGTGATGATGTCGAGATAGACCTTGAGCCCGCGGGCGTGGGCCGCGTCGACGAAGGCCTTGAGCTCCGCCCTGGTGCCGAAATGCGGATCCACGTCGGTGAAATCGGTGATCCAATAGCCGTGATAGCCGGCGCTTTCGTGCCCCGGCGGCCCCTGTACCGGCTTGTTGCGATAGATCGGCCCGAGCCAGATGGCGGTGGCGCCGAGGCCCTGGATATAGTCGAGGCGGCGGGTGAGGCCCTTGAGGTCCCCGCCATGGTAGAAGCCCGTCGCGGTCGGGTCGTAACCGGTCTCGAGCCGCCCGCCTGCGAGGCCGCCGCGGTCGTTGGCCGGATCCCCGTTCTCGAACCGGTCGGGAAGGACGAAGTAGACGATCTCCTGCTCGGGAGTCCGCGCGCGATAGTCTTCGGCCACGGGTGAGGCGGCGACCGGCGCGGCGGCGAGGAGGCCGGCGAGGGCAAGGGCGGCGCGGCCGCATTTCAGCATGGCATCAACCTCTCCCGGCGCGGCAAAACGCGCCGCGTCCGTAACTTTTGCAATTCTTTGCAGAAGCCGGTCCGCTTGGCAAGCGGCTGGTTTTCCGATGCATTCGCCCTTGTCCTCTCTCTAAGACTGTGCCCTTTCGGACACAGGCTGAGCCGGATTGCAAAATTGTCGCTTGCGTTTGGCGGCAAAGATTTGCAGTAATTTGCGCGAAGCCGAGAGACCGCGGAGCATGCGGCGCGGCGCCGGGCGGCCGCCCGGGGGCACAAATGCCGGCCGCGCCTCGGGAAAAGGCGCGCGCCTGGCGGGACGGGAGAGAGACATGGCCTGGAATTCGGACACGCGCCGGCACAGCTTGCTCGCCGGAGCCGCGCTCGCGGCGCTTGCGCTCGGCGGGATTTCGCCCGCGCGCGCGCAGACCGGAACGCCTCCCGCTCCCACGCCCGCCCCGTCCACCGATCCGAACGATCCCAACGCGGTCGATCAGACGATCACCGTCACCGGCTTCCGCGCCAGCCTCGAAAGCGCGGTGAACGAGAAGAAGCGCCGCGACCAGGTCGTCGAGTCGATCTCCGCCGAAGACATCGGCAAGCTCCCGGACGCGTCGATCGCGGAATCGATCGCGCGCCTCCCCGGCCTCACCTCCCAGCGCGTCTCGGGCCGCTCCAACTCGATCTCGATCCGCGGCTTCAGCCCGGATTTCTCGACCACCCTGCTCAACGGCCGCGAGCAGACGTCGACCGGCGACAACCGCGCCGTCGAATACGACCAATACCCGTCCGAAGTGATCAACCAGGTGCTCATCTACAAGACGCCGATGGCGAGCCTGATCGGCCAGGGTCTGTCCGGCACCGTCGACATGCGCACCATTCGGCCGCTCGAATTCGGCAAGCGCGTCTTCTCCGTCGGCGCCCGCGGCGCGCTCGCCGATCTGGGCAAGCTCAACGCCGGCTCCGAAGACAAGGGCTACCGGGTGAACGGCGTCATCGTCACCCAGACGCCGGACAAGCGTCTCGGCATCGCCCTGTCCGCCAGCTACACGGACGAGCCCTACCAGACCGAGGAATTCAACTCCTGGGGCTATCCCGGCACCGGCCCGAACGGCGCCCCTCCGGTGGTGATCGGCGGCTCCAAATCCTACGTCACGTCGAGCAAGTTGAAACGGCTCGGGCTGCAGGGCACGCTCGAGTTCCGGCCGATGCCGAACTTCACCACGACGGTCGACGCCTTCTACTCGAACTTCCGCGACGACCAGATCAAGCGCGGCATCGAGCTGCCCCTGTTCTGGAGCGCCGCGCAGCTGCAGCCCGGCTTCAGCGCCAGCAACGGCCTCGTCACCTCGGGCACGTTCACCGGCGTCAAGGGCGTGCTGCGCAACGACGCCTTCCAGCGCCACGCCAAGCTCTATTCCTTCGGCTGGAACAACAAGTGGGACGGCGACAATGGCTGGCACGCCATGGGCGACGCCAGCTATTCGAAGACCGACCGCAACGAGCTCGTCTTCGAAAGCTACTCCGGCACCGGCCGCAACACCGTCGGCGCGACCGACACGATCGGGTTCACGACGGGCGCGAACGGCACGACCTTCACGCACAACCTCAACTACGGCGATTACAACACGATCCTGCTCACCAGCCCGCAAGGCTGGGGCGGCGACCAGGTCGGCACCAACGGCGTGCGGATCCTCAACGGCCAGGACGGCTATTACAACAACCGTATCATCCAGGATGAGCTGTTCCAGTTCCGTGGCGAGGTCGAGAAGGAGCTTTCGGGCTTCCTCTCCAGCGTCAAGGGGGGCGCCGACTTCACCAGCCGCACCAAGCAGCTGACCCCGGACGAATCGTTCATCGGCCTCGTCGCCAACACCAACGGCACGACCAGCGTCCCGGTGCCTGCGCAATTCAGGCTGGGCACGACCAACCTCACCTATCTCGGCCTGGGGCCGGTGATCAGCTACGATCCGCTCGCCCTGCTCAACGCCGGCATCTACCAGCGCGTGCCGAACCCCTATGGCGACGTCGTCGTCAAGGCCTATCACATCCGCGAAGAGCAGCGGATCCTCTTCTTCCAGGGCAACATCAAGCAGCAGCTGGGGGTGGGCGAGCTCACCGGCAATTTCGGCGTCCAGGCGATCTGGACCGACCAGCGGTCGCAGGGGGCCACGGCCATTCAGGTGCAGCCGAACCTTCCCAACGGAGCGCCCAATATCGTCCCCGCCGCTCGCAACGAGAGCGTCAAATATGTCGATGTGCTCCCCAGCCTCAATCTCTCCCTGCGCACCGGCGGCGATTTCGTCATCCGCTTCGCCGCGGCGCGGGAGATGGTGCGGCCGCGCCTGGACGATCTCAAGGCTACGTTGAGCTACAACGGCACCCTCATCAACAAGGTGGTCCAGTTCACCGGCTCGTCGGGCAACCCGCAGCTGCGTCCGTGGCGCGCCAATGCGGTCGATCTTACCTTCGAGAAATATTGGGGCGTCAAAGGCTATATCGCGCTGCAGCTCTTCTGGAAGGACCTGCGCAGCTACATCTACAACCAGGATTTCGCGTTCGATTTCGCGACCCTGCCGCTGCCCACGCCGCAGGCGGGAACGACGAACAATCCGGCGGGCGTCGTCAACATGCCGATCAACGGCAAGGGCGGCAAGCTCTACGGCGCCGAGCTGGCGGCGACCCTGCCTTTCTCGACCTTCACGCCCGCCCTCGACGGCTTCGGCCTCACCGGCGGCTTCTCCTACACCAAGACGTCGATCCACCCGACGCCGGGCGCGCCGGCCGAAGACATTCCGGGCTATTCGAAATGGGTCGCCAACGGCACCGCCTATTTCGAGAAATGGGGATTCTCGGCCCGCGGCAGCATCCGCTACCGCTCGACCTTCGTGGGCGAGGTCTCCGGCTTCGGCGCGGCCCGCGTCCGCCGCCGCGCCGCTCCGGAGACGATCGTCGATGCCCAGATTGGCTACGAATTCCAGAAGGGTTCGTCGCTCTATGGCCTCTCGCTCTTCCTCCAGGGGCAGAACCTCACCAACGAACGCTTCGAAACCTACAATCCGGGGCAGCCGCTGCAGGTGATCGACTATCAGCGCTACGGGCGGCGCTACCTCGCCGGCTTCACCTTCAAGTTCTGATCGGCCCGGAGCGAAGCGCATGAGGGAAGGGGGCGGCGGGCCTTCGCCGTCCCTTTTCTTTGCGCCGCTCCGGGCGCACCATGATCGCGGCGAAGGAGGGCTGACACGTGCACGGGACGCTCAAGCCGAAGCTCGGTTTCGCGCAGCTGTGGAACATCTCCTTCGGCTTCTTCGGCATCCAGATCGGCTTCGCGCTGCAGAACGCGAACATGACCCGCATCTTCCAGTCGCTCGGTTCGTCGATCGACAAGGTGCCGGCGCTGTGGGTCGCGGCGCCGCTCACCGGCCTTCTCGTCCAGCCGGTCATCGGCCATCTGAGCGACCGCACCTGGCTCGGCCGCCTTGGGCGGCGCCGGCCCTATTTCCTCGCCGGCGCGATCCTTGCCGGCCTCTCCCTCTTCGCCATGCCCGAGGCGCCGGCCCTGCTGTTCGCCGCTCTCCTGCTGTGGGTGCTCGACGCCTCGCTCAACATCTCGATGGAGCCGTTCCGCGCCTTCGTCGGTGACATGCTTCCGAAGGACCAGCACAGCGCCGGCTATGCGGTGCAGACCGCCTTCATCGGCGCCGGCGCCGTGGTCGGCTCGATCGTGCCGTGGGCCCTCGAGCGGATGGGAGTGTCGAACGCGGCGCCAAACGGCGGCATTCCGGACACGGTGCGCCTGGCCTTCTGGTTCGGTGGCGGCGCGCTGGTGCTGGCGGTGCTCTGGACGGTCCTCACCACCCGCGAGTTCAGCCCCGAGGAGATGGCGCGATTCGACGGCCTCGCCGAGGCCGAGGAGGACCATACGCTTCGCGTCCTCGCCGCCCGCACCTACGGCACGAGCGCGCTGTGGGCGGCGGCGGGAGCCCTCGTCGTCTTAGCCGTGCAGCGCTTCGGGCTGGAGAAGGAGGTCTACCTGCTCGGCGGGCTGCTGGTGGCGTACGGCCTCGCCAGCGCGATCGCCATCGCGCTCGCGAAGCGCGGTCGCTCCTCCGGCATGCTCTGCCACATCGTCGGCGACTTTTCCGGCATGCCGCCGGTGATGAAGAGGCTCGCGCTCGTCCAGTTCTTCAGCTGGGTGGCTCTGTTCATCATGTGGGTCGAGACGACGCCGGCCGTCACCCAGGCCTTCTACGGTGCGGCGGACGCGTCGAGCCCGTTCTACCAGGAGGGCGCGAACTGGGTGAACGTGCTCTTTGCCGCCTATAACGGCGTCGCGACGATCGCCGCGCTGGTGCTGCTCCCGACGCTGGCGCGGGCGATCGGCCGGGTGCGCACCCACGTCGCCGCCTTGCTGTGCGGCGCGCTGGGCTATGCGAGCTTCTTCCTCGTGCGCGATCCCAAGCTGCTGCTCGTGAGCGAGATCGGCATCGGCATCGCCTGGGCCTCGATCCTCGCCATGCCCTACGCGATCCTCGCCTCGAGCCTGCCGCAGAAGAAGCTCGGCATCTTCATGGGCCTGTTCAACGTCTTCGTGGTGGTGCCGCAGCTGTTCGTCGCCACGCTCATGGGTTCGATCATCAAGCATTTCTTCCCCGGCCAGCCGATCTGGACCATGGCCTTCGCCGCGGGCGTGATGGTCCTGGCCGCGGTGGCAATGCTGCGGGTGGAGGAGCCGGCGTGACGCTCCTCCCCGGAAAGGGGAGGGGGACCGCGACGCGAAGCGGCGTGGCGGAGGGGGCCCGCGTCCTCGCAGCTCGTACCCGGCCCCCCCTCCACCGTGCTGCGCATGGTCCCCCTCCCCGTCCCGGGGAGGAGCTACAATGACCGGCAACATCCGCAAAGTCGTCGTCCTCGGCGGCGGGTCGGCAGGCTGGATGGCGGCCGCCGCCCTGGCGAACGCCCTGCGCGGCGGGTGCCGCGTCGAGGTCGTCGAATCGGACGAGATCGGCATCGTCGGCGTCGGCGAGGCGACGATCCCGCCGATCCGCCTGTTCAACCATTCGCTCGGCCTCGACGAAGCCGAGTTCGTCGCCCGCACCCAGGGCGCGTTCAAGCTCGGCATCGAGTTCGTCGGCTGGGGGCGCGAGGGCCACCGCTACTTCCACCCCTTCGGCCCGTACGGCGCCGAGTTCGACGCGGTTCCGCTCCACCAGTTCTGGTTGAAGGAGCGGATGGCCGGCCGCGCCGGGCCGCTCGACGAGTATTCGATGGCCTGGGCGCTCGCCTCGCGCGGCCGCTTCGCGCCGCCGTCGCCCGACAAGCGGCTGGTGCAGTCGACCTACGATTACGCCTATCATTTCGACGCCGGCCTCTACGGCCGCTACCTCCGCGGTTACGCGGAGGCGAAGGGCGCGGTCCGCACCGAAGGCAAGGTCGTCGATGTCGCTATCGCCGGCGAGACGGGGCGGGTCGCGGCGCTGACGCTCGCCGACGGCCGCACCGTCGACGGCGACCTGTTCATCGACTGCTCGGGCTTCCGCAGCCTCCTCCTCGGCGCGAAGCTCGAAGTGCCGTACCGCGACTGGCGCCACTGGCTGCCATGCGATCGCGCCATGGCGGTGCCCTGCGCCGGCGGCGGCGGGTTCACGCCTTTCACCCGCTCGACCGCCCGCGGCGCCGGCTGGCAATGGCGCATCCCCCTGCAGCACCGCGTCGGCAACGGCTACGTCTACGCCTCGGAGCACATTTCCGACGACGAAGCCGCCGCGACCCTCCTCGCCCATCTCGACGGCGCCCCGCTCGCCGATCCGCGCCCGCTGCGCTTCGTGCCGGGGCGGCGGGAGGTCAGCTGGAGCCGCAACGTCGTCGCCCTCGGCCTTGCCGCCGGTTTTCTCGAGCCGCTCGAATCGACCAGCCTGCATCTCGTCCAGTCCGGCATCACCCGGCTGCTCGCTTTGTGGCCGGACCGCGACTTCGATCCGCTCGCCGCGGCGGAGTATAATCGCGTCACCGCCGAGGAATATGAGCGGATCCGCGACTTCATCATCCTCCACTACAAGCTGACCCAGCGTGCCGACACCGAGCTCTGGCGCTATTGCGGCGCGATGGAGGTGCCGGAGCCGCTCCAGTACAAGATCGACCAGTTCCGCGCCGGTGGCCGCATCGTGTCGGCGGGCCTCGAGCTGTTCCAGAACCCGAGCTGGCTCGCCGTCCATATCGGCCAGCTCAACACGCCGGAGCGCTACGACCCGCTCGTCGACGAAAGGGCGGAGGTGGATGGCCCGCGCCTGCTCGAAGGCCTCCGCCGCTCGATGGCCGAAGTCGCCGAGACCATGCCGCGCCACGCCGACTTCATCCAGCGCCACTGCCGGGCGCCGGCGCCATGACGCGCGACATCGTCATCGTCGGCGGCGGCACCGCCGGCTGGATGGCCGCCGCCATGCTGTCGCGCTTCCTCGAGCGCGGCTGGCGCATCACGCTGGTCGAGTCGGAGGAGATCGGAACGGTCGGAGTCGGCGAGGCGACGATCCCGCCGATCCGCGCGTTCAATTCCTCCCTCGGTCTCGACGAAGACGAGTTCGTTCGCGCTACCAAGGCGACGTTCAAGCTCGGCATCGAATTCGTCGGCTGGCGCGGCGACGGTCATCGCTACATGCACGCCTTCGGGCCGGTCGGGCGTGAGCTCGGCATCGTCTCCTTCCACCATTATTGGCGCCGCGCGCGTGCGCTCGGGCTTGCCCAGGAGCTCGGCGCCTACAGCTTCAACGCGGTCGCCGCGCAGCAGGACCGGTTCGGCCGCACCCTCCCCGCCGGCACCAGCCTCGCCGCGCCGCCCTACGCCTTCCATTTCGACGCCGGCCTCTACGCCGCTTTCCTGCGCCGCTATGCCGAAGCGCGCGGCGTCCGGCGGGTGGAGGGCAAGGTCGTCGAAGCCGCCAGGGGGGACTCCGGCATCGCGAGCGTCAGGCTGGAGAGCGGCGAGAGCGTCGCGGGCGAGCTGTTCATCGACTGCTCCGGATTTCGCGGCCTGCTCATCGAGCAGGC
Organism: Alphaproteobacteria bacterium; assembly: GCA_019239415.1. Taxonomy (GTDB): domain Bacteria; phylum Pseudomonadota; class Alphaproteobacteria; order Sphingomonadales; family Sphingomonadaceae; genus Allosphingosinicella. The sequence goes on from JAFAZW010000039.1 coordinate 25,508, forward strand.
GCTCGGCGCGGGATTCGAGGATTGGTCGCACTGGCTCCCGTGCGACCGCGCCATGGCGATGCCGTGCGCGCATAGCGGCGGCTTCACGCCCTACACCCGCGCCACCGCCCGTTCCGCCGGCTGGCAGTGGCGGATTCCGCTCCAGCACCGGATCGGCAACGGCTACGTCTATTCCTCCGCCCACCTCTCCGACGACGAGGCCGCCGCCGCCCTGCTCGCCAACCTGGACGGCGAGCCGCTCGGCGACCCGCGCGCGCTGCGCTTCGCCGCCGGCCGCCGCCGCAGCGCCTGGGTCGGCAATTGCGTCGCTCTCGGCCTCGCCGCGGGCTTCCTCGAGCCGCTCGAATCGACTTCCATCCACCTTGTCCAGTCGGGCCTCGTCCGGCTGCTTCAGTTGCTTCCTTCGCCCAGCGGCATCGGCGCCGCCGAGGTGGCCGAGTACAACCGCCAGACCCGCTTCGAATGGGAGCGGATCCGCGACTTCCTGATCCTCCACTACAAGGCGACGGATCGGCCGGAGCCGCTGTGGCGGGCGGCGGCGGCGATGGAGATCCCGCCGTCGCTCGCCGACAGGATATCGCTGTTCCGCGAGGCGGGCCGCGTCTTCCGCGAAGGCGAGGAGCTGTTCACCGAAAACGGGTGGGTGCAGGTGCTCATCGGCCAGGGCATCGTCCCCGAGAGCTGGCACCCGCTCGCCGAGCTCTTGAGCGAGGATGAGCTCGGCGGCTTCCTCGCCACCGTCAAGCGCCAGATCGACCACCATTCCGCGGCCTGGCCGCTCCACCGCGACATCGTCGCCCGCATCGCCGGAAGCCCCGCATGATCGTCCGCCTGCTCGCCGCTCTCCTCCTGCTCCTCGCCGCCGGCCACGCCTCGGCGGCGCCGCTGACGCACCGCGCGGACGGCGTGGAGCTGCGGACGCCGGCGCTCGCCTGGCGAGTGACGGCCCTCACCGACCAGATCCTGCGCGTGCGCATCGGCCCCGCCGGCCGCTTTGCCGAAGATGCGAGCTGGGCGGTGCCGGCGGCGGTCCGCGCACAACATGTCGCGGTCGCCGCGACCGCCGACGGGTTCGCGACGGCGGCCCTGCGGGTGCGCTTCGCCGGCGGCCGCCTCGTCGTCGAGGACAAAGCCGGCAGAGCGATTGCCGTCGACGATGGGGCGCCGGTGAAGCTCGACGGGGGCGCCTTCACCCTGCGCAAGCGGCTGCCGCTGGGCACCCACATCTTCGGCCTCGGCGACAAGACCGGGGGGCTCGACCGGCTCGGCAAGACCTTCGTCGACTGGAACACCGACGCTTTCGGCTTCTCCTCCGCCGACGACCCGATCTACAAGTCGATCCCGTTCTTCATCGCCGTCGGCGGGGAAGCGGGCAGCTACGGCATCTTCCTCGACAACACCCGCCGCACCTGGTTCGATTTCGGCCACAAGGAGGAGGGCGTCCTCGCCTTTGGCGGCCCCGGCGGCCCGATCGACTATTACATCATCGCCGGTCCGAGCACCGCCGAAGTCGTTCGCCGCTATACCGACTTGACCGGCAAGGCGCCGCTCACCCCGCTCTGGGCGCTGGGCTACCAGCAATCGCGCTACAGCTACATGTCGGCGGACGAGGTGCGGCAGGTCGCCGCGCGCCTGCGCGCCGAGCGGGTCCCCACGGACGTCCTGTGGATGGACATCGATTATCAGGATCGCAACCGGCCCTTCACGATCAACACCGGGACGTTCCCCGACATGAAGGGACTGGTCGCGGGCCTGCGCCGCGACGGCTTCCGGGCCATCACCATCACCGACCTCCACGTCGCCCACCTGCCGGGTCAGGGCTACGCGCCCTATGACGGCGGCGCGGCGATCGATGGGTTCGTCCACAATCCGAACGGCAGCGTGTACGTCGCGCCCGTCTGGCCGGGCCCCTCCGTCTTTCCCGACTTCACCGACGCGAAGGTGCGCGCCTGGTGGGGCACGTTGTTCCGCCGCCAGGTCGAGGACGGCATCGCCGGCGCCTGGAACGACATGAACGAGCCGGCCATCTTCGAGACGCCGACCAAGACGATGCCGCTCGACGTCGTCCACCGCATCGCGTCGGACGATTTCAAGCCGCGCAACGCGAGCCACGCCGAGATCCACAACGTCTACGGCATGGAGAATACGCGGGCGACCTGGGAGGGCCTCCGCCGCCTCGCCCCCGACGAGCGCGCCTTCGTCATGACACGCGCGAGCTATGCGGGCGGGCAGCGCTACGCCGTCACCTGGACCGGCGACAATTCGGCGACGTGGGACCATTTGAAGCTGTCCGTCCAGCAGATCATCAACCTCGGCCTGTCGGGCTTCTCCTACAGCGGCGCCGACGTCAGCGGCTTCGCGGGCGGGCCGTCGCCCGACCTCCTCACCCGCTGGTTCGAGATCGGCGCCTTCTACCCCGTCTTCCGCGACCACAGCGCAACGGGCACGCCGCGGGTCGAGCCGTGGGTCGACGGACCCGAGCACCTGGCCATCCGCCGCCGCTTCGTCGAGGAGCGCTATCGGCTGCTGCCCTATCTCTACGCGCTCGCCGACGAGAATGCCCGCCTCGGCGACCCGATCCTGCGGCCCGTCTTCTACGATCATCCCGGCGCGCTGAAAATGGGCTGCGACCAGTCCTTCGCCTTCACGCTCGGCCGCGACCTGTTGATCGCGCCGCCGCCGCATCCGGAGAGCCCGGCCAAGTACGATATCTGTCTGCCGCCCGGGGGCTGGTACGATTACTGGATCGGGCTTCCCGCCGGCACGGCGGCCGGTGCGGCGAAGGGGGAGACGATCCAGGCGCTGCCGGCGCTCGACCGGCTGCCCGTCTTCGTCCGGGCGGGCGCGATCGTCCCGCGCCAGCCGCTCGTCCAGTCGACCGCCGAAACGCCGCAGGGCCCGCTGCGCCTCGATATCTACCCCGGGCCGGACTGCCGCGGCACGCTCTATGCCGACGACGGCCATTCGACCGCCTACGAGAAGGGAGGCTTCTTCCGCCAGGCGGTGCGCTGCTTCTCGGACCAGGGGGGCCTGCGCATCGCCTTCTCGGCGCCCGAAGGACGCTTCCAGCCCTGGTGGCGCGATATCGCCGTCACCGTCCACGGCCGTGCCGCCCCGGCGCACGTAAGTAGCGGCGGCCGCGATGTGAATACGCACTATGATGAGCGTGCGCGCACGGTCGCGTTCACCATCGAAAGTCCACGGGAAACGACTATCCTGCTTCACGACTGAACGTAAAACGAAATCATCGTCGCGGAGCCTCGACAACACGACCAATTTACATCAGTCTCTTTGTGATCCGTCTCAGGGGCGAGACGAGGCAAGGGGGCTGATATGGTTGCTGGTCTTTCGCGCAAGCAAATTCTTCTTTTTGCAACGGCTTTGACCGCCGCGTCGGCGGCGGCGGCGGCACCGCCGGCGCCCGCGCAGGACGTCGTCAGCCCGCCGGTGCTCCGTGCCACCAATGCACCGCCCAGCGCGAAGCTGCTTACCGCGACGCCGCGCGCACCGGCCGCCCAGGGCACGCGGGTCCTCGACCTCAACATCGAATATGTCGACAACAAGATCTTCAACCCGGCGGAAGGCCGCGCCGATCCCGTGCACCTGCGCGGCTATACCGGCACCGGGATGGACCCGAACGCCCCCTATGTGTCGCCGACCATCGAGATCCGGCCCGGCGAGACGGTGCGGATCAACCTCAACAACAAGCTGAAGCCGGTCACGGACCCGCGCTTCGACCATGGTTGCGGTCCGGCCGACCAGCATCCCGATACGCCGCACTGCTTCAACGGCACCAACCTCCACACCCACGGCCTGTGGGTGAATCCCTCGGGCAATGGCGACAATGTGCTGCTGTCGATCAATCCCGGAGTGAAGTTCACCTACGAATATAATATCCCGGACGACCATCCCTCCGGGACCTTCTGGTATCACACGCACCGCCACGGCTCGACGGCGCTGCAGGTCTCGAGCGGCATGGCCGGCGCGCTCATCATCCGTGGCGACCGGTTGCCCACGGCAAGCGCGAACGGCGACCTCGACACGCTGCTGCACGGGATGACGGAACGCGTGCTCGTCTTCCAGCAGATCCAATATGCCTGCCTCGACGCGCAGGGGAACGCGAAGACGAACGCCGACGGCACCTATCGCTGCGATCCTGCCCATGACGGCAAGCCGGCGGATGTCGGCGTGATCGAGAATTACGGCGTGTTCGGCCCCGGCTCCTGGCCCGCCTCCGGGCGCTACACCTCGATCAACGGGCTCGTCATCCCGACCTTCCACACCCGGCAGGGGCAGATCGAGCGGTGGCGGATGATCCACGGCGGCGTGCGCGACACGATCAGCCTGCGCTTCGTCAAGGCGGTGCCGAACATCAGCCAGATCCGCGCGCCCAAGGGCTCGAAGGAGCTCATCGCCTCGGCCTGCACCGGGGCGACGCTCCCCTACGAGCTGGTCGCCGCCGACGGCCTCACCCTCGCCGCGGCTCAGAAGGTCCCCGTGGCGGTGTTCCAGCCCGGCTACCGGTTCGACGCCCTGATGGTGTTCCCGGAGCCCGGCACCTATTGCGTCCTCGACCAGGAATCGCCGTCGCAGGGGACGGTCGGCGGCGCCAAGGTGCCGACGGCGTTGATGGGCTTCGTCGAGGTCGCGCCGGGGACGCCGGTCGGCCCCGATCCCACCCCCTACGTCCAGAAGGCGCTCGTCGCGGCCGCGGGCCTGGCGATGCCGCCCGCGGTGCGGCCGGCGGTCGTCGCCGACCTCGAGCGCGGCCTGCGCTTCACCCGCTTCGTACCGCACCCGACGATCCCGGCCGGCGAGGTGACCGGGACGCAGGAGCTGACCTTCTACATCGACGTCACCAATCCCAGCGCCGGCGTGAAGTTCGAGGTCGGCAACACGCTCCAGACCGCGAGCGTCAGGCCCTACGATCCGAACCGGATCGACCGCCAGTTGAAGCTCGGCGGGGTCGACGAGTGGACTCTCCAGTCCCATTTCGTGAGCCACCCGTTCCACATCCACGTCAATCCGTTCCAGGTGGTGTCGATCACCGATCCCACCGGCAAGGACGTCAGCGCCGCCGGGGCGGTGGACGATTACGGGGTGAGCATCAATCCGGGCATGCTGCCGGACCCGCAATATCCGGGCCTCAAGGGCGTCTGGAAGGACACGTTGTGGATCAAGAGCCTGATCGGCGACGGCAGCAACATCCCGCCGGGCACCAGCGGCATCTACACGATCAAGGTCCGCACCCGCTACCAGCGCTATATCGGCGAATACGTTCTCCACTGCCACATCCTCGACCATGAGGACCAGGGCATGATGCAGAACGTCGCGGTGGTGCTGCCGCAGGGCGATTATGCCGCCAGCGCGCGCGGCGAGGCGGCCGGCGCCGGCACCGCCAGCGGCCCCAACCCCCACGGACCGCATTGAGCCTCTGCCTCCCCGTCCTGCGGACGGGGAGGCAACTCACCGCATCGTGAAGACGCTCTTGTCGAGGATGCGGCCGCCGGGATCGACGAGCGCCAGGGTGTGGCGGCCGGGGCCGGGCAGGACGAGGGGCCCCTCGGCGGCCTCGCCGGCGTCGCGGCCGTCGAGGCTCAATCGCTCACCCGACACGGCCCCCACCGTCTTCAGCCGGACGCGCTGGCTCCTGACCGGGATGTCCGGGTCGAGGGCGTAGACCGTTCCCGACAGCGGGCTGACGATGCGCGGACGGCGCGCCGCGGGCGGCGCTTCGGCGAGATTTGGCTGGCCGGTGCCGGCGAGGAACCATTCGCGCCGCGCCGGCTCGTTGGGCCCGCCGAAGGCGACCGCGCGCGTTTCGATACCCCCCGGCGGTGCCGGCCGGGTGCCGGGGCGGCCGGCGTGGAGGGCGAGCATGACTTCGCGCCATACCGGCGCCGCGCCGCTGGCGCCCGACACGCGGGTCATGCTGTCGCCTTCCGCATTGCCGATCCACACGGCGACGGTGAAGCGGCTCGAGAAGCCGACGCACCAATTGTCGCGCATCCCCTTCGACGTGCCGGTCTTGGCGGCGGCCCAGAAGGGCAGGCGGAGCGCGGAATCGAGGCCGAAGGTCCCGGCGCGGGCCCCGGCGTCGGCCATCATGTCGGCGACGATCCACGCCGTGCGCGGGTCGGCGACCGGGCGCGGCTCGCCGGGCGCGTCGTCCATGCGGAGCCGAAGCGGTCGATAGCGGCCGAGCTCGCCGAGCGCGCGATAGGCGGCGGCCTGCTGCAGCAGGGTGACCTCCGCCGAGCCGAGCGCGAGGCTGTAGCCGTAATAGTCGCCGTCCTGGGTCAGGCCCTTATAGCCGAGGTCCCACAGCCGGTCGCGAAAGTCCTCGACGCCGTCGAGCAGAAGGGCGCGCACCGCCGGGACGTTCAGCGATCCGGCGAGGGCGGTGCGGACGCTGACCGGCCCCTTGAACTCGTGGTCGTAATCTTTGGGCACGTAGAGGCCGGAGGCGGTGTCGAGCTGGACCGGGCTGTCGTCGAGGATCGACGCGGCGGTGAGGAAGCCGCGCTCCATCGTCTGCGCGTAGAGGAAAGGCTTCAGCGTCGAGCCGGCCTGCCGATACGCGTCGGCATTGTCGACCGACGGCGCCGTCGAGGCGCCGCCGGCGACGCCGCCGACATAGGCGAGCACGTCGCCGGTGGCGTTGTCGACCACCACGACCGAGCCGTCGCGGGCGCGGTCGCCGAGGCCGAGGAGCTGGCGGCGCAGCGCCCCGGCGGCGAGACGCTGAACCCCGGCATCGATCGTGGCGACCACCGTCTCCCCCGGATGGTCGAGCAACTTGCGGGCGAGATGCGGGGCGAGGCCGGGATCGTCGGCGAGGCGGCGGTTCGGTCCGGTCATCTCGGCCGCGGCGGCGGTCAGGCTGGCGCAGTCGGCCCGGTGCGCGAGCCGGCAGGCCCGCCGCGCCACGGCGCCGGGATCGGCCTGCGGCGCGGGCAGCAGGGCGGCGAGCAGCAGCGCGTCGTCCGGGCCGAGCGCGGCGGGGCTGCGACCGAACAAGGCGCGCGCGGCGGCGCCGATCCCCTGCACTTCGCCGCGGAACGAGGCGAGGTTGAGATAGGCTTCGAGGATCTGGTCCTTGCTCCAGCTCGCCTCGACGGCGCGGGCGGCGCGGAGCTGGCGGATCTTTTCGCGCAGCGAGCGGGCGCCCGGCCCGCCGAGCTGCGGCGCGAGGAAGCCCGCCACCTGCATCGACAGGGTGCTCGCCCCGCGTGCGTGGCGGCCGCGCACCGCCGCCCAGGCCGCCCCGGCGAGCCCGCGCCAGTCGACGCCGTTGTGGCTGGCGAACCGCCGGTCCTCCGCCTGCACGACCGCCTGCCGGACCGAAGGCGCGACCTGCCCGAGCGGCACCCATTCGAGCCGCCGCACGGCCATGTCCAGCCGCACCGTCTGCAGCAGCCGACCGTTGCGGTCCCTGAGCCACGCCTCGCTCGGTCGCCATGCCGCCTTGGCCTCGTCGTAGGAGGGGAGGGGCGGCGGCGCGGTCCACAGGTCGAGCGCCGCGAGCAGCAGCAAAGGCGTCAGCACCCACAGGCTCGGCCTGCGCCGCAGCCACGCGGCCACCGTCACGGCGCGACCTCGAGCGGCGCGTTCGGCACGCTCGCGCGGATTTCGGGCGAGTACATCGCCTCGACATGGGTCGGCGGCAGCTGGAAGCGACCGGTGCTGTTGATCCGCACGGCATATTCGATGCTCGTCTTCCCCCGCGGCAGCCAGCCGTAATAGGCCCGCCAATAGCCGTGGCTGCGCTCGATGTAGCTCGGCCACCAGCCGTCTGTCCCGCTCGCCTTCTCGGCCAGCAGCGACGACTGGCCGCCGCCGCCGACGATCGAGCCGCCGGCCGGAACCGGATCCTCGACCACCACCCAGCTGCGTGCGGCGAACGCCTCGATGGTGAGCCGCACTTTCATCACGTCGCCGCGGCTGACCGCGTTCGGCGCCTTCCGAACGAGGAAGCTCACTTCCCGCGAGACGCGGTAACCCGCGAAGCTCGGCGCCGTCAGCGGCACCGCCGCCCGCACGGAGACGAACGCCCAGGGCTGGGGCCCGCCGCTGTGCGAAAGCAGCAAAGGCGTCTCCGCCGCCGGCAGCGCGAAGTGCGCCGGCTGCGGGTTCGGCCACGGCCGGCTCAGCGTCTCGCCGCGCAGCTGCACCGTCGTCACCCCGGTCGCCGCGCCGGGATAGGCCGCGGCGAAGCGGCGGACGGCAAGCGTGCCCCAGGCATTGGCGGGAGTGGTGTCCCAATGGCCGCGCTGCTGCCGCATCGCGACCCCGATCATCATCTTCGGCGCCTCGTCGTTCCAGCCGGGCCGTCCCGTCGCCACCATCAGCGCGCGGATCGCCATCTCGTCGCCGCTGATCATCATCCACCACGGCGCGGTGCCGTTGTCGGTGACGTCGAGCCGCGTGCCCTCATAGGCAAGGTGCGAGCGCAGCGCCTGCTCCGCCGCCTGCTTCGGCCGTGGGCCGACGCCGGGCGTCTTGTCGAGGATGACGATCCAGTCGGCCAGCGCCGACGTCGGCATGTCCCTGAGCGGCATCGCCACGCGGAGCGCCATCGCCGGGGTCGACCGGTTGTTGCGGGCGAGCGCGGCGAGCGCGGCGATCCGCAGCACCCGCGCGTCGTAAGGCGCCTCGGTGGCTTCCTTGAGCCGTCCGTCGACGACGTTGCGCAACGCCTCCATCATCTTGGCGTGCGGTACGTCGGGCCATGCGAGCCCCGCCTCCGCGGTGATCGATGCCGCATAGGCGGTGAGCGCGATCGAGCCTTCCTGATGGTCGCCGGGCCAGTAGCGCAGCAGGCCGTTGTCGGCGACGTAGTGCGGCAGCTCGGCCATCAGCTTGGTCCAGGCGTCGCGGTCGTCCAGCGCGATGAGCTTCGACAGCCGCTGCTCGAAGCAGCCGTAGGGATAGGCCGCCATATAGGCTCGTACGCCGGTCAGCGACGGCGCGGGCGAGGCGGTCAGCGCCACCTCGATGCCGCCGCGCCCGGGCAGCGCGCCGCCGGGCGGACCGACGGGCAGGCTGAGGTTCGGCGACAGGCGCAGGAAGGTCGCCGCCCATGTCTCCTCGGGCACCGGCGGCACCACCTGCTGGTCGACGACGATCCGGTCGCCGGCCTGGCCGCCATTGACGCGCGCGCTGACCGTCCAGCGCAGCGAGTCCGTCTCCGGCGCCGTCACGCGCCAGGAGACCGGCACGGCGCCGCCGGCGGGAACGGTGACCGTCTGCGGCTTCAGCCCGCCCGCGAGCGGGGTCACTTCCGCGGTGGCCGTCACCTTGAGGTCGCGCTCGGTGCTGTTTCTCAGCGTGAACACCGTGTCGAACGCATCGCCCGAGCGGACCAGCGGCGGCACGCCGGAATAGAGGCCCAGGTCCTGCACCGTGCGGATGTTGGCGGAACCGGTGCCGAACAGATCCTCGCCCGCCGTCGCAACGGCGACCAGCTTGTAGGAGGAGAGCGCGTCGGCGAGCGGCACCTGCACGGTGGCGCGGCCGTGCTCGTCGAGCGGGACACGCCCCTTCCACACCAGCAGCGGCCGGAAGTCGGAGCGGGCGAGCGCCGACAGGTCGCCGCCGCCGCCGCCGCCGGCGGCGAGCGCCTTGCGGCCGTAATGGCGTTTGCCGACCACCTGCATCTGCGCGGTCGAGGTGAGGACCGAGAGCGGCCTTTCCTCCATCATCGAGTCGAGCAGGTCCCAGCTGTCGTTGGGCGACAGGATCAGCAGCGCCTCGTCGACGGCGGCGAAAGCGATCTCCGCCTCGCGCGGCGCCTTGCCGCCGGGGCCGGTGACCTGGACGGCGACGCTCGCGGTGTCGCGGACATGATATTTCTCGCGCTCGGGCTTCACCGCGACCTTCAATTCGTGCGCTTCCCAGCCGACCTTCACCTTGGCGATGCCGAGCCGGTAGGCAGGCTTGGCGAGGTCGACGAGCGCGGTCGGCTGGGAGGGATCGTTGAAGAAGGGCAGGTGCCACTTCTTCGCGAATTCGGCGATCCACACGCGCCAGCCGGAGACGCGGCCCCTGACCGCCATCACCGATATGAAGGCGTCGGGCGCGTAGCTTCCCGCCATCGGCACCTCGATCACCGGGTCCTTGCCCGAAATCTGCGTGACGAAGGAGGAAAGCACCCCTTCGCGCTCCACCGTGACCAGCGCCGTCGCTTCGCGGAACGGCATGCGCACCTGCAGCCTGGCCGTGTCGCCCATATGGTAGGATTTGGCGTCCGGAATGACGTCCATGCGGTCGCCATTGTCGCCGCCGAACCACCAGTCGTCGTCGCCCGCGAGGTAGACGGAGGTGACCGCGCGCGCCTCGTTGCCGGCGCTGTCGCGGGTCGTCGCCATCGCCAGCACCTCGCCGGAGACGCCCGGGTCGAGCGTGCATTCGACCATGCCCTGCGCGTCGGTGACGCCGCCGCAATGCGCCGCGAGCTTCGTCGTGCGCGCATTGTTGTCGAAGGCGTAGAAGCCGCCGATCAGCCGTCGCCGCGCCGAGAGGATTTCGCGGGTGAAGAGCTGCACGTCGACCGGCTGGCCGCGCACGATCCGGCCGTCGAGATCGAGCGCGACCACCTTGAGCCGCATGTCGCCCGCGCGCTGCATCCAGCCGTCGGGCTTGATGCCGAGCCGGACCGCCGACGTGTAGAGCGGAATCGAGGTGCCGGTGGTCAGCGTCTCGCCGTTCGCATCCTCGTAATCCATCTCGACGCGCAGCCGCACCGAGTCCTGGAGCTCGGGAATGTCGAGCTCGGTCCTGAGCGCGCCCTGGCCGCCGAGCGTCAGCGGCACCGTCGCCGAGGACGGAAGATGGCCGGAGCCGTCCTCGCCTTCCTCCTCGTCGAGCGGCGAGGTGCCTTCGCGCACCGGCGCGCCGCCGAAGGTCCAGCCGTCCCAGTCGTCCGGATGATCGCGCAGCGTCTCATATTCGGTGCGCAACTTGATCGGCGCGCCGCCCGCGCCGCCGCCGGCGAGATAGCCGACATAGAGGTCGAGCGGCAGCCGCCGCGGCCGCGGCGCCGGGTTCTTCGGCCCCGCGATCGTCGCGCGCATCGTCGGCAGCCGATATTCGTCGACGCGGAATTGCTGGTTGGTGTCGTGGAGCTGGTCGCCGACCTTCCACTTGACGGCATAGGAGCCGCCCGGCGCGTCCTTTGGCGCCTGCCACTCGCTCTCGCCGATGCCGTCGCCGCCCAGGCTGAGCGGCAGCTCGTAGGCGGTGTCGGAGCCGAGATGCTGGAGGACGAGCACGCCCTTGAGCGCCCCGCCCGAGCGGAAGCCGGCCGGCGTCGGCGCGCGATAGACGTGCTTCATGTGCACGGTCTCGCCGGCGCGGATGAGGGTGCGGTCGAGGATGGTGTGGAAGACCGGGTCGGCGTCGCGATAGCCGTAGGGCAGGTCGAAATCGTAGGGGCCGATGCCCTCGCTCCAGGAGGAGAGGACGAAGGAGAAGTCGCCGCCGAGGCGCGCCGAAACCATCAGCGGCGGGGAATCGTCGCTGGCGCCGTCGCAGCCGCTGCGCGAGGAGGGGGCGGGGAGGCCGCTCTTCACCGCCAGCCGGCCCTGGCCGTCGGTGGTGCCGGCGGCGAGCAGGCGGCCGGAGCAGCTGTCGGTGATCCGCACCGAGGCGCCGGGCACGGGGGCGCCGCTGTCGAGCCCGGTCACCCAGACGAGCGAGGTCGCCCGTCCCCACTTGAAGTGGACCGACATGTCGGTGACCAGCGCCGCCGCCGCCACGTAGCGGGTCGCCGGCCGGCCGAGCAGGGCGCGGCCGAGGGTCGGGCTGGCGAGCTCGACGACGTAGAAACCGGGCCGCGAGAGCGGCATGCCGACCACTTCGAATTGCCGGCCCTTGCCGGGGAGCGCGAGCTGCATGCGCTGCACCGGCCCCGGCGCGCCGGGCGCGAAGACCGAGCGGTCGCCCGTATGGTTGACCCGGACCTTGGCCTTGCCGCGGCCCTCCTCGCGGATGTCGTCGCGCTGTGCCTTTTCGATCTTGCGGATCCAGCCGGCGATCGCGCCGTCGTCGCCGTCGACGCGCGCCGTGCCGCCGCCGATCGTCTGCACCGCCTCGCCGAGCTCGGGCTCGACGCCCCGCACCGTCACCGGCAGCACGCCGCCCTGCTTCGCCTCGAGGATGCCGAACGGCGCGGCGAATTTCACGAGCGGCGGCGGCTGGTCGATCGCGACGTCGAGCGGGAAGCGGCGGGCGTTGGCGAGCGGCCGGCCGGAAAGGTCGGTCAGCCCCGCCGGCATCACCAGCTTCGCCACCGTCGAGGCCGGCAGCGGCGGCTTGAACTTCAACGTCGCGAGCGTCGCTTCGTGGCCGGTATCGACCGGCGCGAAGCTGCGCCCGCCCGCCTCGAGCCGCACCGCCAGCGCCTGGGCGCGCGGCACCGGCGCGGAGAATTCGACCTTGACCGGCTCGACGGGGTCGCAGCCGGCCTGCGGATTGCTGCGGCCGCACGAGAGGCGCGCGCTGAACTCCTTGCGCACACTATAGTCGAAGCGCTGGTCCGAGCCCGCGGCGCGGCCGGCGGGCGAACGGATCGACGCGCCCCAGACGACGGCCATGTCATGGCCCGGCGGCAGCGGCCGGCGGCACTTCAAGCCGACGACATGGGCCAGCGCCGCCTTCTGCGCCGCCGCGTCCTTCGGGACCTCGTTGTCGGGCGAGACCGCCTCGATCATCTCCTCGCGCCGGTACTTGGTGAAGGAGGCGACCACGCGCTGCACCGTCGCCTGCGGGAGGAGGTCGACGGCGATCCGTTCGCCGATCCCGTCCACCGCGCAATAGGCGCCGGCGGCGACCGAGGCGCGGTCGACCGGCCCGTTCGGCACGACGAGGAAGGCCTGCTCCTCCTCGATCTCGTCGTCGCCCTCGTTGGGGAGGATCATCGCCGCATAGGGACCGCCCGTGTCGATGGCGAAGCTGCGCGCCCCCGTGACGAGCCGCCCCGCCAGCGTCTTGAGCCCGGCGACCAGGGTGGCGCGGCAGGTCATGCCGGCCTCGAGCGCCTTGTCATACTCCCAGACGAAGGTCGCCGGGTCGGTCCAGCGGCCCTTGCCGGAGGTGGCGCAGGCCATGGCGATCGGCGCGGGCCGCTGCTTGCCGAGCGGGGTCATCGGCTCGGAGAAGCGCAGGGTGAACCGCCCGATCTGCCGGTTCATGAGCCCGGGCGTCGCGGTCAGCACCGTCGGCGGCGTCACCGCGCTCGCGCCGAGCGGCGCCAGCAGCGCCAGAGGGACCAACAACCCGAATCGCTTCAGCCAGTCCCGCATCTTTGCGCCTCCCTGACGGCGCTTGTGATGCCCTAATCCTTCCCTGTCGTCTAGCGGTGAACCGTTATTTTTTTACGACGAACGGAGCCGGGGCCGAAGCCGTTGACGCGGCGCCTTTTCTCGCTCTCCGCAGGCTCGCCGGGGCGGCGACCGGAGGCGCGTTGTCAGGCGTGGTCGCGACGTAGGTCCGAGGTGCGCGCGGCGGGGAAGTTTCGAAGTTTCGCGTTCGAAAAATCCCTTCCGATCAATCCCGTCCCTTTTGATCGGTTTTCCCGATCAGTGCCGCGCCCGCCGAAGCGCGGGCCGAGGCCGAGTCGGTGCTTCTCACCGTGTCAAAGAACGCGCAGCTGTGGCGACCGCAGGAACATAGCACAAACGGAGACGGGATGCGACCTGTTTGTGCGGGCACGCGTCTGCCGCGGCGGCGGCTCCGGCGGGTGCGGATGCCGGGCCGAGGCGGGGTCGTTGCCTTGCGCGTGCCGGGCGCGTGCCGGGCGCATGCCGGGTCGTCACCGCCCGGGAACCGCGGGTTTGCCGGCGGAAACCGGCGTTGCGATGCGCCGTCGGGGCCCCGCAAAATGCACCCGGGGAGTGCCTCTGGAGCGGGCGCCGGAGGCGAAGCTGGATCCCCATTCAGGTTCAGGTGCGGGCTCGGCCCCGAAGAAAAGGCCTGCGGCCGGGGGCGGGGCTCGGACCCTTCGGGTTCTTCGGGCCTTCGGGCGAACCGACACCGGCGATGGAGGGGCTGCGCCTGCACGGATGAGGATTGGTGCGGGTGGAGCGGCGGGACCGGGTTCACGCGAAGACGCGAAGACGCGAAGACGCGAAGGCGCGAAGGGCCGAGCCCTTCCCGTTGCGGAGCGATTATTCTTCGAGGCGAGGGCCGGCGGCGAGGCTTTCGGAGGAGTGGCCTGCGGCCGGGCCAAACTCGGACCCTTTGCGTCTTTGCGTGAGACATTCGGGCTGCGGTGCGGGAGGAGGCCGCACTCGGTTCACCCGAAGGCCCGAAGGGCCCGAAGAGGCCGAGATCACGCATCGCGGGGCGACATCTCGCTGAACGCCGATGCGGGTACGGTCGGCGAGGATGGGCCGGCGGCCGCTTGCAGAGCACGGACCCTTCGGGTTCTTCGGGCCTTCGGGTGAGACGGAACCGGCGATAGAGGGGCTGCTGCGTGCGCGGTTCAGGAAAGGCGCCTCGCGTCCGCCTTGATCGCCTGCATGGCGGCGAGGTCGCCGAGATATTCGACGACGCGCTCGTCCAGGGCGAGGTCGAGCTTGAGGGCGAGCGCGGCCACGTCGGGGGCGGGGGTGCGGAGGAGGTGCTGGAGGGCGTCGTGATGGCGAGAGCCGAGGCGGTCGTAGAGATCCTCGTCCTCGGTGTGCGCGACGGCGGCGAGGGCGGAGTCGGCGCGGCGATATCGGGCGAGGGCGCGCTTCCATCCGTCATCCCGGCGAAAGCCGGGATCTCCATTCGGAAAGGCGCCGTGCGGGTCTCCGGGAGATCCCGGCTTCCGCCGGGATGACGGGGAAGCGGCCTCCGCGCCGGCCGCCGCGAGCGCAGGCGCCGCGCCGGCGGCTAGCAGCGCGCGGCGGGTCAGGCTAAGCTGCCCAGCAGCCATCCTTCGCCTCCTTTTCGAGGGAGTCGTGGGCGGGTCGGTGCCGAAGGCGTCAGCCTCGGCTTCTTGATTGGTTTAGGTGTTACCTAATCCTTGGGGGCGGGTCAATAGCTGACGAGCAAAAAAGACGCCCGGGCCGGCCCGCCACCGGGAAGGACCCGGTGCAGACGGTGCGGCTTTCGGTGAAGCTGCAGGCGGAGATCACGGCTTGGATTGAGCGGCAGCCGGAGCCGAAGCCTTCGCGGTCCGAGGCGATACGGGCGCTGATCCACGCGGGCTTAAGGAGGAACTGAGCTGGAAGAGGCGATGAGGTCATCTTATCGCACCTGCTTGGGGTAGTGCGGTGTTACTGACAGCAGCCCTCGACTGCGCGCGGGAAGGAGGCAAATTTGGTTGACAGATCGTTGGGAGGCGACCTGCCTATCGCGCTTCCAGTGACCGTAGATCTGATGAAAGTTGCTACGTCACTGCGAGATAAGGTGGCGCGCAGGAAATTGGTCGGGTGCATCCGGACTGCCTGGACGACTCAGTCGTGTCTAGCTGACCTTCGCCAAGCCGCCGGAGCGTGCGATGCTATTGATGCGCTCTCCACCACGTCCTCTACACTAGATGGTTACGTGCGCACGCACCTACAGAGCGCCACTTTGGCGTCAGCGATCATAATGTACGTGAGAGCGACTACGAGTGGAGGCAAGCGTTCCGGTGAGCGGGGCTCCGTTCAAATCGATCCGGCGAAACTCACCAAGAGGCAGCAAGAAGACCACGGGACCCTCGTTAGAATAAGGAATTCAGCGCTCGGGCATGTCGAGGTGAATGCCGACATCGCGGGAGACTACTGGCATCGTGACCTCGTGTTCGCGAAACGATCAGGCGCAGCGAACTGGGAGGTTGCTAGCTCTTCCCACGCGATCGGCTTTCATAAACCCGCTTTCGAAATCCTTAAACGCCAGGTTCCGGTAGCTATTGAGCACCTCAAAGAAAAATGCCGCCAGCGCATCGCGGGGGTAATTGAGATGATCAATGAGTTAAAGCTCTGCGATGCTGATCTAATGACGCATCAAGTGAATCCCATCGAGTGGTTCGGTTCAGCGAGAGCAGCCGTAATAGCTCTTGGAACGAAGCCGGGTGAAGAAGCGTCAGGGTGGACACCTCTGATTTGAACGCATGGGGTGCAGTCACGCGAGTGTCCCCTTCTTCGGTCTTGGAGACATTCGCAGTGACGGAAGGGGCTCGGGCGGGTCTCCTGCAGATCCCGGCTTCCGCCGGGATGACGGCATAGCAGCCGTGCCCAGAGTTGGCGCCGCGTGGACGGGTGGCACGCGCAACCACTCGCCCGCCGCCCGAGGATCGCCTATATCGGGCAGGCGAAAGGACGTGCGATGCTGGCCATCAAGATCGATGCGGCGACCGAGAAGCGGCTGGCCGAGGCGGCGCGGCGGCTGGGGGAGGCTCCGGACGCGCTGGCGGCGCGGGCGCTCGAATCCTACCTTGAGGACGTCGAGGATTATGCCAGCGCGGTCGAGGCGTGGAACGCGCTCGATCCGGCCGACCTGACCTCGCTTGCCGACATGAAGCGTGAGCTCGGACTGGACGGTTGAGATCGCGCCGCCGGCGCGACGCGCGCTCCGCAAGCTTGATCGCAAGGCGGCGGCGCGGATCGTTGCGTGGCTCGAAACGCTGACCCGCGAGCGGGACAATCCACGCTCCACGGGTAAGGCGCTGGCCGGCGAGTTGGAAGGCTTTTGGCGCTATCGCGTCGGCCCCTATCGGCTGATCTGTCGGATCGAGGACGAGCGGCTGGTCGTCCTGGTGCTAAAAATCGGGCATCGGCGAGAGGTTTACCGCTGATGGCTGCTGCGGGGGCAACGGGTGGGGTGACGACAGGGACCTACGCGTCGTCACCGTTCGTCATCTTTACGCCTCCGCAAGCTCCTCCCTTTGCGCCGGCGGCTTGAGGCGGAAGTCGATCTCCAGGCCGAGCGCGGGGAGGACGGTCATCAGGGTTTCGAGCGTGGGATTGCCCTGGGGGCCGAAGGACTTGTTAAGCGTCTGCCGCTTGATCCCCGTCTCACGGGCGAGGCGGCTCAGACCGCGCGCGCGGGCCACGGCGCCGATCGCGGTGGCGAGATAATGGGCGTTGCCGCTCTCGGCGGCGTCGCGAAGGAGGTGGATCTGGGAGCTTTCGCGCCCGAGATAGTCGGCGGGGTCGAAGTCGCAGACTTCGAGCGCCGCGGGATCGAGATCGGCTTCGGTCATCGTTAGCTGGCCCTCCATGGCGGCCCTGCACCCACGTCGACGCGGAATTCGCCCACCTTCTTTCGGACCGACTTCGTATCGCCCAGCAGACCCGACTGGATGCGCGCGATCCGGGTGACGATCGCGTCCTGCGCAAGCTCGTCGGTCAGATTCCTCAGCCAGCTGTCGGAAGCGGCCGTTCTCTGCACGACGATCATGTGACGCGTATAAGCGTCGGAGAGTCGATCGTGAACTAAAAGCTTCACCCTGTCGGCGGCATCCTTCGGCCCCCACCGCCGCCTTGCCCGATCCGTCACGGTCCTGTAACCGTAAGGGCAAGTCACGGCGGCGGTCCGCCCGGCGCCGGCAGGATATAAGAGTATCGAGCCATGGCGCAGCAGGCCGCGACGGTTTCGCCTTCTCCCGAGTCCGGGGCCCCACCCGCATTGACGCCTGCCGCCGCCGCGGCGGATCTGCCCCTCGAAGGGCCCTCGCCTGGCGGGGCGCCCGCGAGCGCGTGCGGGGCCGTCGACGCCGCCGCGCTCCCGGCCTTCCCTCACCGCCGCGAGGCGCCCCGGCCCTGCTACGGCGCGCTCGATCTCGGCACCAACAATTGCCGGCTGCTCATCGCGCGGCCGAACGAGGAGGGGTTCACCGTCATCGACGCCTTCTCGCGGGTGGTGCGGCTGGGGGAGGGGCTGGCGACCTGCGGCAAGATCAGCGAGGCGGCCCAGGACCGGGCGGTCGCCGCGCTCGGCGTCTGCGCCGAGAAATTGCGGCGGCGGCGGGTGACGCTGGCGCGCTCGGTCGCGACCGAGGCGTGCCGGCGGGCGGTCAACGGCCGCCAGTTCGTCGAGCGGGTGCGGCAGGAGACCGGGGTGGTGCTCGAGATCATCTCCCCCGAGGAGGAGGCGCGGCTCGCCATGCTCGGCTGCCACCGGCTGCTCGAGCCGGGCGACGGGCCGGCGCTCATCTTCGACATCGGCGGCGGGTCGACCGAGCTCGTGCTCGTCGACACGGACGGCGACGAGACGCCCCGGATCAAATGCTGGTGGAGCGCGCCGTGGGGCGTGGTGTCGCTGACCGAGAGCGAGGGGCGCGTGTTCGCCGATGCGGCCGAGCGGCTGGCGGCGTTCGGGCGGATGAAGGAGCGGGTGCGCCACGCCTTCCGCCGCTTCGCCGAATTGCTCCCGGCCGACAAGGCGAACATCCGCCTGCTCGGCACGAGCGGGACGGTGACGACGCTCGCCAGCGTCTATCTCGCGCTGCCGACCTACGACCGGCGAATGGTCGATGGGCTCCTTATGCCGGTCAGTGCGATGCGCGAGGTCAATGCGATGCTGTCGGCGATGAGCGTCGAGGAGCGTTCGCAGCTCCCCTGCATCGGCCACGACCGCGCCGACCTCGTCGTCGCGGGCTGCGCGATCCTCGATGCGATCATGGACATGTGGCCGGCGGAGACCCTCGGCGTCGCCGACCGCGGCATCCGCGAGGGGATCTTGCGCACCCTCATGGCGCGGGACGGGTATCGGCTGTGAAGAGGGGGAGGAGAGGGGACAGTCACTTTTCCCCGCGGCGGGTTCCGATGATTGCGACCGTACGGAAAAGTGACTGTCCCCGGCGGGCGTCGTGAAGCGCCTGCGCACGGCCAAGGGCCGCAAGGTGAGCTCGACCAAGTGGCTCGAGCGGCAGCTGAACGACCCCTATGTGAAGCGCGCCAAGGCGGAGGGCTATCGCTCGCGGGCGGCGTACAAGCTGATCGAGCTCGACGACCGGTTCGGGTTCCTCAAGGGGGCGGAACGGGTGGTGGACCTGGGCGTCGCGCCGGGGGGGTGGACGCAGGTGGTGCGGGGGCGCGTGCCGAAGGCGACGGTGGTGGGGATCGACTTCCTGCCGACCGAGCCGATCGAGGGCGCGACCCTGCTCCAGCTCGACTTCATGGACGAGACCGCGCCGGACCGTCTCAGGGAGGCGCTCGGCGGCCCCGCCGACCTCGTCCTCTCCGACATGGCCGCGAACACGGTCGGCCATCCGCAGACCGACCATCTGCGCACCATGGCGCTGGTCGAGGCCGGGCTGGACTTCGCCGGCGAGGTGCTGAAGCCCGGCGGCGCCTACGTCGCCAAGGTGCTGGCCGGGGGCGCTGACAACACTCTCGTCGCGGAGCTCAAGCGCCGCTTTGCGACGGTCAAGCACGCCAAGCCGCCGGCGAGCCGCAAGGGCTCGTCGGAATGGTATGTCGTGGCGCAGGGCTTCAAGGGGTAGATCCGGAGTCCGCCGTCATCCCGGGAGGGCACCCATCGAAGTGCTACTTCGATGGGACCCCGAAAGCCGGGATCTCGTCGGGTGAAGAACGCCGGCGCCTCTCCTCGGGGAGATCCCGGCTTTCGCCGGGATGACGGTTGAGTTCAGCCCGACCCCGGATACGGCTGGTCCTTGAGCAGCCGCGCCAGGTGCGCGGCGTTGGAGGCGCACATCGCCGCCGTCTCGCGCACCTTGTCCGGCGCCTTCGGCAACTGGTTGAAGTCGGTCTTCGCCATCGCCTCGCCGACCCAGTAGCAGACCGCCGCGGCGGGGATCGTCCAGCCGGTGTCCGAGAGCGCCTGGTAGAGCTCGGCCGAGACATGGTGGGCGCCGTCCTCGTTGCCGACCACCGCGACAAGCGCGACCTTGCCGGTGCTCGGCATCCGCCCCTTGTCGTCCGTCTCGGAGAGAAAGGCGTCCATCCGCTCGAGGACGCGCTTGGCGATGCTGGAGGGCTGGCCCATCCAGATCGGCGTGCCGAAGAGGAGGATGTCGTGGTCCAGGATATTGCGGCGGAGGGCCGGCCACGCGTCGCCCTCGCCCTCGTCGGAACTGACGCCCGGCTTGACGTCGTGGTCGGCGATGCGGATCGTGCCGCCGAACGCGACTGCGCGCTTCGCGAGTTCCGCGATGAGCAGGCCGATCATCGCGTCGGTCGAGCTGTCGCCGCTGCCGCGGCGTTTGAGGCTGCAGTTGATCGCGATCGCGCTCAGCGGCATGCCCTTCCTCCTGTTCCGTTCAGCCTATCGGGCAGACGCGCCGGCGCGCCGTCCGTTCCCGCGGCGCAACCAAAGCGTCCCCCGATCATTGCAGCCCCGTCACTCCTCCAGAGAAGGACTTTGACGTTATGCGTAAACTTGTGATGTGCGCCCTCCTCGCGGCGGCGCCGCTCTCCGCCTGCACGACCTATGGCGACGGCTACGGCTATCGCGACGGCTATCGCGACGGTTACGGCTATGCCCCGCGCGGCGATTGGGCCGCCGAATATCGCGAAGGCGCGTACGAGCCTTATGCGCTCGGCGCGAACGACTATGTCTATCGCGGCCAGGACGGCCGCTATTATTGCCGCCGCCATGACGGCACGGTCGGCCTCGTCATCGGCGCCGGCGTCGGCGCGTTGCTCGGCAACGCCATCGCGCCCCGCGGCTCGAAGACCCTCGGCGCGATCCTCGGCGGCGCCGCCGGCGGCGCCGTCGGCTATTCCGCCGACCGCGACGTCCGCTGTCAGTAAGGCGATGAGGGGAGGGCGTTCACGCTCTCCCCGCCCGCGTCGGCGCCGACGCTCCCAAATCGCGCGCTTTCGCCCTCACGCGCCCTTGACTCGCCGCGTGCCGGAACCTATCTGCCGGCCATCCCGATAACCGGCCGACCGGCGGCGCCTCCGTGCGCTCGCCGCTTTTGTCCGTGTCCGGGACTGACGCTTTGAGATGGGAGGGTCGCCAGCCCTCCTGTGGAGCAGGAGATAGAGTGTATGGCACGTATTGCGGGCGTGAACATCCCGACCAACAAGCGCGTTGAGATTGCCCTGACCTACATCCACGGGATCGGGCGGACCAAGGCCAAGGAGATCACCCACAAGCTCGGCATCGCCGCCGAGCGCCGGGTGCAGGATTTGACCGACCAGGAAGTCCTCCACATCCGCGAGATGATCGACAGCGACTATAGCGTCGAGGGCGACCTCCGCCGCGAAGTGGCGATGAACATCAAGCGGCTGATGGACCTCGCCAGCTATCGCGGCCTCCGCCACAGGAAGGGCCTCCCCGTCCGCGGCCAGCGCACCCACACCAACGCGCGCACCCGCAAGGGCAAGGCCAAGCCGATCGCCGGAAAGAAGAAGTAAGGCGCCCGCGCCTCCTTCCTTCCGCCGGAGCAGGCCGAAGCCCGCCTCCGCGCCAGTCAACTGATCAGGTTAGGGACTACCAACCAAATGGCACGCGAACCCCAGCGCCTCCGCCGCCGCGAGCGCAAGAACATCACCGCCGGCGTCGCCCACGTCAACGCCAGCTTCAACAACACGATGATCACCATCACCGACGCGCAGGGCAACGCCATCGCCTGGTCGTCGGCCGGCATGATGGGCTTCAAGGGGTCGCGCAAGTCGACTCCCTATGCCGCCCAGGTCGCCGCCGAGGACGCCGGCAAGAAGGCCGCCGAGCACGGCGTCCGCACCCTCGAGGTGGAAGTGAAGGGCCCCGGCTCCGGCCGCGAGAGCGCGCTCCGCGCCCTCCAGGCCGTCGGCTTCCAGATCACCTCGATCCGCGACGTCACGCCGATCCCGCACAACGGCGTCCGGCCGTCCAAGCGCCGGCGCGTCTGATTCTCGGGGACACGCTATTGCGTGTCCCCGCCGCAGAAGTGGGGACACGCAATAGCGTGTCCCCGTCGGAACACGAAAGCCAGAGGAAGCACATGGCCGTCAACGCAAAGAACTGGCAGGAAATGAAGAAGCCCAACGCCCTCGAGAAGAAGGCCGCCGGCGGCGACGCGCGCCGCCGCGCCACCTTCGTCGCCGAGCCGCTCGAGCGCGGCTTCGGCCTCACCCTTGGCAACTCGCTGCGCCGGGTGCTGCTGTCGTCGCTCCAGGGCGCGGCGGTGACCTCGATCCGCATCGAGGGCGTGCTGCACGAGTTCAGCAGCCTCGCGGGCGTGCGCGAGGACATTACCGACCTCGTCCTCAACGTGAAGCAGATCGCGCTCAGGATGGAGGGCGACCAGCCCAAGCGGCTGCAGCTGTCGGCGACCGGCCCCGGCGAAGTCACGGCCGGCCAGATCGCCACCACCGGCGACATCGAGGTGATGAACCCGGGCCTGGTGCTGTGCCACCTCGACGAGGGCGCGACGCTCAACATGGAGCTCGCGGTCGAAGCCGGCAAGGGCTACGTCCCCGCCGCCGCCAACCGTCCGGCCGACGCGCCGATCGGCCTCATCCCGGTCGACGCGCTGTACAGCCCGGTGCGCCAGGTCAGCTACAAGGTCGAGAACACCCGCGTCGGCCAGGAGCTCGACTACGACAAGCTGACGCTGACCATCGAGACCGACGGCACCGTCACCCCGGACGACGCGCTCGCTTATGCCGCGCGGATCCTCCAGGACCAGCTGCAGCTGTTCGTCCACTTCGACGACGGCATGACGATGGTGAGCGCCCCCGCGGGCGGCCTCTCCTCGGTCTCCTCGGCGGACGCCGACCACGACGCCAACCAGCTCAACCGCTACCTCCTGAAGAAGGTCGACGAGCTGGAGCTGTCGGTCCGGAGCGCCAACTGCCTCAAGAACGACAACATCATCTATATCGGCGATCTCGTGCAGAAGACCGAAGCGGAGATGCTGCGGACTCCCAATTTTGGCCGCAAGTCTCTCAACGAGATCAAGGAGGTCCTTTCCAGCATGGGGCTGCGGCTGGGGATGGATATCCCGGGCTGGCCGCCGGAAAATATCGAAGAGATGGCGAAGAAGCTCGAGCAGGAATTGCTTGGTTAACTTCCCATTGAGTGTGAATGGCACGAAAGGCCGTCCCGAGAGGGGCGGCCTTATCGCATCTCTCAACGTCCATAGACGGCACCCCGGCAGGTCCTCCGGCCCAGACGCGGAGAAGAGCCGTTTTGAATTCACCGGCGTGCCCGCTTGGTGAAGGGCGGCAACGCGAGTCAGCGAAGCTGACGGACGGAAACTGGACGGGGGCCGTGCGGTCTACCGTCGCTGATCGCGAGGTGCGAGCGGCGCCTAGCAACCGCTGGGCGACTTTATTTCCCAAGCGAAGCTGGTACAACCTCCCCATCCCGCGGCGTAAGTGATGATGTCCAACTCTCCGATGCTACGGCAGATCAATAGCGGCGTGACCATAGCATCGGATAAGTAAGGGTGGGCGACCGATGAGTCCGGAATTTCTGGCCGACTGGCTCAGGGGCGTGGACGAGGCGGCGCGTCCATCGGCGGTCTTCGGTCTCGGCGTGATGGTCGACGGACGTTGGACACTTTCGCAAGCCGATTGGGCGGAGGCGAAGAGTCTGGCCGCAGCCGGTCCCGAAGCCATCGCGTCATGGTTCCGGTCACGATGGGCCGAGCTCCAGCGCTCCGATCATTGGAGGGCGCGCCTGACATGGAGCGGCGGCGACCACGAGGCTTGGGAAGCGCTGCGGGCGATCTTCGATGCAGCCGCGGTTTCGGGAGCCTGGCGCGAGCTCGCGCGCCATGCCGACAGCGCCCCCCGCGCGGGGCGCGGCGTCGATCTGGAAATCCGATTCGATTTCGAGCGGCCGACTTCGGAAGCCGAGGCAGTGTTCCGCTGGCTCAGCGAGCTCGCCTGGAAGCCGGGCTCGGGGATCGGCGGATGGTATCTCGCCGGTTGGCGCTGGGGCGCCGACGGACGCTCGTCCTGGCATTGGCCGCTGCGGCTGGGCTTCCTTGCGGACGAAGGTTCGCAAATGTTGGTCGATGCCTATCGCGGAATGGACGACCACTCCTGGGTGAGGAAGCTCAGCGTCGCGGTCGAGGTGGAGCGACTCGGGCTCCCCTGCGATCTGCTGCTTTCGCCGCTCGATGTGGGCGCCACGGAGGAGGCGCTGCGCCGCGCCAGGACGGAGGCGAGCGCCGTGCTGCTCGTCGGCGCGGACAACCTGCCGGGCGAGCTGAGCGGTCCGGTGGGAACGCTCAAGGATCTCAGCAACGCCGCGACCGTCGGATTCATTGCGCGGCCGCTCGACGTGGCTTTTGTGGTCGAGCTGGTCCGACATCTCAGCCACGACGATTTTCTCGACGCTGCGCTCGCCCGCACCTGCGAAGGCAGCGTCGCTCCCCCGGTCATCGCCTCCAACCCGCACGCGATGGTCCGGACGCGGATCAGCCGGTTAGGCGGTCGATGGTCGCATCGGCTGGAGCGGCGCGGCGATGCCTCGGGCGCAGCGCGCATGCGAAGCGTGGCAGAATCGCCCTTTCTCGCCGAGGACGGCGCGGCGAGCGCCATGCTCGAAGTCGCGGAGTCGACCGGCGCGCTCCGCCGGACACCGCGCTATTTGAACGCGGGCGTCTGGGCGCTCGATCCTGACGCCCGCTGGCAGGAGGAGCTGGATCCGGCGCCCGCGCTCCATCGCAATGCCTGGAGCATCGTCGCAGCGGGCCTTGGCTCAACGCCGCCACGCGAATCCGAAGCCGTCACTCCATTCCCCGACGAGTCGATCGACTGGGACGGAGTGACGCGACTCACCATCGCCGTCGCGGCACCCGGGTGCGATGTTCAGGCGGCCTATGAGGCCGACGCGCTTGTCGCAAGGGACGGGCGGCTCTTCACGAGGGACCGCGGAGCCAGGAGACGACCGGTTCTAGCGCCCTTTGACTTTGGCAAGTTCGAGGATACGGCCGTCGGCGAGATCGCCGCCGGCGAGACAGGCGG
The DNA here is from genome assembly GCA_019239415.1 of Alphaproteobacteria bacterium. Lineage (GTDB taxonomy): Bacteria > Pseudomonadota > Alphaproteobacteria > Sphingomonadales > Sphingomonadaceae > Allosphingosinicella. The sequence goes on from JAFAZW010000039.1 coordinate 50,353, forward strand.
CAGCAGCCTGGCGGCGTTCTTCGTCCGGCCACGCGGCGAACTCGAGACGTTCAAAGCGCGCATCCTGGTGATGCACGGCAATCGTGTCCTCCAGACTGCGATCCTCGAGGGCGCCATCGACGACGCTGCTGTACGACCGCCGAGACTCGTGCGGGGGAGCATCGGCGAAGGGCGACGGGATGAACGCCCCACGACCATTCGCCTGCGCACCGAAGGAGTCGTCCGGGCCGATTTGGGGGATCTCGACGATCGGCGCCCGTTCGACTTGGCGATCCTCACCAACGACAGCCTGACCGGCGATCGGCAATGGACGGCGATCGCCGACGGACAGGTGATGCTGCGCGATTTTGGTGACCTGGAGGGCGTTCCGGCGCGAATTCAGAAGCGGCTGCAGCAATTGGTGTATGAGCCCGAACGCTTCGCCGAGCCGGGATGCGAAGCGTCGACAGTCGCGCTCAAGCAACTGGCGAACGAAGGCGTGCTGATCCGCGACGCGCTCAAGGATGCGGGTCTGGGGCGGATCCTCGAGCGTGATCCGCAGCGGATCCAGCTGGTCTCGGCAAAGCCCGACGCCATCCTCCCGATCGAGTTCGTCTATGACGGGTTGGCCCCGGAGGACGGGGCGGTGGCATGTCCAGGAGAGGCTCAAGCGCTCGCGAAGGGCGATTGCGGCCAATGTCCGCATCGCGCGAGCAGGCTGCACATCTGCGCAATGCGGTTTTGGGGGGTGCGCAAGGTCATCGAGCGGCAGCTCTATGACGCGGCTTCCGCACCCGACCGGGACACCGTCGCGATGAGCCCGTCGCCGGCCGGCCGGCCGTTCGCCCGACCAGCAATGCGGCTCTTCGCCTGCGCGGATCGGGCGGCGTCGCATCCTGCGGGCGCCGACGCGATCCGCACGCTTTGCGCACGGCTCAGCGGCGCGACCGCGGGAACCTGGGATGAGTGGCGTGAACGGATCGCCAAGGATTCGCCCGGCCTGCTGCTGCTGCTCCCGCATACCGACAGCGACGAAAACGGCGAATATCTCGAAATCGGTACCGGCCAGTTGCTGGGAAGTGCCCAGATCGCCTGCGATGTGGTTGGCAGCGAAGAGCCCGTTCTCGTCGTTCTCCTCGGTTGCGAGACCGCCGCGGCCGACATCTCCTATGCCAAGTTCATCGGCAGGTTTCGCCATGCGCGCGCGTCGGTCGTGATCGGGACGCTGATGCCGGTGCTCGGCCGTCATGCGGCGCCGGTCGCGGAGTCGCTGCTCGCCCAGCTCGAACATTACTGGGAGCGGCCGGGCGGCGCGGCGACGGTCGGTGACGCGATCGCGGCGATGCGGCGCGACCTCCTCGAGAAAGGCTTGCCGGTCGGCCTCGCCGTCGTGGCGATCGGCGATGCCGACTGGCTGATAGGAGGCTGAGACGCTCACGCTGACCATGCTGCCGGCGCGACAGGGCGACTGTATCTGGATCGAATATTCGGCCGGGAATGCCACTCATCATCTGGTGATCGACGGTGGGCCAGAGCACGCTGGCGCTCTCACGCACGAAGTCGCACGCCGCCTCCGCGCATCTGACGAGGGGGGCCTCCACATCGACCTGCTCGTGGTGACCCATATCGACAACGATCACATCGGGGGCGTAGTCGATCTGATCGAGGGGCTGCCCGCCGGGCTGAGCTTCGGCGACATCTGGTTCAACGGCTTCAGGCATCTCGTGCCGACGGACCGGTTGGGAACCGCCCAGGCCGACCGGCTCTCAGATGCGCTCGCCGCCAGCGGCCTCCCATGGAACGAGGCTTTCGACCACGGCCCAGTCACCATCCCCGCGCAGGGAGCGCTACCTCGGATCCGGCGCCAGGGCGTGCTGGACCTAACACTGCTCGGGCCCGGAGAGGACGCGCTCGTGCGGCTTGCACGCGAATGGGATGAGGACGTCCGGCAAGGGCGGACCGAGCCGCACCGAGCGACCCCGTCGGACTTCATGGGCCGCAAGGACAAATGGCCCCCCGATGTCGACGCCTTGTTAAAGGAGCGCTTCGAGGCCGATGCCGGCGCCCCCAACGGCTCCAGCATTGCACTGCTGCTCGGCTATTGCGGAAGGCAGATCCTGCTGAGCGCCGACGCTCCGGCAGATCCGCTCGCGGAGTCGATTCGCCGCCTTCTCGCCCAGAGCGGCGGTATGGAACGATTAGCTCTCGACGCCTGCAAGGTTTCTCATCACGGCAGCAAGAAAAGCACCAGCTGCGACCTGCTGGGACTATTGCGCTGCAATCACTGGCTGATTTCTACCGATGGGAGCTATTTCGGGCATCCAGACTCTGCGGCAATAGCGCGCCTCATCACGCATGGCGGGCCGAAGCCCGAGCTGATATTCAATTCGCGCAAGGAATTCTCCTCGCGCTGGGAAAGGGCAAACCCGTCGAACCGCGCGAAGTTCTCGGTCCGCCTGCCGACGGAGGAAGGGTCGCCGGTGACGATGAATTTTCCCGTCTGAACGTCGCGGCGAGTTCGGCCCGCCCGCGCCCCTAGTGCCCCATGTGGGGCCGCAGGAAGTCGGTGACGGCGGTGTTCGAGAGGGAGGCGTAGTCGTCGACCGTGCCTTCCGAATCGCTGGTGAAGATCAGCATCGGGCATTCGGTGTCGGTCGCCTCGACGCTCTTCCGGTCCAGCTGGCGGCCGGTCTTCGCTTCCCTGAGCGTCAGCTCGTAGGTCGCCGTATGCCAGCGGATCTTGTTCTGCGACGGCTTGCCGTCCTTCTGGTACTTGTCGCAGACCCTGACCTCGCGGGCGGCCGTGCGGCGGGCGCAGACGACGAGGTCGATCGCCTTGAACGGGTCGCCCCTGGCCGCATATTGCACCGTCCAGTCGGCCGGCAGCGACGACGAATGGTCGGACATGTCGTCCTTGTAGGTGGCGAAATAGAGCGCCTTGTGGGCCTTGCCGGCGGCGTCGTAGGCGCTCGCCGCCGAGGCCGACGCGCCCGAGCACACGCCCTTGAAATCGTCGGGGAAGAGCTGGGCCGGCAGCTCGGCGGGGATGCCGGAGGCGCTCTGCCCGGCGCTGTTGCCGCCCTTGCCGCCGCACCCGGCGACGGCGGCGACCGCCAGCATGGCCGGCAACGCGGACAAGCCGCCCGCAGTCTTCGCCACGCCGAGATCCCCCCTTCCCGATGCTGGTCGAGCGATCAGATGCGCCGGCGCGGCCATTGTCAATGGCGGTGCGGGGAGGGGAAAGGGGACAGGAGGGGAGAGGGACAGTCACTTTCCGGCACGCGACGCGAAGATGAGCGCCATCGTGCGTGAAAGTGACTGTCCCCGGCGCTCTGTCCCCGCCGTGCCCTCAGGGCCTGGTTGCATCCTCCTCGGCGCGGCGCCTCGCTTCGTCGCGAGCGGCGGCGGCGCGGAGGGAATCCTTCTCGCTCGCTTCCTTGCGCAGCGCCGCATTCTCGGCCTCGAGGCGCTTGACCTCGTCGCGGCGCAGGTCCGCCTCCTCGCGGTAGCGGGCCTTCCACTTGCCGCCGCTCCTCAGCGCCATGCCGACGACGAGGCCGAGCAGGAAGACGAGGCCGACGACCAGCCACTGGTTGGGGGTGAAATCGGGCACTTGGCTCCTCCTTCGCGCCGCGCGTGGCGCGTCCTTTTCAGGAGCGGAAAAGGCGGCGGGGGCGGGATTGTTCCGCCCCCGTGTCCTTTTCGCGCGGCTCAGTTCTTCAGGAGGTTGTCCGAGATCGAGCAGCTCGCCGGGCCGAGGATGACGATGAACAGCACCGGCAGGATGAAAAGGATGAGCGGCACGGTCATGATCGCCGGCAGCCGCGCCGCTTTCTCCTCGGCGCGCATCATCCGCTCGTTGCGGAACTCGGCCGAGAGGACGCGCAGCGCGGAGGCGAGCGGCGTGCCGTATTTCTCGGTCTGGATCATCGTCGTGACGACGCCGCGGATCGATTCGAGATCGATGCGGGTGGCGAGATTCTCGAAGGCGAGGCGGCGGTCGGTCAGGAAGCCCAGCTCGATCGAGGTCAAGGCGAATTCGTCGCCGAGCTCGGGATAGGCCTTGCCCAGCTCGCGGGCGACGCGGCTGAAGGCGGCGTCGACGGTGAGGCCGGCCTCGGCGCAGATGACGAGCAGGTCGAGCGCGTCGGGGAGGCCCTTGCGGATGGCGTGGGTGCGCTTGGTGACCTTGTTCTTCAGCCAGATGTCCGGCGCCTTATAGGCGAGGATCAGGGTGCCGGCGACGAGCCCATATTTCTTGAATGCGCCCCACGCCGGGAACCAGTCGAGGACGTAGACGCCGACGATGACGATCGTCCCGAGCACGACGGGCAGCACGAGACGCGCAAAGATGACCACGAAGGCGAGGTCCTTGGAGCGGATCCCGGCCTGCATCAGCCGGCGCTGCGCCTTCGTCACCTGCTCGTCCTGCAGCATCTTCAGGGAGCCGAGCACGCCGCGGACCTTGTCCGCCATCTCGTTCTTGTTGGTGATGTTGCGGCGTCGCTTCGAGCTCGAGGCGACGATGCCCGCCTTCAATTGCTCACGCCGCTCGTTGAGGGCCTTGACGCGCTTGGCCATCGGGTCGCGCACCGTCGCCGCCGCATAGACGGCGACGAGCACGGCGAAGGTCGCGAGGGCGGCGAGGAAGGTCGCCACCATCAGCACGTCGACGCCCAACAAGGTGGGATGCGGGGGAGGGACGTCCTGCATGTCAGATCTCGAAATCCACCATCTTGGCCATGATGAACACGCCGATGCCCATCCAGATGAGGCCGCCGCAGCCGACGATGATCAGCCGCTGGTCGACGAAAAAAGTGTGCATGTAGTTGGGGTTGATCCACAGCACGAGGGTGAAGACGATGAAGGGGAGGGCGCCCACGATCCAGGCCGAGGCCTTGGATTCGGACGACATCGCCTTGATCTTGAGCTTCATCTGGGCGCGCTTCCTGAGCACGTCGGCGAGGTTGGCAAGGGTCTCGGCGAGGTTGCCGCCGGTCTCGCGCTGGATGGCGAGCGTGATGACGAAGAACTGGAATTCGGGCGTGCCCATCCGATCCGCCGCTTCCTGCAGCGCGGCCTCCATGGTGCGGCCGATCTTCATCTTGTCGGCCACGGCGCGGAACTCGTCCTGGATCGGGCCGGGGACCTCGGCGGCGACGACGTTCATCGTCTCGGAGATGGGGAGGCCCGATCGCAGGCCGCGCACCATCAGTTCCAGGGCGTCCGGGAAGCGGCTGTTGAACTGGGCGATGCGGCGCTTGATCAGCTTGCCGACGACGTAGTGGGGGAGGCCGATGCCGGCGAACAGGCCGACGAAGACGGCGAGCAGCATCGGCATGCCACGCATCGCCAGCAGGAAACCGACGATCACCATCAACGCCAGCGAAGCGAGGGCATATTGGCCGAGCGACCACGACTTGCCGGTCTGCTGGAGCCGTGCGGTGAGGACCGCGGGGTTCGGGATGAAGCGCTGGGCGAGACCGTCCATCCGGTTCTCGGATCGATTGGCGAGGAGCCGCTTCAATTGCGCCTGGGTGGCGACCTCGTTGGATTTGCTGTGCCGTTCGCGAACGGTCTCGAGGCGCCGGCTGAGCGCCTTCGAGCGGGACGGGCCGCTGACTGCCGCGAGGACGAGCAGCCCGCTGCCCAGCAAGCCCGCCACCAGCATCAGGAATTCAAAGCTCAGCACATCCGTGTTCCCGTCTCAGGCAAGGGCCGCCGGCCCGGGCTCAAGCCTCCGCCTTCACCTTCGGCGACTTCGCAAGCAGCGACTTGAGGTTCAGCTTGTCGATCAGCGACACCGCGGCCTTGGCCTCGTCGCCGGCCGTGCGCTCGCCGCCCTCGACGGCCGAGACCGTCGTGGTGACGAGTTGGCCGAGCGGCTGGGCGATCTTGGCCGCGGTCGCGACCTTGGCGAACGGTTGTCCCAGCTTGGCCGACTGCGCGGCAGCCTTGGCGTCCAGGGGGATGGAGATGTCGACGGCGCGCTCGATCGATTGCTCGAAATCCTTGCGGCTGATCTCCTGCTGCGTGCCGGCGACGCGGTTCGCCACGACGACCACCTTCGCCTGCGGCGCATTGGCCTTGAGCCAGGACAGGAGGCGGATCGCGTCGCGGGTGGCCGCGAGCGTATATTCGACGACCACGAACGCGACATGCACGTCGTGGACCAGGTGCGGATGCTGGATGAGCATCGACCGCGGCAGGTCCATGACCGTGCTCTCGAAGGCGTTCCGGATCTCCTCCTGCAGCTGATAAAAAGCGCTGCCGTCGTTCATCAACGGCTGGTTGAGGGGCGCTTCCGCCGAGAGGATGCACAGCTTCTCGTTCGCGCGCACCATGGCGCGCTCGATGAAGAGGCCGTCGATGCGGCTCGGATTCTCGATCGCGTCGGTGAGGCCGCGGCCCGGCTCGATGTCGAGCGCGAGCGCGCCGGTTCCGAAGTGGATGTCGAGGTCGAGAAGGGCGGTCGAGCGGCTGGCCTTGTCGCCCAGCAGCCACGCGAGCGACGTCGCGAGGGTCGAGGCGCCGACGCCGCCCCTGGTGCCGATCACCGCGGCGACGACATGCGGCTTGTCGGTCGCCGAGTCGTTCACGCGCGGGCCGGAAATGGTCAGTTGGGCATGGGCGAAGGCGTCCCGCACGTGGTCGGGGGTGAAGGGCTTGAGCAGATAATCCTGGAGGCCGGAGGCGACCAGGTCGCGGTACAGGCGCACGTCGTTGACCTGGCCGGCGGCGATGACGACCGTCCCGGGCTCGCACACCTCCGCCAACGCGTTGATGTCGTTCAGCGGGTCGCCGCTTTCCGAAAGGTCGACGAACAGGATGGACGGGCTCGCGGACACCGAGAGCGTCTGAATGGCGTTGCGAAGGCCGCCCTTGTTGACCTTTTCCGGCGCCCATCCGTGTTCGACCACGACCGGGCGCAGCATCTCGGCCGTGGCATCGTCGCAGACGAAGGCGGAGAAGGGATCGCGGAGGCTCGCGCGCGAGGCGTTGAAGGGCGCGTTCATTACTTGCCACCTCCCTGGGTGTTCATCGTGGTGAGGCCCTTGGTGCCGGTCGGCGGGGTCTCGCGATAGACCTTGATCGCCTTGGCGGCCGTGCCGGTATCCCGCGCGCCGCTCCCGGCATGACCGAGCACCAGGTCGGACGGATCGGCGACCATTGCGGCGAGGTTCGAATTGACGCTGCAGCCGTAATTGGCCGACGTGACGCTGGGCCCGCGGGTCTCCCCGAACGGGCAGCCCGGCACGTAGGCGAAGCTCCGGCTGACGATCACCCGCACCGAACCGGGGGCGACGCTGCCGGGGGTGACGGGCGCGCCGTCGGAGAGGAGCAGGCCGTATTCGGCGGCGATCCGGGCCACGTCTTGGCGGGCGCCGGTCGGGCCATAGGCCTCGTCCACCCAGATGCGGTCGCCATAGCCGACGCCGAGCGAGCCGAACCAGGCGTTGAGCCGGCTGCGCTCGGTCGGCGACAACCGGTCCTCGCGGGCGGCGAGGTCCATCACATAGTCGGTGCGCTGGACGACCGGCTGGGCGGGCGAGTCGAGGCCGTGCTCGACACCTTGGGGCCGGCGGCGTGCATCGGCCGGGCCGGCCACCACCGTGCCGGCGGCGAGGAGGGCGATCAGGAGATTACGAGTCGCGTTCATGTCGAGAGATCCTCTACCTGTCGCTCAGAAGCTGAAACCGGGAGCGGCCGAAGCGGACGCCTGGGGCTGCGCGGGCCGGACCCCCGGCTGCTGGGCGAGCTTCGGCACCGCGGGGGCGGCGGGCCCGGGCACCGGTGCAGCGCTGCCGATCCCAGGAGCCGCCTGCGGCGGCGCCATCGTCGGCACCGGTCGGCGGACAGCCGTCGCATTATGCTCGTTCTGGTCGAGCAAGACCCGGTCGAGCGCCGTCCCATTGCGGATGTTGTCGGTGGGGAGCGCGATCTGGTTGGCGTTGACCGGCCGCACCAGATAGGGCGTGATCACGATCACCAGCTCGGTCTCGTTGCGCTTGAAGGCGTTCGACTTGAACAGCGCCCCGATGATCGGCAGGCTGCCGAGCAGCGGCGCCTTGTTGGTGGTGTTGCCGGTCGAGTTGCGCAGCAGGCCGCCGATCATGAAGCTCTGGCCCGAGCCGAGCTCGACCGTCGTCTCCGCGCGGCGCGTCGTCAGCGACGGCACGGAGAAGCCGTTGAGCTGGATCGCGCCGGCGTCCGACAGCTCCGAAACCTCGGGCCGGACGCGCATGGAGATGCGGCCGTCCTCCAGCACGGTCGGGGTGAAGGCCAGGCTGACGCCATATTGCTTGAACTCGACGCTGACGCCGTTGAGGCCGCTCGAGGTGGGGATCGGAAACTCACCGCCGGCCAGGAAACTCGCCGTCTCGCCCGACAGCGCGGTGAGGTTCGGCTCGGCGAGGGTGTGGACCGCGCCGACCTGCTCGTTGAGCTTCAGCGTCGACAGGATATCGAGCCCCAGCAGGTGCCCGGCACCCACCAAGGTCGTGCCGGGGCCCTGGTTGAACGTGTAGGTCGGGACGGGGCGATTCGTCACCGGATCGAGGGCGCCGGTATAGGTGATCGTGCCCGGGTTGCCCTGCGACGCTCCGAACAGGAAGCCGCCATTGTTGTTCGCCTTCGAGAGCAGGTTCATCCCGATCTCCTTGACGAGCGTGCGGCTGACCTCCGCGATCGTGACCTTCAGCGTTACCTGGAGGGGCGTCGCGGTCTTGAGGCGGCTGATGACCTGCGTGTTGGCGCCGACGAAACCCTGCACGAGGCGGGTCGCCTCCTCGACGTCCGCGGGGGCGGCGACGGTGCCGGTAAGGAGCACGATGCCGTTGACCGGCGTGGCGCGGATCTGCGCTTCCGGCATCGCCACGCGGAGCAGCTCGTCGAGCGATCCCATGTTGGTGCCGACGCGGACGTTGGCCGAGAAGATCGTGCGGCCGCCCTTGTCGGTCGCGAACACGGTGGTCTCGCCCGGCGCCTTGCCGAACACGTAGATCTGGTTGTTCGACCGGACCTGGACGTCGGCGATCGCGTCGTTGGCGACGAAAAGGTCCGTCATCTGGCCGTCCAGGCGCACCATGCGGCCGGTGCCGACCGAGAGGGTCAGATCGCTCGACGGCCGGACCGAAGGCGCCGCGCGGGGGCCGGCCGGGGCAGGCGCGAGGCTGGGCTGCGCCTGGGCTGCGCCGGCCACGCTCGCGCCGAGCAGGGCCACCGTGGCGGTGCCGGACAGGACGCGGCGGGCGAAGTTCGCATGGGTCATCTTACTTGGCTCCGACCGGAACGATGGTGATGGAATTGCCGCGGGCGACGCGGACGACGGGGCCCGTGGGCACGGCCGGCGAGGCGGCGGGAGCGCCCTTGCCGGTCAGCGCGCCAGCGAAGGAACCCATCGCCTTGGCCCACTGGTCGGCGGGATTGGAGCTCTCGCCGCCGCCGTTCCCGCCCTTCGAGGGGACCGTGCTGCGCTGGAAGCGCGAGACCTCGGCGCCGACGGTGTAGGTCGACTTGCCGTCGATCGGATGGTTGGCGACAGGCAGCAGCACCTGGCCGTCCTTGCCCTTCACCACCTCGCCCGCGGCGACGGCCTTCTGGAGGTCGCCGCTGGTGTCGGCGAGCGAGCGCAGCGACAGCGACAGCTGGCCGATGGTCTGGGCGACGGCGATCTTCTCGGCCATCTTGGGCGTCGCCTCGAAGGTGACGAGGGAGAAGGGCTCGACGACCGGCTTGCCGTCCTTGTCCTGCGCGCTCATCCGCTGGTTGGTGGCGAGGACGCGCAGGTTGCGCATGATCGTCTCGGAGACCTTGAGCGGCGGGCCTTCGCCGCCGCCCGTCACCGCCTGCGTCAGGACGACGTCGACCCGGTCGCCCGGGAAGACGAAGCCGGCGACGCCGCTGGTCACGGAAACGGGGACGGTGACGGCGCGCATGCCCGGCGACAGGGCCGCGGCGAGGAAGCCGCGTTCGCCCGGCTTGATCACCGAGCCCTGGGTGATCGGCTGGCCGGCGGTGATCTCGTTGCGCACCACCGTGCCGATCAGCTGCTGCGGGTTCACGCCCGGCTTGCCCTTGATGAAGTAGGCGGTCTGGACGAGCCCCTCCGGCCAGCGCTGGTAGCGGAAGGATTCCGCGTCGAGGATCGTGCCGACGGGGAGTGCCTTGGTGGCGACGAGCACTTCGGGCCCGGTGGGCACAGGGGCGGCGGCGACGGCGGCAGGGGCGGCGGCGCCGCTGAACATCTTGCGCGCCGTGACGGCGGTGACCGCGGCGACGACGAGCGCCCCGATCAGCAGCACGAGCTTTTTCACATCCATGACGCCAGTCGCCTCCTAGAAGCCCTTCGAAAAGCGGGCTCGTTCATCGGACAAATTGGTTAAGAAACGGTTCGCCAAGCAGCCACAGGCCGGCGAAAGCGATTGCGATTCCGTAGGGAATTTCGAGCGCGCCCTCGGCCCTGGACAGGCGGTGGCGCAGCACCATGGCCAGCGTCAGCGCGCCGCCGGCCAGCGACATGATCACGATCAGCTGGACGGCGGCGAGCGGCGGCAGCCAAAGGGCCAAAGCGGCGAGCATCTTGACGTCGCCGCCGCCCATCATGCCGAAGTGGAAGGCGAGGGCGAAGAGGGCGAAGATGGCGGCGGCGACGGCGAGGTGGATCGCGGCGTCCGGCCAGAGCGGCGTGCGGGTCGCCAGCCAGAAGGGGAGGGCGCCGAGCGCGATCGCCGCGTTCAGCCAATTGGGGATGATCCGGCTGCGCCAGTCCATCGCCGCCGCGGCGACGAGGCCGCAGGCGAGCAAGGCGAGAAGCAAGAAAGCGGGACCCCCGGTCATGGTGAACAGGCTCTAGACGGAGGGTGTTGCGAAACCGTAACCGGCCGCAATGCCCGCTATCCCCTTCGACCGCCGCGCGATTCCCGAAGGCGCGGCGCTCTCCCGATGGGCGGCGCCGGACGGGTGGAGCCTGCGGCGGCTCGACTGGCGGCAGCCGGCGGGCGCGCCGGCGCGCGGCAGCCTGCTCTTCGCCGGCGGGCGCGGCGACTTCATCGAAAAATATCTGGAAGCGGCGGCGCACTGGCACGAGCGCGGCTGGAACGTCACCAGCTTCGACTGGCGCGGCCAGGGCGGCTCGCGCGGCGACATCGAAGGCGGCCATTACGACAGCTTCGACCCGGTCGTCGCCGACCTCGATGCGCTGATCGCGGCGTCGGCGGCGGAGACGCCGGGGCCGCACGTCGCGATCGGCCATTCGATGGGCGGGCACATCCTGCTGCGCGTCCTCGCCGAGCGGGCGCCGAGGCTGGAGGCGGCGGTGCTCGTCGCGCCGATGATCGGCATCAACAGCGCGCCGATGCCCGCCTTCGCCGCCGCGGCCACGGCGAGCCTGATGACCGCGATGGGGATGGGGCGGCATCCGGCCTGGCACCAGTCGCGCGAGGCGCCGGAGGCCGGGTCGCTGCGGCAGCGTATCCTGACCGGGTGCGCCGAGCGCTATGCCGACGAATTGTGGTGGTGGGAGCGGGAGCCGGGTTACGATCTCGGCGCGCCGAGCTGGGGGTGGCTCAAGGCCGCCTACGATTCGATCGCCCGGCTGACGTCGGCGCGGCTGGCGGCGGTGACGCTGCCGGTGCTGCTGCTCGCGGCGGAGGAGGACCGGCTGGTGAGCGTGCCGGCGATCCGCTGGGCGGCGCGGACGCTGCCGCGCGCCGAGCTGGTCACCTTTCCGGAGGCGGGGCATGAGCTGCTGCGCGAGGCGGACCCGGTGCGGCTCGCGGCGCTGGCGGCGATCGACGGCTTCTTCGACCGGCACGCCGGGCGATGAGCCGGCGCTTCGACATCGCCATCGCCGGCGCCGGCATGGCCGGGGCGAGCCTTGCCGCGGCGATCGGGGAGGCGGCGCGGGTGGTGCTGCTCGAGGCGGAGGCGCAGCCCGGCTATCACGCGACCGGGCGCTCGGCCGCCTTCTGGTCGGAAAGCTATGGCGGGCCGTTCGTCCAGCCGCTGACCACCGCCTCGGAAGGCTTTCTCAGCGAGCACGGCTTCCTGCGGCCGCGGGGCGGGCTGCATCTCGCCCCCGACCCCGGCGCGCTGGCGGCGCTCGCGGCGGAGCATGCGGGCAGGGTCCGCCTCGAGCCGCTGGGGCGGGCCGAAATCGCGGCGATGGTGCCGGGCGTGCGGCCGGGCTGGGACGCGGCGCTGTACGAGCCGAGCTGCCGCGACATCGACGTCGCGGCGCTGCACGCTTTCTACCTGGCCGCGGCGCGGCGGGCGGGCGCGGTGCTGCTGACGGACGCGGCGCTGCGCGGCGCGCGGCGCGAGGCCGGGCGGTGGCGGCTCGACACGGCGGCGGGCGCGGTCGAGGCGGACCTGCTGGTCGATGCCGCCGGCGCCTGGGCCGATGCGGTGGCCGGGCTTGCCGGCGCGCGGCCGCTCGGCATCAGGCCGTACCGGCGGACCGTCGCGCAGCTGCGCGTCGACCCGCCCGCGCCGGCCGATCTGCCGCTGGTGATGGACGCCGCCGAGAGCTTCTACTTCAAGCCCGAGGCCGGCGGCCGGATCTGGCTCAGCCCGCAGGACGAGACGCCGTGCCCGCCGGGCGACTGCGCCGCCGAGGAGATCGACGTCGCCGTCGCGATCGACCGGCTCGAGCAGGCGGTCGACTGGAAGGTGCTGCGCGTCGAGCGCGCCTGGGCGGGCCTGCGAAGCTTCGCGCCCGACCGGCTGCCGGTCTACGGGTTCGATGCGCGCGCGCCGGGCTTCTTCTGGTGCGCCGGGCAAGGCGGCTTCGGCATCCAGACCGCACCGGCGGCGGCCGACCTCGCGGCGGGACTGCTGCTGGGACGCGGAGGCGCGGCGGACGCCGGCCCCTATCGGCCGACGCGGTTCTCAGACCGCTAGGGCGTTGAGCGATTTCTCCGCTCAGCCTTTCTTCACCGTTGACCGATAGCCTCGGCGAAAACGTCTTCGGGGGGCAGGAACGTGAAGGCCTTTCTCATCCTGGCTGGGCTCGTGGTCGCCGTCGTCGGCTTCGGCAGCCCCTATCTGTCGAGCGTCGCCGCCGGGTGGGGCGCCAGCGGGTTTCCCAAAGCCGGCCGCTACGCCGTCGCGAGCGAGCGCAACGGCCGGAGCGAGACGAGCGATACCTATGTCGACGCCTCGACCCGCGCCAAGTTCGAGGCGATGGTCGCGCACGACGACGGCACACGCTGCCGCGACCGGCAGGTGACGATCGGCGCCGGCGCGTTCAGCGTCTCCATGACCTGCGACGCCTATGACGGCGACATCCACAATATCGGCATCGAGCGGCGCGGCACTTATTCGGAGCGGTCGTTCGAGATGGTGTCGACCACCAGGCTGTGGGGCATGCCGATCGTCGAGAAGGCGACCTATCGGCTGCGTGAGACGGAGTGAGGACGGTGCCCGCCCGTCTGAGCGCATTGTGCTCGGGGCCCGCCTCGAGCTGAGCCTGTCGGAGACGAAAGGCAGGGCTTCGACTGGCTCAGCCCGAACGGTGTTTCCGGAGTCGAGCGGCCAAGGGAGGGGACACGTGTTCCTGTAACAAAGACTGTCCCCTCGGGGTCCTTTGCCCGTTCGGGCTGAGCCTGTCGAAGCCCTGTCTTTTCCCTTTCCTCCCGGAGAAGCAGGACAGGGCTTCGACAATGATTCAGGTGCGGATGTACCCCGGACATCCGCAGCCATGTCCGGGGGACATGGCGACCTGATCATCAGCCCGAACGGGGTTTGCAAATCGGGGCGCTCTTCCCGCCGCCGCAGAGCGCCCGTTCCAGCCGTGCCGCCACCAGCGGCCGCTCCGCCAGGACGAGGAGCGCGCCGGGGATCATGCCGCCGCCGCGTAGCTGACCACCTCGAACTCGATGCCGTCGCGGTCGAAGAAGTAGAAGCGGCGGCCGGGTTCGTAGTCGCCGTGCGCGAACGGGGTGAGGCCAGCCTCGGTGACGCGCGCCTCGACGGCGGCGAGGTCGTCGACGACGAGCGCGACGTGGTTGAGCGGCAGTCCCTTCTTCCAGCCGCGCGGGGTGCCGTCGCCGCCGGCGGCCGCATAGAGGGCGAGATACTGGTCGTCGGTGCCGACATGGACGGTGCGGCCGCCGGCGATCGACGCCCCCGCCCAGCGGATGCGCCACCCGAACAGCGTCGCGAGCAACGCCGCCGTCCGGTCCGGATCGGCCACCGTCACGTTCACATGCTCCAGCCTCGCCTGCATTTCGCTCCTCCGTCAAACCGTCGTGCTTGCCGAGTCGTGCAACCTCGACCTAAGTTGAGGTCAAGCTTCTTTTTCGCGCGGGCAGGACATGGCGGGACTGCTGACGATCGGGGACATTGCGCGGCGGACGGGGCTCTCCGTCTCGGCGATCCGCTTCTACGAGGCGAAGGGGCTGCTCAACCCGATCCGGACCGCCGGCAACCAGCGCCGCTACCTGCGCTCGGACATCAGGCGGCTGTCCTTCGCGATGATCGCGCAGAAGCTCGGCCTCAGCGTGCGCGAGATCGAGGCCGAGCTCGCCTGCCTGCCGATGGGGCGCGCGCCGACGCCGGCCGACTGGCAGGCGATCAGCGAGCGGATCCGGGCGCGGCTCGATGCGCGGATCGCCCTGCTCGAGCGGACGCGCGACCGGCTGGCCGGCTGTATCGGCTGCGGCTGCCTCTCGCTCGATCGCTGCGCGCTGTACAATCCCGGCGACGCCGCCGCCGCCGAGGGGCCGGGGCCGCGCTTCCTGCTCTCGGAGAATTTGGGGACACGTACCTTTTGACAAAAGGTACGTGTCCCCGTTCCCTACGAAAGGGACGTGTCCCCGATTCCTACCGCTCGTCGGGATTGTCGTATTTGAACGGGTCGGTTTCGTTCGGCTGCGTCGGCAGCACGGCGTGGGGCAGCGGCTTGTCGGCGTTCGCCGCGGACAGGAGCAGGCTGGCGAGGATCACCGACGCCTGTCGCAGGTCCTGCGCGCGCAGATGGTCGAACGTGTCGAGGTTCGAGTGGTGGACGATCGACTCATATTCCAGCGGGTCCTGGATGAACTGGAAGGCGGGGACGCCGAGCCGCGCCATGCCGACATGGTCGGTGCCGCCGGTGGTCTGCGCCACGACCGCGCCCGCGCCCATGCTGGCGAAGGGCGACAGCCAGTCCTTCAGCACCGGCACGGCGGCGAGATTGCCTTCGGCATAGACGCCGCGGATCTTGCCCGAGCCGTTGTCGATGTTGAAGTAAGCGTTGAGGTCGCGAAAGCCGGGGCGCGGCGTCACCGGATAGGAATAGAGGTTCGAATAGGGTCCCGCCGCGGCGACGTCGGGATTGGTCGCCGGCGGCCGGGTGGCGAGATTCCGGTCGATCCAGGCGAAGGAGCCGAGCAGGCCCTGCTCCTCGCCGGCCCAGAGGGCGAAGCGGATGGTGCGCCTGGGCCTGATGCCGAGGCTGGCGATGAGCCGCGCCGCCTCCATCACCACCGCGCTGCCGGCGCCGTTGTCGGTGCCGGGAATCTCGGCGAAGATGTTGTAGGCGTTGCGGTCCGTGTCGGCGAAATGGACGTTGGCGTCGATCTCCAGCGTCACCGGGCCGGTCCTGGCAAGGCGGGCGAGCCGGCGATAATCCTCGGCGGCGATCTCGATCCCCGGCAGCGCCGGCGTCTCGCCGACCTTGTAGAGATAGCCCTCGCCGTGGAGGAGGCCGTTCGGCCGGTACGACATGCGTGCCCAGGCGACGGCGCCCTCCGCCTTGAGGAAGGCGTCGAGCTGGGCGGGGAAGGCCCGCCGCTTCGCCCGCCGCTCGAGCCCGTGCGGATCGTTGTTCGCCTGCGGATAGTCGTTGAGCTTCGCGATCTCCGCGTCGCCGAGGCGCGCGAAGTTCGGCGTCATGTTGTCCTTGGGATCGGCGGGGAGGGTGACGAGCACGATCTTGCCGCGCAGCTTGCCCCGCCACGCGTCGAAGTGGCGCACCTCGCTCATCGGCGCGACGACGACCGGCGCCGAGACCGGGCCGTTGGTCCCCGGCGTCCAGGCGACGGGGATGGCGCGCAGCGCCAGCGGCCGCGGCGCGGTCATCCTGATGCTCGCGCTCTCGATCCACCAGCCGCGGCCGAAGTCGAACGGCTCGGCATGGACGTTCCTGAGGCCCCAGTCGCGGAATTGCTGCTGCGTCCACCTTTCCGCCTCGCGCATCGCCGGTGAGTTGGTGAGGCGCCCGCCGATCCGGTCGGCGAGATAGGCGGCCGTCTCCACCACCTGGCCATGGTTGAACTCGGCGTCGGCGAGGCGGTTGGCGGTCTCCGGGTCGGCGGCGGCCGCCGCGAACGGCATGGCGGTCAGCAACAGGGCGGCGGCGAGCTTGTGCATGAATGTCCCCTCTTCTCTTCGGACCGCCGGTTAACCGCGCGGGGGCGCCCGGCGCAATCGCGCGATTGGGGCAATTAGGTGTGGAAAACGCGGCCGCGCCGGTTTGCGATTCGCCGGGGAGCGCCCATAAGTCCGGCCATGGCCGCGCCCTACGTCCCGCTTCGCATCTTCTCCTGCTATTCGATGCTCGACGGCGCGATCGAGCCCAAGGCGATCGCGAAGCAGGCGAAGAAGCTCGACTTCCCGGCCGCCGCGCTGACCGACCGCAACGGGCTCTACGCGGCGATGGCCTTCACCGACGCGTGCAAGGCGGAAGGGGTGCAGCCGATCGTCGGCACGATGCTCGCGGTGGCCCGCCCGGGGACGCCGGAGGGCAAGGCGCCGGTCTTCGACTGGCTCGCCCTCTACGCGCAGAACGATCGCGGCTACGACAATCTGTGCACCCTGGTGTCGGCGGCGCATCTGGGCCGGCCGCCGGAGGATCCGGCGCATGTCCTGCTCGGCGCGCTCGAGGGTCGGACCGACGGCCTCATCGCGCTCACCGCGGGCGCGGAGGGCGGGCTCGCGCGGCTCCTCGCCGAAGAGCAGGAGAAGCCGGCGCTCGAGCTGCTCGAGCGGCTCGAGGCGCTGTTCCCCGGGCGGCTCTACGTCGAGATCTGCCGGCGCGGCAACGACATCGAGGAGCGGTCCGAAGCCGCCCTCGTCGACCTCGCTTATGCGCGCGATCTGCCGCTGGTCGCCACCAATCCGGCCCAATATGGCGACGCGCCCTTCCACCCGGCGCACGACGCGATGCTGTGCATCGCGCAATCGAGCCAGATCGACCGCGACGACCGCCAGCGCTCGTCGCCCGAGGCGTGGATCAAGCCGGCGGCCGAGATGCGGCGGCTGTTCGAGGACCTGCCCGAGGCGACCCAGAACACTGCCGTCGTCGCCCGCCGCTGCGCATTCGGCGCACCCAAGCGCAAGCCCATCCTCCCCTCCGTCGCGGGCGACCTCGAAGGCGAGGCCGAGCAGCTGAGGCGGGATGCGCGCGCGGGGCTGATCGAGCGGCTGCAAACCCTCTCCCTGCAGGGGAGAGGGACAGCGGGAGCGGAGCGACCGCAGGGTGAGGGGAGTGCGGGCCCTCACCCGGCAGTGCCTGACGGCACTGCCACCCTCTCCCCTGCAGGGAGAGGGTTGGAAGAGCAGTACAAAGTGTATTTCGATCGGCTCGACTACGAGGTCGAGATCATCGTCGGCATGGGCTTTCCAGGCTATTTCCTGATCGTCGCCGACTTCATCAAATGGGCGAAGGAGAACGGCATTCCGGTCGGGCCGGGCCGCGGCTCGGGAGCGGGCTCGGTGGTCGCCTGGGCGCTCACCATCACCGACCTCGACCCGATCCGCCTCGGCCTGCTGTTCGAGCGCTTCCTCAACCCCGAACGCGTGTCGATGCCGGACTTCGACGTCGACTTCTGCGAAACCCGCCGCGGCGAGGTGATCCGCTACGTCCAGCAGCGCTACGGCGCCGACAAGGTCGCGCAGATCATCACCTTCGGAAAGCTGAAGGCCCGCGCCGTGCTCAAGGACACGGGCCGCGTCCTCCAGATGCCCTACGGCCAGGTCGACCGGCTGGCGAAGCTCATCCCCAACCACCCGACCGACCCGTGGACGCTGGAGCGGGCGCTGAACGGCGTCTCGGAGCTGGCCGAGGAATATCGCAGCGAGCCGGACGTGCGGCGCCTGTTCGACCTCGCGATGAAGCTGGAGGGACTGCCGCGCCACAGCTCGACGCACGCCGCCGGCGTCGTCATCGGCGACCGGCCGCTCGACAAGCTCGTCCCGCTGTACCGCGACCCGCGCTCCGACATGCCGGTCACGCAGTTCGACATGAAATATGTCGAGGCCGCGGGCCTGGTGAAGTTCGACTTCCTCGGCCTCAAGACCCTCTCGGTCCTCCAGAAGGCGGTGCAGATGCTCGCGAAGCGCGGCATCGCCGTCGACCTCGACCGCGTCGCCTGGGACGATCCGGCCGTCTACGAGCTCCTCAAGCGGGGCGACACGGTCGGCGTGTTCCAGCTCGAATCGGAGGGCATGCGCCGCACCCTCGCGGCGGTGAAGCCGACCTGCTTCGAGGACATCATCGCCCTCGTCTCCCTCTACCGGCCGGGGCCGATGGACAACATCCCGACCTTCGGCGCGCGCAAGAACGGCCGGGAGGACATCGCCTACCCGCACCCGATGCTCGAGAACGTGCTCAAGGAGACCTACGGCATCTTCGTCTACCAGGAGCAGGTGATGGAGGCCGCGAAGGTGCTCGCCGGCTACAGTCTCGGCGAGGCCGATCTGTTGCGCCGGGCGATGGGCAAGAAGATCAAGGCCGAGATGGACGCGCAGCGCGAGCGGTTCGTGACCGGTTGCGCGGCCAACGGCATCGCCGGGCCCAAGGCCAACGAGCTGTTCGACTTGATCGACAAGTTCGCCGGCTACGGCTTCAACAAGAGCCACGCCGCCGCCTACGCCCTCGTCGCCTACCAGACGGCGTGGCTGAAGGCGCACCATCCGGTCGAGTTCTTCGCCGCCTCGATGTGCTTCGACATGCACCAGACCGACAAGCTCGCCATCTTCATCGACGACATGCGGCGGCTCGAGGTCGAATGCCTGCCGCCGTCGGTCAACGACAGCGAGGCCGAGTTCGCGGTCGAGGAAGCGGCGGAGGGCAAGCTCGCCGTCCGCTACGCGCTCGGCGCGCTCAAGGGCGTGGGCGAGAGGGCGATGGAGCAGCTGGTCGACGAGCGGCGGGGCAAGGGCCGGTTCAAGTCGCTCGACGATTTCGCCGAGCGCGTCGACCCGCGCCTCCTCAACCGCCGCCAGATCGAAAGCCTCGCCGGCGGCGGCGCCTTCGACGCCCTCAACCCGAACCGCTCCTCGGTGTTCGCCGCGGCGGAGACGATCCTCGCCCACGCCGCCAGCGCCGCCGACGCGCGCGAGAGCGGGCAGGGCGGCCTGTTCGGCGGCGAAGCGAACGTCGTCCCGATCCGCCTTCCCGTCGCGGCCGCCTGGACGCTGGCGCAGCGCATGGCGGCGGAGAAGGAGGCGTTCGGCTTCTACTTCTCCGCGCATCCGGTCGACCGCTACCGCCACCTCGCCGAAGCGCATGGCGCCAGGACCTATGCCGCCCTCGCCGCCTTGCCTGCGCCGGCGGACGGCGGCCGGACCAATGCCGTCATGGCCGGCCTCGTCGAGGATGCGCGCTGGCGCACCTCCGCCAAGGGCCGCCGCTACATGATGGCGACGATGTCCGATTCCTCGGGCCAGTTCGTCGCCACCGTGTTCGACGACATGGCTTCGGCCGAGGTGGAGGGCGCCGCCAAGTCCGGCGCCTGCGCGCTCCTTAACGTCGAGCTCGACCGCCGCCCCGGAGAGGAGGCGCCGCGCGTCACGGTCCGTTCGCTGCAGCTGTTCGAAGCCTTGTCCAAGCGCACCCGCCTCCAGCTCGAGGTCGAGGTGGACGAGGCGGACGCCGTCCACCGCCTCGCCGAAGCGGTCGGCGACGAGCGGGGCGGCAACGGCGAGCTGCGCCTCAAGGTCCGTCTCGAGGACGGGCGCGAGGCGGAGCTGGTGCTGGGCCGCGACTTCCGCCTCGACGCCGAGCTGGCCGCGCGGATCGAGCGCGTCCCCGGCGTCGCCGCCGTCCGCCTCTCCGCCGCCGCCCCGCCGCGGCTTGCGCTCGTCGGCTGATGCGAGAATTCACTCCTCGTTGAGACGTGTCGGTTACGAGGATCCCCATGCTCCGCCCGTGGGTCATCGCCGTCGCAGCCGCCGCTACGATGGCGGCATCCTCCGCACCTGCCGCTGAGCCCGGGGACCCGATCCAGTTCGCGACGGCGCGCTACGGTGGCTGGACGGCTACGGCGACGACGTATGTCGAGTATGGCCGCATCAAGGAAAACGCCTCGCTTCCGGCCGTGAGGGACGTCCGCTGCAGCGTCAGCCGAAATGGGTTGGCCATCGGCCTCGACCGCGACGGAAATTTCTCCGTCAACCTGGCAGGCGATGACGCTACTGCGGACGAAGATAATCGCGTCTTCTCGACGGTGAACGTCCGGTGGCTCAAGCTGGACGGGCGGCGGCTGGACGTCAAAGTGGTGCAGACGCTCTACCATCGCTGGAAGCTGAACGGGGTTCCCTACCCGCACGTCGACGGCGAAGAGGTGATCCTTCCGGTGTTTAGCGGTCACTTGATGGTCAGGACGGGCCCGCGCGATCCTTGGTTCCACATCTCCAGTCTCATCGATGACCTTGCCAATGGCCAGACGCTGACGGTGGGGCACGGAAAGACGATCGATGACCGCATCCCGCGGGTCTACGCCTTCACCGTTCCGCTCGAGGGGCTGAAGCCGGCGCTCACCTGGTGCGGGCAACAGGTCGAGTCGGAAGCAGCCTACCGCCTTCCTCAGCCCCTTTGACAACGTGTCGCGGATAGGAAAGGCTGGCACGCGGGCGACCCGGCGGCTGAGGCCGCCGACTTTCGGGGAGGCGCCGATGCTGGGCGGGATGCAGGACTGGCCGCTGAGGGTGATGCGCATCCTCGACCATGCCGAGCGCGAGCATGGCGGGCGGGAGATCGTCTCCCTCTGGGCCGACCACAGCCAGACCCGCACCACCTATGCCGGCCTCGCCCGCGACGCGCGGCGGCTGGCGGCCGCGCTCACCCGGCTGGGGCTGAAGCGGGGCGACCGCGTCGCCACGCTGGCGATGAACCACAGCCGCCACATGGCCGCCTGGTACGGCGCGATCGGCGCCGGCGGCGTCATCCACACGATCAACCCGCGGCTGTTCGACGAGCAGCTCGCCTATATCGCCAACCATGCCGAGGACCGGGTGCTGTTCTACGACGCGGCGTTCGCGCCGATCGTCGAACGGCTGAAGCCGCAGTGGCGGACGATCGAGCATTTCGTCTGCTTCGATGCTCCGGCCGGGGAGGACGGCTACGAGGCGTTGATCGCCGGCGAGGCCGACGGTTTCGCCTGGGTCGAGGGCGACGAGCGCGAGCCGTGCATGCTCTGCTATACGAGCGGGACCACCGGCAATCCGAAGGGCGTCCTCTACGAGCACCGCTCGACCCTGCTCCACGCGCTGACCGAAATCTCGCCCGACGTCTTCAACCTCTCCGCCCGCAGCGTCGCCCTGCCGATCGTGCCGATGTTCCACGCCGCCGCCTGGGGCCTGCCCTTCGCGACGCCGCTGGTCGGCGCCAAGCTCGTCTTCTCCGCCGATTATACGCCCGACCTGATGTGCCGGCTGTTCGCCGAGGAGAAGGTCACGCACAGTGCCGGCGTGCCGACGGTCTGGCTGGCGATGATCGCCCATGTCGAGGCGACCGGCGCGGAGCTCGGCGCGCTCCGCCACGTCACGATCGGCGGTTCGGCCGCGCCCCGGGCGATGATCGAATGGTTCCACGCCCGCGGCATCGACGTCGGCCACGCCTGGGGGATGACGGAAATGTCGCCGATCGGCACCGTCGGCGCGCCGCCGTCGGGCTGGGAGGAGATGAGCCCGGCCGACCGGCTCGCCTACGTCTGCCGGCAGGGGCGGGTGCCGTTCGGGGTCGAGCTGCGCATCGTCGACGAGGACGGCCAGGTGCTGCCGCGCGACGGCGTCGCCTCCGGCCGCCTGCAGGCGCGCGGGCCATGGATCGTGAAGCAGTATTTCCAGGACGAAGGCGGCCCGGCCGCCGCGGCCGACGGCTGGTTCGACACCGGCGACGTCGCCATCCTCCACCCCGACGGCGTCATGCAGATCACCGACCGCTCGAAGGACGTCATCAAGTCGGGCGGCGAATGGATCAGCTCGATCGACCTCGAAAATGCCGCGGTGGGCTGCGCCGGCGTCGCGGAGGCCGCGGCGGTCGGCGTCTACCACCCGAAATGGGACGAGCGGCCGCTGCTGCTCGTCGTGCGCAAGGACGGCGCCGAGGTGACGGCCGAGCAGATCCTCGCCCACCTCGCCGGCCATGTCGCCAAATGGTGGCTGCCGGACGAGATTCTGTTCGTCGACAGCCTGCCGCACACCGCCACGGGCAAGCTCCTCAAGACGGCATTGCGCGAGCAATATCGGGACTATCGGCTCGCCGGCATCGCGGCCTGACCAAGAGGGCTTTCGCAATGGCCCCGGCGGGGCTATGCTGTGCCCGATCGAGAGGGAAATAACATGAAGTCTGTCAATATGTTGCTGCTTTTCGCGGCGGGTGCGGTCGCGGCGCCGGCCTTCGCGCATTCGGACGTGGCCGCGCCGCCGGCGGCGAAGCCGAAGAAGGAGCACAAGATCTGCCGCGCCGACCCCCGCTCCGGCTCCCACATCGCCAAGATGATCTGCCACACCGCGCGGGAGTGGAACCAGGAAGCGGAGCAGCGCGACGAGTCCGGCAGCGACATCGCGGCCAATCGCGAGGCGACGGGCCGCGCCATCAACATGGGCACGCCGGGGAGCTCGCCGCCGCGCTGACGCCGGAAGGGCGGATCAATCGCAAGTGGGGGGACGTCTATGAAAGCCGGAACATTCTTGTTGGCCCTCGCGACGGCCTCATTGGCCGTGCCCGCGACGGCAAAACCGGCCGCGGCGCCGCAGGGCGCAGAGAAGCCGAAGAAGGAGCCCAAGATCTGCCGGACCGACACCCGCTCGGGCTCGCATATCCCGAAGACGACGTGCAAGACGGCCAAGGAGTGGGCCGCCGTCGCGGACCAGCTCGAGGCGTTCCCGACGGACGTCACCGGCAATCACGAGGCAACCGGACGCGCCATCAACACCGGCACACCGGGCAGTTCGCCGCCGAGGTGATCGCGCTCAGAAGAGGCTGAGCTGCGGCCCCTGAGGGGGCCGGAACAGGTCCGTCCGCAGCGGCCTCTTGTCGGTGTTGAGGCCGTGCTTGCGCACGGCCGCGTCGAACCGCGCGCGCATCAGCTGCGCCCACGGGCCGAAGCCCTGCATGCGGGTGAACCAGTTCGGGTCGTTGTCCTTGCCGCCGCGCAGCTGGCGGATGATGTTCATGACCTTGTGGGCGCGGTCGGGGAAATGCTCGTCCAGCCAGGCGCGGAACAGGGGCGCGACCTCGAACGGCAGCCGCACCGGCAGGAAAAACGTGCCGCGCGCGCCCGCCTCGGCCGCCGCCGCCACGATCCGCTCGACCTCGTGGTCGGTGATCCCCGGCACCACCGGCGCGATCGCGACGCCGACCGGCACGCCGGCGGCGGCGAGCGCCTTCACCGCGGCGAGCCGCTTGCGCGCCGCCGGCGCACGCGGTTCCAGCGTCCGCGAGATGTCCGGGGTCAACGAGGTGATCGAGATCGCCACGGAGACGAGGCCCTCGGCGGCGAGCGGCGCGAGCAGGTCGAGGTCGCGCAGCACCCGGTCCGACTTGGTGGTGATGGTGAACGGGTGCTTCGTCTCCTTCAGCACCTCGACGATCGACCGGGTGATCCGCCATTTCGCCTCGATCGGCTGGTAGGGATCGGTGTTCGTCCCCATCGCGATCGGGCGCGGGCTGTAGCCCGGCTTCGCCAGCTCGGCGCGCAACAGCTTCGCCGCGTCGGGCTTGGCGAACAGCTTCGTCTCGAAATCGAGGCCCGGCGACAAATCGTGATAGGCGTGGGTCGGCCGCGCGAAGCAATAGATGCAGCCATGCTCGCACCCCCGGTAGGCGTTGATCGACCGGTCGAAACCGATGTCGGGGGACGTGTTGCGGGTGATGATCGTCCGCGGCGTCTCGACCGTCACGCTGGTGCGCGTCGGCGCCGCCGCGCCGTCCACCTCGTCGCGCGCGTCCAGCCAATCGCCGTCCGCCTCCCGGGCGGGAAGGTTGAAGCGGGTGGGCGTCCGGTTTTCGGGCGCGCCGCGGCCGGATTGGACATCGGGGCGACTCACCCGCTCCTGATGCGCCGGTACGCGGAACCTTTCAAGAACTTTTCGGGGCGCTCGGTGGAACGGCGATCGGTGCCGGCAGGACCGGAGGCGGCGGCAGCAGCTTCGGCACCGGCTCCGCCCTCATCCGCACCGTCCGCGGCCCGGGCAGGCCGGGGAAGCGCGGCCACAGCCCCTGGACGAGCGCCGCCCGGCTGCCGCCGTCGCGGCCGATCTCCTGCTCGTAGATCCAATAATTGCGCAGCACGCTCGGCACGTAGCCGCGGGTCTCCCAATAGGGGATCGACTCGATGTAGAGGAGCGGGTCGCCCTTGTCGAAGCGGCGCGTGTTCCACTCGGCGACCGGCACCGGCCCGGCGTTGAAGGCGGCGATCACCTTGGGAAGCAGGCCGCCGGTCGCGCCCTGGTCGCGCAGGCCCTCGATATAGGTCTGGCCATATTCGAGGTTCGCGTTGGGCTCGGCCAGCTGGCGGATGTCGAAGCTCTCGCCGCGGCTGCGGGCGATGTCGCCGGCGGTGCCGGGGCGGACCTGGAGCAGGCCCTGCGCGCCCGCCGGGCTCACCGCGCGGCGGCGGAAGCTCGATTCCTGGAGGGCGTGGGCGAAGAGCAGGGCGCGGTCGACCCGAAAGCCGCGGTTGGGCCGCCAGTCGGGCCGCGGATAGCGGGCGGCGACGTTGACGCTCGCCCCCTTCGGCGCGTTGTGGGCGAGCCAGAATTGGGTCGCAGGCAGGTTCAAGTCGGCGGCGAGGTGGAGGAGCGCGCTGTGTTCGCCCGGGCCGCCGATCCGGCATTCGTGACGCAGGTAGAGGTCGGCCAGATCGTCCTCGCCGAGCTGGGCGAAGGCGACCGCGGCGCGCACGTTCGGCCGCGACGCGATCGCCCGCCACTCGGCGTCGCCATAATCGTGCAGCCCTTCCCAATTGGGCGTGCGGATGCCGAGCGCCGACGCGGCGAGCAGGCCGTAGAAGGTCTCCTTGTAGGCGGCGGCGCTGCGCAGATGCGGTTCGACCCGCTCGGGCTTGGCGCAGGCCGTCTCGGCCCGCGCCGCCCAATAGTGACCGGCGGCGGCGAGGTCGCTGTCCGCGGTGCGGGTGGCGACCGTGTTGAAGGCGTCGGCGGCCTCGCGGCAGCGGTTGGTCCGCCAGGCGGCCAGCGCCGACACCCAGGCCGACTGCACCGCCCATTCGCCGCCGCCGAGCCGGCCTTCCTCGGCCATCCGCCACGCCGCCTCGTCGTCGCCGACGATATAATAGGACCAGGCGATGCGCTGGCGGAACTCGGTTTGCGCATCGCCCGGGATGTCGGCCTGGCGGGCGCGGAAGGCGGCCTCCGCCTCGACCGGGCGGTTGGCGACGATCAGCGGCTGGACCTGCGCGTCGAGCGCGAAGGAGGGCGCGTCCTTGAGTACGCTCCGTACCTTGTCCCGCCGCGGCTGGCTGCCCTGCCACACCAGATCGTAAAGCGGCGGCAGGGGCGGCAGCGCAGTCGCGCCGCGCGTCGCCGCGAGGCGGGCGAGCTGGTCCGCCTTGGGCATGTCGGGCGCCTTGGCGAGGAGCGCCGTGAGCGGCGCGAGCTCGACCTTCGGCGATCCCTTGGCGAGGTAGAGCTCGGCCCTCAGCGCAGCGTGGAGCGGGCCTTCCGGCGCGGCGTCGAGCTTCGCCGCGGCGCCGGCCCAGTCGCCGGCGCGGATCGCGTCGAGAATCGCCCGATAGTCGGCGCGCTGCGCGTCGCTCAGCACCGTCGGCACGCCGTCGCGCGGCGCGGCGGCGGCCGGCACCGCCGCGAGCGCCAGAGCGGCAGCCGCGAAGAGGGAGCCGAGCCTCATCCGTCGAGCGCCTTCCGCAGCAACTGGAGGTCGGCCCAGGCGTGCGCCTTCGCCGCCGGCTGGGCGAGGAGGAAGGCCGGCGGGAGCGTGACCAGGGCCTTCACCGGACCCGCATGGGTCGCGAGCTCGTGCCAGCGGCCGCGGGCTTGCACGAGCGGCAGGCCGAGCAGCGCCTTCGAGGCGGCGTCGCCGAAGATCAGCAAGGCCTTGGGCATGACGAGCCCGGCGTGGTGGCGCGCGAGGGTGGCGCATTGCTTCGCCGTGTCGGTCGAGAAGCGGCCGTCGGGGGAACGCAGGCAGGAGAGGGCGGCGAGGTAGATGGTCTCGCGGCTCCGCCCGATCGCCGCCAGCATGCGGTCGAACAGGCGTCCCGCCTCGCCGGAGAGGAGGATGCCGGCGTTGCAATCCTCGCCCGTCGGCATGTCGGTGACGATCATCAGCCCGGCCGAGGGGTCTCCCGCCGGGCAGACGCGCGGCGCCGACGGCGCGGCGTAGGGCAAGGCCCCGCTGCTCGCGAGCCAGGCCTGGAACAGGTCGAGCTGGGCGGGGGGCTCGTCTCCGGCGGGCGGCGGCGCGGCCGGCGCGGCGGCCGGCGTTGCGGCGACCGGCTTCAGCCAGTCGCGCGGCGCCTCGTCCAGCGCGACGTCGACGCCGGCCTCCTGCCACCAGGCGATCAGGCTCGCCGCCGCGCCGTTCAGATCGCTGTCGCCCCGCTCCATCCCGCCGCCTTTAGGAGGGCGGGCGGCCGGGCTGGTCAACCGCAAAATCAGCTTCTATCTGCCGGGACGTTGGCAGAGCGCGACGGCAGGAGCGAGGGAATGGCGGAACGCGAGTCGATGCCCTACGACGTCGTCATCGTCGGCGCCGGGCCGGCCGGCCTCGCCGCCGCGATCCGGCTCAAGCAACTGGCGAACGAGGCGGGTCGCGAGCTTTCCGTCTGCATCCTCGAGAAAGGCTCGGAGGTCGGCGCCCATATCCTCTCCGGCGCGGTGGTGGACCCACGCGCCCTCGACGAGTTGATCCCGAACTGGCGCGACCTCGACAGCCCGCTCACCGTGCCGGTGACGGAGAATCACCATTGGGTGCTGACGGCGAAGAAGAAGTATGCGCTGCCGCACCTGATGACGCCGCCCTTCATGCACAACAAGGGCACCTACACCCTCAGCCTCGGCAACCTGTGCCGCTGGCTCGCCGGCCAGGCGGAGGCGCTGGGGGTCGAGATCTTCCCCGGCTTCGCCGCCGCCGAGCTGCTGTTCAACGAGGACGGATCGGTGAAGGGCGTCGCCACCGGCGACATGGGGGTCGCCCGCGACGGCACCCACAAGCCGGACTACCAGCCCGGCATGGAGCTGCACGGCCGCTACACCTTCTTCGCCGAGGGCGCGCGCGGCCACCTCACCAAGGAGCTGAAGCGCATCTTCCAGCTCGACCGGGACAGCCAGCCGCAGGTCTACGGCATCGGCCTCAAGGAGCTGTGGGACATCGACCCCGACAAGCATGCCCCCGGTCGGGTCATCCACACCCAGGGCTGGCCGCTCGACGATGCCTGGGGCGGCGGCTTCCTCTACCACCAGGCGAACAACCAGGTGGCGCTCGGCTTCGTCGTCGCGCTCAACTACCGCAACCCCTACCTCTCGCCGTTCGAGGAATTCCAACGCTGGAAGCAGCACCCGGCGATCCGCGCCGTGCTGGAGGGCGGGCGCCGCGTCTCCTACGGCGCGCGCGCAATCAACGAAGGGGGCTGGCAGGCGGTGCCGACCCTCGCCTTCCCGGGCGGCGCGCTGATCGGCTGCTCGGCCGGCTTCGTCAACGTGCCGCGCATCAAGGGCAGCCACACCGCGATGAAGTCGGGCATGCTGGCGGCCGAGGCGGCCTTCGCGGCGATCGCGGCCGACCGCTCCGGGGACACGTTGTCAGCCTACGAGGACAATCTGCGCGCCAGCTGGGTCGCCGACGAATTGAAGACGGTGCGCAACGTCGAGCCGCTGGTGGCCCGGTTCGGCGGCACGATGGGCACCTTCCTCGCCGGCCTCGACATGTGGATGCGCACGCTCAGGATCGGGCTGCCCTTCACGCTGCGCCACCACCCCGACAATGAGAGCCTCTACCGCAAGGACCTCGTCCGTCCGATCGAATATCCGAAGCCCGACGGCGTGATCAGCTTCGACCGCCTCTCTTCGGTGTTCATCTCCAATACCAACCATGAGGAGGACCAGCCGGTCCACCTGACGCTGAAGGATGCCGGCGTCCCGACCGAGGTCAACCTGCCGCTCTACGCGGGCCCGGAGCAGCGTTATTGCCCGGCCGGGGTCTACGAGTTCGTCGAAGAAGGCGGCGCCGTGCGGCTGCAGATCAACGCCCAGAATTGCGTCCACTGCAAGACCTGCGACATCAAGGACCCCACCCAGAACATCAACTGGGTGGTGCCCGAAGGCGGCGGAGGCCCCAATTATCCGAACATGTAGGCTCCTCGTCGGCGCCCTCGTGGCCGCGCTCGCGGCCCCGGCGGCGGCGAATGTCGGCGACGCGGACGCCCTCGCCGCCTATGTCCGCGCCCGCGTCGCCGAAGCCGGGGGCAATCCCACCGATGTCGCCCACCGCTACGGCGCCGCCCTGACGGCATCGGACGGGAATCAAATCGTCGCCGGCCGCGCCCTCACCCAGGCGATCGCCGCGGGCGACGAGGCGCTGGCGCTGCGCGCCGCCGCGGCCCTCGACCGGGCCGGCGAGCTGCCGGTCGAAGGGCGGCTGCTGCGCTACGAGGCGGCGCTCAAGGCGCGCAACTGGTCCGCCGCCAACGCCGCCGCCGACAGCCTCGCCAAGGACGAGGTCTTCTCCTTCCTGCCGCCGCTCCTTCGCGCCTGGACGGCGCAGGCCTCCGGCAAGGGCGATTCGTTCGCGCCGCTCGCCGACCCGCGCCTCGCTCCCGCCGGCGCCTACGTCGCCGAGCAGCGCCCGCTGCTGCTCGCCGCCGCCGGGCGCCGGGCCGAGGCGGTGGAGGCGGCGAAGCTCGTCGCCGCCGCCGCCGACGGGCGTGCGGAGCGGCTGCGCATGGCGGTCGCCGCCGTCCTCGTGCGCCAGGGCGGCAAGGCGGAGGCGCTGGCGACCCTCGCCGGCGGCTCCGACGTGCTCGCCGCCGCGCGCGCTCGGGTCGAGGCGGGGCAGCCGCTCGCCGGCGCCGACACGCCCGCCGCCGCGGGCATCGCCCTCCTCTTCCTCGCCGTTTCGCGCGACCTCAATGCCCAGGAAGTGCGCGCCCCGGCGCTGACCTTCGCCCGCCTCGCCACCTTCGCCGCGCCCCAGCTGAGCGGCGGCTGGACCATGGCCGCCGAGCTGCTCGCCGCGCGCGGCGAGACCGACGCGGCGATGGCGGCGCTCGACCATGTCGCGCGCGGGGATCCGTTCGAAGCCGCGGCCGCCTCGCGCCGGCTCGAGCTGCTGGTCCAGGCCGGCCGCAAGACGGAAGCCCTCGCCGCCGCCCGCGCCGCCGCCGAGCGCGCGCCGCACGACGTCGAGGCGTGGACCGCCCTCGCCGACATCGAGACGCAGACCGGCGCCCATCGCGAGGCCGCGGCGGCCCTCGACAAGGCGATCGCGCTCGCCGCCGGCGGCGAGACCAACCGGCCGGAATGGGCGCTGCAGGTGATGCGCGGCAACGCCCTGCTCCAGGCCGGCGACTGGCCCGCCGCGCGCGCCGCGCTGGAGCGGGCGAACGCGCTGGCGCCGAACCAGCCGGTGGTGATGAACTTCCTCGGCTATACGCAGCTCGAGCGGCGCGAGAATATGGCGGCGGCGACCGCTCTGATCGAGCGGGCGAGCGCGCTGCAGCCCGACGACGCGGCGATCACCGACAGCCTCGGCTGGGCCTATTACATACGCGGCGAGCTGCCGCGCGCCATTCCCCTGCTCGAAAAGGCGGCTCAGGGCCAGCCCGCCGACGCAGCGATCAACGAGCATCTCGGCGACGCTTATTATGCCGCCGGCCGCCGCTTCGACGCGCGCTACGCGTGGCGCGCGGCGCTGGTTTATGCGGAGGGCAAGGCGGTCGAGCGGCTCAAGGCGAAGATCGACCTCGGGCTGACGACGGCGCTCGCCGCGCCCTGATGGACGAGATTGCCTATGCGAAGGTCAACCTCGCCCTCCACGTGCGGGGGCGGGAGGCGGACGGCTATCATCGCATCGAGACTGTCTTCGCCTTCTGCGAGGACGGCGACCGCCTCTCCGCCGTGCCGGCCGGCGCGCTGACCCTCGAGATGACCGGTCCCTTCGCCGCCGCCCTGGCGGGGGAGCGGGACAACCTCGTCCTGCGCGCCGCGCGCCTCTTCGCCGAGCGCTTCCGCGTCGGCGCCGGCGCCGCCCTTCGCCTCGCCAAGCGCCTGCCCGTGGCCTCCGGCATCGGCGGCGGTTCGGCCGACGCCGCCGCGGCGCTCCGCCTGCTCGACCGGATGTGGGGCGTCGGTGCCTCGGAAGCGGAGCTGCTTCCGCTCGCGGCGGAGCTTGGTGCCGACGTCCCGGCCTGCCTGCTGTCGCGGACACTGCGGGGCGAGGGGAGGGGCGACCGGCTCAGCGAAGACCGCGTGCCCGATGTCGCAGGCACGCCGGTGCTGCTCGTCAATCCCCGCATTCCCGTCGCCACCGTGGACGTGTTCCGCCGGTGGAGCGGGGCCGACGGCGGTCCGCTCCCGGCCGAACCCGCCGCCGCGCGCAACGATCTCGAGGCTCCGGCCTGCGCGGTCGCGCCGGCGATCGCCGATGTCCTCGCCGCCCTCCGCGCCGCCGGCGGAGCGACGCTCGTACGCATGTCCGGCTCCGGCGCGACCTGCTTCGGGCTGTACGCGGACGAAGCCGCTCGCGACGAAGCCGCCGCCGGGATCGCCCGCAGCCATCCCGGCTGGTGGCGATTCGTGTCCCGTTTTCGTGCCCCGCCTGTCCCGGAGCGGCACGCCGCCGACGCGGGTTAACCACCGCAACCGGCCTCATACCGTCCTGGCATGCTCATTGCTGCCGGCCAGCCGACGGGTCGAAGCCCATGACCGGGCCGACATCCGCCGCGCGGTCCCGACCAGGCGAGAGCGGGGAGGCGCCGCGGCGTATCGTTGGAGCCGGCCGGCCGCTCGTGGACGGCCGGCTCTTTTTTCGCCATCAGCGGCGGCGATGTTCGACCTCGCCTTCGCCGGCGGCACCGCCCGCCTCCGCCTTGTCCGTCCCGAGGCGCGCAACGCCATCCCGGTCGCCGGCTGGGCGGAGCTCGCCGCGAAGGTCGCCGAGGCCGCCGCACGCGGCGCGCGCCTGCTGCTGCTGTGCGGCGATGCCGGGGCTTTCTCGGCCGGGGCCGACATTACGGAATTCCCCGCTTTGCTGGACGATCCCGCCGCGCGCACCCGCTTCCGCCGCGCGATGCGGGACGGGATCGAGGCCGTCGCCGAGGCGCCGATGCCGACCGCGGCGCTGATCGAAGGCCCCTGCTACGGCGCGGCCGTCGCGCTCGTCCTCGCCTGCGACCTGCGCATCGCCGGCCGCGGCGCCGCCTTCGCCATCACGCCGGCCAAGTTCGGCATCTCCTACCCGCAGGAAGACGTCCACCGGCTCGTCCGGCTGGTCGGCGCCGGCCAGGCCGCGCGGCTTCTCCTCACCGCCCGCCGCATCGACGCCGCAGAGGCGGCACGGATCGGCCTGGTCGAGATCGCCGCCGCCGACGGGGCCGGCGAAGCCGAGGCGCTCGCCGCGGCGATCGCCGCGTGCAGCGCGGCCAGCCAGGCCGAGCTGCGCCGCGCCATCCGGCTCGCCGCCGCCGGCATCGCCACCGATGCCGAGCAGGACCGCCGCTTCGAGGCGTCGTTCGGCTCAGACGAGTTCGCCCGCCGCCTCCCCCGCCGCTGAACCTTGCGCCGGTCGGGGCGATGCACCAGAAGCGGCGCATGAAGGCCGCTCCGCTCCTCGCCAGCCTCGCCCTTCTCGCCGGCTGCGGCGGCACGAAGACGAGCCAGCCGGCGGCGCCGAATAGCGCTGCGGAGACGAGCATTCCGGCGCCGGCCGCGACCGCAACGGTCGAGTCGCCCGACGATCGGATCGAGTGCGCGGTCGACGGCGCCGCCTTCGCCCGCGCTTGCACCGTCGAGCGCCTCACCGGCGACGAGGGCCTGGTCCTCACCCTCCGCGCGCCGTCCGGGAGCTTCCGTCGCCTGCTCGTGACCAAGGATGGCCGCGGCGTCGTCGCCGCCGACGGGGCGGAGCCGGCGAAGGTGACGGTGATCGGCTCCGGCCGCATCGAGGTCGCGATCGGCGGCGACCGCTACCGCCTGCCCGCCACCGTCAGGCCATGAGGCCGATCCTCACGGCCGCCGAGATGCGCGCCGCCGAGGACCGCGCCGTCGCCGCCGGCACGTCGGTGGAGACGCTGATGGACCGCGCCGGGACCGCTGCCGCCGAGGCGATCCGCCGCTACGCCGGTTCGGCGCCGGCCCTGGTCCTGTGCGGTCCCGGCAACAATGGCGGCGACGGCTACGTCATCGCCCGCCGCCTGCGCGAAGCGGGCGTCGCGGTGCGCGTCGCGGCGGTGGGGGAGCCCAGGGCCGGCGCGGCCGCGGCGGCGCGGGAGGCGTGGGCAGGGCCGGTCGAGGGCATCGGCGCGCCGGAGCCGGCGCCGGTCCTGGTCGACGCCCTGTTCGGCACCGGTCTCGCCCGCGGCCTCGATCCCACCCTCGCCGGCCAGCTCGCCCGCCTCGCCGCCGCCGCGCGCGTCAGGGCGGCGGTGGACCTGCCGAGCGGAGTCGCCACCGACGATGGCGCGCTGCTGTCGCCGGTCCCGGATTTCGACCTCACGATCACCTTCGCGACGCTCAAGCCCGCGCACCGCCTGCAGCCGGCGGCGCGGCACATGGGGCGAATCGTCGTCGCCGACATCGGCATCGAGGCGGCCAGCCGGCTCGGCGAGATCGGCCGTCCCCGCCTGCCCCCGCCCGGCCCGGACGACCACAAATATACCCGCGGTTACGCGGCCGTCCTCGCCGGCGAGATGCCGGGCGCGAGCGCGCTCACCGCCGCCGCCGCCGCGCGCGCCGGGGCCGGCTACGTGCGCCTCATCGCGTCCAGCCACGTCGCCGGCACCCCGGACGCGGTCGTGCAGGCGGAAGGCTCCGCCCGCACCCTCCTGGCGGACGAGCGGATCGACGCGCTCGCCGCCGGCCCCGGCCTCGGACGCTCGGCGCGAGCGGACGCCCTGCTCGATCGCGCCCTCGCCGCCGGACACCGGCTCGTCCTCGACGCGGACGCGCTCGTGCTGCTCGCCCGCCGCGGCGAGGGGGCGCTGGACGCGCTCGCCGGGACGCCCATTCTCACCCCGCATGCCGGCGAATTCGCGCAGCTCTGGCGTGAGGCGGGCGGCAGCAAGGTGGAGCGCGCCCGCGCCGCCGCCGCGGCCTGGCGGGCGGTGTTCGTCTTCAAGGGCGCCGACACGGTGGTCGCGGCGCCGGACGGGCGCGCGGCGATCGCGGCGCCGGCCCCCGCCTGGCTCGCCAGCGCGGGCACCGGCGACGTCCTCACCGGCATCGTCGCCGCGTTGCGTGCCCGCGGGCTCGAGGCCTTCGACGCCGCGTGCGCCGCCGTCTGGCTCCAAGGGCGCGCCGCCGAGCTTGCCGGACCGGCCCTCATCGCCGACGATCTGCCCCGCGCCTTGCCGGCCGCGCTTGCCGAATGCCTCTAGAGGAGATCGTCCGGCTCGCGGCCCGCGGCGACGGGGTGACGGCGAGCGGCCGCTACGTCCCGCTGACGGCGCCGGGCGATCTCGTCGCGGCCGACGGCGCCGTCACCCCCGGGCCGCACCGCCGGTCCCCGCCGTGCCGCCACTTCCCCGAATGCGGCGGGTGCCAGGTCCAGCAGGTCGACGACGAGGCCTATGCAGCCTATCTCGCCGACCGCGTCGTCGCCGCCCTCGCCGCGCAGGGCCTCGCCGCCCGCGAGATCCGGCCGCCGCATTTGTCGCCACCGAACAGCCGCCGCCGCGCGTCGCTGAAGGCGGAGCGGCGGGGCAAGGCGGTGCTGCTCGGCTTCCACGCCGAGGCGAGCCACCGCATCGTCGACATGCGCGAGTGCCACATCCTGCGGCCGGAGCTGTTCGCGCTGGTGGCGCCGCTCCGCGCGCTGCTCGCGACCCTGCTCGGCCCGCGCGCCGGGGGCGGTGTCGCGATGACGCTCGCCGACCAGGGCGTCGACCTGCTCCTCGACCGGGTCGAGGCGGACGGCCTCGCCGCCACCGAGGCGCTCACCGCCTTCGCGCGCGAGCATCGCCTCGCCCGGCTGGGCCTCGACGACGGTTATGGCGCGCAGACGCGGTGGGAGCCGGAGCCGGTCACCGTGACTCTCGGCGGGGTGCCGGTGCCGTTGCCGCCCGCGGCCTTCCTCCAGGCGACGCGGGAAGGGGAGGCGGCGCTCGTCGCGGCGGTGGGGGAGGCGGTGGGGGAGGCGCGGATCGTCGCCGACCTGTTCGCCGGCCTCGGCACCTTCGCCTTGTCGCTCGACGGCCGGATCCTCGCCGCCGAGGGCGCGCGCGACGCCGCGCTGGCGCTGAAGGCCGCCGCGAACGCCGCCGGCCGGCCGCTGTTCGTCGACCATCGCGACCTCTTCCGGCGGCCCTATGATGCGACCGAGCTCGGCCGCTTCGAGGCGGTGGTCCTCGATCCGCCGCGGGCGGGCGCGAAGGAGCAGGTGGCGGCGCTCGCCGCCTCCACCGTGCCGCGCATCGCCTACGTCTCGTGCAACCCGGCCACCTTCGCCCGCGACGCGGCGACGCTCGCCGCCGGCGGCTATGCGCTCGACTGGGTGCGGCCGGTCGGCCAGTTCCGCTGGTCGACCCATGTCGAGCTGGTCGGCGCCTTCAGCCGTGGAGGTGGACGTGGAGCAGGGCCATAGCCGCGTGGAGGGCGAGCGCGAGCAGCACCAGCGAGGCGAGGTTGAACAGCAGGAAGCGGTAGAAGATGATGTTCACGATCGCCTGCACCAGGCTGTGCACCACCCGGACGCCGACATAGGCCCAGGCCAGCCACAGGTTCAGCCCGCCACCGACGCCGAGCAGCGCGAGGGTGAGCGCCGTCGCGTAGAAGAGCGTCGGCTGCTCCAGCAGGTGGTTGTAATTGTGCGCCTTCCACTGGACATGGTCCTCGACGACGCCGTCGAGGATGCCGGGTCGGCCGCCGCGCCGGCCCTTCAGGCTGATCCCTGCCCGCCGCATCGCCGGCAGCCGCGTCGCATACATCCAGAGCTGGACCACCAGGGTCCACAGGACCAGCGCCACCACCGGCGCGAGGATCGGACTGTGCATGACGTGTCTCCCCCTTTCGGAGCGAGGAGACTGGCTGCTAGGCTGGCGGCTGTCAAAGCACGCGATCCGCGCGGCGGCGACGGGAGGAGGAAGGAATGAGGCTGACCCTATTGGCGCTGACGGCCGCGGCGGCGATGGCGGCGCCGACGGCGGCGCCCGGTGCGCCGCTCCCCAGCCGCGTGACCGGCCGCGCCCTGGCCGAGCTTTGCAACACCGACAGCGGCGCGTGCATGGGCTATGTCGTCGGCGCCGTCGACGCCTTCGTCGCGACGCAGCTGACGCGGGGCAATCCCGTCTACTTCTGCATTCCGCCGACGGTGACCAACCGGCAGCTCACCGAGACGACGCTCGCCGTGCTCCGCGCCCACCCGGAGCTCGCCAACGACAATGCCGGGACGGTCGTCGTCGTCGCGCTGACCGCGGCCTATCGCTGTGCCGCCCCGCCGCCGCCCGCCGTGCCGGTCCGGCCGCAGCCGCAGCCGCAGCCGCCCCGTCCGGCGCCGCGGCGCTGAAGCCGGCTTCGGCAACCGCGGGGACGAAGTGACGAGCGAAGCGTCAGCTGCGGTTCCGCCCCCGCCACGGCCGCGCCAGATCGCCGCCGTCGTCGCCGGCAACGCGCTCGAATTCTACGATTTCGTCACCTACAGCTTCTTCGCCGTCCAGATCGGCCGCACCCTCTTTCCCGGCGATGCCGACCAATCGCTGATGCTGTCGCTCGGCACCTTCGGCATCGGCTTCCTGAGCCGGCCATTGGGCGGCCTCGTCATCGGCCGCTATGCCGACCGCAGGGGCCGCAAGCCGGCCATGATCCTGTCCTTCGCGCTGATGGGGATCGGCCTCGTCGGCCTGGCGCTGACGCCGTCCTACGCGGCGATCGGCATGGCCGCGCCGGCACTGGCCGTGACCTTCCGCCTGATCCAGGGCTTCGCGCTGGGCGGCGAGGTCGGGCCGAACACGGCCTGGCTGCTGGAGGCCGCGCCGCCGGGGCGACGGGGGCTGTTCGTCTCGCTCCATGCCGCCACCGCCGATGCCGGCGTGCTGATCGCCGGCCTGGTCGGCTTCCTGCTCTCGACGACGCTGGCGCCGGCCACGTTCGACGCCTGGGGGTGGCGCGCCGCCTTCCTGCTCGGCGCGGCGATCGTGCCGTTCGGCCTCGCGCTCCGCCGCACCCTCGACGAGACGCTGCCGCCGGCGGCGGGGGAGGTGGCGTCCGGGCCGCTCCGGCCGGTGCTGGCGACCGCCGCCGCCGGGATGATCGTGCTCGGTGCCGCCACCATCGCCAATTACACGCTCCAGTACGTCACCACCTACGCCCAGACGACCTTGCACATGGCGGTCAACGTGGCGTTCGGCGCCACTCTCGTTCTCGGCGTCGTCAGCGTGCTGTGCGACCTCGCCGCCGGCTGGCTCGCCGACCGCTTCGGCCGCAAGCGGACGATCCTCCTCCCGTGGCTGGCGCTGATCGTCCTCGCCGTCCCCGCCTACCTGTTCGTCAGCGCCCTGCGGACGCCGACGGCGCTGTTCGCCACCACCGCCTTCCTCAGCCTCGTCCACATCCTCGGCTCGACGCCGGCCATGCTGCTCGTCCTCGAGGCGATCCCCGCCCGCGTCCGCGCCGGCGCCATGGGCCTGATCTACGCCTGCGCCATCTCCATCTTCGGCGGCAGCGCCCAGCCGCTCATCCGCAAGCTCATCGAATGGACCGGCAGCCCGCTCGCCCCCGGCTGGTACATGAGCGCCGCCGTCGCCTGCGGCCTGGCGGCGACGTTCGCGATCCGCGAGTCCGCTCGACCCTCTCGATCGCTCTAGATCAACATCAATCCCAGATGTTCGGCGAACGGCCGGAAATCACCGTCGCGCGTGAGCAGCGGCCAATCCTCTTCGATGCAGCGTGTCGCGATGAGGGTGTCGACCGTCCCCCGCGGCGTGATGCCGAGGGTTCGCAGCGCCCGATAATTGTCCGCAGCCTTGAGGGCGATCTCCACTCCCGCAACGTCAATGACCGTGAGCGAGAGCAGGTGCTCGCGCGCGCGCCTCAATTGCCTTGGATGCACAATCCCTTGCAGAACTTCCGTCAGCACCAGATCGCCCACGACCAGCGGCTCATGCTCGAGGAGTTGATCCAGACGTTGCGTCTCCTCGGTCGAGGTCCCGCCAAACCAGTCGATCCAGACGCTCGAATCGACGAAGATCACCGGTCGCGGCGCATCCGGTCGAGGTCGCCTTCCCATGCGATCGCGCCGCGAAGCTCGCGCAACTTCGTTTGCGCGCCGAGACGGACGACGGTGCGGAGGGCCTGCTCCACGGCAGCACGCTTCGTGGATGCACCCGTCGCCTTGAGGGCGGCGTGCATGAGTTCGTCGTCAATCTCGATGTTCGTGCGCATGGTGTGTAGACCTTGGATTGTCATACACATCGTGCGCCGGAACCACAAACCCCGCCGCGCAAAGCCGATGGGGACGCGTACCTTCTGAAAAAAAGGTACGTGTCCCGCAGACTCCGTCATCCCAGCGTAAGCACACCGTCATCCCGGCCTAAGCGGGATCTCCCGTCGGTGGGGCTCAGCGGGTCTCGCCGAGATCCCGGCTTTCGCCGGGATGACGTATGCGAGCTTCAGTCGAACAGCTTCGCGAAGCGCCGCTTCTCGCGGTCCTTCCACAGGCCGCGGTGATAGGCGTCGCTGGCGAGCAGCGGCATGACGCTGGTGGCCTCCGCGAACACCATCTGCTCGAGCGCGGTCGAGACCTTGCCCCAGCTCGCCGCCTCCTGGAGGGTCGAGGAGGAGCAGGCGCCGTCGCGCACGTCGGCGACGGTGATCTGCACCGCATATTTGTGGACGTCGACGTCGTGGCCGAGGATCTCGGCGCAGACCACCGTGTCCTGGGTGAAGTTCTTCGGCACGCCGCCGCCGATCATCAGGAGGCCCGTCGTGCCCGCCTCGATCTTGAGCTGGGTCAGCTCGCGGAAGTCGGCGATGGCGTCCAGCACCATGTACGGCTTGCCGGCCTTCATCGCGTCGACCTGGTGCTTGACCAGGCCGAAGCCGGCCGAGCTGTCGACGAAGGCCGGGCAGAAGATCGGCACGTCATGCTCGTAGGCGAGTTGGACGAGGCTGCCCTGCTTCTTCGCGTTACCCTCGCTCAGCCACTTGCCCATCTCGCGGATGAACGCGCGCGAGCTGTACGGCTTCGGCTCCAGGCCGTTCGCGATGTCCCCGATCGTGTGATCGGTCTGCTGGAGCTGCTCCTCGTCGATATAGGTGTCGTAGATCCGGTCGATGTAGAGCG
>JAFAZW010000044.1 GCA_019239415.1 Alphaproteobacteria bacterium
CCCTACACGACGCTCTTCCGATCTACCGGCCGGCTTTCGGCCGGTGCGGGAGCGGGCGCCGGGGCGGTCGCGGCCGGCGGCGGCGGCGCCGGGACGTCGGCCACCGGGGGCGCCGGCGGCTGCTGCGCCGCGGGCGGGGAAGGCGCCGGCTGGGTGTCCTGCGCGGCGAGCGGGGTGAGCGGGAGCGCGGCGGCGGCGAGGAGCAGCGCGGCGCGGGCGAGGCGAGGGTGTGGCTGTTTCATGTCAGGGCGGAAACGAAGTGGCGCGCGCGCAGGGTCCCGGACGCCGCCGAGCCGTTGCCTGCGTGCGCCGGACGGAGCGGCCGCCGAGGCGAGGCTTTGGCCGGGCAGAGAGCGCCGGCCTGTGCTAAGCTCCTCGCCATGCCGGCCGCCGCCGAACAACTCTGCCTCGCCTGCGGTCTCTGCTGCAACGGGGCGCTGTACGACCACGCTAAGGTCACGGACGAGGAGCGGGACCGCCTCGCCGGCGCGGGAATAGTCGGCACCGACCCGGCGGGACTGTCCCTCCCCTGCTCCGCCTACCGAGGGGGCGCCTGCCAGGTGTATGCCGACCGGCCGAGCGCCTGCCGGACCTTCCGGTGCCGCCTGTTGCGCGCGCTCGACGACGGCGACGTCCCGCTCGCCACCGCGCTGGAGACCGTCGCGAAGGCGAAGCAGCTGTTGCGCCGCGGCGCGGAGGCGGGGGCCGACCTGTCGACGCTCGCGGCGCGCCAGCGGATCCGGCGCGCGGGGCCCGACGGTGGGCAGCAGGAGGCGGCGGCGAAGGCGCGGGCCGCGCGGATCTACGTCGAGGCCGTCGCGGTCGGCCTGTTCCTCGAGCGGCATTTGCGCAACGACAAGGACGCCCGCGAGGAGCCCGCCGTTCAGCCGTCGGCGTAGAGCCTGACCAGCCGGTACAGATAGCGCCGCCCGTCGAGCAGCGACTTCACCCCCATGCGCTCGTTGAGGCCGTGGGCGTGGCTGCCCTCCGCATCCGAGAAGAAGCCGGAAAGGCCGTAGGTCGGAATCCCGACGGGAGTCAGGAAGGAAGCGTCGGTGGCCCCGGCGGACATGACGGGGACGAACGGGACACCGGGCCACATCTCCTGCGCCAACTGCCGCGCGGGACCGACGACGCGGTCGGTCAGGGGCGGCGGCGGCGACACCTTGCTGCGGGTCTCCAGCGTCGTGATCTGCACCTTGTCGTCGCCCACCACGCGCTCGAGCGCCTGGCGGACCTGCTCGACGCTGGTGCCGGGGAAGATGCGGCAATTGACGTTCGCCCGCGCCCGCTGCGGCAGCGCATTGGTGGCGTGGCCGCCCTCCAGCATGGTGGCGACGCAGGTGGTGTGGAGAATGCCGTTCCAGCTCGGATTGGCGGCGGCGATCGTCGCGGCCGCGGCGGCGTCGGACGGGTTGGCGGCGAAGGCCGCCATCGCCTGCCCCGCCGGCCCCTCGGTCAGCCTGGCCATCGCGGCGAAATAGCCGCGGGTCGCCTCGTTCGATTCGATCGGGAAGTCGTAGGCCCTGAGCTTGATAAGCGCGTCGGACAGCCGGTAAATCGCATTCTCCTTGACCGGCCGGGCGCTGTGGCCGCCGGGATTGACGACCTCGAAGCGGTAATTCTGCGGGAATTTCTCGCCGGCCTGGATGTTGAGGATGACCGGCTTGCCCGCCTTGTCGATGAGGCCCCCGGCGCCTTCGTTGAGCGCGAACTCGGCGTCGATCAGCGCCCGCTCGTGGGCGGCGAGCCATTCGGCGCCGTTATAGGCCCCCGCGGTCTCCTCGCCGCAGGTCAGCGCCATCTTGATCGTCCGCCTCGGCCGATAGCCCTCGCGCTTCATGCGGGCGAGCGTGTCGACCCACACCGCCGCCTGCGCTTTGTCGTCGGAGGCGCCGCGGGCGTAGAAGAAGCCGTTCTCCTCGACGAGCGTGAACGGATCGCGCTCCCAGTCTGCCCGGTTCGCCTCGACGACGTCGATATGCGCGAGGAGCAGGATCGCCTTCGCGGCCGGATCCCGGCCGGGCAGCACCGCGACGAGGTTGCCCTCCTTCGGGTGACCGGGCGCGACGATGAGGTGGAGGTCGCTCGCCGGGAACCCCGCCGCGCGCAGCCGCGCCGCCATCCGCTCGGCGGCGAGCGTGCAGCTGCCGGCGGAGAGGGTCGTGTTGGTCTCGACCAGTTCCTTGTAGGTGGCGCGGAAGGCGGCCTCGTCGGCGGGCGGCTGGGCAGAGGCGGGCGCGGCCACAGTTGCGGCGAGGGACGCGGTGGCGGTGGCAGAGAAGACGGCGAGGTCGAAGGGCAGGAGGCGAATGGGCATTGCAGGCTCCGAGATCGGGAAGGCAGCGCACCCTTCCCGCGCCGGCGGGCTCATGTCCAGCAGAGGTTCAGGCGCGGCCGAAGAAGCCCGGACAGCCTGCCTCGGCCGTCGCCAGGACAATGAAGCTGACGCGAAATAGAGCGGCGTCATCAGTGCTTTGGCAACAGTGGCGTCCATGATCGCAGCTTGACCGCTGAACTGCCGGACCTATGGTGACTCAAGTCCTTGTCGTCTGCCGAGGTCGCGGTGGCAAATCCTCCTTCCCCATACGCCTGCGCTCGTCTCGCAGCTCTTCTGCTCTTATGCTGCGGTTTCCAATCCCCGCCGGCTGCGGCTCCGCCGAGCGACAGTTCTCCAGTCACGCCGGGCGTTCCCGAGAAAGACACGCCCGCCGAAGATCCAATCGTGGTCACTGGGGTGCGGCACAGCTACGATCGGGCGCTGACCGACGTCCGAACCATCACCGCCGACAATAATGGACACTATGCGCGGTTCGAATCGGAAATCTGCCCGCTGGTGCTCGGCCTCAGCCGGCAGCTGGCCGCACCGGTCGAGGCGCGGATCCGGTCCGTGGCATCCCGCGTCGGATTGCGAACCGCCGGTACCTCCTGCGCCGCCAACGTGACGATCATCATCGCCGATGACGGTCCCGCAGTGATCCTGGCTTTGCGGAGGAAGATGCCCGAGCTGTTCACCGGCCTGTCCGGGTTCGAGATCGGCCGCCTGAAGCGCGAAAGCGGACCCGTGTGGAACTGGTACTCCATCGACCCGAAAAGGCGGGACGGCGCTCCCGTCGAGCATATTTCACAGATCGCGTTCGGGCCTTCCGATCCACCGAAGCCGGTCTCGCCCCACGCGTACATTGCGTCGAACGTCACCCTGTCACGATTGACGGAGCCGGTGCGACTGGACCTGGCCTTGTCGTTCGTGGTGATCAACAGCCGCGCCGC
Organism: Alphaproteobacteria bacterium; assembly: GCA_019239415.1. Classification (GTDB taxonomy): domain Bacteria; phylum Pseudomonadota; class Alphaproteobacteria; order Sphingomonadales; family Sphingomonadaceae; genus Allosphingosinicella. The sequence goes on from JAFAZW010000044.1 coordinate 3,271, forward strand.
AGCGGGCCTGACGCTTCAGCAACTCGCCGATGCATCGGCCGTGTTGGGACTTTCGATGATCAACCCCAGGCGCGTCGGCGAGCTTCGCTCCGAGTCAGTGCTGCAGGTTCTCTCCACAAGCGGCGACGTCAGACGCCGCATTGCCGGCGCCACCGATTTCGATATCCGGTACCTCAGCGCTCTCTACTCGGGCGATTCCGGCTACAGCTCCGACCAGCAAGCCGCGCGCCTCGCCACCGCAATCGAGCGGAGCAACGCGCGCCTGGCACGGCCGGCGGAGAACTGATTCGAGGATCGAAGCGCCCGCTCGATCACAGGTAATCGGCGAGCCGGAGCCGTTCTCCACACCACGGTGGATCCTGCCTCGCCGCCTGCTGCCACAAGCCGATGAGACGAAGATCACGATGTGCGACAGTCGCTGCAGGTGCCGCGGACTTCGATGACCGGGCGGACGGGGGAGAAGCCGGCTTCCTTCGCGGCGGCCCGGACGCCGCCCGAGAGGCTGTCGTCGTCGAGGTGGGTGGTCTGGCCGCAGCGGTCGCAGATCAGGAAGATGCAGTCGTGGAGGCAGTCCGGGTGGTCGTTCGCCACGTAGGCGTTGGCGCTCTCGACCCGGCGGGCGAGGTTGGCGCCGACGAAGAGGTCGAGGATCCGGTAGACGCTGTTGGCGGCGACCCGCCGGCCCTGGGTCTGGGAGACCTTTTCGGCGATGTCGTAGGCGGAGGCCGGGCGGTCGAAGCTCGCCAGCGCCTCGAACACGGCGCTGCGCATGAGTGTCCACTGCTCGCCGGAGCGCTCCATCGCGTCGCGGGCGGCGGCGACGAGCGACTGGCCCTCGTGGGACTCGTGCTTGTGGGCGTGCGCCATGGCGCAAAGGTAGGACTTCGGCAGCCCCTCGGCAAGCGGCAGCGTGTTATCCTGCTATGCCACCGCGCCTAGACGCGGGCGCGGCGGTTGAGGTCGTGGCCGAGGGCGAGGATCGAGACGCCGACGATGGTGTAGACGGTGCCGAGGCCACCCTCCGGGAGCTGCAGCGAGCCGGCCATCACGCCGAGCCCGAGGCCGCCGATCGCGGAGGGCATCATGAAGCCGTGGTCAAAGATGCCGCGGCCGAGCGCGACGATGCCCAGCGCGATCGCGAACATCAGGCCGACTTCGTGGATCGCGGGATCGAGCAGCATGCCGCCCGCCGAGGCGAGGACGGCGACGAAAATCGCGCTTGCCAGGCAGTGGACGAGGCAGAGGCCGGACAGGCCGATGGCCATTCGGTCGACGACGCCGCCCTGCACCCGATCGAACAGCATGTCCGTCCCGTCACTCCTCGCCCGCCCTTTATAGGTGGCCACCGGCGGCGATACAACATTACATTTGCGAAAAGGTTGCCGGGGGAGACGCGAGAAGAAGGGGGGAGAAGGGGGACACGTACTTTTTCGCGAAAAAGTACGTGTCCCCAGGAAGATGAGCTCGTTGAGAGATGGGGACACGTACCTTTCGACGAAAGGTACGTGTCCCCGCGCCATTGGCAAGGCGACCGGCGCCATTGGCAAGGCCGAGGGGTTCCGCCATATGCGCGCCATGGCTTCCACCACTGCCGCCACGCCCGTACGGGCCGCCGCGCCGCGGCCGCGGGCGCTGTCCGTCTGGCTGTTCCTCGTCGCCGCGATGGTGCTGGCGATGGTCGTCGTCGGCGGCATCACCCGACTGACCGAATCGGGCCTCTCGATCGTCAAGTGGGAGCCGGTCTCGGGCACGTTGCCGCCGCTTTCCGACGCCCAGTGGCAGGCCGAGTTCGCGGCGTACCAGGCGACGCCGCAATATCTGCGCGTCAATGCCGGGATGAGTCTCGGCGAGTTCAAGAACATCTTCTTCTGGGAATATGTCCACCGGCTGCTGGGGCGGCTGATCGGGCTCATCTTCGCGCTGCCTTTGCTGTGGTTCGCCTGGCGCCGGGCGATCCCCAAAGGCTATGGCTGGAAGCTCGCCGGCATCCTCGCGCTGGGCGCGCTGCAGGGCGCGATCGGCTGGTGGATGGTCGCCTCAGGCCTCGTCGATCGCCCGGAGGTGAGCCACATCCGCCTCGCCATTCACCTGCTGACCGCGCTCGCCATCTTCTCCGCCTGCCTCTGGGTCGGCCTCGACCTGCGGGCGCTCGGGAGGGACGAGGACGCGCGGCCGGCGCGGATGCCGACCGCCGGCATCTGGGCGCTGTCGCTGCTCGTCCTGCAGCTGATGTTCGGCGCCTATGTCGCCGGCCTCGACGCCGGCTTCGCCTACAATAGCTGGCCCAAGATGGGCGACGAATGGTTCCCGTCGGGCGTGCCGATGCTGAGCCCGTGGCTCAGGAACCTGGTCGACAACCCGATCGTGGTCCAGTTCGTCCACCGTTGGCTCGCCTGGGGCGTCGCCGCCGGGGTCGGCGTCCTCGCCTTCGAGGCCTTCCGGCGCGAGCGGAACCTGTGGGGCGCGGCGCTCATCGCCGCGGTGGCGGTGCAGATCTCGCTCGGCATCGCGACGCTGCTGACGGGCGTGCGGATCCCGATCGCCGCGGCGCACCAGGGCATGGCGGTGGTGCTGCTCGGCACGATCCTCGCCGCCGCGCACAGCCTCGGGCGGCGGGGCGCGGCGGCATGACGGGCATCGTCACGGTCTACGCGACCTTCGCCGATGCCGACGAGGCGGCGCGGATCGCCCGCACGCTGGTCGAAGAACGCCTCGCCGCCTGCGCGAACATCCTCGGCTCCGTGCGTTCGATCTACCGGTGGCAGGGGCGGCTCGAGGATGGGACGGAAGTCGCGGCCCTGTTCAAGACCCGGGCCGATGCCGCCGACGCGCTGATCGCGCGGCTTGGCGAGCTGCACAGCTACGAGGTGCCGGCGGCGGTCGTCTGGCCGATCGCCGGAGCGCTGCCCGCTTATGCCGAGTGGGTCAGAGGCGAATGCGCCCTTCCGTCCGGTTGACGTCGACGAAGGCGATCATCGCCACCCAGCGCCGCGCCCGCTCCGGCGCAAAACCGAGCGCCACCGCGCCCTCGACCGGCGGTGCGTAGGTGCCGAACAGGCGGTCCCAGACCGGCATGTCGCCGAAATTGCGGGCGTGGACGTCGCGCTCGTGGTGGAGGACGTGCTGCTCGGGGCGCTGGATGAACCACCCGGTCCATGCCGGCGTGCGCACGTCCCAATGCTGGTAGAGGGCGATCGAGAAGCCCATCACGCCTGCCGCCGCGCCGGCTTCCGGCGAGGCGTCGAGCAGGCCGGCGGCGAGCAGGGTCATCAGCACCTGCACCGCGACATCGACGGGATGGAAGATCATCGCCGAGGCGATGTCGACCCGGGCGACGCCGTGGTGGAGCTGGTGCCCGGCCCGCCACAACAGGTCGAAGCGGTGCATCGTCCGATGCGACCAGTAGGTGAAGAAGGTGGTGAGCACGACCACCGGCACCGCCGCCCAGCTCCCCCAGCGCGACAGGTCGATGAGCGTCATGTCCGGCAGCAGCGGGATGAGGAGGAGCGGCAGCAGCGCATTGACGGCGAGGGTCACGACGAGCGCCGCCCCCCCGATCAGCCGCCAGTGCTTCACCCGCGGCATGGCGCGACCGGACGGCAGGAAGGCCTCCACGCCCATGAACAGCAGGAAGATGACCGGCAGCGACAGGCCGGCGAGCGTCGCAATGTCCATCGAGAACCCCCTTCCCGTGACGACCAGGAGAGCGTGTATAGCGCGCCGGCGGGATCGCTCCAAACGGCGCGGCGGGCTTTGTGGTAAGATAATACCCCTCGGCAAACTCCCGCTTTTGCTTGACTTCCAGGGCCTCGGCTGCCATTTGCCCGCCGAGCGCCGCCCTCCCAAATGGGCGGCGCACTCATTTCCGAAGAGGGTCCGCAGCCATGAAGGCGCTGATGAAGACCACCAAGTCGGCCAAGCCCGCCGAGGTGGAGAAGAAGTGGCATCTGATCGATGCCGACGGGCTGGTGGTCGGGCGGCTCGCCACGATCATCGCCAACATCCTGCGCGGCAAGCACAAGCCGAGCTTCACCCCGCACGTCGACTGCGGCGACCATGTCGTCGTCGTCAACGCCGCCAAGGTGAAGTTCACCGGCAAGAAGCTCGCCGACAAGGTTTACTACCGCCACACCGGCTATGCCGGCGGCATCAAGGGCGTCACCGCGGGCAAGGTGCTCGAGGGCCGCTTCCCCGAGCGCGTGCTCGAGAAGGCCGTCGAGCGCATGATCCCGCGCGGGCCCTTGGGCCGCGACCAGATGCGCGCGCTGCACCTCTATAACGGCACCGAGCACCCGCACGGCGGCCAGAATCCTCAGCCTCTCGACGTCGCGGGCATGAACCGCAAGAACAAGGTGGGTGCCTAATGTCCGACAACCGCCAGTCCCTTTCCGACCTCGCCGCGCTGACCGGCCAGGCGACCGCCAACCCGGCTCCGGCCGAGGCCCCCGCCGCCGATGCTCCCGAGGCCGAAGCCGCGGCGCCGGCCGAGCCGGTCCGCACCGGCCCCGAGGCCGTCCTGCGCGAGCAGCAGCTCGACAAGCAGGGCCGCGCCTACGCGACCGGCCGCCGCAAGGACGCCGTCGCCCGCGTGTGGCTGAAGCCCGGCACCGGCCAGATCATCGTCAACGGCCGCGACCAGTCGGTCTATTTCGCGCGCCCGACGCTGCGCCTCATCATCAACCAGGTGTTCGACGTGACCGAGCGCCGCGGCCAGTATGACGTCGTCGCGACCGTCAAGGGCGGCGGCCTCTCCGGCCAGGCCGGCGCGGTTCGCCACGGCATCTCGACGGCGCTCACCCGCTACGAGCCGGCGCTCAGGACCGCGGTCAAGCGCGAGGGCTTCCTGACCCGCGACCCGCGCGTCGTCGAGCGCAAGAAGTACGGCAAGGCCAAGGCCCGCCGCAGCTTCCAGTTCTCGAAGCGCTAAGCGCGAACCCGGACGCAAGAAAAAGGCGGCCCGGTCTCCCGGGCCGCCGCTTTTGTTTATTCTGCCAGAGTCACCCCGGCGAAGGGCGGGGCCCATGAACTCTGCCGGCGAGA
>JAFAZW010000080.1 GCA_019239415.1 Alphaproteobacteria bacterium
CGACGGCACCGACGTCGCCGACGTCATGTCGACCTCGACCGACTTCACGCCTGTGACGAGCGCCGCCTTCACCGCCACCGCGACGACCGGCACCATCGCCTTCACCGGCGTCGTCACCGCCAACCCGATCAGCGCCGCCATCGACAAAGTCACCGTGGTGCCGGCGTCGTGAGGGGGCCGCTCCTCGCTGTCGCGGCCCTCGCCGCGGCGCTGGTCCACGCGGCCGCGGGGGCGCAAAAGGTGCTCGCGCCGCCGCCGGAGAGGATGATCGTGTCGCCCGGCGGCGTCGACATGCGCACGGGACGCTATGCCTACAGCCAGACCGATCTCTCGATCGGCGGCGAGGCGGGGCTGGCGCTGACCCGGACGATGAACCAGCAGGTGGTCCGGCACAGCAATCCATTCGGCAGCTTCTCGCACAATTTCGACCTCATGCTGACCATCAAGAGCGTCAGCATCGACGAAGGGATCATGACCGATTGGCCCGGCGCACCGGACACGCAGGCGGAGGTGGCGTTCGGCGGCCTTTCTGCGACCTTCCAGTCGCTGGGCTTTGGCGGCAGCGCCGGCTACGACCTCACCTCGCGCGCCGGCTATGCGCGGCTGACCTACACGTCGCCGGACAACAAGCGCGAGAATCCCGCCGCAATCTACACCTTCCAGACCGCCGACGGAACCAAGGCGGTGTTCCGGCCGATCGGCAGCAACGACTGCTCGGCGCAGGCGCGCTGCGCCTATGTCGCGCAGCTCACCCGCCCCGACGGCACCGTGCTGAGCTTCGAATATGACAGCCTCGGCACCGGCAATTCGGCGCGGCTGAGGAGCGTCACCAGCACGCGCGGCTATGCGCTCCTCCTCGAATATGCCGGCGTCTACGTGGCCAGGGCCTGCGTCCTCAATCTGACGACGATGACGAAGCCGGCCGGGAACGCGTGCCCCGCCGGCGTCGCCACCGCGACCTACACCTATGACGGCGGCGGCGCGGCGACGCGCCTGCGCAGCGTCACCGACCCCAGCCAGGCGACCTGGACCTTCGTCAACGGCCAGGGCAGCATCGGCTTCGTCAAGCCGGGCCAGTCGGCGCCGTGGCTCACCAACGCGTTCGGCAACCAGCCGGTCAACGACGACGGTCTCACCGCCGAAGTGGTGGGCGCGCAGACCTTCGCGGACGGCCAGAGCTATGTCTACAGCTACACCCTGTCGCCGGACGTGCCGAACCACGTGCCCGCCCTCGCCGGCGGCAGCTTCACCGACGCCCAGAACCACACGACCCGCGTCGTCTACGACTTCCCGATCAAGCCCGGCACCGGGCCGGGGGATCCGTGCCAACACGCGCCGTGCAGCCCCACCAACGTCAATTCCGACGGCAGCACGACGATCGTCTACCAGGTGACGCCGGGGCCCGTCGCGGTCACCGATCCCCTGGGGCGCACGGTGCAGTTCGACTATTGCGACCCCTATGCGGCGGAGCATTATGATTCCGCCTTCCGCAATCGCTGCGCGGTCACGTCCGCGGCGGTCTCTGCGACCGAGCCGGACGGCATCAAGACCTCGTACAGCTGGGATTACCAGAGCCGCAACCTGCTCGCCACGAGGCAGGTCGCGATCGCCATCGCGGGCCAGCCGACGCCGGCGGACATCACGCGCTCGGCGACATACGATTGCCGGCCGGCGACGATCTTCTCTTGCGGCAAGCCGCTCACCGTCACCGACGCGCGCGCCAACACCGCGCGCTACACCTGGTCGCCGGACCATGGCGGCCTGCTGACCGAGACGATGCCGGCGGTGAACGGCGTCACGCCCCAGGTGCGCCACACCTACGTCCAGCGCACCGCCTGGATCGCGAACGGCGCCGGCGGCTGGGTCGCCGCCGGTCCGCCGCTGTGGGTGCCGGCGAGCAGTTCGCTCTGCAAGACCGGCAACCCGGCCCCGTCGGGCACCGGCTGCGCCGACGGCCCCGCCGACGAGGTGGTGACGCGCTATGAATACGGCCCGGATTCCGGCCCGAACAACCTGCTGCCGCTCGGCACGCTGGTCGATCCGGGCGGCCTCAACCTTCGCACCTGCTTCGCCTACGACGCACAGGGCGACAAGATCGCCGAGACGCGGCCCCGTGCGCTCCTGGCGAGCTGCCCGGCGCAGGGGCCGGCGGGCCCCGCCCCCTTCACCACCTTTTACCGCTACGACGCTGCGCACCGGCCGACCGGCACGATCGCGCCCGATCCCGACGGGGCGGGGCCGCTCCATCATCCGGCGGTGCGCAACAGCTACGACCCGGCCGGGCGGCTGACGCGGGTCGAGAAAGGCGAGCTGCTGGAGCGGCAGAGCGAGGCGGTGGCGCCGGCGGCATGGCCGAACTTCACGGTGAAGGAGCGCACCGATTATGGCTATGACGCGCTCGACCGCAAGGTGGCGGAGGTCGGCGTCGACCCGGCGACCCAGCAGGCGGTGACGCTGACCCAGATGAGCTACGACAATGTCGGCCGGCTCGAATGCACGGCGGTCCGCATGAACGCGGCGGCGTTCCCCTGGACCTTGGGCGCCTGCAGCCTCGGGCCGGAAGGAAGCCAGGGTCCCGACCGGATCACGCGCAACTGGTACAA
>JAFAZW010000097.1 GCA_019239415.1 Alphaproteobacteria bacterium
CAGCCCGCCCGCCAGGACGACATGGCCGACGCCGTGGCCGGCGCAGACGTCGATCAGCTCGGACAGCTGCGGGTGCATGGTGATCAGATTGACCCCGAACGGCCGCCCGGTCCGCTTCCTCGTCTCGGCGATCTCGGTGTCGAGCAGCGCCGGCGTCATCGCCCCGCAGGCGATCACCCCGAACGCCCCCGCATTGGAGAGGGCGGCGACGAGGTGCCGCTCCGAGATCCAGCTCATCGCTCCGCCCATGATCGCGACCTCGCAGCCGAGGACGTCGGTGCCGCGCCGCATCAGCCGCTCGAGGCGGTCGTGGCCGAGTGCATCGCTCACGGCTCCCTCATCCCGGCGCTGGCCGGGATCTCGTGGAGACCCGCTGTGCCTTTCCTCGGCGAGATCCCGGCTTCCGCCGGGATGACGGTCGATATCGTTGCGGCTCATCCCGTCTCCTCCGCATCCAACCCGTAAGACGTGTGCAGCACCCGCACCGCCAGCTCGGTATATTCCTCCGGGATCAGCACCGAGACCTTGATCTCGGAGGTGCTGATCGCGAGGATGTTGATGCCGCGCCCCGCCAGCGCCTCGAACATCTGCGCGGCGATGCCGGCATTGGAGCGCATGCCGACGCCGACGGCGCTCACCTTGACGACATTGGTGTCGGTCAGCAGCTCGTCGAAGCCGATCGCCTCCCGGCGCTCCGCCAGGATCGCCTTCGAATGGGCGAGCGACGCGGTCGGCACGGTGAAGGTGAGGTCGCTCTCCTGCCCCTCGCGCGGCACCGACTGGACGATCATGTCGACGTTGATGCCCGCCTCGGCGAGCGGGGCGAAGACGGCGGCGACGGAGCCCGCTCTGTGCGGCACCCCGGTGAGGGTGAGGCGCGCCTCGTTCTTGTCGTAGGCGATGCCGGTGATGAGCTGGCGTTCCATGTCGAATTCCCCGATGCGGTCGTCGCCGACCACCCATGTTCCCGGCCGGTCCTCGAAGGAGGAAAGGACCCTGACCGGCACCTTCTCGCGCATGGCGAGGCCGACCGACCGCGTCTGCAGCACCTTCGCGCCGACGCTGGCGAGCTCCAGCATCTCCTCGTAGGTGACCGCGGGAAGCTTGCGCGCCCGCGGCACGATCCTGGGATCGGTCGTGTAGACCCCGTCGACGTCGGTGTAGATGTCGCAGCAGTCCGCCTTCACCGCCGCCGCCAGCGCCACCGCCGACGTGTCGGAGCCGCCGCGGCCGAGGGTGGTGACGTCGCCGGCGGGCGTCACTCCCTGGAAGCCGGGAATGACCGCGATGCCGCCCTCGTCGAACACGCGCTCGAGCACCTGGGCGTCGATCCCCTCGATGAGCGCGGCGGCATGGCCGCTGGTCATGATCGGCAGCTGCCAGCCCATGTAGGAGCGGGCGTTGAGGCCCATGCCCTGCAGCGTGATGGCGAGCAGCCCGCTCGTCACCTGCTCGCCGGAGGCGACGACCACGTCATATTCGCGCGGATCGTAGACCGACGAGGCCTCGCGGCAGAACTGGACGAGCCGGTCGGTCTCGCCGGCCATGGCCGAGACGACGACCGCCGCCTGGTTCCCCGCCTCGACCTCGCGCTTCACCAGCCCGGCGACGTGGCGGATGCGCTCGATCCCCGCCATCGAGGTCCCGCCGAACTTCATCACGATCCGCGCCATTGGCGGCGGCGTTACGGAGCCCCCGCCCTCAAGGCAAGCGCGCCAGGCGCTGGCGGAACCAGTCCGCCATCTCCTCTTCACTCAGCTCTCCGGCAGCGAGAGCGAGAAAGGCCACCACCACTTCGGCGTCGGTGGCGGTCAGGCCATAGCCGTTCAGGACGAGGAACGATTCGCTTACCACCGTCGCTGTGCGTTTGTTGCCGTCCACGAACGGATGATTGCGGGCTATTCCGTAGGCATATGCCGCGGCGAGCGCCGCTGCGTCGGGAGAGCCGTACGCAGCGGCGTTCCGCGGTCGAGCCATCGCGCTCTCAAGTGCCCCGCTGTCGCGCAGCCCTTCGCCGCCCCCGTGTTCCGCGAGCTGTTCCGCGTGCGCTGCAACGGCGACGTCGGGGGTGATCCAGCGCCACCCGACGATCATCCCCTACTTCGCCAACTCGCGAAGGGCCCGGCGGCGGCGTGCCATGACTTCGCGAGCCACCTGCATCTGTTCCTCGAAATCGTCGTCGGGAGCGCGAAGCTCGATCCCGTTCGCGGTCTTGGTCACCGCAACGCTCTGACCGACCTCTGCATGCAGATGCGCGAGCAGCTCCTTCGGGAGGATCACTCCGGCCGAGTTTCCGATCTTCTGAATCTTCAGGGCGTTCATACGTCCGTTATAACGCAAAGATGCGTGTCCTGCAAGCTCAGCCGAGCCACGCGGGCAGCCGATCCGCCGCGATCAGCCGGTCGATGTCGATGCGGGGGCGGACCACGGCCCAGTCGGCGCCGTTGACCATCACCTCCGGGGTGAGCGGGCGGCTGTTGTAGGTGCTCGACATCGCCGCGGCATAGGCGCCGGCGGTGCGGAAGACGACGAGGTCGCCCGCCTCCGCCGCGTCCATCTCGCGGCCCATGGCGAAGGTGTCGCCGGTCTCGCACACCGGGCCGACGACGTTGGCGGTCATGCGGCCGCCGTGCGGCGCCACCGCCTCGATCCGGTGCCAGGCGTCGTAGAGGGCGGGGCGCATCAGGTCGTTCATCGCCGCGTCGACGACGAGGAAGGGGTGGCTGACCCCCGGCTTCACCCGGATGACGCGCGTCAAGAGCACGCCCGCATTGCCGGCGATGAGGCGGCCCGGCTCGAACACCAGCTGGGCGCCCCAGCCTGACGTCACGCGGCGCACCATGTCGCCATAGGCGAGGGGGGAAGGCGGCGGCGCGTGGCCGGGATCGTAGGGGACGCCGAGGCCGCCGCCGAGGTCGGCGACCGCGATCGGATGGCCGGCGCGGCGCAGCGCGTCGATCAGCGTGCCGACCTTGCGGAACGCGGCCTCGAGGGGGTCGAGGCTGGTCAATTGGCTGCCGATATGGACCGCCACCCCCTGCACCTTGAGGCCCGGCAGCGCCGCGATGCGCGCATAGGCTTCGCCCGCTTCGCCGATCGGGATGCCGAACTTGTTGTCGGCGGTGCCGGTGGTGATCTTGGCGTGGGTGCCGGCGGCGACGTCGGGGTTGACCCGGAACGCGACCGGCGCTTCGCGCCCCGTCTCGAACGCGACCTCCGACAGCAGCTCCGCCTCGGCCAGCGACTCGAGGTTGAACTGGAACAGCCCGCCTTCGAGCGCGAGCCGCATTTCGTCGGCCGTCTTGCCGACGCCGGAGAAGACGATCTTCGCCGGGTCCACGCCCGCCGCGACCGCGCGGCGATATTCGCCGCCCGAGACGACGTCGGCGCCGAGCCCCTCGCGCGCCAGGGTCGCCAGCACCGCGGCGTTCGGATTCGCCTTCACCGCATAGGCGATGAGCGGGTCGCCGAGGCCGGCAAGCGCCTCGCGCAGCACCCGCGCATGGCGCACCAGGGTCGCGCGCGAATAGACGTAGACCGGCGTCCCAACCGCCTCCGCGATGGCCGGGAGCGGCACGTCTTCGGCATGGAGGACGCCGTCCTTGAGGTCGAAATGGTCCATCGGCGGCGCTTTTGCGTTGGGCGGGGGAGGGCGTCCTGATAGGTGGAGGCGATGGGCACGGCAACCGGCACGATCGATCCTCGGGAGGCGGCGCATTTCGGCCGGATGGCGGCCGACTGGTGGGACCCGCGCGGCAGCTCGGCGATGCTGCACAAATTGAACCCGGTGCGCCTCGCCTACATACGCGACCGCATCGACCAGCATTGGGGCCTCGACGAATGCGACCTGCGGCCGCTCGCCGGCCGCCGCGGCGCCGACGTCGGCTGCGGCGCCGGCCTCCTCGCCGAGCCGCTCGCCCGCCTCGGGGCCGAGGTGACCGGCCTCGACGCGGCGCCGGAGAATATCGCCGCGGCGCGGGAGCATGCGCTGGGGCAGGGGCTGGCAATCGACTACCAGGTCGGCAGCGTAGAAGCGCTGGAGCCCGGCGGCTACGACCTCGTCACCTCCCTCGAGGTCGTCGAGCACGTCCTCGACCCGGGCGGCTTCGTCCACGGCCTCGCCGCGGCGTTGAAGCCGGACGGCCTCCTCATCCTGTCGACGCCCAACCGCACAGCCATGTCGCGCCTCCTCCTCATCCTCGTCGGGGAAGGCACCGGCCGCATCCCCCGCGGCACCCACGACTGGGACAAGTTCCTGCCGCCCGACGAGCTAATCGCGCTGCTGAAGGACGCCGGCCTCGCCGTCGAGGACTGCCACGGCCTCGCCTGGGGCCCCGCGCGCGGCTTCCACCTCTCCGACGACAAGTCGCTCGACTATTTCGTGACGGCGAAGAAGCCCGCCTGAGCCCCGCGACCTGGAGCGTTGGGCGATGGTTTGGGCGCAGCGTCGTCATGCCGGACGGAGGGAACCCATCGAAGCACGACTTCGATGGGAACCCGGAGGGACCCCATCGAAGCACGACTTCGATGGGAACCCTGATCCGGCATCCACCTTTCTCCTTCGACACCAGGTGGTTGGAAGAAGGTGGACCCGGGATCAAGTCCGGGGTGACGATTCAACCTCATCGCTCGATGCCCTAATGCGCCTTCCCGGCGAAGGCCCGGTCGTCGCGCGCATTGCACCTCTTCACGGCATCGAGGGCGGCGCCGAACTTCGCGATGCCGGTGCGGAACCGCCCCGACGGCAGCGACCACAGGACCAGCCTCGCCCGCCGAAGCCGCTTCACGAGCGCGTCGTCGGACAGCGTCACCACGACGACGTCGGCGACCGCGTCGCCCTCGAGCTTTCGGGATGGCTCCCGGTCGACGGCCATACCGATCCCGATCCGTCCCTCGTCCCGGTCCCAGTCGGGCCGCGAAAGGAACAGGGTCGGCTCCCTCGCATTGTTCAGCATCAGGTCGATATTCGCCCCGTCCTCCGCGATGCGGGCGACGCAGACCGGATGGTCGATCATCGGCAGCTGCCGGACGAGGCGCCACGCGCCCGCGATCGGCGTGCCCGGCGGCGGCGATCAGGAGCATCGGCGGTTCCTCCCCCGACAGGATAGACCGCAAACTGCCGGCGTGAAACGCCTCGTCGCGCCCGCGGCCACGTCGCCGAGATCGCCACCCGCGTGTCCAACCGCCTGTCCCGCGGCGGCGAGACCGGCGAGGACCCGGCGCGCGAAAGGAGCTTCATGCTCGGCGACTGACCCGCGCGGCGCCTGCGCGATGCCGGGCGCGACGCCATCGAAGCAACCGCACGTGGCTGCCGCCCGAATTTCCACGAGACACCCCTCGTCATCCCGGCGAAAGCCGGGATCTCCACGAGACCTGCTCCGCGCGTTCCGGAAGCGAGATCCCGGCTTCCGCCGGATGACGGATGCGGCTTCGGATCCGAATCGGGGCAGGTACGCCGCCCCGGTCGGAACCATTCAACTCACAATGTCAAAGAGCCACTCGAGTCGCGGTACAAATAGCGGTGCGTACGCGCCATGTCAAGAACAAAATTCAAACAGAGAGGAATCAGAGAGGGCTCACAAGCCTCATTACCCGCCTTGCGGCCGCGCCGGTCCGTCTTCGTTCACCGTCAGCCGGAACAGGTCGGGCCGCGCATAATGGCCGACCGGGTCGAGGTCGTAGCGGGCGCGCACGATGTCCTCCGGGTCGATGGCGGCGGCGATGAGCCCCGCCTCGCCCTCCAGCGGCCCCGCCAGCACGTCGCCGAGCGGGCTGACGATCATCGAGCCGCCGCGGATCAGCGGCCGGTCCGCCCGCCAGTCCTCGACTTCGCGTCCCAGCGCGGCGGGGGAGGGGAGGACCTGGCAGGCGCTGATCACGAAGCAGCGGCCTTCATGGGCGATGTGGCGCATCGCGCTGCGCCAGACGTCGCGCTCGTCGACGGTCGGCGCGCACCACAAGGTCACGCCCTTGCTGTACATGGCGGTGCGGAACAGCGGCATGTAATTTTCCCAGCAGATCGCCGCGCCCGCCTGGCCGGCCGGCGTGTCGACGACCGGCATGGTCGAACCGTCGCCCATGCCCCAGACGAGTCGCTCGGTGCCGGTCGGCATCAGCTTGCGGTGCTTGGCGACGACGCCCTTTTCCGGATCCAGGAAGAGGGCGGTGCAGTAGAGCGTGGAGCCGGCCCGCTCGACGACGCCGGCGACGATCCAGGCGCCGGTGCGGGCGGTGAGGCCGGCGAGCGCCGCCACCTCCGGTCCGTCGAGATCGACCGCCTGCGCGAAATAGCGGGCGAAGGACTCGCGGCCCGCGTCGGTGCGATAGCCGAGGCGGGTGCCGAACGCCTCGCCCTTCGGGTAGCCGCCGAGGATCGCTTCCGGCAACACCACCAGCTTCGCGCCGGACGCGGCGATCTCCGCCTCGAAGGCCAGGATGCGCTGCAGCGTCGCGGCGGTGCCGGCGGGGTCGGAGCCCAACTGCAGCGCGGCGACGGTCACCTTGCTCATCGCCGCGGCGTAGCGGGTCGGATGTTCCGTGCAAAGACGGGGTGGAGGGGAGGCTCGTCGGTTGCAAACGCCTCTGGCGAAGCTAGGGCGGGCTGCATGACCAGCTTTCCCATCGACGAGGTTCGCGCCCAATTCCCCGCTCTCGCCCGCGCCGACGGCGGGCGCCCGCGCGTCTATTTCGACGCGCCGGGCGGCACCCAGGCCTGCCGCGCCGCGATCGCGGCGATGGCCCGCCACCTCGAGCAGGGCAGCGCCAATAGCGGCGGCGCCTTCGCAACCTCGGCCGAGACGGACGCACTGTCCGCCGCCGCGCACGAGGCGGCGGCCGACCTCGTCGGCGGCGAGGCCGGCGACATCGCCTTCGGCCCGAACATGACGACGCTGACGCTCTCCGTCTCGCGCGCCCTCGCCCGCACCTGGCAGGCCGGCGACGAGGTCGTCGTCACCCGCCTCGACCACGACGCCAACGTCGCGCCGTGGCTGCTCGCCGCGCGCGACAGCGGCGCGACGGTCAAGTGGCTCGACATCGACGTGGAGAGCGGCACGCTGCGCCTCGACACGCTCGCCGGCCTGCTGTCGACGAAGACCCGTCTCGTCGCGCTCGGCGGCGCGAGCAACGCGCTCGGCACCCTCAACGACGTGGCCGGCGCGGTCGAGATCGTCCGCGCCCGCTCCGACGCTCTGGTCTATGTCGACGCGGTGCAGTCGGTGCCGCACGTGCCGACCGACGTGCGCGCGCTCGGCTGCGACTTCCTCGCCTGCAGCCCCTACAAGTTCTTCGGGCCGCACCAGGGACTGCTGTGGGCGAGGGCCGAGGCCGCGGCGACGATCGAGGCGTACAAGGTCCGGCCCGCCGCCATCGATCCGCCCGCCCACCGCTTCGAGACGGGGACCCAGTCGTTCGAAGGACAGGCGGGCCTGCTCGGGACGATCGACTATCTCGAATGGCTCGGCCGCACGATCGCGCCGGAGGCGCCGAACAGCCGCCGCGCCGCCCTCGTCGCCGCGATGGCAGGCTGCACCCGCTACGAGCGCGAGATCGGCGACCGCCTCCTCGCCGGCTTCCGCGCCGTTCCCGGCCTCAAGCTCTACGGCCCGCCGACGATGGACGGGCGGGTGCCGACCTTCGGCTTCACCGTCGCCGGCCACCACCCGGACGCCGTCGCGGCGCACCTCGCCCGCCGCGACATCTTCGCCTGGTCCGGCAGCTTCTACGCGGTCGAACCGGTCGCGCGGCTCGGCTTGACGGACAGCGGCGGCCTCGTCCGCGTCGGCCTCTGCCACTACAGCACCGCCGCCGAAGTCGACGCCCTGCTCGACGCGCTCGGCGAGCTCGCCGGCCGGTGAGCCCGGAGGAGTTCCGGCGCTGGGGCCACCGGCTGATCGACTGGCTCGCGGATCACCAGCAGCGCCTCCCCGACCTCCCCGTCCAGCCGCCGACCAAGCCGGGAGCCGTGCGGGACATGCTTCCCGCCTCCCCGCCGGAGCAGCCGGAGCCGTTCGAGGCGGTCCTCGCCGACCTCGACCGGGTGGTGGCGCCGAACCTCACCTGGTGGCAGCACCCCCGGTTCTTCGGCTACTTCCCCTCCAATACCCTGCCGGCGGGGGTGCTCGGCGATCTCGCCTCGACCGGCCTCGGCGTCCTCGGCCTCTCGTGGCAGGCGGCGCCGGCGCTGACCGAGATCGAGGAGGTGGTCGCCGACTGGTTCCGCCAGATGGCCGGCCTCTCCTCCGCCTGGACCGGGGCGATCCAGGACACGGCCTCGACCGCCACCCTCGTCGCCCTCCTCTGTGCCCGGGAGCGCGCCACCGGCTACGGCCTCGCCGGCGGCGGCCTCCAGGCCGAGGCGGCGCCGCTCACCGTCTACGCGTCCGCCGGCAGCCATTCGTCGGTCGAGAAGGGCGCCCTCCTCGCCGGCTTCGGCCGCGACAATCTGCGCCTCGTCGCGCTCGACGCCGAGCGGGCGATGCGGCCCGATGCCCTTGCCGCCGCCATCGCCGGAGATCGCGCCGCCGGCCGCCGGCCCTGCGCGATCGTCGCGGCGGTGGGCGGCACCGCCACCACCTCGGTCGACCCGCTCGCGCCGATCGCCGCGATCGCCGCGCGCGAGGGGCTCTGGCTCCACGTCGACGCCGCCATGGCGGGGAGCGCGATGATCCTTCCCGAATGCCGCGGGATGTTCGACGGCATCGAGGGTGCGGACAGCCTCGTCGTCAACGCCCACAAATGGCTTGGCGCGCCGTTCGACTGCTCGCTCTACTACGTCCGCGACGAGCCGCACCTGCTGCGCGTCATGTCGACCAATCCGAGCTATCTGCGCACGGCGGTGGACGCGGAGGTCCGCAACCTGCGGGATACGGGCATTCCCCTCGGGCGCCGCTTCCGCGCGCTGAAGCTGTGGTTCCTGATCCGCGAGCAGGGCGTCTCCGGCCTGCAGGCCCGCCTCCGCCGCGACATCGCCAATGCGCGGGCGCTGGCGGCGGCGGTCGCCGCCACGCCCGGCTGGCAGGTCGTCGCGCCCGTGCCCCTCCAGACGGTGTGCGCCCGCCACGATCCCGGCGGCCTTTCGGACGAAGCGCGCGACGCCCACACCCTCGCCTGGGCGGAGGCGCTCAACCGTTCCGGCCTCGCCTACGTCACGCCGGCGCGGATCGAGGACGGCTGGATGGTGCGCGTGTCGATCGGCGCGCCCGCCACCGAGGCGGCCGACGTCGACGCCCTCTGGTCGGCGATGCGGCGCTTCGCCGAAGCTCCGGCGTAGAAACCCTCCGGCGCCCGCATCCGGCCCTATTTTGGCCGCAACCGCGCGTCAGAGCGGGTGCGGGAGGGTGTCGTTGGAGCGTTCGCGCAGCGGCGCGGCCGCGATGAGGAAAGGACGCGCCGATGCTGGTTGAGCCGGGCCCTGACGCCGCCGCCGCCCCTGCGGCCGCCGCGCCGCCCGCCTGCCCGCCCGGGGCGGCCCGTGTCGCCTTGCTGTCCAACCCCACCGCCAGCGGCAACCGCGCCTTGCTTCCGCAGATCCGCGCCTTCTGCGCCGTCCAGCGCGACATCTTCCATTACGAAGTGGAGCGGGTCGACCAGATCGGCACGGCCATGGCGCGCATCGCGCGGGTGAAGCCGCGGGTGCTCGTCATCAATGGCGGCGACGGGACCGTCCAGGCGGCGCTCACCGAGATTCACAACGGCCGTCATTTCGGCGACGAGCCGCCTCCGGTCGCGGTGCTGCCCAACGGCAAGACCAACCTCATCGCGATGGATCTGGGCGCCGACGGCGACCCGCTCCAGACGCTCGAGCAGGTGCTCGCCATCGCCCGTTCGGACATGAAACGGCACATCGTCGCCCGCGAGTTGATCGCCCTGTCGGACGGCTCGGCGATGGGGCGGACGGTGCTCGGCATGTTTCTTGGAGGCGCGGGACTCGCGGACATCATGCTCTACTGCCGTCACCGCATCTACCCGCTCGGCCTGCCCAACGGCTTCAGCCACGTCCTCGCCTTCCTCGTCGGCTTCGTCGCCAACATCTTCGGCCTCAAGAACGGCCTGTTCCCCAAGCGGCCCGACCCGATCGAAGTGTCCGTGACCCGCCACGGACGGCTGCAGGGGCGGTTCGCCGTGCTGGTCGTCACGACCCTCGAGCGGCTGATCCTCCACGGCGAGATGCCGGGGCGGCGCGAGCGGAGCGGCGCGCTGCAGCTGATCGCCGTCGAGCGGCGGCCGCTCGCGGTGCTCCGGGTCGTGGTGGGCAGCTTGCTCGGTCGGCTCGGCAAGCAGCGCTTCGGCGGCGTCCATGTCGAACGGGGCGACGAGATCAGGATCGAGGCGGACCGCTCCAGCGTCATCCTCGACGGCGAGCTCTTCGAGGCGAGCCGGAGCCGGCCGATCGTGCTGCGGCGCACCGGCCCGGTCTCGTTCCTTCGCCTCTTCGCGCCGGCCGTCTGAGCGCCTATCTCTGCTCGGCAACGGGCTGAGCGGGAGGAGCGGGCATGGAAGTCGAGGTGAGCGCGGAAGCCAAGGACAAGCGGCTCAACCGGATGGTGGCGGTGACGGTGGTCGTGCTCTCCGTCTTCACCGGCGTCTGCAACATCAAGGACGGCAACATCGTCCAGGCGATGCAGCAGGCGAAGGCGGAGTCGGTCGACCGTTGGGGCGAGTATCAGGCGACCAAGACCAAGCTCCACATCGCCGAGACGGCGCGCAGCGAGATCGCCGTCCTCGCCGAAGCCCGCCCCTCAGGAGAGGCGCAGGCGGCGATGGAGCGGCTCGACGGCGACATCGCCAAATACAAGGCGGAGGCCCCGCGGCTCGCCAAGCAGGCCAGGAATTTTGCCGACAGCTACGACGCGCTCAACGTCCATGACGACCAGTTCGACGCGAGCGAGGCGTTCATCGCCACCGCCATCTCGATGGCGGCGGTGTCGGCGCTCGCGGAGAGCTTCTGGCTGCTCGTCGGCGCCTGGGCGATCGGCGGGTTCGGGATGTTCATGGGGCTGTGCGGATTCATCGGCTGGGGTTTTCACCCCGGCGTGCTGAGCACCTTGCTCGGCTGACGCCGCGCCCTCAATCCGGTGCCGCGTCGCACTCGTCGCGATGGCGGCGCAGCATCGCGTCCGATTGGTCGAGCAATTGCTGCGTCTTCTCGATGCTGGCGCGGAGCTCGTGCTGGCTGTGTTCGACTTCGCGCGTCTGGCGCTCGCGGCGCTCGCTGCGCGTTTCCGGTTCGGGCATGGGCTTTTTAACGTAGGTTGGACGCCGACGTTCCTACGCCACTCTTGAAACCGTCGACAAGACGGTGAAATTCCGGGGATTCCCACGCTGTCCGTGCGTTCGCCTCCCGGCCGCCTTATGATGCGCCAGATGGAGCCGAGCCTCAGGTCCCTCGTCGCCGCCGAGCTTTCCGAGCCGGTCGACCCGCGCGTCGCCGCGATGGCCGCGGCGATCGCCGAAAGCTATCCGGGGGCGGCGCGGGCGGTGCTGTTCTACGGCTCGTGCCTGCGCGAGCGGCAGCTCGACGGGCTGATGCTCGATTTCTACCTGATCGTCTCGAGCTACGACGCCGCTTATGCCAAGCGGTGGCTGCGCAGCGCCAACCTTCGCCTGCCGCCCAACGTCTTTCCCTTCGCCCATGAGGGCCTTGCGGCCAAATATGCGGTGCTGAGCGAGGCGGATTTCGCCCGCCTCAACGGGCGGCTGGCGAGCACCGTCTCGGTCTGGGCCCGCTTCGCGCAGCCGTCGCGGCTGGTCTGGTGTGCCGACGACGCGGCGCGGCAGGCGGCGGTCGACGCGGTCGGGCGGGCCGCGCCGACCCTGCTCAACGCCGCCGCCGCCGTCGCCGCCGAGACACGCGCGTCGATCCCACCGCTCGACCTTTGGCGCCTCGGCTTCCAGCTGACCTACGGCGCGGAGCTGCGCGCCGAGGGCAGCGGACGAGCCGATGCCGTCGTCGAGGCCGATCCCGAGCGCTATGCCCGATTCGCCGCCCCCGCCCTCGCCGATACCGCCCTCGGCCTTGCCGAAACGAACGGCTTCGTATCGCTTGCGGGCCTCGACCAGCGCGACCTCCTGCGGGAGCGGCGGCTCTGGCCGCGTCGGCGGCGGATGGGCAAGCTCCTCACCGTCCTGCGCCTCGTCAAGGCGAGCTTCACCTTCGCCGGCGGCATCGATTACCTGGCGTGGAAGATCAACCGCCATGCCGGCACCGGCATCGCCATCAAGCCCTGGCAGCGGCGCTGGCCGCTCGTCGCCGGGCTTATTCTGCTGCCGCGGCTGTTGAAGCGGGGTGCGATCCGCTGACCCGGTGGGCGAGCGCCGCCGAGACGGCCTGGGCGAGAGCGGCGACGGTGAAGGGCTTCCTCAGCATGTCGTGGCCGGCGAGCTCCTCGGCGTCGCCCGCCTCGCCGACATAGCCGGTGACGAAGAGGATGCCGATCCAGGGATAGAGGTGGGCGGCCTCGCGGACCAGCTCCGGTCCGGTCATCTCGGGCATCATCACGTCGGTGATGATCAGCTCGATCGTCGCGTCGCGCGCGAGGATGTCGAGCGCCTCACGGCCGCTGGCGCAGGCGAGGGGGCGATGGCCGAGCTCCTCCAGCGCGGCGACCGTCGAGCGGCTGACGCGCGGATCGTCCTCGACGACGAGGATCGTCGCCGGCTGCCCGTCCCCGTCGGCGGCGGCGAGCGGCGACGGCGCTTCGGTCGCCGCGGCCTGTGCGTCGCTGCGGGGAAGATAGATCGAGACGGTCGTCCCGCGACCCACCTTGCTGTCGATCGCCACGTCGCCGCCGGACTGGCGGGCGAACCCGAAAATCTGGCTGAGGCCGAGGCCGGTGCCCTTGCCGACCGGCTTGGTGGTGAAGAAGGGCTCGAACACCCGCTCGATCAGCTCCGGGCTCATGCCGTGGCCGGTGTCGGCGACGCTGATCCGCACATAATCGCCGGCCGGGAGCTGGCCGACCTCGCCGTCGCGAAGCGGCGCATTGTCGATGGCGATGACGATCTCGCCGTCGCCCTCGATGGCGTCGCGCGCGTTGACGGCGAGGTTGAGGACGGCGTTCTCGAGGCCGTTGGTGTCGACCTTCACGGCCCAGGCATCGTCGGCGAAGCGGGTGTGGATGGCGATCCGCTCGCCGATCGAGCGGTCGATGAGGTCGAGCATCGACTGGAGGAGCCCGGCCGGTTCGACCGGCACCGGCAGGAGCGGCTCGGCGCGGGCGAAAGCGAGCAGCCGGCGGGTGAGCGCCGCGGCGCGGGTCGCGCCTTCGAGCGCGCTGTCGAGGTGGAACTCGACCTCGCGCGCCGGGCCCCGCAGCTTGCGCCGCGCGAGGTCGAGCCCGCCGACGACCACGGCCAGCATGTTGTTGAAGTCGTGGGCGATGCCGCCGGTCAGCTGGCCGACGGCCTCCATCTTCTGGACCTGGCGCAATTGCGCCTCGGCGGCCTCGCGTTCCGTCGCCTCCGCCTGCAACCGCTCGTTCGCCTCGGTGAGCTCCTGGGTCCGCGCCCGCACGGCGGCCTCGAGCTGGCGGGCGCGCACCGCCTCGCTGTCCGCCTCGCGCAGCGCGTCGAGCCGCTCGCGCATCGCCCGGAAGGCGAGGAAGCCGAGGACGATGGCGCCGAGGCCGATCAGGACGGCGAGCCAGCCGAACCAGATGGTGAGCTGGTCGGCGCGGTCGGAGGTGCGCCGCGTCGCCTCCATGCGGTCGCGCAGGTCGCCGCGCTCGCTCGCGGCGATCTCGTTCAGTTTGCCGCGCAGCGCCTGGCCGGTCGGGTTCATGCCGGCCTGGTAGTAAAGCGGGATGCCGCCCGTGCCCTTGCCCTGCGCCGCGGCGGCGGCGGCCGGCGCGAGCTGAGTCGCCCGCTCCGCGTAGAGCCGGGCGAGCGCGTCGACCCGGCGGCGCTGCTCGGGCGTGTCGGCGACCATGCGGCGGAGCTGCTCGATCTGCTGTCCGGCGAGCACCCATTCGTTGTAATAGACGGTGCCGGTCTCCGGCTCTTCGTCCATCACGTAGCGGCTGAGCGCCGATTCCGCCCGCGCCACGGTTCCGTCGACGGTGCGGGTCAGCAGCATGACGTCGTAGCTGTGCCGCTCGGAGGCGAGCGCCGCGTCGCGCGCCGCGTTCGACTGGCTGACCATCAGCAGGAGCGCGGCGAGCAGGGCGGCCGCCAGCAGCGCCCCGGCGCTGGCCAGCACGCCCCGCCACGTCGCCGAGGAGCCCCCGGCATACGGGATGCCCGTTTCCTCACCCGCCATGTGCTTGATTCTAGAGCAAGCCTTGCCGCTTGGAAAGAAGGTTCCGGGGCCCCGGACTCGCTTGGGCGCTCAGGAGAGGTAGCCCGTCGCCTTTCCCGCCGCCTCGAACATGCCGAGGATCTGGCCGACCTGCTCGGACGAATGTTCGGCGCAGAGCGAGCAGCGCAGCAGGTAGGTGCCGGCGGGGGTCGCCGGCGGCCGCGCCATGTTGACGTAGACGCCGGCCTCGAGCAGCGCCTGCCACATCCGCACCGTCATGTCCTGGTCCGGCAGCAGCACCGCGATGATCGCCGACTGCGCCTCGGGGGTGGCGAGGGTGAAGCCGAGGTCGCGCAGGCCCTGGTGGAGGCGCTTGCTGTTCTCCCACAGGTGCGCGCGCTTGTTGCCGGCGAATTTGAGCTTGCGGATCGACGTCGCCGCGGTCGCGACCACCGAGGGCGGCAGCGAGGCGGTGAAGACGTAAGGGCGGCAGACGAGACGCAGCACCTCGAATTTCGGATGGTTGGAGACGACGAACCCGCCGACCGTGCCGACCGACTTGGAGAAGGTGCCGACGACGAAGTCGACCTGGTCCTCGACGCCCGCTTCCTCGAACACGCCGCGGCCGTTCGGCCCGAAGAAGCCCATGCCGTGGGCCTCGTCGACGACCACCATCGCGCCCGCTTCCTTGGCGACGCGGACCATGTCGGCGAGTGGCGCGATGTCGCCGAGCATCGAATAGACGCCCTCCAGCACGACGAGGCGGCCACCTTCCGCGGGCAGTCGCTTCAGCCTCTTCTCCAGGTCGTCAACGCTGTTGTGGCGGAAGCGGACGATCTGCGCGTTGCCCATCGCGCAGCCGTCGTAGATGGACGCATGGCTGTCGGCGTCGAGGATGATGTAATCCTCCTTGCCGGCGATGGTCGACATCAGCCCGAGATTGGCCTGGTAGCCGGTCGAGAAGACCATGGCGTGGGCGGTGCCGTAAAAGTCCTTGAGCGCCTCCTCGCATTCCTTGTGGCCCTGATAGGTGCCGTTGAGGACGCGGCTGCCCGTCGTGCCCGACCCGTAGGCGTCGAGCGCGTCCTTGCCCGCCTGGATGACGTCGGGGTCGAAGGTCATGCCCATGTAATTGTAGGTGCCGAGCAGGATCGTCTCCTTGCCCTTGACCGTCGCCAGGGTGGGGGAGTGGACCTTCTCCATCACCAGCCCGAACGGGTCGCGCACGCCGGTATCGAGCAGCGCCTCGCGCTCGGCGATCAGCGCGTCGAATTTCGAGAAGAGGTCGCCGCGGTGCGACGGCGCGGCGGCGGTCTCGCGGGCGGGATCGTCGGCGGTTGCGATGGCGTCGGTCATCAAAAGGTCCTCCCCGGGACGGGGAGGGGGACCGCGCGAAGCGCGGTGGAGGGGGCTCCGTGCCACGCTCCGAACCCCCTCCACCATGCTACGCATGGTCCCCCTCCCCGTCCCGGGGAGGATCTCGAATGTCCCCTCATCCCTCGTTCCTCAGCCGCTCGACGGCGTCGACGAGCTGGCCGACGGTCTCGATCTCGGCCTGCATGTTCATCGTGATGAGGATGTCGAATTCGTCCTCGACGGACGCGACGAAGTCCATGACGATGAGGCTGTCCCACTCGAGGTCGCCGGCGAAGCTGGTCGTCTCGCCGAGCTTGACCCCCTTCTTGTTGAACGGCTCGATCAGCTTGGCGACCTTGTCGAAGGTCTGGTCTCGGTCGGTCATCCCGCCCCCTTATGGCGCTCACCTTCCTGTGCCAAGCGATTAGGGCCCAAACGTGGCGCCCGCTTGGCAGGGCCGAGGCCGCGTGCGATGCTCCCTCCCGCTCCGCAGCGAGGTGTCCATGGCCGACCAGCAGGTGTTTCCCGTCAACGCGGTCAACGTCATCCGGACGGCCCAGCAGATCAACGTCCAGCTCTCCTCGATGGCCGACCAGAAGGCGAGCATCCTGATGGGCGCCGCGTTCGTCATCTTCACGATCGCGATCAACCAGGCGCACGGCGCGCTGCCGCCGCTGCCGCTGCTGATCCTCGGCGCGTCGGCCTTCGTCGCGGCGGTCTGCGCGGTGCTGGCGATCATGCCGGCGGTGGGCGCGAAGCCGCGCGGGCCCGCCAACCTCCTTTTCTTCGGCGCCTTCGCCCACCTCTCCGAGGAGGCGTTCACCGAGGCCATGCTCGAGGTCGTCCGCACCGACGAGAGCGCCTATCGCGCGATGCTGCGCGACATGCACCAGAACGGGGTGGTGCTCGCCCGCAAGAAGTACCGGATGCTCGGCTGGGCCTACCGCGCCTTCCTCGCCGGCCTCACCGGCAGCCTCGCCGCCTTCGTGGCCGAGCGCCTTATCTGAGCCAGCCCTCGGCGCGGTACCAGTCCGCCGTCTCCTTGAGCCCCGTGGCCGTCCTCACCCGCGGCGTCCACAAAGTGGCGGGCGGGCGGCGTTCGGCGGCGACCACCCAGTCGGGGTGGCAGAAATAGCGGACCCGGTCGGCGGTGAGCTTGGCGTTCTTGCGGCGCACCATCCGGTCCAGCCGGGAGGCGATCCGCATCACCGGCCGCGGCATCGCCACCGTCGCCGCGCGCTTGCCGTAGAGGCGCCCGAGCGTGCGGGCGAAATGACGATGCTCCCAGCCGCCCTCGCGCCCGTCGTCGGGCTCGTACATCTCGCCCCAGGTGTCGGGCTCGTCGAGGAGGGCGAGGAGCAGGCGGCACAGGTCCCCGACGTGGATCACCGAGAAATGTCCGCGCGGCGGCAGTGCGACGATCCCGCGCCGCGCCATCCGGAACAGCTCGAACGTCTCCCTGTCCCCCGGCCCGTAGACCGCCGGCGGGCGGACGATCGTCCAGTCGAGGCCGGAGGCGGCAACCAGCTTTTCCGACCGCATCTTCGACCAGCCGTAGGCGGAAAGCTCCGGCTCCCGGGCCGCGAGGCTGGAGACGTGGACGAACCGCCGCACCCCGGCCTTGCGTGCCGCATCGATGATCGCCGCCGTGCCGGCCACGTTCACCGCCTCGAAGTCGCCGCGGGTGCGGCCGTTGATCATGCCGGCGACGTGGATGACCGCATCGGCGCCGGTGCAGAGCTTCAAGAGGGTCTCCGGCCGGTCGAGCGCGCCGTCGACCCAGGCGATCTCGTCCTCCGGCGGCTTCCACCCCCGGGTCAGCGCGCGCACGTCGTAGCCCTGGTCGATCGCGAGGCGCAGCAGGTGCGAGCCGACGAAGCCGGTGCCGCCGGTCACGCCAAGCGTGCGGATCTTCCTAGAGCGGCGGCGGTTCACTCGCTCCTCCCCGGAACGGGGAGGAGGACCGCGCGGAGCGCGGTGGAGGGGGCCCACCGCTCCGCCGCGTCGGAGTTCGGGCCCCCTCCACCACGCCCTTGCGGGCGCGGTCCCCCTCCCCGTTCCGGGGAGGAGCCTAGAGGGGCGACCACGCCTGGTCCTCCTTCGCTTCTTCTTTCGCCGGCCCCAGATGCTGCAGCAGCGCGTCGAGCACGGCCTCGACCCCGGCCCCGGTGGCGCCGGAGAGGGGGAGGGGGCGGACGCCCGCTTCCTCCGCCAGCTCGTCCGACAGCGCGGCGATCAGCTCCGCGTCGAGCGTATCCGACTTGTTCAGCGCAAGCACCTCCGGCTTCTCGGCGAGCCCCTCGCCGTAAGCTTCGAGCTCGTCGCGCACCGTCCGATACGTCTCCGCCACGTCCTCGTTGTTCGCATCGACGAGGTGGAGGAGCACCCGGGTGCGCTCGATATGGCCGAGGAAGCGGTCGCCGATGCCGGCGCCTTCGGCCGCGCCCTCGATCAGGCCCGGAATGTCGGCCACCACGAATTCCCGGCCCTTGTGACGCACCACGCCGAGCTTCGGGTGGAGCGTCGTGAACGGATAGTCGCCGACCTTGGCGTTGGCGTTGGTGACGGCGTTGAGGAAGGTCGACTTGCCCGCATTCGGCAGGCCGACCAGCCCGACGTCGGCGAGCAGCTTGAGGCGCAGCCACACCCACGCCTCCTCGCCGGGCCAGCCGGTGCCGTGCTGGCGCGGCGCGCGGTTGGTGGCGCTCTTGTAGCTCGCATTGCCGCGGCCGCCGTCGCCGCCCTTGAGCAGGACGACCCGCTCGCCCGCCTTGGTGAGGTCGGCGAGGACATGCTCCTTGTCGTCTGAGAGGATCTGCGTCCCGACCGGCACCTTGACGACGAGGTCGCCGCCGCCGCCGCCGGTGCGGTTGGAGCCCGAACCGCCCTTGCCGCGGGGCGCGCGGAAATGCTGCGTGTAGCGAAAGTCGATGAGCGTGTTCAGGCCTTCGACCGCCTCGAACACGATGTCGCCGCCCTTGCCGCCGTCGCCGCCGTCGGGTCCGCCATATTCGATGAACTTCTCGCGCCGGAAGCTCACCGCGCCGGGGCCTCCGGCGCCGGAGCGCACGTAGATCTTGGCCTGGTCGAGAAAATGCATGGGCGGGCGTCTAGGCCAACGGCGCGGCGAAATGAACAGGCGGCGGTCAAAATCCGCGCGGCCGCTCCCTGAAGCGGACCATCGCGCCGCCGGGAAGCGCGAAGGACATAGTGGGGCCGCGGCTGCCGGTTTCGACGGTCGGCGCGACGCCCGCGCGCCGGAGAGCGGCCATCGTCCCCTCGATGTCGGGGCCGGTCACGAAGAGTTGGTGAAGCGCGTCGAGGTCGCTCGAATCCTCTTCGAGGACGCCGGAGGGAAGGGTGACCAGGATCCACCCACCGGCGGCGGCGCACCGGAGGCCGAGCACGTCGCCAAGGAAGGCCGCGTCGCCATTCGGGTCGTGGCTGAAGATCATGACGGCGGCAGCTTCGCTCATCCGCCGGACGCGGGAATGTCGGGATGGGTGGCGAGGAGGTGGCGGACGGCGAGCTCGCGCGCCTTCGCGCGCGGCAGGCCGAGCGCCGCGGTCATCGGGCCGCCGAGCAGCGAATCGCCCAGCGCGGCGAGCACCAGCCACAAGGTCGTGTCGGCGACCGGCCGGTCCTCATGGCCTTCGACGAGCTGGTCCACGAGGCGGTGGATCGCTTCGAGGACCGGGTCGAGCGCATCGCGGTTGCCCGAGAGAATCATCCAGGCCGCGAGCTGTCCGGCGCCTTCGCGGTCGAACGCGTCGAACGCGCCCTCGACGATTTCGCGGGGATCGGCCTTGCCTTCGCGGGCGAGGGCGACGGAGCGGCCGATCGCCGCCGTCACCCGCTCGCCGATATCCCGCGCCAGCGCCGCCTGCAGGCCGGCCGCCGAGCCGAAATGGTGGAGGAGGTTCGCATGGGTGCGGCTCATTCGTCCCGCCACCGCCTTGAGCGTGACGGCCTGCGGTCCCGCTTCCAGCAGCAGTGCCCGCGCCGCCTCGATCGCCGCGGCCCGGCTCTCGCCGGGGCTCAGCCGCGCTCGGCTATTGACAGGTGTGTCAGTAGTGGCCATGGTCACCGTTGGAGATACATCAGATGGCGAGCAAAGCGACACCCCTGGACCTCACCATCACGCCGCGCGACCGGCGCTTCGGCCGCGGTGCGCGCACCGAGCGCTGGTGGCTCGGCGGCAATCCTATGCGACGGCGCTGTACAATGCGCTGTCGGTGACCTTCCCCAAGGGCGAGGCCTATTTCGTGGAGAGCGTCCGCGCGTTCCGGGTGGGCGCCCCGCCGAAGCTCGCCGCCGAGATCAAGGCCTTCACCACCCAGGAGGTGATGCACAGCCGCGAGCATGTCCAGTTCAATCGCCGCGCGGTCGATGCGGGGTACGACATCTCGCGGCTCGAGAAGCAGGTCGAGGAGCGTCTCGCCATTTCCCGCGCCCGTCCACCGATCGTCAACCTCGCCGCCACGATGGCGCTCGAGCATTTCACCGCGATCCTCGCCCACGCTTTGCTCAGCGACCCGCGGCACCTCGCCGGCGCCGACCCCGAATCCGCCGCCCTGTGGCGCTGGCACTCGATCGAGGAGATCGAGCACAAGGGTGTCGCCTACGACACGTGGCTGCACGCGACGCAGCACTGGCCGCGCTTCAAGCGCTGGGCGGTCAAGGCGCGGGTGATGCTGTTCGTGACGCGCAACTTCCTCGTCGACCGCACCGCCGGCGCCCTCGATCTCCTCGCCCAGGACGGGATCACCGGCCCGCGCGCCTGGGCCGGCCTGTTCTGGCACGCCTTCGTCCGTCCGGGCATGGTCCGCAGGATCCTCGGCGCCTGGGCGAGCTTCTTCCTCCCCCGCTTCCATCCCTGGAACCACGACGACCGCGCCCTCATCGCCAAGGCCGAAGCGGCTTTGGCGTAGATTTGCCTCCCCATCTCGCGATGGGGAGGCAGATCATGCCGCGATCGCCACGGTGTCCTCCTCCGCCAGATCCAGCTCCAGGAGCCGGCACGGCACCTCGTGACCCCGCGCCAGGCTCTGCCGCGGGACGACACGACCGGTCGGCCGGAACCCGAGCTTCTCCAGCACCCGGCCCGACGCCGGATTGTCGACGAAGTGCCCGGAGCCGAGCCGCGGCAGACGCAACGTGTCGCGCGCGGCGGCGATCATCGCCCGGCCCGCCTCCGTGGCGATACCCTGACCCCAGCGCGCACGGGCGATCCAGTAGCCGAGCTCGGCTCCGCCCTCGTCGCTGCGATGCACGCCGATGCCCCCAACCAGCTCCGGCGTCCCGTCCCTTCTCAGGAAGATGAGTGAGGACGGCCAGGCCGGATCCTGCGGCTGCGCGAGCCACTCCTCCGCCATCTCCATCCGGTACGGCCAGGGCAGGCGCGCGAGGTTACGGGCGATCCCCTCGTCGGCGACCGCGCGGAACAGGGCCGGCGCATCCTCGCGCCAGCCGGGCCGTAGCAGCAGTCTCTTCGTCCTCGCGAACATGGTCCGTCTCCCTTTCCGCCCCGCCGGTGCCCGTCTTCGGGGACACCTTCGCGACTGTTTCGAGGGAGAAATGAAAAAGGGAGAGGAACCGGGCGGCTCCTCTCCCTCGAAATTTCGGATCTCAACCGAGTCCTGGAGCCGCCCCTCCCGGGAACGGCCCGTCCTCGGCCGTTCCTATTCCGCCGCCTCGGCGGCCGACATCTCGACGCACACATATTTGCGGCCGAGACGCCCGTCGCGAAACGCGACGCGCCCGTCGGTAAGCGCGAAGAGGGTATGGTCCTTGCCCATGCCGACGCCCGCGCCCGGATACCATTTGGTCCCGCGCTGGCGCACGATGATGTTGCCGGCGAGCACCTGCTCTCCGCCGAACTTCTTGACGCCGAGGCGCCGGCCCGCGCTGTCGCGGCCGTTGCGGGAGGAACCGCCTGCTTTCTTATGTGCCATCGCTCTTCTCTAGCTCGTCTCGTGTTTACGCGGTCTTATCAGAAGCCGGCTTCTTCGTCGAAGCCTTCTTCGTCGTCTTGGGGGCGTCGACCTGCTCGCTCGCGGTCGGCTCGCTCTTCGCCGGCGCGGCGGCCTTGGGAGCCTTCGCCTTCGTCGGAGCCTCCGCGGCAGGGGCCCCGGCGGCCGGAGCGGCGGCGGCGGGCGCCTCGTTCTCGGCGGGGGCCGGAGCGGCCTTGGCCTTCTTCGCCGGCTTCTCGGCCTGCTCGGCGCCGATGCCGACGATCCTCAGGATCGTGTGCTGCTGGCGGTGGCCCTGCTTGCGCCGGTAATTGTGGCGGCGGCGCTTCTTGAAGACGATGACCTTCTCGGCCTTCGCCTGGGCGATGATCTCCGCGGCGACGGTGAGGCCGTCGGTCGGGCGCAGCTCGGAGCCCTCGCCGGCGAGCAGGATGTCGCCCAGCTGGATGGTGTCGCCGGCCTCGCCCGCGAGCTTCTCGACGACGATCTTGTCTCCGGCGGCGACGCGATACTGCTTGCCGCCCGTGCGCACGACTGCGAACATGGCTCTCTCAAATCTCGAATGAATATGCCCGCCGGGCGGTCCCGGCAGGAGGAAGCGCGCAGCTAGGTCATGAGGGGCGGGTTGTCAACGGGCCGGGGCCCCGCAACGATCCGGTCAGCCTCGGAACCGCTTCACCGCAAACAGAATTCCAGCGACGAGTTCATTCGGGTCGTGTAACATCATCGCGCGAGTTGTGGGGAAGACTCGGGGAAGCAACCCTTCGTGTACCGAGGGCGAGCGCCCAGCGAATCGCCTGTCTGTTCAGTCAGCGTCCTGTCGACACTCGAGCGCCGGCCGGCCGAATTCGGCCGGCTGAAGGAGATTCCGATGCCGAACCAGAAGGTCGAAATCGTCACCTCGAAGTTCACGTCCATGATGCAGGGGTTCGGCTACCTCGGTCAGGTTGCCGCGGCCGCCCAGACCGGCTTTGCGGTCTACAACCTGATAAAAGGGGGCGGCAAGTCGGACACGGACCGCATGATCGAAGCGATCGAGCGCATGACGCGCGAGCTCGTGGCCAAGCTTCAGGAGGTGGCGGACGTCGGCCGGGACGGAACCAGGATCAACCTGTGGAGCAAGAACCGGGCGAAGCTGATCGAATGCAAGACGAAGATCGTGGCGAGAGCGCGCGAGTTCGCCACCTACGATCAGTTCACCCACAGGGTCGTGGTCGACGGCGACTGGGTGTCGGTTGCGGCGTGGTGCAAGCCCGACACCGGGGCGCTGGCGGACCTGCATCAGGCGTTGCGCGACATCTCCTTGCTGCTCAGCACCTCGACTTTCGAGACGAAGAACGCGATCGAGGAGTGGGACGATCTCGTGAAGAGCGGGACCGTTTATCGGGTGCTGGGCCTCACGCGCGAGACCCGTTTCAGCCTGATGTTCGCCTGGTTCCAGTCGATCTGCTCGATCGTGCAGATGGCGACCTACGTCTACAATGCCGCTCTTACGCTTTACCGACAGGCGTCCCTGTCGGGAGAGGAACTGGCCGACCTCGACAAGGCGCTCGACGATCTGTGGGGACGCGAGGTGGCGGATCTCGACACCATGCTCGAGGAATTGGGTCGGATGAGCTACGTCGATGCCGAGGGGAAGACGCAGCCGGGCTATGGCGTCTGGGCGATCTTCGAGGCCAAGTTCGAGGAGATCCTCACCACGTCGATCAACGAGGACAGCGACAATCGCGCGTACATCAACAGCTACAGCGATCCGGCCGATCACCTCGCCGAATTCAGCAGGGACCACCGCTTTCTCAGCGGCGGGTTTGGAATGGATCGCGACGCCAATTGCTATGTCGCAGGGCTCGAAATCGACTATTCGAAGCAGCATTCCGGCTGGCGGCTCATGGCGACCGTGGTGAAGGTGAACGACGACGGTTCCAGTTCCGTCTGGCGGGAGGCGACGGACGATCCGAAAATCGTAGCGGACTGGGGCATGTCCTGGGATCGCGGCGGCTGGATTCCAGCCTATACCAGGCTCGGCGCCGGCGCGGTCAGGCCCCCGGACGTCGCCTTGTCGCATAACGAGGCGCTCGTCGTCACCGGCTACTGCATTGCCGGGCCTGACGACGCCCGGTCGATCACGCTCGCATTCGGGCGCCTCACCATCGGTCCCGAGGGGAAGATAACGGTCGCCCGGCTTCCCGATGCTCTGAGCAGTCTGCCGCGGCCGGACCCTCACGTGGACACCTTCATGCTGAGGCATGACGTGGACAAGCTGCACCGCGGCATCGCGGGAACCAGGTCCCTGTTTCCGCTGACCGAGGCAAGCTTCGGGCGGGTCAACAAATATGAGCTCAACGTTCGCGCCGGGTGCGGCTGGCGGGCGTTCCGCGCCGACGTTTTCCAGCCGGCCTATCTCAAGCGCTACAGCCCGAAGCTGCCGGGCGAGGCCGGCGAAACCGAACTATGGCCGGAGAACCTTGCCATCTAGCCGGCCGAGCCCGCGTCAGTGCCGGTGCTGGGCCTTCAGCCGGTACCGGCCCTTCGCCACCGTGTCGAACATGCCCTTGATCGCCGGATGGTCGACCGGTTCGTCGCTCTCGTCGGCGAGGAGGTTCTGCTGGCTGACATAGGCGACGTAGCTGCCTTCGCCATTCTCGGCGAGCAGGTGGTAGAAGGGCTGGTCGCGGCCGGGGCGGATGTCCTCGGGGATCGCCTCGTACCATTCCTCGGAGTTGGCGAAGACCGGGTCGATGTCGAAGACCACGCCGCGGAAGTCGAACAACCGGTGCCGCACCACGTCGCCGATCGAGAAAAGGGCATGGGCGACCGGCGGCGCCATGAGCGCGGCGGCCGCCATGTCGGCGGGAGCGGTGTCGGGTCGCGGTACCATGCCTCCTATTTAGGCGCTCGCGCGGGCGAGGCAAGGAAGCGGCCAAGCCGCCCTGCGGCGAGCTCAGGACACGCCTTGGCAAGGCCGGTTGCATCCGCTAGAGGCGCCGGCCTGTCGACCAGCCCCGGCCGG
This sequence comes from Alphaproteobacteria bacterium, assembly GCA_019239415.1. Classification (GTDB taxonomy): domain Bacteria; phylum Pseudomonadota; class Alphaproteobacteria; order Sphingomonadales; family Sphingomonadaceae; genus Allosphingosinicella. Next base: position 24,575 of record JAFAZW010000097.1, read on the forward strand.
GCTCCCGTCAGCTGACGGGCACCCTCACGCCGGGGCGATCTCAGCCGAGAGATGCGGAGAGGTGCCGGAGCGGTCGAACGGGGCGGTCTCGAAAACCGTTGTGCCCTTACGGGTACCGAGGGTTCGAATCCCTCCCTCTCCGCCATTTACCCCTCTCCGCGCATCCGCTGTCGTCGTGCCGCCGCCACAGGGCCGCGAGGCGTGAGTCGAACATCTTCGAGGGGCCGGCCGGTCCGGCCGCGACGAGTGTCCGGTTTCGGGAACCGCCCGGCCGCGCACGCGATGTCGAGACCGAGATTTCCGGACTTTTTCGCAGCTTGAGGGCGACCGCATAGGCGTCGACATGTATCGCAACCAACGCACTCGCCATGTCGTCTTGCCGCCGATGCGGCTCTTCGACCGGATGGGCGCTTGCCTTTGGTTTCCCTGGTGCGCCCGCGCGGACTCCTGCCGCGACATATGCCGCCGCTTGCGGACCGGCAATTCCACCTCAAGTTCCGGATGGAGCACGCGCGGACACGCTTGGTCGCAAAATCCATGTGCCTCAAAGAGAAGGGAATCACACCGTCCCCCGGCAAGCTAGACCTTGTCCTTGAGCCATTTAACACGCGTGTTTGACTCGTCTTCGGTCTTCTGTCAGCCAATAGCCGCGGGGGTATGACCGCGAGTCGTAATAGGACTTCTTTTCAGAGCGTAACCAGCACCAGACATTTCTCTAACCGCAACGAGGGGGGCGAATGCGGTCCACGAGCTATTGCCGGCGTCGCGCGCGTCCCGAGGCGGCGCTTATGCTTGCCGGCCCGGCCCTCCTCCTCGCCACCGCCGGTCACGCCCAGTCCAACCCGCCGGCGTTGCCGAGCCGCCCGCAGGTCGAGCAGCCCCGTCCCGAGCGGCCCGAGCCGGCCGCCCACGTACGGGTCAATGGCGCGGGCGCGATCGCCGCCGCGCCGTGCCCGCTGCGCAGCTACGACCTCAAGGTGAAGATCGAGCGGCTGGCGTTCACCGGGTTCAACGGCGCGCCGCTTGCCCCGGAGGTCGCGCGGCTGCTCGCGGCGGTCCAGCCCCCCGCGGCGGGCTCCCAGGACATCGCGGTGATTTGCGACCTGCGCGACGAGGCGACGGCCCGTCTGCGCCGGGCCGGCTATATCGCGACGGTCCAGATCCCGCCCCAGACGATCGCGACCAACGAGCTTCGGCTCGAGGTGATCACCGCGCACATCGTCGAAGTCCGCGTCCATGGCGATGCTCCGCCCTATCGCCAGACGCTTGCGGCGCGAGCCGAGCAGCTCAAGGCGCTGAACCCGCTCAACGAGCGCGACGCCGAGCGAATCCTGCTCATCGCCGGCGACATTCCGGGGCTCGACGTGCAGCTCGCGCTGCAGCCGGCCGGCACCGTCCCGGGCGAAGTCATCGGCGATCTCAACATCGCCTACCGGCCCTATTCGCTGATGGCCAATGCCAACAATTACGGCTCGCGCCAGCTCGGCCGCGAAACCGCCTATGTGCGCGGAGAGCTGTACGGCCTGACCGGCGCCTCCGACGTCACCTATCTCGGTGCGTCGACCACCTTCGATCTGCGCGAGCAGAAGGTCGTCCAGATCGGCCATATGACCGGCCTCGGCCACGATGGCGTAACGCTCGAGGGGAGCTTCCTCTATGCCTGGTCGCGGCCGGACCTCGGCGTGCTCGACCTGCGCTCCGAGACGCTGATCGGCGATCTCGTCCTGTCGGCACCGCTGCAACGCACGCGCCGGACCCGCTCCAACCTCGCGGGCGGGTTCGAGATCATCGAGCAGCGGACGCGAGTCTTCAGCGGGGCGACACCGGCGCCGCTCAACCGCGACAAGCTGCGTGTCGCGTTCCTGCGGGGCGACATCCAGATCCGGGACTTCCTCCCCGGCGGCGGCGAGGCCTATTCGCTGGCCGCCTCGCTGGAGGTGCGCAAAGGGCTCGGCATCTTCGGCGCCACCCATCGCGGCGAGATCGCCCCAAGCGGCTATACCCCGTCGCGGTTCAACGGCGATCCCCAGGCCGTGGTCGTCCGCGCCGATCTTTCCGGCGTGGTGGGCATCGGGCCGGTCTTTTCCCTGCATGCGCGCGTGCACGGTCAGTGGTCGAACCACGCGCTGCTCAATTTCGAGGAATATTCGCTCGGCAACCTGACGATCGGGCGCGGCTACGATCCGGGCGCGAACAGCGCCGACCGGGCTGTCGCCGCGAGGATCGAGCCGCGCGCGCGGCTGTTTGACGACGGCCGTCACCGCCTCGAGGCCTTCGGCTTCTACGACAGCGTCTGGATCTGGAACCTCGATCCGAACGCCACCGAGAACGACCGGCGGCTGGGCTCGTGGGGCGGCGGTTTGCGCGCCCTGCTGCCGGGCATCGCCGTGCTCGAAGCGATGTACGCGCATCCGGAGGACAAGGCGCTGCTGGTGCCCGGCGCCAGGCGCGCGCCGGCGCGCGTCCTCGTTTCGCTGACCCTCCAATCCCCGCCGGGCGGCCGCTGAGCGCGCAGGAGATGACGATGATCCGCACCAGGTCCCGCTTTCGCTTCCGCCGCACTTTGATGCTGTCCACCGCGCTGGCCGGGGGGGGCGCGTTCGCGGCAAGTCCGGGCGGGGCCCAGACCCTGCCGACCTCGGGCGACGTCGTGTCGACGGCAACCAACCCCGGCGGAACGGCGCCGACGGTCGGCAATCCCAATGCGACCACCCTCCAGGTGGATCTCAAGGCGAAATCCACCCTGATCAACTGGAACGGTTTCAACGTCCCGGTCGGCAACACCGCCAATTTCACCGATGCGACGTCCGGGATCGGCAACCTGGCGGTGCTGAACCGCGACGTGAACGGCACCAACCCGTCGCAGATTCTCGGGGCGTTGAACGCGCCGGGCAACGTCACCGTCTACGTCGTCAACCCGGTCGGAGTGATCTTCGGGGCGGGGAGCAGCGTCAACGTCGGTGCGCTGATCGCGAGCAGCCTCGATCTCGATGCCGCGAACCAGTCGGCCTTCCTGAACGGCGCCACCAGCCTCACCTTCGCCGGCCCCGCGTCCGCGACCGGGGGGGTCACGGTGAATGGCAGCCTCACCGCGACGTCGAGCTCCGGCCTCGGCCATCTCGTCCTGCTCGGGCCGGCGATCAGCATGTCCGGGGCTTCGCTCAGCGGGTCGGGCGACGTCGCCGTGGTCGCCGGGACCGACATCACCGTCACCAGTGCGGGGAGCCCGCTCAGCTTCGTGATCAACCAGGGCACGACGGTCAACAACGCCATCGCCGTCAACGGCACCGTCAACGGCCGCAACGTCACTTTTGCGGCGGCGCGCCCGGCCGCCCTGCTCAGCACTCTGCTCGGCGTCAGCGGCACCGTGACGGCGACCGGCGCGGCGGCGACCGATCACGGCATCGTCCTCCTCGGCGGGCAATCCGGCCCGGGCGTCACGGTTTCGCAGCCCTCGACGAACATCGACATCGACGCGTCCGGCGCGACCTTCGTGTCGGCGAAGGACGCCACCTTCGCCACCGGCGGCGACGTCAATATCGGCTCGGTGAAGGTCGCCGGGGATTACGCCGTGACCGCCGCCACGTTCCACGGCAACGCGCTGGCGCCGATCTTGACCGGCACCGGGAGCGATTTCACGGTGGTGGACACGGCGGGGGGCTTGAGCGTCGGCGCCCTCAGCGCCCCCGGCACGCTCAGCATCACCACCCAGAATGGCGGCCTCACCGTCGGCGGCAACCTCGCTTCGACCAACGAGGGGATCGCGCTCAACGGCGCGACCGGAATCCAGCTCAACGGCGTCGCGCTCACCTCCCCCGGCTCGCAGGCGCTGACCGGCGCCGTCACGCTTGCCGGCAGCAACGGCCTCACCGCCTCGGGCTCGGGGTCGACTGTGACGTTCAACGGCACCGTCAATGCCTCCGCGCCGTCCAGCCTGACGGTGAGCTCGAGCGGCGGGACCGTCTTCAACGGGAGCGTCGGCGGTTCCTCCGCGCCGACCACGGTGACGGTCAGCGGACCAGCCACCCTCAATGCCGCCAAGATCCTGGCGACGAACGGCATCACGCTCGGAAGCCTGACCCTCGGCGCGTCGGCGCCCGCCGCGGTCCAGCTCGACGCGGGGACGGGGGCGCTGTCCGTCGCATCGATCACGGCCGCGACCGCGGACGCCAACGATCTGACCCTGGGCGGAAGCACGATCGGCGTCGGCAACGTCGGCATCGGCGGGCGGCTGAAGTCGGTAACCTTCAACGCTCCGACGACGCTTTCCGGCAACGTCGCGGCGGCCAACGCCGCCGCCTTCCTCGGCGCGCTGACGCTCACCGGATCGGGGCTGCGGAAGATCACCGCCGGTTCCGCAACGTTCCAGACCGTCGATTCCGCGGTGGCCGACACGAGCGGACTCTCGGTCGACACCGGCTCGGGAAGCGTCACCTTCAGCGGCCCCGTCGGCGCGGCCGGCCGCCTGGGCGGCCTGGCCATCAAGTCCGGCACCGCGTCCTTCTCCGGCACCAACAAAGTCGACTTGCTGGCGGCGGATGTCGGGAGCGGCGGCTTCAGCTTCACCAACGGCTCGGCGCTCATATTGGGCACGCTCGACGGGCTCAGCGGGATCAAGCTCGGCACCGGCGCCGTGTCCATCTCGACCACCGGTCCGACGTCGGACCTGACCGTCGCCCAAGCGGTGACGGCGACGTCGGGCCCGGTCGCGCTCACCTCGTCCCGCGACATCGCCGGCGCCGGCAGCGTCGGCGCCGGCGGCACCGGCAACGGCGTCACGCTCGCGGCCGCCGCGGGCACGATCGCCCTCACCGGCACGGTCACCGCGCCCGGCACGATCGCCGCGACCGCGCTCAACTCGCTGTCGCTGGGCGGCGCCGCCAGCAGCGGCGGCGACGTCAATCTCCGCAGCAACTTGGGCAATGTCGCGGTCGCCGGGACCGTGAGCGGCGTCGACGTTGCCATCAAGTCGGCGGGCACCATCGTCACCGGCGCCATCACGGCGCAGGACGACATCGTGCTGCGCTCGACGGGGTCGACGACGACGGGCGCGCTGACCGCGGCGATCGGCGCCGACGCGGACGGCGCGGGAGACGCGTTGTTCGGGGGCGCGAATTCGCTGGCCGGCGGCGGCGATATCGATGTCGCCGCGAACGGCATCTCGATCGGCGGCCTCGTCCGCGCGACGACCGGCAGCGGCTCCGACATCCGCCTGTCCGGCGGCGGAGGAGGCGTCGGCGACCTGACCCGCAACCTCGATCTGGCCGCCGGCGGCAACGTCGTCGTCTCGGGCCCCGGTCGCGGGATCGACATCCTGATCGCCGCGGCGACGGGCAACCTCACCGCGGACGCGCTCACCGCGACCGGCAACGCGACGCTCTCGGCGGGCAACATCCTGACGCTGAATGCGCCGGTGGCGCTGACGAGCGGCGACCTCACCATGACCGCAACGGATTGGGGCGGCGTCGCGCTGACCAACCCGATGACCGGCGGCGACGATCTCACGATCGTCGATCTGGCCGGCGGCCTTTCGGTCGGACCGCTGACCGCCCCCGGCACGCTGTCGATCAAGGCGACGAACGGAACCCTCACCGTCACCGGAACGCTCGCCTCGACCAACGAGGGGATCGACCTCACCACCACCGGCAACAACCCGATCCTGCTGAACGGCCGCCTGACGACCGGCCTCGCTTCGGGCCGCACCGTGACCCTGAGCTCGGGCGGCGGCATCTTCCAGATGAACGGCACGTCGATCACCACCGATCTGCTCACCGGTGCGGCGGTCGGCGGCGCGATCGTCGGATCGTCGACCAACAGCATCAACCGGGTCGCTTTCGCAGCGGACTCGCTGTTCCTGCGCAATTCGGGGCCGTTGACCGTCGCGGGCGCGGTGACCGGCCCGAACGGCGTCGACGTCGCGACGCTCTCCGGCGACCTCACGGTGAACGCCCCCGTCACGACGACCGGGGGCGCGATCTCGCTCGCCGGTGCCGCCAACCTCGCCGTCAACAGCGCCGTGGGCGCCGGGAGTGGTCCGATCTCGCTGACGGGATCTTCCGGCGCGATCGGTCTCGGCGCGAACGTGTCGACGACCGGGACCGTGACGCTGAACGCCGGGACCACCGTCACCCAGACGGCGGGGGTGCTGAGCGCCGGCACGCTGACCGGCGCGTCCGCGGGCGCGACGAGCCTCGTCGCCTCGACCAACCAGGTCGGGACGCTCGGCAATTTCAGCGCGGGCAGCTTCGCGCTCAACGACGGCGGCGGCCTCGCCGTGGCGGGGGCCGTCACCGGCACGGCGGGCGTGTCGATCGCGACGAGCGGGCTCCTCTCGGTCGCTTCCGGCGGCTCGATCGGTGCGACGAACGCGCCCATTTCCCTCACGGCCAGCGGTGCGTCGTCCAGCATCGCGCTGGCCGGTCCGGTCAATGCCGGCACCGGCCTGGTGACGCTCGTCGCGGGCAATGCGATCGGCCAGTCCGGGAGCGGGGTCGTCACCGCCGGAACGCTCACCGGAAGCTCCGGCGGCGCGACCAATCTCGCCACGCTCGTCAACCAGATCGGCAATCTCGGTCCGTTCACCGCGGCGGGATTCGCGCTGCGCGACGCCGGCGGCCTCACGGTCGCCGGAACGGTGGACGGGACGAGCGGCGGCGTCGCCATCGAGACGTCGGGCGATCTCATCGTCAATGCGGGAATTCTCGCCGCCAATGCGGCCATTGGCCTCGTCGCGACCGGGGCGAACAGCGACATCTCGCTCAACGCTCCGGTCAACGCCGGCACCGGCACCGTCACGCTGACCGCGAACGGCGCGGGCGGCACGATTGGGCAGACGGCCTCCGGCGTGATCACCGCCGGCCTCCTCACCGGAAGCTCGAACGGCGCGACGACGCTCACCGCGGCGCTGAACCAGCTTGCCGCCCTCGGCCCGTTCAGCGCCACCGGCTTCGCATTGCGCAACGATCCGGCCCTGACCGTGAGCGGGCCCGTCACTGCCGGTTCGGGCGCCCTCAGCCTCGAAGTGGTGGGCGACCCGCTCGCGGTGAACGCCAACCTCACCGGCACCGGCGTGACGCTGAAGGCGACCGGCATCTCGCAGGCGGCGGGGAGCGTGGTCAATGCCGGAGCGGGTTCGATCCTGGTCGATGCCGACGACGGCGCGATCAATATGGCCGGCACGCTGACGACGACCAACGGCGGCGCGAGCGCGGTGCGGATCATCGACTCGGGCAATGCCGTCCTGGGTACGATCGCCACCGGGGCCGGGGGAACCGTGACCCTCGGCGGCGCGGCTGGCGACTCCCTCTCCGGAACCGTCACCCAGACCGCCGGCACCGCCATTACCGCGGGCACGCTGACCGGCAACGTCGGGTCCGCGATCCTCGCCAACGCCGGCAACGATGTGACCACGCTGGCCGCATTCACCACGGGCTCCGGCTTCGTCTTCACCGACGCCAACACGCTGGCGGTGTCGGGGCCGGTCGACGCCGGCACCGGCAACCTCATTCTCAACGTCACGACCGGCCCCCTGACGCTGGCCGGGGACCTCACTGCCGCCACCGGGTCCGTCGCGCTCACCGCCCCGGCGGGGCCGATCAACCAGACGGGCGGCCGCATCAAGGCCGCCGCCCTGACGGGCCTCTCCGCCGGCGGCGCCTCACTCAACTCGGCGACCAACGACATCGTCTCGCTGGCGGGCTTCTCCAACAGCGGCGCCGGTGGAATCAGCCTTGTCGACGGCCGCAGCCTGACCGTTACCGCGACGGTCAATTCCGGCGCGGGGAACCTCAGCATCAAGGCGCCGGGCATCGCCTTCAACGGCCAGACGCTGACCTCCGGCGCGAACATCCTGCTCGATGCGCAGACCGGAGCGCTCGCCGGCTCGACCGCGACGGCGGCCGGCAACCTGACCGGCACCGGCGCGAGCATCGACATCGCCGCGGCCACCGCCACGGGCGGCGCGCTGGCGCTGACCGCGGCCGGCGGGCAGCTGACCCTCGGCACCGGCAATGCCGGCACCACCGCGACGCTGACCAAGAACGGCGCGGGCGGCGAGTTGCAGGTGACGACGTCGCTGACCGCGGGCAATGCCGCGGCGAACGGCGACGCGACGCTGACCTCCTCCACGAGCGCCCGGCTCGCGAACGTGACGAGCAAGACCGGCAACGTGTCGGTCACCGCGCTCGCCGGCGACGTGACGGGCGTCGGCCCGGGCCGCGCCAACCTCGCCGCCCAGGGTGCCGCAAAGGATGTGACGGTCCGCGCCGGGGGGCTTGCGCTGCTCGGCACCGTGGCGGCCGGGCAGGACGTGACGGTGACGGCGGGGCTCGCCGCCTCGTCGCCCAACGGCAGCATCGACGCGACGGCGCTCGCCGGCCGCGACATCGCGCTCGATGCCCGCGCCGGCGGCGTCACGCTCGGGACGGCGACGGCGCGCGACGACATCGCGATCCGCGCCACGGGCGCCGTGGCGGCGACCAGCCTCGCCAGCGGGGTCACCGTCGGCTCGCAAGGCCCGGTCGACGCGGCGGGCGCGGCGGATACGCTCGTCACGTCCGCCGTCAGCCTCACCGGCAACGACATCGACGTGCGCGGCAGCGCGGTTACGGTGGGGACGGCGTCGGCAGCCGGCGCGGGCTCGGACCTCCGCCTGACGGCGAATAGCGGCAACCTCTCGCTCGCGTCTGGAACGGCCGCGCAGGACGTCGCGCTGCGCGCCTCGACCGGATCGGCGCAGGTCGGCACGGCGGCGGCCGGCCGCGACCTCGCCATCGCCGCGACGGACCTCGACATCGCAACCGCGGCGACCGCGGCCGCCACCGGCTCGGCGACGTTCACCCAACTCGGCAGCGGGCCGCTGCGCCTCGGCGACGCCACGCCCTCCGCCGGCGGCTTCAGCCTGACGCAGGCGGAAGTGAACCGCATCGCCGCGGGGACGGTGACGTTCGACCCGGGGGCGAACAATGTCGAGATCGGCACCCTCGCGCTCGGCGACTCGGTCGGCGCGACGCAGTTCACGATTCTCGGAACCGCCCGCTTCGACGTGACCGGCGCGTTCTCGACCGGTCAGGCGTCGACGTCGCGCACCGTCCGCCTGGGGGGCGACGGCGGCACCGGGGAGGCCTCGGTGATCAGGGTGGCCGCGACCGCGGCGGGCGGCGGCCGCCTGCTGATGGGCAATTCGAACGTCGACCTTCGCGGGCGCCGGATCGGCGTCGGCGAGGACGATCAATTCCTCACCGCCCTCGGCCTCACGCCGACGGGAACCCCGGTCTCCCCGGCCATCGCGGCATCCAGCTATGTCGGCAACGCCGCCTCGCGCCTCTACAACCCGGCCGTCCCCTATTCGAACGGCATCGTCCTCACCGCCAACCGGCTGACGGTGCGCTATTCCGACTATGCGCTGTTCCAGAACACGGCGGTGGGCGGGGCGCCGCCGCGCGGGGCTCAGATCGGCAGCCTCGGGGTCACCAACACGCTCGCGCTGAGCTCGAGCGGAACCGGGGCCTCGACGAACGGCTTTGCGCTGTTCGGCGAGATCAACGGCCGCGGCGGCGCGCAGGCGGCCCTGCTCGGCCCGACCGTCATCGGCCTCTCCGCCGTCAGTCCGGGCGATACGCGGATCAACGGCTGCCTCGTCGGCTCGGGCGGCGGCGGCTGCCTGATCAGCGTCGTCGCGACCCCGGCGCTCAACATCTTCGACCAGAGCCAGGCGAATCTCATCCGCGTCGCCAACGCCCTGCCGCTGCCATTTGACCCGGTCGTCGGCGCGAACAACGAAGCCCTGTTCTCGGGCCTGAGCGCGATCGACGCCGTGACCGCGCAGCCCAAGTGCGAGGAGGGCGAGAAAGGGGCTGCGTGCCGCGCCGCCCGGGAGGACCATCCATGACGTTCGCTCGCACCCGCCGCGCCGCCGCCCTCTGCGGCTGTTGCGCGGTCGTCGTCGGCCTCGCCGGCTGCGCGACCGCGCCGCGCTCGTTCCAGGAGGTGGCGGTCGACAGCTTCGACGCGGGCCGCAACAGCCAGCTCGAAGCGTGCACCGCGAGCCGGTCCTTCGCGGACCGCGGCGTGTCGGGGCTGTTCAACGCCTCCTATGCGATCACCTGCCGCAACGCCTCGGCAAGCCGCGCCCAGGGCTTCGTCCGGCTGTTCCGGGGCGACGCGCGGGCGCTGAGCCGGGCGGAAGCGACCCTCGCCTGCGGCGACGCGCGGCCGGTGGACCTGCCCGGTCTCGGCAAGGCGGACGCCCGGCGCTGCTTCGACAGCGCCATCGGCGGCGAGACGCTCGCTCTTCGCGCCGAGCGCGGCGGCGTGACCATCGTCGGCTCCGGCTATCCGGGCATTGCCGGGCCGCTGGTCCGGACGATGCGCTGGGCCGCGGGCGCGCCGACGGCCGCCGCGACCGCCGACAAGGACGTCGCGCCGATCGCGCTCGCGTCGCTGCCGGCGCCGCCCGAGGCGGCGCGCCCCCGCGCCGCGGCCGGCGACTTCGATCCCGGCGTCGCGCTGCAGCAGGGCATCGCCTTCAATCACCGCGGCATGCACATCGAGGCCTCGCGCGTCCTCAACGACGCCCTCAGCCGCCTGCCCGCCGACGCCGATCCGGCGCTACGCGCGGAGCTGTCGCTCGAGGCCGGGCTCGCCGATTCCAACATCAGCTTCGCCCAGTCCGCGCAGGAGCATTTCGCGCGCGCCAACGCGCTGATCGACGGCGGCGTCGGCGCGCGGCGGGGGATGCTCGTGCGCAAGCGCGACATCTACGTCGCGCTCGACCTGCTCAACCGCCGCCAGTTCCGCAAGGCGCTCGCTGCGCTGGACCAGCTCGCCAGCCGTCCCGCGGCCGACCAGCCCCTGCTCAATCTCGCGCTCGTCCGCTCGCTGAACCAGCGCAGCGGCGCCTCCGACCTGGCCGGCTCGGTCGCCTTCCCGGATACCGAGACGCTCTACCAGCTGGTGATGGACGCGCAGGCCAATTGGGCGCGCAGCGTCGCCCTGCTCGGCCTGGGCGACCTGGCCGGCTCCCAGGCCGCCCTCGCCGCCGCCGACGCCGCCTTCGCGCCGCTCGGCGCGGAGCGGATCCAGCAGGGTCCCGTCCTCTGGCTGAAGGCGCGGCTGGAGCGCCAGCGCGGCCGCCTTGCCGCGCGGCGCGGCCAATGGGCCGAGGCGCTGGCGAGCTTCGACCGCGCCGGCGACGCGCTGACGCTCGGCGCGGTCGAGACCGGCGGGACCGGACGCGAGCCGGCCATCGCCGAGATGCGGCTCGAGCGCGCGGCCGTCGTCGCCCAGCAGGGCGGGCCGGCGGAGACGGTGCGCCGCGCCTATGGCGAGGCGATCGACGCGATGATCGCCGCCGGATCGCCGGAGGGCGTGGTGCCGCGCGGGCTCGACACCTATCTCGACCTGCTCGTCGCCGACGCGAAGGCGGGGCGGCAGGACGGCACCGACGAGCGCTTCTTCCGCGCCGTCCAGTCGATCGGCGAGCCGGCCGTGGCGCGGCAGCTCAGCCGCATCGAGCGGGTGGTGACGGCCGATCCGGCCGTCGCCGCCAAGGTGCGCGAGCGCGAGGACCTGACCCGCGAGATCACCCGCCTGCGCTACCGCATCTCCGACGCGCCCGCGGCGGACGCCGCCGCCCGCGCCGAGCTCGAGACCCAGCGCCGCACGGCCGAGGAGCGGCTGGCGCGGCTCGACGGCGAGCTCGGCGGCAACGCCCGGCTCGGCAGCGTCGAGGAACGGCCGGCGACCATCGCCGAGATCCGCGCGGCGCTGCGGCCGGGGGAGCTGTTCTGGAAGGTCTCGGAGATCGGCCGCGGCGTCTACGGCATCGCCGTTTCGGCGCGCGGCACCACCCTCTACCGGGCCGAGGCGCCGGCGGCGGCGCTGGCGCAGATGGCGGCGCGGCTGCGCGGCTCGATCGACGGCCAGATCGCCGAAGGCAAGATGGTCCAGTTCGACGTGCCCGTCGCGGCGCTGCTGTTCGACCAGCTCGCCGGCCCGGCGAAGGCGGAACTGCTCGCCGCCCGCGCGCTCGTCGTCGATCCCTCCGGCCCGCTCGAGCGGCTGCCGGCGGGGGTGCTGGTCACCGACAAAGCGAGCATCGCCTGGCGCGACGCCCGCCGCCGCGACAACGCCTGGGACTATTCCGGCGTATCGTTCCTCGCCGCCAAGGCGTCGATCTCGACGGCCGTGTCGCCGCGATCCTTCCTCGTGGCGCGCGCCCTCCCGGCGTCGACGGCGCCGAAGCCGTTCATCGGCTTCGCCGAGCATGTCGTGCCCGCGCGCGGCGCCCAGCTCGCCTCCGCCGGCCGCATCGACGTCGGCAATGTCTGCTCGGTCGAGTTCACCTCGCTGCGCGATCTCGCCGCGCGGATGAACCCGGTCGACCGGCAGGAGGTGGTGATCGCCGCCAACGCGCTCGGCGCGGTCGCCGCGCCGGTCGTCGCGGGAGCGGAATTCACCGACAGCGCCGTGCGCGCGCGCGGCGACCTCGACCAATATGAGGTGCTCCATTTCGCCACCCACGGCCTCGAGGAGGGCGTCTGGGGGTGCAGCAAGTCGCCGCCGGCGCTGGTCACGTCGTTCGGGGGGCCGGATTCCGACGGGCTGCTGAGCTTCGACGAGATTGCCGGCCTCCACCTCGACGCCAACCTCGTCGTCCTGTCCGCCTGCGACACCGCCGCCGGCATCCGCAGCCAGGCGCTGGCCCGGCAGGCGGGGCAGGAGGAAGCCGGCTCGACCCTCGCCGGTCTCGTCCGCGCGTTCCTCACCGCCAACGCGCGCGCGGTGATGGCGACCCACTGGCAGGTCCCCGCCAAGGAAGGCACCTACGACTTCATCCGCGCCTTCTACGGCAACGCCCGCACCCGCGACATCGGCACCGCCCTCGAGGAAGCCCAGCGCACCCTCATCGCCCGCCCCGAATATTCGCACCCCTTCTACTGGG
>JAFAZW010000051.1 GCA_019239415.1 Alphaproteobacteria bacterium
CGGCGCCAATGTCACCGACGTCGCGCAGGTCAACGCCATGGTGGCGCGCGCGATCGAGGCCTGGGGCCGCGTCGATATCCTCATCAACAATGCCGGCATCCTGCGCGACAAGAGCTTCGCCAAGATGGACATGGCCGATTTCCGCGCGGTGGTGGACGTCCACCTGATCGGCTCGGCCAACTGCACCAAGGCCGTGTGGGAGGCGATGCGGGCGCAGGGCTACGGCCGCATCCTGATGACGGCAAGCTCGACCGGCCTCTACGGCAATTTCGGCCAGGCCAATTACGGGGCGGCGAAGCTCGGCCTCGCCGGCTTCGCCAAGACGCTCAGCCTCGAAGGCGCCAAGTACAATGTCCGCGTGAACACGATCGCGCCGACGGCGGCGACGCGGATGACCGAGGACCTCTTCCCGCCGGACATGCTGAGCTTGTTCAACCCGGACAACGTCGTGCCGGCGGCGCTGTACCTCGTGTCCGACGAGGCGCCGACCAACGCCATCGTCGGCGCGGGCGCGGGCGTCGTGCAGGCGGCCTATGTGACGCTGACGCCCGGCTATGCGCTTCGCGAGGGCCGCCGCACGGTCGAAGAGGTCGCCGCCCACTGGGACGAGATCACCAGCCGCGACGGCGAGATCGTACCGCAATCAGGCGCCGAGCAGGCGATGCTGATCCTGAAGCGGCTACAGGGCTGATTTGCCTCCCTACCGCGCAGCGTGGGGAGGGGGACCCGCGCAGCTGGTGGGAGGGGTGGCTGGTCCACGCCTCTGCCGTCGCGCGCGCGATCCTCGACGGCTGCGGCAGCTGCCTCTCCACCAGGTCCATCTGGTTCCCCTCCCATCTCGCGATGAGGAGGCAGGAGCTATGCCGTATTGCATCACTAATACACTTGTGCTAGGAGCCGTCCGTTAGGGAGGATCTTCAGACATGTACAGCGACAGCGATCTGGAAGCGGCGGTGGCAGCGGGGGCGTTGACGCCCGAGGCCGCGGCGTCGCTCCGCGCCTATGTCGCCGACCGGAGCGCGAGCCCGGCGGTCGACGAGGAGCATTTCCGGCTGATCACCGGCTTCAACGACATCTTCGTCGCCGTCGCGGCGGCGATCCTGCTTTTCGCCCTGGGGTATATCGGTTGGTCGATCGGCCCGCGGATCGAGTATAACAGTCCGTCCCCGACCAGCGGCCTGCTCGTCGCCGGCGCGGCCTGGGGCCTCGCCGAATTCTTCACGAGGAAGCGCCGCATGGCGCTGCCGAGCATCCTCCTCCTCCTCGCCTTCGTCGGTGGGGTGGTCGCGACGACGGGCTTCGGCCTGGTGCTCGGCGTCGGGCCGGATGCGGTCGAGCACAACAAGACGCTCGGCGGGTTCCTCATGGCGGGCGCGGCGGCCGTCGGCGCCGGCGCGGCCTGGCTCCACTGGCGGCGGTTCCGGGTGCCGATCACGGTGGCGGCGGGCGCGGCCTCGGTCGCGGCTCTCGTCATGGCGCTGCTCGCCTCGAGCTTCGACCTGACCCCGCGCGACCCGGTGTTCCTCGGCTTCATGCTGCTGCTCGGCGTCGGCATGTTCCTGTTCGCGATGAGCTGGGACGCCTCCGACCCGACGCGCGAGACGCGCCGCTCCGACGTCGCCTTCTGGCTCCACCTGCTCGCGGCGCCGATGATGGTGCATCCGATCTTCCGCCTGCTCGGCCTCGCCGACGGCGGCGGCTCGGCGGTGGGCGCGGTGATCGTGCTGGTGGTCTATGCGGTCTTCGGGCTGACCGCGCTGGCGGTCGACCGCCGTGCCTTGCTCGTCTCGGCGCTCGTCTACGTGCTCTTCGCGCTCAGCCGGCTGTTCCAGCAGGCGATCGCCGTCGAGCTGAGCTTCGCGGTGACGGCGCTGGTGATCGGCTCGGCGCTGCTCCTCCTCTCCGCCTTCTGGCACAGCGCGCGGGCCGCGGTGGTCCGCCCGCTGCCGCCGGCGGTGAAGGCGAAGCTGCCGGTGCTCGACCGGCCGTCCGCCGCCGCGGCGGCCTGAGGCGATTCCCGTCACGACTGGGGCGGCACCCTCGCGGGCGCCGCCCCAGCTTTCGTGTGCGGCGGATTTCAGCGGCCGGCGGCGAAGCGTTCGCCGGTGGGGCGCAGCGCCGCGGCACGCACCGCGGCGCGCTGGGCCGCGACCGCCCGCTTCGTCTGGGCGACACAGGCCCGCACCGCGTTGCGGCCGTGCAGGTCCGCGTCCGAGGCGCTGCCGCACGCATCGCGCACGGCCGCGTCGATGCGCCGGTCGAGGACGCGACGACCCGCCGCGCTGTAGAGGTCGAGGTCGGCGTAGCGGACGACGACCGCGGCAGCCGAGGACGGGGCCTCGGCCACAGCGGGCGCGCCGGCGACGGTGGCGGCGAGCGCCGCGAGGGAAAGCAGGATCTTCATCGCGAGTCTCCTTCGGATTGGCGAATCGGGCCGGCCGGCTCCTCATCCCGATACGCGCAGCCGCCCCTCGACGACGAACAACGATGTTGCGCGACCGTTCTGCAAAAGTGCAGAATAGGAATATGTTCGACTGGGACGACCTCAGGACCTTACTCGCCGTGGCCGAGACCGGCAGCACCCTCGCCGCCGGCAGGCGCCTGCGGGTCAGCCAGACGACGGCGGCGCGGCGGGTGGCGGCGCTCGAGCGGGCGCTCGGCCTCGCCCTCTTCGAGCGGCGACAGGCGGGCTATGCGCTGACGCCCGCGGGAGAGGCCCTGGTCGAGCCGGCGCGTGCGGTCGCGGCGGCGGCGGCTGCGGTCAGCGAGACCGCCGCGTCGCTGTCGCGGGAAGTCAGCGGCACCGTGCGGCTCACGACGCTCGAAATCTACGCCGCCACGGTGCTGCCGCCGATCCTGCGCGACCTCCACGAGGCGCATCCCGGCATCCTCATCGAGCTCGACACGGCGGAGGAGCAGCGCGACCTCGCCGCCGGCGCTGCCGACATCGCCCTTCGGACGAGCGTCGCCCCCAGCGGCGGCGGTCTGGTCGGCCGGCGCGTCGCCCACGATCCGTGGACGCTCTATTGCAGCCGCGACTATGCGGCGCGCCACCCGCGGCCGCACACGCGCGAGGAACTGTCGGCGCACCCGTTCATCGGCGGCGGCGGGCCCGGCCTCTGGCGCCGCTATCGGGCCTGGCTGCAGCGCCTCGGCCTCGAGGACAGCGTCGCCATGCACCACGACACGGCGACGGGCCTGCTCGCCTCGGTCCGCGCCGGCTTCGGCATCACCGTCCTGCCGAGCTTCTTCGCGGACCACGATCCCGACCTCGTCCGCTGCGTCGACCCGGTCGGCGGCGACGAGACCGGCCTCTGGCTCCTCACCCACGAGCGCGTGCGCCACACGCCGCGGGTGCGGGCGGTGATCGACTTCCTATGGGAACGGCTCACCCGTCTGGCCCGCGAGCCGGTGCCGGACCGGCCTTATCCCTGGGCCAGCTGAGACGCGCTTACCCGCCGACGACCTTCAGCAACCGCCGCTCGAGCGGCGCGAGGAGCGGGCCGAGCTCGTGCCCGCGGCGCACGACCATGCCGCCCTCGTTGACCAGCGCCCACATGCCCTGCCGGTGGCGCAGCGCGGGGCGCTTCTCGATCTTGTATTCCGGACGTTCGGCGGAGCGGCGGAAGGCCCAGAAGGCGGCGTGGTCGCGGCCGAATTCGACCGCATAATCCTTCCACAGGCCGGCCGCGACCATGCGGCCGTAGAGGTCGATGATCCGCTTCAGCTCACCGCGGGTGAAGCCGATCTGCGGCGAGGAGCCGCCCGGAAAAGGGTGGACGGTACCCATCAGGCGCGGCCGCGCTCCTTTCCGTTGCGGGCGGGGAGTTCGGCGTCGCGACCGCGTTCGGCGGCCAAAGCGACAAGCTCGGCGCGCAGCCGCTCGACCTCGCACTGGAGGATTTCGAGCTTCTGGGTGGCGGGGTCGAACAATTCGCTGCACGGCGTGCCGTAGGGGAGGAAGCGACCGGCGTTGCTCGCCTCCGCCGAAACGAGGGTCGAGCGCGCGGGGATGCCCACCATCGTCGCGCCTTCCGGCACGTCCTTGGTTACCACCGCGTTGGCGCCGATGCGGGCGCGGGCGCCGACGTGGATCGGCCCGAGCACCTGCGCGCCCGAACCGATGATGGCGCCGTCGCCGATCGTCGGGTGGCGCTTGCCGGGGACGCCGTCCGACGGGTTGGTGCCGCCGAGGGTGACCTGCTGGTAGATGGTGACGTCGTCGCCGATCTCGGCCGTCTCGCCGATCACCACGAAGCCGTGGTCGATGAAGAAGTTGCGGCCGATGACGGCGCCGGGGTGGATGTCGATCGCGGTGAAGGCGCGGCCGATATGGTTGACCAGCCGGGCGAGGAAGAAGAGGTTGCCGCGGTACAGCCAGTGCGCCACGCGGTGAAAGGCGAGCGCCCACAGACCCGGATAGAGCAGCACTTCCCAGCGGGACCGGGGCGCCGGATCGCGCGCCTTGATCGAATCCAGATAGGCGACGAGCCCGTCGAACATTGGCAATCCCGCTATCGCTCCCGGGACGGAAGATAGGCAGGCGATTCCTAAAATACCAGCAACCGCGGCGCGAAGAGTGCTAAGGGAGCAAGCCTCTACGATCTGGAGGAGCCGGACCATGGCGGGCGCAGCGGACATTCGCGAGCATATGGAAGTGATCGGCGCCGACGGCGTCCATGTCGGCACCGTCGACCATGTCGAAGGCGACCGCATCAAGCTGACCAAGGCCGACAGCGGCCAGGGTTCGCACCAGGGCCACCACCACTACATCGCGCTCGGTCTCGTCGCCGAAGTGGAAGGCGACAAGGTCCGCCTCACCGCGAACGCGGCGGTCGCGATGACCTTCGAGGAAGAGGAAGGCGGGGCCTGAACCTGCCAACCCGGTCCAAGCGATCCCGACACCGTTCGGCCTGAGCTTGTCGAAGGCCTGTCCTCCCCCTTCCGCAGCCTAGGAAGGGAAGGACAGGGCTTCGACCATGATCGGGTGCAGGCGTCCCCCGGACGCCTGCAGCCATGTCCGGGGGACATGGCAACCTGATCATCAGCCCGAACGGCTTCTCTTCCTGTCCGACAGGGCGATGCGCGTTGCGTCGAGCCCGTACGGATCCGGCCGCAAATCCAGGCCCTTCTCTCCCGGCAGCGCCGTCACATAGGTGAGATACACCGGCACCGCCTCGGGCAGGTCCACCCGCTGCTCGGGCGTGCTCCCTTCGGGGCGCGGCGGCGCCCCCCTGAACAGCCAGCGGGCGAGCGCCGCCGCGTCGGCGAGGCGGACGCAGCCGGAGCTCAGCCGGCGATCGTCGCGGGTGAACAAGGATTTGTCGGGGAAATCGTGGAGGTAGATGCCGAGACGGTTCGGCATCATGAACTTGATGCGGCCCATGACGTTGGACGCGCCCGGCAGCTGGCGGATGCGCAGCGCCTCGGCGCCCGCGGCGGCGGCGCGCCAGTTGACGGCGCCGAGCGGCACCGGCCGTGCCGTCTCGCCCCAGTCGGACAGCACCTGGAAGCCGCCGGCGGCGAGGAAGCCGGAGCCCTGCTTGAGCACCCGCCGGGCGCGTTCGCGCGCCAGGTCCGGCGGCATGTTCCAATAGGGGTTGAGGACGGCGTAGGTGAGGCGGCTCGCCATGAGCGGCGTCTTCATCCCCGGCTTGCCGACGACGACCCGCATCGGCCCGCCGACGCGGCCGTTCTCCACCGTCCACAGCCGCGCCGAGGCGAGATCGACGATGACGTAGCGGGGCGCGTCGGCGGGGATGGCACGGGCCCGGTCGAGGTTCAGCAACGCGCGCGCCTGCTCCTGCGCCGGATGCGGGGCCGTCCGCCAGCGGGCATAGCCGCGCTGCAGGGCGCCGTAGAGCGGGTTCATCCGGGTGGCGGCGGCGACGCCCTCGCCGAGGCTCGGCGCGGCCGCCAGCATCTCGAGCAGGGCACGCGGCGCCGGCGCCCGCGGGGCGAGACCCTCCTCCGCCTGCAGCATCGGATTGACGCGCGGCGTGCGCAGATCGCGCACGAACATGGTGAAGCCGCGCGAGAGCAGCAGCTCGGCGCGCGCGAGCGCCGCCGGATCGCCGGAACGGGCGCCGGCCAGGGCAGCCGCCACCTCCGCCGCGCCGTAGCGCGCGCCATCGAGGCCGTGATCCGCGGCATGGGCAAGGAGGGCGGCGGCGCGGTCCGCGCCGGGGCGGACGCCGGCACTCGTCACCCAAAGCGGACGGTTCCCGCGCGCCGCGTAGAAGGCGGCGATCTCCGGGGCGACGTCGACCGGCGGCAGCGAGACGGCGGCGGCGGGACGCGCCTCGCGATGCTGCGGCGGCGCTTCGGGCGAACGCCCGCAGGCGGCGAGCGCGGCGAAGAGCAGGAGGCTGAGACGGCGGCCGGTCACGGCGCCGACTCAGCCCCTTTTCCTGCCTCGTTTCAAGACGGCGGCGACACCTGCCCCGCCGCGGGACGGATCAGCTCTGACGCTGCGGCCGTCCCGACTGGATCAGCCGCTGCCGCGACGTGTTGCCCGGCACGGCGATGTGCGTCGCCGGATCATATTCCCTGCCGACGCCGGGGCTTCCCTGCGGCACCCAGATCTCGACCCGGGTCGTCGAGTAGCCGCTCGGTATGTAGCGGATGAAATAGCCGTCCGGATGGGCCGACCAGCGGCCCGAGGGGACGTCGATGCTGCCGGGCCCGCGCGGCGCCATGCCGGCGAGGACGGCGACGCGCTCCATCTCGGCGAAGCTGCCGCCGGACGTCAGCATCGAGCGCAGGCTCTGCTCGGCCTCGGCGATCTGCCGGACCGGGCCGGGCATCCGGTTCATGACCTCGGCGGGAAGGAAATCGAGCGCCGTGCGGTTGAGCCCGGCAAGCTGGCGCGGGGTCAGCAGCCGCGCCGCCACCGCCTTCAGCTCCATGCTCAGATTCTCGAACTTGGCGCGGGCGATGATCGCCCAGAGGAGCAACTGGATGTCGTGCTGCTGGATTTCGGGATGGTTCACCGAATTGCGCACGATCGTCATGACCGCGTCCTGCGCCGGCCCCTTGGGCGGGGCGTAGAGATAGCCGTCGCCGCCGCCCGGCCCGTGCGTGCCGGCGTGGAGGCAGTAGCTCTGGTCGACGAGCATGTAATAGCCCGGCTGCAGGACGAAGCCGCCGTTGGGCGTGCGCTGCAGCGTCATCAGCGAGCGCAGCGCCTCGCGCGGCGTGAAGCCGTCCTTCGACGAGTCGCCCCATCTCGCATCGGGAAGGCTGGTCGTGATCGGCTCCTCGCCGCCCAGCAGCTTGTTCGCCGGGCTGTGCTTGAGGAGCTGGCCGCCGAGCGAGCGGCCGAGGCCGCCGAGCTGCGCCGAGGCGCTTCCCGAGGCGGCGAGGATGAGCACGGCCGCGGCACCCACGCGCAGCATTGTCGCAAGCTTCATCTTATGTCCCCCTGATACGCGGGGGGCGGTGAGAAAAGCCCCCTCTTTCCCAAGACTTGGATGCTATCGCCGCAGGCGGCGGGGCGCCAGCGATTCTTGGATCGCGCCGGGGACAGCCTAGCCGGCTGCCCCCGTTCAGCGCCGAAGAGCGGGGACAGTCAGATAGACTGTCCCCGGGGAAGCACGAGCGTCGCACGAAGCCCGCCCGTTCCCCGATTCGCCAGCTCCAGCCGCCCGCCATGCGCGGCGGCGACCGCCCGCGCGATGGCGAGGCCGAGGCCGGCGCCGCCGGTGTCGCGGCTGCGCGAGGCTTCGAGGCGGCGGAACGGCTCCAGCACCTCGGCGAGGCGCGCCGGAGGAATGCCGGGCCCTTCATCCTCGACGTATATCCGAACCGTCTCGGCGTCGGATTCGACCCGCACCCTCGCGCTACCGCCGTACGTGACGGCATTGTCGGCCAGGTTGCGGATCGCGCGGCGCAGCAGGTTCGGCCGCACCGCCAGCACCGTGCGCGCGGACTCGGCGAAGGCCGCCGGGCGGCCGAGGTCGCGCAGCTCCTCGACGACGGCATCGGCCAGGGCGGTGACGTCCATGGGCCGCGCCGGCTCCTGCGAACGGCCGGTGCGGGCGAGCACGAGGATGTCCTCGAGCGTCGCGTGCATCTCCTCGATCGTCGCCACGAGCCGTGCCCGCTCCTGCTCCGGCTCCATGTTCTCGGCGCGGATGCGGAGCGCCGCGAGCGGGGTCCGGAGGTCGTGGCCGATGGCGCCGAGCATCCGGTCCTTCTCGTCGAGCAAGGCGAGGGTGCGGCGGCGCATGGCGTTGAACGCCTCGATCGCGGCCCGGACGTCGGAGGGGCCGCGCGGCGGCACGGAAGGCCCCTCCTCCGCGCCGTCGAACCGCTCGGCCGCGCGGGTGAGGTCCCGCAGCGGCGCGGCAAGGCGGCGGGCGATCCAGAAGGTTGCGCCGAACACAAGGGCGAACAGGCAGAGCGTCGCGACGAGCAGCTGGTGGACGAGGTAATGGTTGAACGGGGGCGCCGGCAGGCGGCCGTTGAGCCAGCGCCCGTCGGCGAGCTGGACGGAGAGGAAGACGATCTTCTGCCGGTCGCCGTGGCCGAAGAGCGGCGGCGGGGGCGCGTCCGGCGGAGGCGGCGGCCGCTTCTCCTCCCGCAGCGCGGCCCGCAGCGCGATGCGCGGCACGCCGGCGCGGGTCAGGCCGGCGTCGAGCCGCGCTTCGAGCGGGATATCGCGCGGGAGCCCCATGCGCTCGACGACGCTGGCGCCGCCGAGCCGGTAGACCATGCCGGGCTCGTGCGGCAGCATCTCCGCGAGCCGCGCGCGGTCGGCCGCCGGCGCCTCGGCCACCGTCGCCGCCACCTGCACGAAGCGGATGAGGGCGGGCGCCTCGTTCTGGGCGAGGCTCAGTTTCTGCTGCTGGCTGAGCAGCGCCGCGACATTGACGAGCTGCGCGACGACGAGCGCCGCGCCGATCAGCAGCAGCATCTGCCCGAGCAGGCTCCTGGGAAGCAGGCGCGTCACCGCCGCGTCACGTCGGCGGCGAGCATATAGCCGCCGCCCCACACCGTCTTGATAAGGGTCGGCTGCTTCGGATCGGCCTCGATCTTCCGCCTCAGCCGCGACACGGCATTGTCGATGCTGCGCTCGAACGGCGCGAGCTCGCGGCCGCGGGCGAGATCGAGCAGCTGGTCGCGGGTGAGCACCCGGCGCGGATGCGTCACCAGCGCGAAAAGGAGATTGTACTCGCCGGTCGACAGCGGCGCCGCCACCCCCTCCGCATCCACGAGCTCCCGCTCGCCGGTGCGCAGCACCCACGGGCCGAAGGCGAAGGCCTCGGCGCCCGTCGGCCGGTCCGCGCGAGCCCGCTCCCCCACCCGCCGCAGGACGACCTTGATGCGGGCGAGCAGCTCGCGCGGCGAAAACGGCTTCACCACGTAGTCGTCGGCGCCGATCTCGAGCCCCACGATCCTGTCCGTCTCCTCCGCTCTCGCCGTGAGGAGGATGACCGGGACGCCGGACGTCGCGCGGACGTGCGCACAGAGCGACAGCCCGTCCTCGCCGGGCATCATCACGTCGAGGAGGATGAGATCGATCGCGCTGCCCGCGAGCGCCTGGCGCGCGGCCGCGGCGTCGGCCGCCTTGGTGACGCGCAGGGCGTTACGGGCCAGATACTGCGCCAGCGGCTCGCGGATCGACCGCTCGTCGTCGACGAGGAGGATGTGGGGCTCGGCAGCGCTGGCCATGGGGGCAGGTTCCGGCGGCGGAAGGGATCGGTCAAGGGCGGCCGCCGTGCCAGGACGGCGGCCGCCCTTCGCGTCACGGATGCGGCGGGTGCATCGCCCGGTGCGCGGCCTCGAGCTCATCGTGGGTGACGACGCCGTCATGGTTCGCATCGATCATGGCGAAATGCTGCTCGAGATGCTGCTGGAACTCGGCGAGGCCGATCGCGCCGTCATGGTCGCTGTCGAGCTCCTCGAACCGGGGCGGGTGCGGGCCTCCCGGTGGCGGTCCGGCATGTCCCTCCGGGGGCGGTCCCATGTGCCCGCGTGGGCCGCCGTGGTCCCCGGCCATCAATTTCCGGCGGTGCGCCCGCATTTCGTCCGGTGTGATCCGGCCGTCGCCGTTCGCGTCGATGGCCCGGAACAGCCGGGCCGAGCCGGCCTGCAGCTCGGCGAGGCTGATGGCGCCGTCGCGGTTCGCGTCGAACATCGCCATCGGGTCGTGCGGCGGCGGCCCCGGCGGCTGGGCGTGGAGCGGGGCGTGGAGCAGAGCGGCGCCAGCGGCGAGGATGAGGATGGTCGGCTTCATAACGGGTCTCCCTGAGCCGGCGTCTTCGATGGCGCCCGGCTTCCCTCGGTTGCGTCCGGAATGTCCCTCATGTTTCCCGCCGGGAGCCGAAAGCGTCGCAAATTGTATCAGACGAGCCGCGGCAGCGACTGGTCCGCCTCGCCCCAGCCGGCCAGCGCCCGAGAGCCGGCGCGGCGCAGGAGCGGCGTCAGGTCGGCGATCGTCCAGCGCCCCGCGCTCTCGATTTTCGGCAGCTCCTGCCACGTCACCGGCGCCGCCACCGGCGCCCCCGCTCGCGCCCGCAGCGACCAGGGCATGATCGCCGTCGCGGTCCGCTGGTTGCGCAGGAAATCGAGGAAGATCCGCCCCTTGCGCTCCGTCTTCGGCAGCGCGACCGTGAAGCGCGCCGGCTCCGCCTCCGCCAGCGCCGCGCAGATCCGGCGGGCAAAGGCGCGCACCGCGTCCCAGTCGCCCTCCGGCCGGATCGGCACGACGACGTGAATGCCCTTGCCGCCGGACAGCATGGGGAAGCTCTCCAGCTCGATCGCCGCGAGCAGGTCGCGCATGGTGAACGCCGCCGACTTCACCTCCTCGAAGCCCGTGCCCTCGCCGGGATCGAGGTCGAGCGCGATCCGGTCCGGCCGCTCGACATCGTCGACGCGGCTGCCCCAGGCGTGGAACTCGATGCCGTCGGCGAGCGCGCAGGCGAGTACGCCGGGCTCGTCCCCGACCCAGAGATAGTCCTCGGTGCGGCCGTTCTTCTGGGCGATGGGGACGAAGCGGATCGGGGGTCCGAAATCGTTCCCCGAGGCGGGGTGGGCGCGGTTGCGCTGGAAGAAGCAATAGCCGCCGGTGCAGCGGAAGAGGTTGAGCGGCCGCCGCCCCGCATGGGGGAGCAGGTGCGGCGCCATCGCCGCATAATAGGTCAGCAGCTCCGTCCTGGGCGGGAGTTTGGGCTTGGTATAGCTCGGCTCCCCGCCCGCCTTGGCGGTCCCCGGGATCGGCCGCGGGACGTCCGCCAAGCGACTAGCGCGCGGCGGCCGTCCGGAACGGCGCCGGCGGCTGCCCCGGCTGGCTGCCGGGCGAAGGCACGACCGGGAGCTCGATCCAGCTCTGCTGCCGTCCCGACGTGAACACGCGCTGCGTCGCCTTCTGAAAGTCCGCGGGCTTGGCCCAGAAGATGTTCGCCACGAACTTCTGCGGGTTGCGGTCGTAGAGCGGGAACCAGCTCGACTGGACCTGGACCATGATCCGGTGGCCCGGCTGGAAGACGTGGTTCGCGGTCGGCAGGCCGAACGTATAAGCGAGCGGCGCATTGGGCCGTAGCGGCTTCGGCATCGACAGGCTCTCGCGGTAGCGGCCGCGGAAGATGTCCATCGCCACGGGGAGCTGGTAGCCGCCCATCTTCGGGTTGCGCGCGACTTCGTCGGGATAGACGTCGATCAGCTTGACCACCCAGTCGCTGTCGGTGCCGCTGGTCGAGGCGGTGAGGTGGACGACCGGCTCGCCGCTGATCGTGACGGGACGGTCGAGCACCGGTGAGACGAAGGTGAGGACGTCGGGCCGGCCGGACGGATTGCGCTGGTCGTCGACGAGCCAGCACGCCCATTGCTCGCACGTGTCGTAGCCCGCCGTCGGCACGGGCCGCGGCCGGTTCGGCACCGGCTTGTTCGGGTCCGACACATATTCGGCATATTGCGGGCGGCCCTGCGGCGTGGGCGTGAAGCCGAGGCTCATGTCGGTGTTGAGATAGAGCGGCATCGAGACCGGCGCGCAGGTCGGCTCGGGGCAGGTCGACGGCCAGTCCCTCAGCCGCAGCCATTCGTTCGTGCCGGACTGGAAGGCGGTGACCGGCGCCACGTTCATCGGCGGCGGGTCATCCTTCAGATAATGGGCGAGGAAGGGCGCCAGCACGTTCTTGCGCCACCACAGCGAGGTGTCGTGGCCGAAACGCAGTGCGCCGAGGCTCGCCCCCTCCTCGATCTCCTGGCCGTGATTCCAAGGGCCGATCGAGAGGTAGACCATGTCGCCCGCCACATCTTTGGGCTTCAGCGCCTTGTAGACGGCGATGTCGCCGTAAATGTCTTCGGCGTCCCAGAGCCCGTGGACGAGCATGATCGGCACCTTGAGCGGCTGCTTGGCGAGGATCTTGTCGAGCGCCTGGTCCTGCCAGAAGGAATCGTAGGCGGGATGTTCGAGGATGCGCTTCCAGAAGCCCATCTGCTCGAGACCGCGGCGCTTGCCGAGCTCTCCGGCCGAGCCGGGGCGCATGTAGAGGTCGTAATCGTCGGTCGTGTCGGTGAACCACTTGGCGCTGTTCGCCCGCGTCCCCTCCTGCTCGTAGATGTAGGGCATGTTCTGCTGGCGGAAGGCGCCGTTGTGGAACCAGTCGTCGCCCTTCCACCCGTCGACCATCGGGTGCTGCGGGATGGCGACCTTGAGCGCCGGATGCGGGTTGATCAGCGCCATCAGCGGCGTGAAGCCGTCGTAGGAGATGCCGAGGATGCCGACGCGGCCATTCGACTCCGGCACGTTCTTCACCAGCCAGTCGATCGTGTCGTAGGCGTCCGTCGAATCGTCGACGTTGGTCGGGTTCCAGCGGCTGCCGGCGAGCGGCCGGTTCATCACGTAGGTGCCTTCCGACCCGTACTTGCCGCGCACGTCCTGGACGACGCGGATATAGCCGCCGCCGACGATCACGTCGGCGGGATTGTCGTAGCCGTTCAGCGCGCTCTCCATGCTGCGGCTGGTGTTGTGGCTGGTCTGCTCGTCGGCATTGTAGGGGGTGCGGGTGAGGAGGATCGGCGCCCGCCTGGCGCCCCGCGGCACGAGGATGACGGTGTGGAGGTGCACGCCGTCGCGCATCGGGATCATCGTCTCGGTGCGCACGTAGTCGAAGCTGTCGGTGACCGGCCGCAATGTCTCGGGCGTCTCGTTATAGCCCTGCGCCGCGGCCGCCGCGGGCGCGGCAAGGGCGGCGATGCCGGCGAGGAGGGAGAGCATCACCGGAACGCGTACCGCCATTCTCGTCATCCTTGGCTGGGGGCGCCGGCCGGCGCCTGGAACTCATCGATGGGGTCGCGAACGATCCACGGCCCGCGTCGTTTCACCACCAGAATATAATAAGCGGCGGCGACCAGCATCTGCGCCGCCGTCGCAATGAGGCCGCGGCGACCGGTCTCGAGGTCCCACCAATTGGTCCAGAAGACGTAGAGCAGCGCCACGATCGTCACGAGCGGGGCCGCCGGGAAGAGCGGCATCCGATAGGGCGAATGGGCGGCGGCGCCGGTCCAGCGGCCGGCGAGCGCCGCGAAGGCCATGGCGAGATAGGTGACGCCGATGCCGGCGCCGCTCAGCACCAGCAGCAAGGGGAGCGGGACGAAGCAGGCGGCCGTGCCGACGCCGCCGACGACCAACGTCGCGATCCACGGCGTGCCGAAGCGCGGGTGGACGGCCGTCGCCCAGGCGTCGAACGGCCGCCCCCAGGCCTGGTCGCGGCCCGTCGAATAGAAGAAGCGGGCGAAGGAGATGATGCAGGCGATCGCCGCGTTGACGATCGCCACCGCCACGCCGAGCGAGACCCAGGCGGCGAGCGTGGGGCTGCCGCGGAGCGTCACGAACAGGCCGAACGGATCGGCACTGGCGAACAGGGTCTTCAAGTCGGGCGCCCCGGCGAGGACGGCAGCCAAGGGTGCGATCTCGACCAGCAAGGTGAGGACGAGGGCGAGCAGGATGACGCGCGCGATCCGCTTGGCCGGCTCGTGCATCTCCTCGGCCAGATACACGGCATTGCCATAGCCGTTGAGCGCGAAGATCGCGACCGTGGTGGCGAGCCCGATCCCCGCCGCCGTCGCCGGCGCACCGGCGATGGCGGGATGGAGGAGCATGGGACCGAGCGGCCGCACCGGGTCGAGCAGCCCGAGCAGGAACAGGATCGCCAGCGCGCCAAGCTCGACGGCGAGGAAGACGCCGGTCAGCCAGGCGTTGAATCGGATGCGCAGTACGCTGACGAGGGTGCAGGCGACAACCATCCCCACCGCCACGGGAATCGGCCTCAGCCCGGGAATGACGGTGCTCAGCACGTCGCTGAGGCCGAGGCCGACGACGGCGGGGAAGATGAAGTTGTTCAACGCGTTGACGCCGAGAATGACGAAACCCGCGAGCGGCCCGAGCGTGTGGGCCACCATCACATATTCTCCGCCCGCCACCGGCCAGGCGGATGAAAGCTCGGCGTAGAGATAGGCCGTGGCGACGCAGACCAGTCCCGCGATCAGCATCGCCCACAGCGCGCCGGTGCCGGCATCTTTCAGCATCTCCGGGACGATGATGAAGACCGACGAGGCCGGGGTGATCGCGGAGAGGGTGAGGAACAGGATGCCGACGACCCCGAGCGAGCGCCGGAGCGGCTGGAGGGTCGGCGCGGGAAACGGCTCGGCCGGTTGCACGGGCAGGCTGTAGCAGCGACAGCGGCCGGCGCAATCGTGAGAGATGAGATGGGCTGCGGCTCGAAAAGGTCGTCATGCCGGACTTGATCCGGCATCCACCTTTCTGAAAGCCCATGGAAGAAGGAAGATGGACCCCGGGCCAAGCCCGGAGTGAGGATCATCGGACGATCATCCGAACGGGTGCCCCAGCTCCGCCGCCTTCGCGTCGGCGCGGCGGACGACCTCCCGCCAGCGGCGCAACTCCTCGACCGCATCGTCTACCGCGCGGTGACGGGGCGGCGTCCGCTCGGCCTCGGCCCGGACCTGTGCGATGATCTCTCGCACCGCTCCCGCCGCCTCGCCGGGCGTCAGCAGGGGATCGAGCAGCGCCGCCGCGCTATCGGCTTGGGCGACCTCCGTATCGCGCAGGCGGAGCGCATGCCGCGGGAGCCCGGCGCTGCGCAGCAGCAGGCTCAGCCACTTGCCGTCCCACGAGGGGGCGCTGGCAAAGAGGTCGTGCCCCTCGAGCGATTCCACCATCCGCCGCGCGACGTCGCCATGTGCCGTCCCCTCGCGCTCCAGCCGCTCGCGTGAAATTCCGTGGATCGCCTCGGCGTCCGCGTCCCAGTCGCTCCAGCCGGGCGCCGGTCGAATGAGGTGCCCTTCAAACGCACCGTCCTCGAACACCCAGCCCACCTCGACAGGAAAGCCGTTCTTGCGGAGCGACGAAGCTTCGAAGTCCAGGAATGCGCGCACGGGAGGCGAACGCAGTCGCGGGAGAAAGGAGCCGACGCCCGTTCACGCCGCCTTCATGGCCCCCGGCGGAACAGTGTGGCCGGGAGAAGATATGCCTGCTGCGTTGCTGACGATGGGAATCGTGGCGCTCGGGACGCCGACCGCCGGCCAGCAGGCCGGCCCAGCCTCTCTCGCGTCGGTGGTGGGCTGCGCGGCGGTCGCCGCCGAAGTGACGGCGGTGCCCGACGGCCTCACGACCCGAATCGCGATCGATCCGGGCATGCTGGAGAGGATCGGGACGCGCTTCCGCATCCGCGCCTCCGGCGTCGGAGCTATCGCCTATGTTCTGAAGACGACTTCGGTCACTCTATTGCCCGCCGGCGCACCGCGTCGCAGCTTCGAGGCGCGCACCGGCCTGACGGTCACCTGTTCCGACGGAACAGTGCACAGGGTCTACTTCCAGCGCGGTTGGCCGGGCGCAGCATTCCACCCGATCGTCGTGGCCGACGGTCGGATATTCGAAGCGGAAGGCGACCCGGCTGCCCGCTTGCGGGACGTGGCCCTCTTCGAAGGCAGGCGCGAGGAGTAACGCCGCGTCAAAGCGTCGCGTGCACCGTCGCGACCGCCTTTACCACCGCCGCGATCCGCGCCGCCGCCTGGATCGTCTCCGCCTTGACGCCGTGCTGCTGGAGGACACGCTCGTGGCTGTCGATGCACATGCCGCAGCCGTTCATCGCGCTGACGGCGAGGCTGAACAGCTCGAAATCGTCCTTGCCGATGCCCGGATTGCCGATCACGTTCATGCGGAGGCGCGCGGGAAGCGCGGCGTATTCGGGGTTCGAGGCAAGGTGCACGAAGCGGTAATAGACGTTGTTCATCGCCATCACCGCCGCCGCCGCGCGTGCCGCATTGGCGGCTTCGGGCGAGAGCTTGTCCTCCACCTCCGCCTCGGCGGCGGCGACGATCGGGCGGTAGCCGGTGCCGTGGGCGCAGGCGAGCAGTAGGCCGTACTTGCGCTGGTCGGCGAGGGTCTGGTCGGAGAGCAGCGAACCGAGGTTGAGCCGGAGGTCCTTGGCGTAGTCGGGGAGGGTGTCGGCGAATTGCTTGAGGGACATGGGAATACCTTTCCGTCATCCCGGCGAAAGCCGGGATCTCGTGGAGACCCGCCGTGACTTTCCGACGGGAGATTCCGGCTTTCGCCGGGATGACGAAGGGGCGCGAAGCTCACGCCCGCGCCCCTCACCGGCCTCAAAGTACCACTTCGAGGCGATGTCGTTACGCCGCCGGGCGCAGCGGCTCCTGGCCTTCCTGCCAGTTGCAGGGGCAGAGCTCGTCGGTCTGCAGCGCGTCGAGGATCCGCAGCGTCTCCTGCGGGTTGCGGCCGACGTTGAGGCCGTTCACCGTGACGTGCTGGATGACATTGTCCGGATCGACGATGAAGGTGGCGCGATAGGCGACGCCGGCATCGGGGGCGACGATGCCGAGCGCGTTGGCCAGTTCCTTCTTGTTGTCGGCGATCCACGGGAAGTCGGCGGCGGCAAGCCGCTCATCGGCCTGGCGCCAGGCGTGGTGGACGAAATCGGTGTCGGTCGAGGCGCCGATCAGCACCGCGTCGCGGTCGGCGAAGTCCCGGGCGAGCTCGCCATAGCCGATGATTTCGGTGGGGCAGACGAAGGTGAAGTCCTTCGGCCAGAAGAAGACGATCTTCCACTTGCCGTTGGTCTCGGCGAGGTCGAGCGTCTCGCCGGCGGGGAGCGCGGCGCCCTGCTGGACGGGGACGGTAAGGGCGGGGAACTTGTCGCCGACGGTGAGCATGAAAAGCGTCTCCTGATGGTGGGGAATCTCGTGTTGCAATGCAGCATCTAGGGTGCTGGTTCTGATCGTTCAACCGATCTATGTTGCCCTTACTGATTGGAATTTTCGATCACTATGAGTGTCCATCCGCCCACGGTCCGCCAGCTCCAATATTTGGTCGCGCTCCGCCAAGAGGGCCATTTCGGCCGCGCGGCCGACGCTTGCTACGTGACCCAGTCGACCCTGTCCGCCTCGATCCGCGAGCTCGAGGCGCTGCTCGGCGTCGCGCTGGTCGAGCGGACGCGGCGCGTGGTGCGCTTCACGCCGCTCGGCGAGCGCATCGCCGACAAAGCGGTGCGGGTGATCCGCGAGGCCGAGGATCTGGCCGAGATGGCCCGGGCGGAAGGCAAGCCGCTCCACGGCGCGCTGAGGATGGGCATCATCCCGACGATCGCGCCGTTCCTGCTGCCCGCGATGTTGCCGCGGCTGCGCGCCGAATGGCCGCATCTCAAGCTTTATCTGCGGGAGGAGACGAGCCAGGCGGCCTGCGAGGCGCTGCACCGGGGCCGGCTCGACTGCGTGCTGCTCGCTCTGCCCTACGCTTGCGGAGAGGTCGATGCGGCGCCGCTGTTCGACGACCCATTGTGGGTCGCCTTCCCGCACGGCGAGGCGCCGCCCGGCCGCGCGATCGACGCCGTGGCGATCGACGAGAGCCGGATGCTGATGCTCGAGGACGGCCATTGCCTGAAGGACCATGCCCTGGCCGCCTGCAACCGGCCGGAGCTTCGCGCCAGCGCGGCGATGATGGGCACTTCGCTCCACACTCTGGTGCAGATGGTCGACAACGGCCTCGGCGTCACGTTCCTCCCGGCGATGGCGATCGAGGCCGGCATCCTGGCGGGGACCCGCATCGATGCGAAGCCGCTGCGATCGAAGCAGGCCGTTCGCAGCGTCGCGCTGGTCTGGCGCCGTTCGAGCCCACGGGAAAGCGAGTTCCAGCTGCTCGCGGCCGCCATCCGCCGGATCGTTGCCGGGCTCAGTCGAGCCCCAGCAGCCAGCGATCGAGCGGCACCGGCCTGACCGTGGCACCGGGCAGCGCCCGGGCCAGCTCGGCGCGGTGGCGCATGATCCAGCCGAGGCAGGCGAGCTGGCTCTCGAACGGCTCGAACGCATCGCGGCTCGGACCGAAGGTGCGCGCGTCCACCAGGAAGCGCGCACCGCGGCGGCAGCCGGGGGCGGCGGGCCAGTCGCGCATCGGCGCGACCAGCGCCGCCACCCACCAGGTCCGGTCCGATTCCAGACGCTCCACCTCGCAGCGGCGCATCGATCCTCTCCCGTCGCGACGTTGCTCGGGCGTCGCGGCACCGGGCCAGCTTACCCGCGTCCGGGAGCGGCCGCTACCGCGCCGCGGCGGGCTCGGCGACGCCGATCGGCTGCTCCTGGCGGCTGTCCTGCCGGAGGTCGAAGCGATCGGCATTCATCACCTTGGTCCACGCCTTCACGAAATCGCGGACGAACTTCTCTTCGTGCCCGCGCTCCGCATAGACCTCGGCGACGGCGCGCAGCTGGCTGTTCGAGCCGAAGATGAGGTCGGTGCGAGTCGCCCGCCACTTCTCCTGCCGGCCAGCCCGATCGTAGCCGATGAACTCCTCGTCGCCGCTCTCGTCGACCACCTTCCAGAAGGTGTCGTTGTCGAGCAGGTTGACGAAGAAGTCGTTGGTGAGCCGGCCCTTGCGGGCGGTGAAGACGCCCTCCGGACGGTCGCGGTAATTGGCGCCGAGGACGCGCAGGCCGCCGACCAGCACCGCCATCTCGGGCACCGACAGCCCGAGCAAAGAGGCGCGATCGACCAGCAATTCCTCGGTCTTCACGCTGTGCTTCGTCTTGAGATAGTTGCGGAAGCCGTCGGCCGCCGGCTCCATCACGGCGAAGCTCTCGGCGTCGGTCCAGTCCTGCGTCGCGTCGCCGCGGCCGCCGACGAACGGCACCTCGACGTCGAAGCCGGCATCGCGCGCCGCCTTCTCGACCGCCGCCGTCCCCGCCAGCACGATCGCGTCGGCCATCGACAGGCCGCCGCGCAGCTCGTCGATCCTCGCCAGCACGCGGGCGAGCTCCTCGGGCTCGTTGACCGCCCAATTGCGCTGCGGATCGAGCCGGATCCGCGCACCATTGGCGCCGCCACGATGATCGGAGCGGCGATAGGTCGAGGCCGAGGCCCAGGCGGTCTTGACCAGCTGGCCGACGCTGAGTCCGGCGTCGAGGACCTTCGCCTTGAAGCTCTCGACGTCCGCCGCGGCGGGCGCTTTCCCGGCGGGGATCGGATCCTGCCAGATCAGGTCTTCCGCCGGCACTTCCGGCCCGAGATACCGGACCTTGGGCCCCATGTCGCGGTGGGTGAGCTTGAACCACGCGCGGGCGAACGCATCCTTGAACGCGGCATGGTCGTTGCGGAATTTCTCCGAGATCTTCCGGAATTCGGGGTCGACCTTCAGCGCCATGTCGGCGGTGGTCATCATCGTCGGCACCCGCTTCGACGGATCGTGCGCGGCCGGCGCCATGTCCTCCTCGCGCTGGCCGATCGGCTGCCACTGCTGCGCGCCGGCGGGGCTCCTCACCAGCTCGTACTCATAGTCGAGCAGCAGGCGGAAGTAGTTTTCGGACCATTGGGTCGGCGTGTTCACCCAGGCGCCTTCGATGCCGCTGGTGATGGTATGCTCGCCGAAGCCGCTCTCGTGGGCGCTTGCCCAGCCGAGCCCCTGCAGCGCGATATCGGCGGCTTCCGGGGCGGCGTCGACCAGGCTCGGGTCGCCGGCGCCGTGGGCCTTGCCGAAGGTGTGGCCGCCGGCGGTTAGCGCAACGGTCTCCTCATGGTTCATCGCCATCCGCTCGAACGTGATCTTGATGTCGCGCGCGGACTGGAGAGGGTCGGGGACCCCGCCCGGCCCTTCCGGATTGACGTAGATGAGGCCCATCTGGATCGCCGCCAGCGGATGCTCGAGCGCCATCTCGCGGTCCGGCTGGATGCGCGTCTCGGCCGCGTCGACCCACTTCGCCTCGGCGCCCCAATAGATGTCGCGCTCGGCCTCGAACACGTCCTGGCGGCCGCCGCCGAAGCCGAAGACCGGTCCGCCCATCGATTCGATCGCGACGTTGCCGGCGAGGATGAACAGGTCGGCCCAGCTGATCTGGTTGCCGTATTTGCGCTTGATCGGCCACAACAGCCGCCGCGCCTTGTCGAGATTGCCATTGTCCGGCCACGAATTGAGCGGCGCGAAACGCTGCTGGCCGCTGTTCGCGCCGCCGCGGCCGTCGCCGGTGCGGTAGGTACCCGCGGCGTGCCATGCCATGCGGATGAAGAGCGGCCCGTAATGACCGTAATCGGCCGGCCACCAGGGCTGGCTGTCGGTCATCAGCGCCTTCAGATCGGCCTTGAGCGCCTCGTAATCGAGGGCGTTGAACGCCGCCTCATAGTCGAAATCCTCGCCCATCGGATCCGGCGAGAGGCCGCCCTGGTTGAGGATGTCGAGCGGCAGCGACTCGGGCCACCAGTCGCGGTTGGTGCGGCCGAGCAGCGAGCGGACCGTGGTCGGCCGGTCGACGGGACACCCCCCCATTTCGCCTGTCTTCGCGTCCATCTGCGCTCTCCCTTCAATTGTCCTTATGCGGCCAGCGTTAGACGGCGCGGGTGGACTGTGGAAACAAGGAAAAGCGCTCAGCTTGAGCGGGAAAAGCGATCATGCCGGCGCCGCCGCGGGCTTTCGCGCACCCCCGCAAGCGCTTAGGATCGGGACGTGACGTTATCGCTCTCCGATCCGCCGGGCAGCAGCCCGATCCTCGCCGCGGTGAGCTGGGTCCAGGGCGCGCTGCTCGGCACCGTCGCCACCGCCATCGCCACCATCGCGATCGCGGCGCTCGGTTTCCTGATGCTCACCGGCCGGCTGCCGGTGCGCCGCGGCATGATCGCGATCCTCGGCTGCTTCATCCTGTTCGGCGCGTCGAGCATGGCGCGGAGCATCCGCTCGGGCCTCGCCGAGATGGCCGGCGCGCCGGAGCCGGTGCCGGTCGCCTACGCACCCCCGCCCCTGCGCCCGCCGCCGCCGCCGGCCGCGCCGAGACCGGTGCCGCCCGCCGATCCCTTTGCCGGCGCGGCCGTGCCGAACCGGTGAGACTGATGCACGCGGGCGCGCGCCTGCTATAGCGGCCCGCGATGGCGAACCCGATCTTCCACGATCCTTCCGGGCGGCGCGGGCGCTGGACCGCATCGTCGCTGGCGCTGATGGCGCTGCTCGTCCTCGCCACGGTGACGCTGTTCGCAGCGACCATCGTCAACGTGCCGATTCCCAACCCGCTGCCGATGCGGTTCGACAATGGCGGCCTCCATGCCCTGGCGGAAAAGATCGGCCTCGCCCACCGCCCCCGCCACCTCGCGCGCGACGGCAGCTGGCTGCCGCTCGCGCCGCCCAAGGCCGCGCATGTCGGCCGCCAGCGCATCGCCGGCTTCTACGTGCCGTGGGAAGAGAGCAGCCGCGCCTCGCTCCAGGCGCACGTCGGCGATCTCGACGCGGTCATCCCGGTATTCGGCTTCGTCACCGGCCCGTCGCATCAGCTGCGCGTCACCACCGACCGCGCCTTCGACGCGATCATCGCCGGCGCCGCCCGCCGGCCCAACGTCGTGCCGCTCGTCCAGAACGCGACCGGCGGCAATTGGGACAGCGCCGGTTTCGCCGCCCTGCTCGCCGACCCGCGGGCGCGCGCGCACCTGCTCGACCAGGTCGCCGACATGCTGGCCGCGCGCCGCGCCACCGGCGTCGTCTTCGATTTCGAGGAATTCCCGGCCGCCTACCAGCCGCTGTACAAGCGCTTCCTCGTCGAGGCGCGGGGCCGTTTCGCGCCGAAGGGCTGGACGCTCGGCGTCACCGTTCCGGTCGGCGACGATGCCTGGCGGCTCGCCGATTACGCCCGCCTCGCCGACCGCGTCTTCCTCATGCTGTACGACGAGCATTGGGCGGCCGGCGACCCTGGGCCGATCGCCTCCCAGGCCTGGTTCGTCGCCAAGCTGGAGGAGGCGGTGCGGCAGGTCGGACCCGACAAGGCGATCGCCGCGATCGGCAATTACGGCTACGACTGGACGGAGGGGAAGAAAGGCGCCGCCGCGCTCACCGCCGGCGACGCCTGGCTCGCGAGCCACGACAGCCAGGCGCCGATCCGCTTCGACGCCGCCAGCGGCAACGCCACCTTCGACTATGAAGAGGCGGGCAAGCCGCACCACGTCTGGCTGCTCGATGCCGCGAGCGCGTGGAACCAGTTGCGCGCCGCGCATGTCGAGGGCGTACGCGGCGTCGCGCTGTGGCGCCTCGGCAGCGAGGATCCGGGCATCTGGAAGGATTTCGCCGCGATCGGTGCCGACCGGCCGCCCGATCTCTCGGCCATCCCGGGCTCCAACGACGCGGACGTCGAGGGCTCCGGCGAAGTGCTGCACATCAACGCCGCGCCCGCCCAGGGCCAGCGGCGGATCGTCGTCGACAAGGCCGGCCTGATCCGCGACGAGCAATATCTCGTGCTGCCGACGCCCTATGAAGTGCAGCGGACGGGCTATCGTCCGAAGCTCGTCGCCCTCACCTTCGACGACGGTCCCGATCCGGACTGGACGCCGCCGATCCTCGACATCCTCAAGGCGAAGCGGGTGCCCGCCACCTTCTTCGTCGTCGGCGAGAACGCGCTGCCCCACCCGCAATTGCTCAATCGCATCGTCGACGAAGGGCACGAGCTCGGCAACCACAGCTACACCCATCCGAACATGGCGCTGCTGTCGCCGCGGGGGGTTCGGCTCGAGCTCAACGCCACCGAGCGACTGGTCGAGGCCTATACGGGGCGCGGCATGCGCCTGTTCCGCGCGCCCTATTTCGGCGACGCCGAGCCGACCACCGCCGACGAGCTCGGGCCGGCGCTCGAGGCGCAGCAAAGCGGCTACGTCAATGTCGGCCTGCACGTCGACCCGGCCGATTGGCGTCGCCCCGGCATGGTGCCGATCGTCCAGCGCACCCTCGCGCAGGTGGAGACCGGCACGCCGGAGCGGTCCGGCAACATCGTCCTCCTCCACGACGCCGGCGGCGACCGCAGCCAGACCGTCGCCGCGCTGCCGCACATCATCGACCTGCTGCGCGCCCGGGGCTACGAATTCGTGCCCGTGTCCGCCCTGATCGGCCTGGGCCGCGCCCAGGTCATGCCGAAGGTCGAGGGCAGCGACCTCTTGGCCGTGCGCGCCGACGTCGGCATCTTCCTCGGCCTCGCCGCCTTGTCGGTCGCGCTCTCGGCGTTGTTCCTGATCGCCATTGCCGTGGGCCTCGTCCGGTCGGTGACGCTGACGTTCCTGGCGCTGCGCGCCACGCACGCAGCGCCTGCCCTCGCGGAGGCCGCACGTTCCGGGAGCGATGGCGAGGAACTGCCCCTCATCTCCGTCCTCATTCCCGCCTTCAACGAGGCGCGGGTGATCGAGGCTTCGGTGCGGCGCGTCCTCGCCAGCGACGGAGTGCGGCTCGAGGTCCTGGTCATCGACGACGGCTCGAAGGACGAGACCAGCGCCATCGTCGCCGCCGCCTTCGCCCACGAACCGCGCGTGCGCCTGCTGACCCTGCCCAACGGCGGCAAGGCGCGCGCCCTCAACCGCGGTCTCGAGCTGGCGAGCGGCGCCGTCGTCGTCGCGCTGGACGCGGACACGCAGTTCGAGCCGCGCACCATCGCCCTCCTCGCCCGCTGGCTTGCCGACGAACGGATCGGCGCCGTCGCGGGCAACGCCAAGGTCGGCAACCGGATCAACCTGGTCACGAAGTGGCAGGCAGTAGAATATGTGACCGCGCAGAATCTCGAGCGCCGCGCCCTCGCCTCACTCGATGCGATCATGGTCGTGCCCGGCGCGATCGGCGCCTGGCGGCGGGCGGCGCTGGAGGACGTCGGCGGCTATCCCGTCGACACGCTCGCCGAGGACCAGGACCTGACCATCGCCATCCAGCGCGCCGGGTGGAAGGTCGCCAACGACACGGAGGCTGTCGCCTGGACCGAGTCGCCCCAGACCCTGCGCGGCCTCGCGAAGCAGCGCTTCCGCTGGGCGTTCGGCACCCTGCAATGCCTGTGGAAGCACCGCGCCGTGCTGCGCGAGGGGCGTCCCCGCGGCCTCGCCCGGATCGGCATGCCGCAGGCGTGGATTTTCCAGATCCTCTTCTCGCTCGTTTCGCCGCTGATCGACCTCGCGCTCATCCTGTCGATCGCCGCGACGATCGGGCGGGTGCGCGAGCATGGCTGGGCGCAGACCCACACCGACGTCTTCAAGATGCTGACCTTCTGGCTGCTGTTCGTGACCGTCGACCTGATCGCCGGCTTCATCGCCTACCGGCTCGACCCGCGCGAAGAGCGTTTCCCCGCCGCGCTCCTGATTGCGCAGCGCTTCGTCTACCGCCAGATCATGTACTGGGTCGTGATCCGCGCGGTGGGCGCGGCGCTGCACGGGCGCTGGGTCGGCTGGGGCAAGCTCGAACGCACCGGCCGCGCGACCGCTCCGGCGACGAGCGCCCACGCCTGAGCCAAATCAGCTGGTGACGGTCAGCTTCGTGCTCTTGAGGTCGACCGAGTTGGGACCGGCGGAGATGGTGAAGGTGCCGGGCTCGACGACGCGCTTCATCTGCGCGTTCCACAGCGCGAAGTCGTCCGGGGTCAGCTCGAACGTGACGGTGCGCCGTTCCCCGGGCTGGAGGCGCACGCGCTGGAAGCGCTTCAGCTCGAGCACCGGCCGGGTGACCGACGCCTCGTCGTCGCGCACGTACAACTGGACCACCTCGTCGCCCTCGCGGCGGCCGGTATTGGCGACGTCGACGCTGACCCGCACCGGTTCGTTGGTGCGGATCGACGGTCGCGCCAGCTGCGGGGCCGAGACGTCGAAGCTGGTGTAGCTGAGGCCGTAGCCGAACGGATAGAGCGGCGCCGTGGTGTCGAACAGATAGCCGCGCCGGGCGGTCGGCTTGCGGTTGTAGAAGATCGGCAGCTGGCCGACGCTCCGGGCGATCGACACGGGGAGCTTGCCGCCCGGGGCGGCGCGGCCGAACAGGACGTCGGCCACGGCATGGCCCGTCTCCTGGCCCAGATACCAGCCCTCGATCAGCGCCGGCGCTTTCTCCGCGAGGTAAGTGACGGACAGCGGCCGGCCGTTGAGCAGGATCACCACCGTCGGCTTGCCGAGCGCGAAGACGACGCGCGCCAGATCATTCTGCTGCCCGAGCAGGTCGAGCGAGGAACGGTCGCCGAGATGCGCGTCGGCCCAGGCCTCGCGGCTCGTCTCCTCATTGTCGCCGAGCACCATCACCACGACGTCCGCCTTCCTGGCCGTCTCCACCGCTTCGGCGATGAGCCGGCGGTTCACCTCCGGATCGACGAGCTTCACCTCGTCCTTCGACCAGATGCGGTCGGTGGTGATCCGCACGCCTTCGGCATAATCGACGGCGAAGCGGCCCCGCCCCTCGTCCTGCAGGCCCTCGAGGACGCTGACGACGTGCCGCGGCTCGTCGGAATAGCCGCCGATCGGCGTGTCCTTCGCATGGGTGCCGAGCACCGCCAGCCGCTTGATCCGGCCCCCGTCGAGCGGCAGCAGGCCGCCCTCGTTCTTCAAGAGCACCATCGCCTCGCGCCCCGCCTCGCGGGCGAGGGCGATCGCGTCGGGCGTCGCCTCCTTCGCCAGCGCCGCGCCGGCGTCGACATAGGGATGCTCGAACAGGCCGGCCTCGAACTTCATCCTGAGGATGCGGCGGACGGCCTCGTCGACCTCGCGCTCCGGCACCTTGCCCGCGCGGACCAGCTGCGGAAGGAGCGCATAGGCTTCGCCGTCGGGCGTCTCGGCGTCGACGCCGGAGTCGATCGCGCGGACGGCGGCACCGGCAACGTCGCCGAACATGTGGTGGCGCGTCACCAGCTCGCGGATCGCGAAATAGTCGCTGACGACCGCGCCCCTGAAGCCCCATTCGCCGCGCAGCACGTCGGTCAGCAGCCACTTGTTGGCGTGACTCGGGATGCCGTCGATCTCGTTATACGACGCCATCACCGAGCGGATGGGCAGCTGCTTCACCGCTTTCTCGAACGGCGGGAAGAAATCGGTCCGCAGCGCGCGCTCGCCGAGACTGGCCGGGCCGACATTGGTGCCGTTCTCCGGCTGGCCGTGGCCGGTGAGGTGCTTCAGGGTGACGTAGACCTTGTCGGACGCGAGCGGCAGGGTGGTCCCCTGGAAGCCGCGGATCGCGGCGAGGCCCATCTCGCTGACGAGATATGGGTCTTCGCCGAAGGTTTCCTCGATCCGCCCCCAGCGCGGGTCGCGGGCGACGTCGACGACGGGAGCCAAAGCGAGGTTCGCCCCGCGCGCCCGCATCTCGCGCGCCGCGACCGCAAAGATGCGGGTGAGCAGCGGCGGGTCCCAGGTGCTGGCGAGGCCGATCGCCTGGGGGAAGCTGGTCGCGCCGCGGGCGACGTAGCCGTGCAGCGACTCTTCGTGGAGGATGAGCGGGATGCCGAGCCGCGTCCTGTCGACCGCCCAATGCTGCGCGGCGTTGATATAGTCGGCGGTCTCGCGGGCGTCGCGGCCAAGCGATCCGGCCGCCGCGCCCGCCGCGCCGTTCGCGCCGGCGGTGACGCCGCGCCGGTCCGACGGTCGCGCGATCTGGCCGAGTCCGTTCGGAAAGGCCTGGCTCGCCTTCTCCGGCGAGAAGTCGCCGGCGGGCGTCTGGATCCGGTCCTTATGCTCCCAGACCGAGAGCATCTGCGCGACCTTCTCCTCGAGGGTCATGCGCTTCAGCAGGTCCTCGACGCGGCGTTCGACCGGCTGCGAGGGATCCTTGTAGAGTGGCCGCACCGGCGCCGCGCCGATCAGCACGGCCAGCGCCGCCGCCGCAACCAGGCCCGCGAGGCCCCTGCGCCCCATGTTCCCCGCCATCATCCTCGCCTCACGCGCCTGCTTTTGGTAGCGTTACCATAGACGAGCATAGGCGCGGGCGAAAGCCGGGGTCAACGCGTTGCATCGACGCGTGCCGCGCCATAGGGTTCAGCGCGATGGGACGGGCAAAGACGACGAGGCCGCCGAGCCGCCGGCGGCGCGGCACGATCACGATCGAGGACGTCGCGCGCGCCGCCGGCGTCTCGGCGATGACCGTCTCGCGGGTGGTGAACGGCGGCCGCAACGTGCGCGAATCGACGCGCGCCGCCGTGCTCGAGGCGGTGGAAAAGCTCAATTACGCGCCCAATACCGCCGCGCGCTCGCTCGCCGCGGGCGAGGCCACCCATATCGGCCTGCTCTACGCGAACCCCTCCGCGGCCTATCTCAGCCAGTTCCTCATCGGCGCGCTAGAAGCCGCGCGCCGCGCCGGCTCGCACCTCGTCATCGAATCGTGCGAATCGGAAAATGCCGACGAGCAGGCCGAGGTCACCCGCCGCTTCGCGACCAGCGACGTCGAAGGCGTCATCCTCCCCCCGCCGCTGTCCGAATCGCAGCCGATCATGGCCGAATTGCGCGCGATCGGCATTCCGGTCGTCACCGTCGCCATGGGCGTACCCGGCGAGGACGACCTCAACGTCACGATCGACGACCGCGCCGCCGCCGCCGAGATGACTCGGCACCTGATCGGGCTCGGCCACCGCGCCATCGGCTTCATCAAGGGGCACCCGAACCACATCGCCAGCCACGACCGCGAGCGCGGCTTTCTCGACGCCCTCGGCGAGGCCGGCATTCCCCTTGAGGACGCGCCGATCGAGCAGGGCTATTTCACCTACCGCTCCGGCCTCGCCGCGACCGAGCGCCTGCTCTCCCGGGCCAACCCGCCGACGGCGATCTTCGCCTCGAACGACGACATGGCCGCCGCCGCGGTCAGCGTCGCCCACCGCCGCCATTTGTCCGTCCCGGGCGATCTCAGCGTCGCCGGCTTTGACGACACCTCGCTCGCCACCACCATCTGGCCCGAGCTCACCACGGTCAAGCAGCCCATCTCCGCCATGGCCGAGGCCGCGCTGGAGCTGCTGCTCGACGACCTGCGGGGCCGTCGCGCCGGCCGCGCCCGCCACAAGACCGAGAGGGTGCTCGAGCACGATCTCATCGTCCGGGAATCGACCGGCGCCCCGACGGGGCGGTTGCGCGGCGGCTGAGGGCCGTGTTACCGCTAACAAAACAGCAGACGGAGAGGATCGACCATGACCGAACCGAGCGCGGCCCGCGCCAACATGGGCTTCATCGCCGCGATCGTCGCAGTGGCGACCATCGGCGGCTTCCTGTTCGGCTATGACAGCGGCGCGGTGAACGGGACGCAGGAGGGCCTGACCCAGGCCTTCCACTTGAGCGAGGGCGGCCTCGGCTTCACCGTCGGATCGCTGCTGATCGGCTGTTTCATCGGCGCCTTCCTCGCCGGCCGCCTGGCGGATCTGTTCGGTCGGCGCAACGTGATGATGCTCGCCGCCTTGCTCTTCCTCATCGGCGCCGTCGTGCAGGGGATCAGCCACGACCATGCGGTCTTCCTCGTCGCCCGGCTCTGCGGGGGCATGGCGGTGGGCGCCGCCAGCGTCCTCTCGCCGGCCTATATTTCCGAGGTGGCGCCGGCGAACATCCGCGGCCGGATGACGACGATCCAGCAGATCATGATCATCACCGGCCTCACCGGCGCGTTCGTCGTCAATTATTTCCTGCAGCAGGCGGCGGGCAAGTCGACCGCGCTGTTCTGGGGCGGCTACGAGGCCTGGCGCTGGATGTACCTGATGCAGGCGATCCCGGCGGCGATCTTCCTCCTCGCCCTGTTCATGATCCCGGAAAGCCCGCGCTACCTCGTCGTCAAGGGCCGCGACGCCGAGGCGCAGGGGGTGCTCGCCCGGCTGTTCGGCAATGCCGACGTCGCCTCGACCAAGGTCCAGGAGATCCGCGCCACCCTCGCCGAAGACCATCGCCCGCGCCTCAGCGACGTGATGGCGAAGGGCGGCCACGGCTTCATCTTCCGGCCGATCGTCTGGGCCGGCATCCTCCTCGCCGTGTTCCAGCAGCTCGTCGGCATCAACGTCATCTTCTATTATGGCGAGACACTCTGGAAGCTGGCGGGCGTTTCCGAATCCGCCGCCCTCGAGCGCAACATCGTCTCGGGCCTCGTCTCGATCGCCGCCTGCTTCGTGACGATCGCCGTCATCGACCGGATCGGCCGCAAGCCGCTGCTCCTGATCGGCTCGGCGGGCATGGCGGCGACCCTGTTCGCGATGGTCTACGCCTTCGCCAACGGCACGCTCGACGCGACCGGCAACCTCCAGCTGTCGGCGAGCATCGGCATGATCGCCCTCGTCGCGGCCAATCTCTACGTCATCTTCTTCAACGTGAGCTGGGGCCCGGTCATGTGGGTGATGCTCGGCGAAATGTTCCCGAACCAGATCCGCGGGTCGGCGCTCGCCGTGGCCGGCTTCGCACAATGGTTCGCGAACTATCTCATCGCGCAGAGCTTCCCGATCATGTCCAAGTGGAGCCTGGCGGGCAGCTACGTGTTCTACGCCGTCTCGGCCCTGATCAGCTTCTTCCTGGTCCAGAAGTTCATCCACGAGACCAAGGGCAAGGAGCTCGAGGAGATGCGGGGGTAGCCCGCGTGCCTCCCCATCGGAGATGGGGAGGGGGACCAGCGTAGCTGGTGGAGGGGTGACCGGCGCGACGATCTGAGTTTCTCGCGAGAACCTCCGGATCCGGCGCCAGTTACCCCTCCACCGCCTCCGGCGGTCCCCCTCCCCCTCCGCTTCGCGGACGGGGAGGCAGAATGGAGCCACATATGACCGATCGCACCCCTGCCCGCCCCTTCCGCTCGCGCGCGTGGTTCGCCGCGCCGGGGCGGAGCGACATGGCGGCGCTATACCTCGAGCGATTCATGAACTACGGGGTCACGCCCGACGAGCTTCGCTCGGGGAAGCCGATCGTCGGCATCGCCCAATCCGGTTCCGACATCGCACCGTGCAACCGGGTCCATCTCGAGCTCGTCCACCGCATCCGCGCCGGCATCCGCGACGCGGGCGGCATACCGATGGAATTCCCGCTCCACCCGATCTTCGAGAATTGCCGCCGCCCGACGGCGGCGCTCGACCGCAACCTCGCCTATCTCGGCCTCGTCGAGATATTGAACGGCTACCCGATCGACGCCGTCGTCCTCACCACCGGTTGCGACAAGACCACCCCCGCCTCGATCATGGCCGCCTCGACGGTCGACATCCCCGCCATCACGCTCAACGGCGGCCCGATGCTCGACGGCTGGCACGACGGCGAGCTGGTCGGCTCGGGCACCGTCATCTGGCGTTCGCGCCGCTTGCTCGGCGCCGGCGAGATCGACGAGGAGGAGTTCCTCCGCCGGGCCACCGATTCCGCCCCATCGCTCGGCCATTGCAACACGATGGGCACGGCCAACACGATGAACGCCGTCTCCGAAGCGCTCGGCCTCTCGCTCCCCGGCCAGGCGGCGATCCCCGCGCCCTATCGCGAGCGCGGCCAGATCGCCTACGAGACCGGCCGCCGCATCGTCGACCTCGCCTATGAGGACCTGCGCCCGTCGAAGATCCTGACCCGCGGCTCCTTCCTCAACGCGATCCGCCTGGTCACCGCGATCGGCGGCTCGTCCAATGCGCAGCCGCATATCGTCGCCATGGCGCGCCACGCCGGCGTCGAGATCCGGAGCGAGGACTGGATGGAGCACGGCTACGACCTGCCGCTGCTCGTCGACATGCAGCCGGCGGGCCGCTTCCTCTCCGAACGCTTCCATCGCGCCGGCGGCGTCCCCGCCGTGCTCTGGGAGCTGCTCCAGGCCGGCAAGCTCGACGGCGGCGAGATGACGGTGACCGGCCGCACCATGGCGGAGAACCTCGAAGGCCGCCAGGCGACGGACCGCGAGGTCATCCGCCCCTTCGCCGAGCCGCTGAAGCGGCGCGCCGGCTTCCTCGTCCTCAAGGGCAACCTGTTCGACTTTGCCATCATGAAGACCAGCGTGATCTCGGAGGATTTCCGCCGCCGCTATCTCAGCCAACGGGGGCATGAGGGCGTGTTCGAGGCGCGCGCGATCGTCTTCGACGGATCGGACGACTATCACCACCGCATCAACGACCCCGCGCTCGGGATCGACGAGAATTGCATCCTCGTCATCCGCGGCGCCGGCCCTCTCGGCTGGCCCGGCTCCGCGGAGGTGGTGAACATGCAGCCGCCCGACCACCTCCTCCAGCGCGGCATTCAGAGCCTGCCGACACTCGGCGACGGCCGCCAGTCCGGCACTTCCGACAGCCCGTCGATTCTCAACGCCTCCCCCGAGAGCG
Source organism: Alphaproteobacteria bacterium (assembly GCA_019239415.1). GTDB lineage: Bacteria > Pseudomonadota > Alphaproteobacteria > Sphingomonadales > Sphingomonadaceae > Allosphingosinicella. Next base: position 31,507 of record JAFAZW010000051.1, read on the forward strand.
CGGCCGGCGGCGGCCTCGCCTGGCTGAAGACCGGCGACACGATCCGCATCGACCTCAACCAGGGAAGCTGCGACGCTCTCGTGAGCGAAGACGAGATCCGCCGCCGCATCGCCGCCGGGCCGCCGCCGGTTCCCGAGAGCAACACGCCCTGGGAGCAGCTCTTCCGCGAGGAGACCGGGCAGCTCGCCGAAGGCGGCGTCCTCGAATTCGCGCTCCGCTACCGGGGCACTTCCGACACGACGCCGCGACACAATCATTGAAGCCCATGGCGGAGGCCTCGGTCGACGGCTAAGCTCGTGCGATGCTTGGTTTCCTGGCCCTTCTCCTGACCGGCGCGGCGCCCCCGGCGGCGCGCGCCGCGCCGACCTATGACCGTCCGCCGATCTCGTACGCCGACTACCCCGAGGACGCGCTCCGGGCGAACCGACAGGGTCTCGTCCAGGTCCGGCTGGCGATCGACGCCGCCGGGAAGGTGGCTGGCTGCACCGTGGTCCAGTCCAGCGGCACGCCCAGCCTCGATGCCGCCACGTGCGATATCCTGCAAAGCCGGGCGGCCTTCACGCCCGCGCGCGACGCGGCCGGCCGACCGGTCCCGGACGTCTATCTGCAGAAGATCGCCTGGCGCATCGCGGGGCCCGTGCGCGAGCCGGCGCTCGACGCCGCGGCGCAGGCGTGGGTGAATTGCCTGCTGACCGAGGCCGGCAGCCAGGCGCGCGGCCACGATCCCGCCGAGAGCGTGGCCGACCGCGCCTTCGCGGCCTGTACCCAAGGGGAGCGGGGCATGCTCACCGCGATCGCGGCCACCGTTCCGAAAGGGGCCACCCCAGTGAGCGAGGTTCCCCGGGAACTGCGGCAAGGGATCCGGGAAACGGTGCTGAAGCGCATCGCGCAGCTCCGCGCGGCCGAGGCTGGCAGCTCGCCATGAACGGCTTCCTCGCCGGCCTCGCGGCTGCCGCCCTGCTGAGCGCCGGAACCGGACCGCCGCCGCGCGAACCGGCGCACCCGCTCGGACGCGGCCTCGTCAGCCTGATCTCGACCGACGATTATCCTCTGGCCGCTCTGCGCGCCGACGAGCAGGGGAATGTCACCGTCCGCCTCGACATCGATGCCGCCGGCAGCGTCTCCGCCTGCACCGTGGTGCAGTCGAGCGGCTCGGCAAGCCTCGATGCCGCCACCTGCGCGCTGCTACGGGAGCGGGCCCGCTTCAGCCCCGCCCGCGACCGCCGGGGGCGCCCGGTCCCGGACACGTACTCGCAGACCGTGAACTGGCGGATAAGCCCCAAGACGCCGCTCGACACCGCCATCGCCGGCGCCGTCCAGCCCTATCTCTGGTGTCTCGCCAAGGCTGTGCAGCCGCTCGCGGACGGCCCGGCGAGCTTCGATGCCATCGCCGATCAGGCCTTCGCAGCCTGCACGGACACCGAGCGCGCGGTGAAGGGCACGCTCGCAGGCATGCCGGCGCCGGCCGGTGCATCGCCCTGGCCGCCCGACTTGCGGCGGCTGATGCGGCAGACGGTGATCGACGTCGTCCGCTTTCGGCGCGAGGGCCCGCGCGAGCATGTCCGTCCGGTGGTCGGCAAAAGCCTGGCCGGCCTCATCTCGGCGGCCGATTACCCGCCGTCGGCCATTGCCGCCGGGGAGCAAGGCGGCGTCAGGGTGCGCCTGGAGGTCGACGAGAACGGCCGACCGACCGGCTGCCGAGTGATCGAGTCGAGCGGCTTCGAGAGCCTCGACACCGCCACCTGCCGTCTGCTCCAGGAGAGGGCGCGGTTCACCCCGGCGCGGGACCGACAGGGGAAGCCGATCGCCGACATCTTCTTTCAGCGGATTGCCTGGCGCCTTACCGAGCCGGACCAGGAGCCGGCCGTCGAAGCCGCGCTCGGACGCTGGTCTTCCTGCCTCTACGATTATGCGGCCGAGCATGCCGCGGACTCGGTCGACGTGATCGGCGAACGCGCCTTCGCGACGTGCCGCAGCTTCGAGCCCGCGCTCGTCGCCGCACTGAACGCGGCACCCGGCAACGCCGCGCCGCTGACGACGGTGCCGCAGTCCCTGCGGGACGACATGCGGCAGCAATTGCTGGAAACGCTCCTGTTGCAGCGCCTGCCGCGGCGCTGAGCTCAGCGCCCGATCGGCACCTCGAACGGCCCGGCCGGCAGCGGCGCCTCGTCGAACAGGTTCACCACCGGCGAGTCGGCCCAGGCATAGCGGACGCGGGTCGCCGGGCGGCCGTCGTCGGCGACGCGCACCGTCGCGCCTTCGGCGACGGCGTCGGCATAGCGGCAGCTCTGCTGCGTCTCGGCGCACAGCTCGAAACCGAGCGGGTGCGCGCCGCTCCACGCATGGAGGCTTCCCTTGACGCCGCGGAAGCTGAGCAGGATGCCCGCCGCCGTGCGCCGCGCGGCGACGATCTCCGGCCCCGACGGCGGCACGTCGGCGCCGTAGGCGAGCGCGCGCGCCGCCTGGGCGAGCCGCCGCCCGACCTCCAGCTTCTGCCCGGGATGGATGTCGAACCGGTCGCCAATGTCCAGGGTGACGACCACCGCGGCGCGGCCGTCGTGCAGCGCCGCCTCGCGCTGGGCCTCGCGGATCTGTGCCCAGCCGCTCTCGACGGGGGCGCTGGCGGGGTTGCCGAAATTGGCGAGGCTGACGACGAGGAACGGTAGGGCCGGCGCCTCGAACTGGCGGCGCCACCCCGCCATCATGGCCTCGAGCTTGGCGGCATAGCCGGCCGGCGAGCCGGCATCGGTCTCCCCCTGGTACCAGGCGACGCCCCTGAGGCCGTAGGCGCCGAGCGGCGCGACCATGCCGGAATAGATCGGCGACAGGCCTGCCGCCGCGTCCCACGGCGCGCGCGGAGGATCGCCGATGCCGGACGGCGCCACCGCATAGTCCCACCCCTCGCCGAGCGGCACCGATCCGCCGCCGGCGAGGCCGAGCCGGAGCTTCGCCGCCGGGCCCTGGAAGCCGCCATAGCCCCACGAGTCGATGAGGGCGACGAGGATCACGTTGTCGCCGGCGTGGAGCAGGCCCTTGGGCAGCCGGTAATCGCGATCGACGTCCCAGCCGAAGGTATTGCCGACCGGCACGCCGTTGACGATGGTCTCGTCGATCTCGTCGACGACGCCGAGAGACAGGGTCTCCGCCCGCGCCGCCTCATCGGCGGTAAGCCGCACCACCTTCCTGCCCCAGACGATGCCGTCGAAGCTGGCGAAGGCGGGGTCGCCCCACGTCTCCCAATAGGCGATCTTCGGCATCGGCTTCCACGCGAGGGCGGACGCGTCGCGCCACGGCGCCTGGTGCGCGTGGCTCTCCCACCAGGCCTGCCAGAGCGTGCCGAACGCCCGGTTGCCGGCGAGCGGATCGCGCCGGTAGAGGTCGAGCAGCTCGGCGTCGCGGCCGCCCACGGCGCGGCCGGCGCCGACGTCCAGCCAGGAGCGGATCGCCGTGCCGCCCCAGGTCGCGTTGATCGCGCCGACCGGCACGTTCTGCGACGCCCTGAGCTGTCGCGCCAGATAGTAGCAGGCGGCCGAGAAGCCGGGCACCGACTGCGGCGTCACGGGCGACCAGCCGACCGGGCCGCCGAAGCCGTAGGCCGGCGCCGTAGCCGTCTTGCGCGGCACCGTCAGAATGCGCAGCTGCGGATCGTTGGCGCTTTCGATCTCGCTCTGGTTGTTGAGCACGCGCGAGAGCTGCAGCTCCATGTTCGACTGGCCCGAGCAGAGCCAGACGTCGCCGACCAGCATGTCCTCGGCGACGACACGCGCCCCGTTCCCGCCGACCGCCTCGAGCCGGTACGGCCCGCCCGCCGCCATCGCCGGCAAGGTTGCCCGCCAGACGCCGTCCGCCCCCGTCACCGCCTCGGCGCGGCCGGCGCCGAGCGTCACGCTCACCCGCTCTCCGGGATCGGCCTTGCCCCAGATGCGGATCGGCCGGTCGCGCTGGAGCACGCCATGGTCGGAAAAGAGCGGGTGGAGGACCGGCGCCGCCTGCGCCGCGCCAGCGAGGAGAAAAGCGGTGAGGGCCGCCGCGGCCTTCACCGCGCCACTCGTGGGCACGGCACGCCCGGCACATCCACCCGGAACTCGAAAAGATCGCCAATCTGCGGCTGTTTCGCGATCTGCTCGGGCTTCAGGAGTTGCCGCGCCGTCGTCGCGTAGACCGTGCGTAGATCGTCCCCGCCAAAGGCGATCTTCGTGATGTTGGAGACCGGGAAGCGCACCCGATCGACCAGCTTACCCGTCGGCGAATAGCGCCGCGCCTCCCATCCCGCGTAGAGGCTGATCCAGACGCATCCCTCGCTGTCGATCGTCGGACCGTCCGGATGTCCCTCCTTCGGGTCGATCCTGACGAACGGCCGGCGCGGCCCGAGCGAGCCGTCGGAGTGGATGTCCGCCGCCTCGATCGTCCCCCCCAGCGTGTCGACGAAATAGAGGATGCGCCCGTCCGGCGACACGCACGGTCCATTGGTGATGGCGATCCCTTCGATGTGAGTGCGCACCACGATGCCGCGCTCGTAGCGGTAGAAGGCCCCGCTCCTGTCGCGCTCGCCATTGTCCATGGTGCCGAACCACATGCGCCCGGCCGGGTCGGCGACGGCATCGTTCAGCCGGTTGTCCGGCCGCTCCGGCTCCATCTCCGCGATGAGATCGAAGCCGCCGCTCTCGGGGTTGAAGCGATGCAAGCCGCTCTGCAGGCCGGCGATGAACGCCCCGCCTTCCTCCGGCAGGATGAAGCCCACCTGCTCCGGCGCGTCCCAGCTCCGCCGGCCGCCGCCGGCCGGATCGTAGCGGTGGATCTTCTGCGTCTTGATGTCGACGAACCAGAGCGCCCCTTCGACCCAGACCGGGCCTTCGCCCAGTTCGCAATGGAGGTCCCAGACGTTTCTTGGCTCCGCCATCTCACCGCCATCCCGCGTCGATGAACACCTCGTGCCCCGTCATCAGCCGCGCATCGTCGGACGCGAGGAAGAGGACGAGCGAGGCGACGTCCTCGGGCGCCAGCCTGCCCGGGAGGCACTGGGCGGCGACGATCTCGGCCTCGCCCTCGGGCGTATACCATTGCAGCTGGCGGGGAGTCCTGACGTTTCCGGGCACGACGCAGTTGACGCGGATGCCGTCGGGGCCGAGCTCCCGGGCCAGCGCGCGGGTCATGCCTTCGATCGCCGCCTTCGCCGTCTGGTAGACGGCGAGCTCCGGAATGCCGAGGTGCCAGGAGATCGAGCCGAAATTGACGACCACGCCGCCCCCCTTCTCCCGCATCCCCGGCACCACCGCCTGGGTGCAGAAGAAGAGGTGCTTGAGGTTCACCGCCATGCGCTGATCCCAATAGGCCTCGTCGACCTCCTCCCAATCGTGGCGGTCGTCATTGCCGGCATTGTTGACGAGGACATCGAACGCGCCGCCGTCGTCGATCAGCCGGCGGATCGTCGCCTGGGTCGCCGCGATGTCGGTGAGGTCGACGCGCTCGTAGCAGAGCCGCTCCGCGCCGAGGCCGGTGACGAGCTGGCGCGAGGGCTCGTCGGCGATATCGAAGAAGACGACGTCGCTGCCCTGCCGCACGAACGCCTCGACGATGCCGGCGCCGATGCCCGAGCCGCCGCCGGTGATAAGGACGCGCCTGCCCTCGAGGCTTGGATAGATGGCCCGCCTGTCCTGCTTCTCGGTCACGTCCGCTCCTGTCGGGATGAGGGTCCGAGCAGGCCGCGCGCGGCGAGGTTGCGCATCAGCGCGCGCACCCCGAAGCGCCACGGCGGCGCCGCCTTGGAAGTCGTCACCCGGTTTTGCAATACGCCGATCCGCGGCGCGCCGATCCGCACCACGTCGCCTTCCTTGTGGGTGAAGCCGCGGCCCGGCTCGTCGCGGTCCTGGACCGGCGCGAACAGGGTGCCGAGGAAGAGCGTGAAGCCGTCCGGGAAATGATGCTCGCTCATCGCCTGGCGGAGCAATTCTTCCGGGTCGCGGCTGATCTGGCGCATCTCGCTGCGGCCTTCGAGCCGGAAATCGTCGGCGCCCTCGACGACCAGCTCGACCTCCGCCGCGCGCACGTCGTCCATGGTGAACCCGCGGTCGAACAGGCGGATGAACGGGCCGATCGCGCAGGAGGCGTTATTGTCCTTAGCCTTGGAGAGGAGGAGGGCGCTGCGGCCCTCGAAGTCCCGCAGATTGACGTCGTTGCCGAGCGTCGCGCCCTTGGCCCGTCCCCGGCTGTCGGCGACCAGCACCACTTCGGGCTCGGGGTTGTTCCAGGTCGAGTCGGACCGGACGCCGATCGCGCCGCCCCAGCCGACCGTCGACAGGATTGGCGACTTGGTGAAGATCTCGGCGTCGGGACCGATGGCGACCTCGAGATATTGCGACCACATCCCTTCGTCGATCAGCGCATGCTTCAGCCGCATTGCCTCGTCCGAGCCGGGCACGACGGCGCGGATGCCGCCGCCGATCCGCTCCTCGAGCATCGCCCTGATACCGGCCGCCTGGTCCGCATCGCCGCGCGCCCGCTCCTCGATCACGCGCTCGACCGCGGAGACGGCGAACGTCACCCCCGCCGCCTTCACCACCTGCAGGTCGACGGGCGAGAGAAGGAAGGCGCCGGGCGCGGAGGCGGCGACGCGCGCGATCAACTCCTCGGTCGAAAAGAGCCGCTCCCCGTCGGCCGAGGCGGGATCGGCGCGGTCCATGAGGTCGGAAACGGTGGGTGCCGTACGGGAGACGTCGAAGACGGCGCCATCGCGTACCACCACCGGCGTGGGGCCCGCCTCGAGCTGCAGCCGACCCGCGAGACTCGCATCGTCGAGGTCGACCGGCAGCATCGCCGCCGAAAATGCCTGCTCCACCCTCTCCGCCTTATCCGCGCGCCACGTTGGTAGCGCTACCATTCTGCCTGCCGCCGCGCGGTGTCAACCCGCTTCCACCACCATCGCCTTGCCGTCGACCAGCCGGTCGATACGGCGCGGGTTCGAGTCGCGCAGCTCCGGGGGCAGCAGATCGTCGGGCAGATCCTGGTAGGCGACGGGACGCAGGAAGCGGTCGATCGCCATCGAGCCGACCGAGGTCGAGCGGCCGTCGGACGTGGAGGGGAAGGGGCCGCCATGGACCATCGCATGGGTGACCTCGACGCCGGTGCCGAAGCCGTTGACCAGGATGCGACCGACCTTGCGCTCCAGCACCGGGAGGAGCCGGCGCGCGTCGTCATGGTCGGCCTCGGCGATATGGAGCGAGGCAGTGAGCTGGCCTTCGAGGCTCTCCACCACCTCGGCCAGGGCCGCGTCGTCCGGACAGCGGACGACGAGCGAGGAGGAGCCGAACACTTCCTCCTTGAGCTGCGCGTCGGCCAGGAAGGCGTCGGCGCCGGTCGAGAACAGGCCCGCCTGGCCCTGATAATTGTGGCCGGCCTTGCCGCGTGCGACGGTGTCGACCTTCGGGTGCCGCGCCAGCGCCTCGACTCCGGCGCAATAAGCCTGGTGGATGCCGGGAGTGAGCATCGTTCCGGGCGCTGTTTCCCGGAGCGCGGTCGCCGCCGCTGCGGTGAAGCGGTCCAGCCCCTCGCCCTCGATGGCGAGCAGCAGGCCGGGGCTGGTACAGAACTGCCCCGCCCCCATCATCAGCGAGTTGACGAAGGCCTGCGCGATCTGCGGCCCGCGCTCCTCCAGCGCTCCCCGGAACAGCAGCACAGGATTGATCGAACTCATCTCGGCGTAGACGGGGATCGGCTCGGGCCGCGCCTGGGCGATCTTCATGAGGGCAAGCCCGCCGCGCCGGGAGCCGGTGAAGCCGACGGCCTTGATGCGCGGATCGGCGATCAGTGCCTGGCCGATCTCGTAGCCCGAGTCGAACACGAGCGAGAAAACACCTTCGGGCAGGCCGCACGCCTCGACCGCGTCGCGGATCGCGCGTCCGACCAGCTCCGACGTGCCGGGGTGCGCCGGATGCGCCTTGGCGACGACCGGACAGCCCGCGGCGAGAGCCGACGCGGTATCGCCGCCGGCGACGGAGAAAGCGAGTGGGAAGTTCGAGGCGCCGAACACGGCCACCGGGCCGAGCGGGATCTTGCGCGAGCGCACGTCCGGCCTCGGCAGCGGCTTGCGCTCGGGCTGGGCCGGATCGATCCGCGCCTCGACGTAGCGCCCCTCCCGCACGACCTGCGCGAACAGCCGCAGCTGCCCCGCGGTGCGGCCGCGTTCGCCCTCCACCCGCGGCCGCGGCAGGCCGCTCTCGGCGATCGTGCGCGCGACGAGCTCCTCGCCGAGGCCGACGATATTGTCCGCGATCGTGTCGAGGAATTTGGCGCGCAACTCCGGCTCGACGGCGCGATAAGAATCGAATGCCTCCCAGGCGAGGCGGCAGGCCTCGTCCAGTTGCTCCCGAGTCGCACCCGCATAAGCGGGCTCCAGCGTCTCCCCCGTCGCCGGGTCGACGCCGCGCACCTCGCCGACCGAGCCTTTGACGGCGCGACCGCCGATGAACATCTCTCCGTTGATCACGTCGATTTCTCCCGGAAGGCGAGTGTTGGTAGCGCTACCAAAGTGGTGCGGGGCCGTGTAGGCTCAACCCCGCTCGAAAGAAAAGGCTTCGCCGATCGATGATGAAGACGCTCGCCCTCGCCGCCGCCGCCGCTTCCCTGCTCGCCCCTGCCGCCGCCTCGTCCTTCGCGCCGCCCCGCAACGCGCCGGCCGCCGCGGCGCGGCCATGGATGAACCCGACGCTTTCGCCCGATCGGCGCGTCGCCTTGCTCCTGCCGACCATGACCGAGGACGAGAAGCTGACCCTCGTCTTCGGCTATTTCTCGATCGATTTCCCGCCCAAGAGCTACACGATGCCGGCGGGCGGGCGCGAGGGCGCCGCCGGCCACGTACCCGGCATTCCGCGGCTCGGCATCCCCCCGCAATGGCAGACCGACGCGGGCGTCGGCGTCGCCAGCCAGGGCGGCGCCAGGCACAAGCGCGAGCGCACCGCCCTGCCCTCCGGCATGGCGACCGCCGCCACCTGGAACCCCGTCACCGCTTTCGCCGGCGGGCGGATGATCGGGGCCGAAGCGCGCGCGTCGGGCTTCAACGTGATGCTCGCCGGCGGCGTCGACCTCGTGCGCGACCCCAGGAACGGCCGCAATTTCGAATATGGCGGCGAGGACCCTTTGCTGGCCGGGACGATGGTCGGCGCCCAGATTGCGGGCATCCAGTCGAATGCGATCATCTCGACCGTCAAGCATTACGCCCTCAACGACCTCGAGACGGGGCGCGACTATCATGACGCCCGCATCGCGCCGGAGGCGGCGCGCATGTCGGACCTGCTCGCCTTCCAGTTCGCGATCGAGCGGTCGGACCCGGGCTCGATCATGTGCTCGTACAACCAGGTGAACGGCACCCATGCCTGCGAGAATCGCTGGCTGCTGATCGACGTGCTGCGCGGCGATTTCGGCGCGAAGGGATTCGTCATGTCGGACTGGGGCGCAACCCACAGCACCGAGGCCGCCGCCAGTGCCGGCCTCGACCAGGACAGCGGTTTCCCGTTCGACAAGGAGCCCTATTTCGGCGCGCCGCTCAAGGCCGCCATCGCCGCCGGCCGCGTCCCCAAGGCGCGGCTCGATGCCATGGCCGGCCGGATCCTGCGGGCGATGTTCGCCCATGGCCTGTTCGATCGTCCCGTCGCACCCGGCCCGATCGACCTCGCCGCCCACGCCGCGGTCAGCCGCACCGACGCCGAGGAAGGCGCGGTGCTGCTCAAGAACGAGCACAATGTCCTTCCCCTCTCGCCGCACGCGAAGCGGATCGTCGTCATCGGCGGCCATGCCGACGCCGGGGTGCTCGCCGGCGGCGGCTCGTCGCTGGTCTATCCGGTCGGCGGCAATGCCGTCCCCGGCCTCGCCCCGACCGGCTGGCCCGGGCCAGTCATGTACTATCCGAGCGCGCCGCTCCGCGCGCTGAAGGCGCTCATGCCCGGCGCCGACATCAGCTATGTCGACGGCGGCGACCCCGCCGCGGCCGCGGCCGCCGCGCGGGGCGCCGACGTCGCTCTCGTCTTCCTGACGCAATGGGCGGGCGAGGCGTTCGACGTCCCCTATCGTCTCTCCGGCAACCAGGACGCCCTCGTCGAGGCCGTTGCCGCCGCCAACCCGAAGACGGTCGCGGTGCTCGAGACCGGCGGCCCGGTCGCCCTTCCCTGGGCGGGCCGCGTCGGCGCCATCCTCGAAGCCTGGTATCCGGGCACGGCCGGCGGCGAGGCGATCGCCAACCTCCTGACCGGCCGCGCCAACCCCTCCGGCCGCCTCCCGGTCACCTTCGCCCGCGACGAGAGCCAGCTCCCCCGCCCGGCGCTCCCGGGCGGCGGCCTTCGCGAGGGCGAGCCGTTCGCCATCGACTACAGCGAAGGCGCCGCCGTCGGCTACAAGTGGTTCGACGCAAGGCATCTCGACCCGCTCTATTCCTTCGGCCATGGCCTCTCCTACACGACGTTCGCGCATGGCGGGCTCACCGCGACGCTGCGGGACGGCCGCATCGCCGTCAGCTTCCGCGTCCGCAACGCCGGGAGCCGGGCGGGAAGCGACGTTCCGCAAGTCTATGTCGCGGGCCCGGCCGGCGCGGGCTGGGAAGCGCCCAAGCGCCTCGCCGGCTTCAGCAAGGTCGCCCTCGCGCCCGGCGCTTCGCAAGCCCTCGCGGTGACGATCGACCCGCGCCTCCTCGCCACCTTCTCGCGCGGGCAGTGGCATATCGCAGGCGGAGAGTATCGGGTGATGCTCGGCAAGTCGGCGCGCGACATCGGCGAAACCGTCACCGTGCGGGTGCCCGCGCGCACCCTGCCCGGGAACTGGCGCCCCTAGACCGGCACGACCCGCCCCGCCCGCGCCGACGTGCGGGCGAGCTCGAGGATCCGCAGCCCCTCGCGCGCGTCGGCGGGGTCGACCGGCACGGGCCCCTCGCCGCGCACCGCCGCGCCTACCGCCTCGTAGAAAGCGAGGTAATTGCCGGGCTCCCCCGGCACCGGCTCGCAGGCGCCGTCCGCCAGGGTCAGCGTGCCCGTCATGGGATCCAGCCCGGCGTCCCGCGGGTCGGCGCCGGCCTTCAGCGCCGCCTCCTGCGGGTCGAGGCCGTGCTTGACGAAGCTCCCGCCATCGCCGTGCACGGCAAAGCGCGGTCGCGGAGCGGCGACGAGGGTCGAGGCGCCGAGCACCGCCCGCGTCGTTCCATAATGGAGCCGCAGCTCGAAATAGTCGTCGACCCGGGCCTCCGGCCGCTGCGCCAGCAGCTCCGCAGAGAGCGCCTCCGGCGTCCCGAGCAGCAGCAGCGCCTGGTCGACCAGATGCGGCCCGAGGTCGGCGAGCAAGCCCGCCCCCTCGGCCGGGACCTCGCGCCATCCGGGCTTGATCGCCGGCCGGAACCGGTCCCAATGCGCCTCGAACAGCCGCACCGTGCCCAGCCGCGGCAGCAGCTTGCGCACGGTCAGGAAATCCCCGTCCCAGCGCCGGTTGTGGAAGACGGTGAGCACCCGCTTCCGCGCCGCCGCCAGCGCGATCAGTCCGTCCGCCTCTGACAGCGTGACGGTAAACGGCTTGTCGACGACGACATGCTTGCCCGCCTCCAGCGCCGCCCGCGCCAGCGGAAAATGGAATGCATTGGGCGTCGCGATCACGACCAGCTCGACGTCCGGCGCGGTCGCGGCCGCTTGCGCGTCGGCGGCCCCGACCCAGCGCGTCAGCTCGAGGCCCGCGCAGGCGCGGACCAGCGGCGCATGGAACACGCTCCCGCCCAGGCCCCGCCCGATCAACGCCGTCCTGATCGCCATGCCGGCGCCCTAGCCGACGGGCCCGCCCGAAGGAACGGCCCGTCCGTCGGGAACCCGTTCGCGGCCGCGGCATCCAACGGACATGTCCGCCGCGACCATGTGGAATCGATCGGCGGCCGCCGCTAGCTTCGGAGAGGACGACCATGGCCGCAACTGCCCTTCTCGACCTCCACGCCCTCTGCGACACCGCCCTCGCCGCGCGGATCGCCGCCGGCGACGGCGCCGCCGCCCGGCTCGTCACCGAACGCAACAACCAGCGCCTGTTCCGCGCCGCCTGGTCGGTGCTCAGGAATCGCGAAGAGGCCGAGGATGCGGTGCAGGCCGCTTATGCGCGCGCGTTCGCCGCGATCGGCACGTTCGAAGGGCGCTCGGCTCTCTCCACCTGGCTGACCCGCATCGTCATCAACGAGGCGGTGGGCCGCGCCCGCGCCGCCACCCGTCGCCGCGCCCGTCTCGACGCGGGCTCGGTCGTCCACCTCGACGAATATCGGGAGAAGCTGATGCGCGGCTCGTCCTCCTCCCCGGCGCCCGACGCCGCCCTCGCCCAGGCGCAGTTGCGAGCGCTGCTCGAACAGGCGATCGCCGCCCTCCCCGATGCCTTCCGCCAAGTGTTCGTGCTGCGCGACGTCGAGGGATTGAGCGTCGAGGACACGGCCGAGGCGCTTGCCATCCTCCCCGCGACCGTCAAAACGCGCCACCTGCGCGCCCGCCGTCGGCTTCAGCAGGCGCTCGCGCCGGACGTGAAGGCGGCGCTGACCGGCACCTTCCCGTTCGCCGGGGCCGATTGCGCGGCGATGACCGAGCGGGTGATGGCCGCCTGGAGGCCGCGCGCCGGTTGAGCGCCGGCGTGCACGCACTACATGCGGCTCCGATGAAGGAGACGCACATGACGGCCGCCGCCAAATCCCGCTCCGGCTACGACCTCACCCCGCTGAGCCCAGAGACGCGCGAGGCTTATGCGCGGGCGCTGACGCCCGAGGAGCGGCAGGTGATCCTCGACCATGGCACGGAAAGGCCGTTCTGCGGCACCTTGCTCAACAACAAGGCGGCCGGCCTCTATGCCTGCCGCCTCTGCGGCCTGCCGCTGTTTCGGTCCGAGGGGAAGTTCGAGAGCGGCACCGGCTGGCCGAGCTTCACCCGGCCATTCGACACCGACCACATCAGCGAGATCGTCGACCGCAGCCACGGCATGGTCCGCACCGAGATACGCTGCGCCCGCTGCGACGGCCATTTGGGCCACGTCTTCCCCGACGGCCCGCCGCCGACGGGCCTGCGCTACTGCCTCAACTCCGCCGCGCTGGAATTCTTCGGCGAAGGCGAGGACATCCCACAGCGGACGGAGAGGTAGGGACATGTACTTGTACGAGTCCCTTTAGTCCGGGGCGAGGAATGGGGACACGTACGAGTACGTGTCCCCTGCCACGCGCTCACAGCCCGTTGATGATGCCCTTGACCTTGCCCTTGAGGTCCTGGCCGGTGCCCTTCAGCTTCTGGGCGTCGCCTTCCTCGCGCACGGCGGGGTCGTCGCTCTGCTGCTTCATGCCGCCGACGGCCTGGTTGATATTGCCTTTGATGCGGTCCTTGATCTCGCCCATCTTCGGTACTCCCGTTACTTGATACGGGTTAAACCGGCGGGGCGAGTCTGCGTTCCGTTACAAACCGAACGGATAGGTCGCGTCGTCGCCGGGGCGTTGCTCGCCCGCGAGCGGGCGCACGGCCTCGGTTTCGTCGAACCAGACCCAGGCGTCGAACTGCCGCGGCAGGGTCGCTTCGGCATAATGGCTCCAGCGTTCGGTCTCCGGCCGGTAGATGACGCCGATGAACCGCTCGAGGCGCGGGCGCATCAGCGCCTGCTCCAGCTCGGCGGGGATCCTCTCCTGCCTCAGGTCGAGAAGGAAGCGCGGCACGCCCGCGTCGTGGCACATCCGCTCGTAGCTGTCGGGAAGCGACGGCCGCACCTGCTTCACCGCCATCGGCTCGTCCCAGTCGTCGGCGGCGGCGACGGTGCCCGTATGGGTGCCGAAGCCGATCAGCCGCGCCTGCTCTCCGAACTTCTGCTTGGCGAGTTGGCCAATATTGACCTCTTCGCGCACTTCGCCCATTTCCGTGAAGCGGGCGTTGCCGACATGGCTGTTGTGGGCCCAGACCACCGCCTTCGCGCCGGGCCCCTTCGCGTCGAGGATCTGGCAAAGCGTCTCGAACATGTGCGTATCGCGCAGGTTCCAGCTCTCCGCCGCGCCTTCGTACATGACCCGGTAATAACGTTCGGCATTGGCGATCAGCCGGGCGTTGGCGGCGGCGTCGAGCCACTCGTCGCATTCCTCGCCCAGGCAGTCCATGCGACGGTCGAGCAGCGCCTTGAGCATCTGGACGGCGCCGGCCTCGCAGCGGCCATAACCCTCGCTGATCGCCAGGCGCCCATAAGCCGCCGGGTCCCGGCTCCACGGGGCGAGGCAGGCGTAGCGCCGCTTCGCCAGCTTCGCCGCTTCCGGATCCGCTTCCGCCAGGAAATCGAGCACGGCGCGGATCGAGCCGCCCAGATTGTAGAGGTCGAGGCCGTAGAAGCCGGCCATGGCCTCGTAGGCGCGCCCCTCGTTGCGGCGCCGCAGCCAGCGGATGAAGGCGTCGACCTCCTCGTTGCGCCACATCCAGGTCGGGAAGCGCTCGAATGCCGCGTCCTCGCCCTCGCGGCGGGCGCGGTGGCGGACGTAGCGGTCGATCGTCGCGGCGTCCGGCCAGTCGGCCTCGACGGCGACGATCGAGAAGCCGTGCTCCTCGATCAGCCGTCGGGTGATCGCGGCGCGGGCGCGGTAGAATTCGCTGGTGCCGTGGCTCGCCTCGCCGAGCAGCACCACCCGCGCGTCGCCGAATCGGTCGAACACCGCCCCGAAGGCAGCGCTCGCGAGGTCGGGCAGCGGCTCGGCCGCGGCGGCGATCAGCGCCGGGAGCGGGTCAGCCCCGGCCGGTTCGCGCCAGCCTTCCTCGCCGATGAGCGGCACGAAACGGACGGGGCCGAGATCCTCCCGCTCGGTATCGGTTTCGGACGTGCGGGTCACCTTGACGAGGGTCTGGACGGTGTCGGGTTCGCCGAGCGGCATGACGAGAATGCCGCCGACGGCGAGCTGGTCGACGAGCGCTTGCGGAACGTGGCGGCCGCTGGCGGCGGCGAGGATCGCCTCGAACGGGCCCTCGTCCGGGAGGCCGGCGCTGCCGTCGGCCGCGACGACGCGGACGTTGCCGTAACCGAGCGCGGCGAGCCGCTCCCGCGCCGCGGCGGCGAGCTCGGCGTGCCGCTCGACCGCCACGACCTGGTCGGCGATCCGGCTGAGAACCGCCGCCGCGTAGCCCGAGCCGGCGCCGATCTCGAGCACGCGCGCGCCCGGGCGCACCCGCGCCGCCTCGATCATCAGCGCGACGATATAGGGCTGCGAGATGGTCTGACCCGCGGCGATCGGCAGCGGCCCATCCGCGTAGGCGAAGTCGCGCTCCGCCTCGGGCACGAACAGCTCGCGCGGCACCGCGCGGAAGGCGTCGAGAAGGCGGCGGTCGGCGATGCCACGGCCGCGGAGCTGCTCCTCGACCATCCTCTCCCTGAGCGCGGCTAAGTCCGGCATGGCGCTCCCTTACCACGCGACAACCGCGGCGGCCGCGCCCCGTTCCGCTCAGCCGTCCAGCGCCGCCTTGGCCTGCTCCCAGTTGCGGCCGTCGAACGGGGTGACCGTCACGACGAGCGAACCGGGCTCGTCAAGCGCATTCACGTTCACGCTCCAGGCATGCGGGTGCGAGCGCGGCTGGTAGAAGCTCTTGATGCCGCAGACCGCGCAGAACAGGTGGTTCGCCGCCCCGGTGCCGAAGCGGTAGCTGGTCAAGGCATCCTCGCCCGAGAGCAGGCGGAAATCGCCGTGCGGCACGATGAGGTGCAGGAACCCCGTCGCCGCGCAGATCGAGCAGTTGCAGGAAAGCGCCTCCACCGCCCGCGGCACATCGGCCTCGAACCGCACGGCGCGGCAATGGCAGCCGCCGGAGATCGTCACCCTCTCGCCCATCTCCCGCCCGGGGATGGCAGACGCGTCGTTGTTATGGAAGCCGCCGGCGTGGTAACGCCTGCGCAACGACAGGAAGAGGAGAATTTATGCGGATCACGTCCCTGGCGGCCCTGGGCGCGACGGCGCTCGCCTGCGCGGCGGCGGTCGCTTCGCCGAAGACGGACTGGAGGGCCGTCCTCGCCGACTCGGCGCGGCCGGATGCCGACAAGGCCCGCGACGCCGACCGCAGGCCCGCCGAAGTCGTCGCCTTCGCCGGCGTCAGACCCGGCGCCAAGATCGCCGAGCTCGCCCCCGGCGGCGGCTATTTCACGCGCATCCTCTCCGGCGCCGTCGGCCCCAAGGGCGTGGTCTACGCGATCGCCCGTCAGGAGACGCCGGCGCTCAAAGCGATCGCGGATGCCAAGCCCAACGTGAAGATCGCGGTCTCGCCGCCCGGCACCATCGCCGTGCCGGAGCCGGTCGACATGGTCTGGACCACGCTCAACTATCACGACTTCAAAAACGTCAAAGTCGGCGACCGGGACGCGGCGGGGATCATCAACGCCGCCGCCTTCAAGGCGCTGAAGCCCGGCGGCACCTATTTCATCGTCGACCATGAAGCGGGCAAGGGCGTCGGCGCCACCGTCACCAACACCCTCCACCGCATCGAGGGGGCGACGGTGCGCCAGGAAGTCGAAGCCGCCGGCTTCCGCTTCGAGGCCGAAAGCCCCCTCCTCCGCCACGCGGCCGACGACCACAGCCAACGCGTCATCGAAACCGGCATCCGCGGCAAGACCGACCAGTTCATCTACCGGTTCCGCAAGCCGAAATAGACCGCGCCGGTCGAGCGACGGCAATATGCCCTCTTCCCGGCGGGGAGAGGGAGTTGTCAGCGACTCTTGCCGCCTTCCCTGCTGCGCGACCTATCCGCGATTCCGCACGTAGCTCCCGGGCGCCGGCTCGATTGCCTTGAGCCCACCCGCGCCGGGCACCCGCGCCGGGACCTTCTCCCCCTTGCCGCCCTCGCTGAGCAGGCCCTGCCAATAGGGCCACCAGCTGCCGTCGCGCTTCTCGGCGCCTTCCAGCCAGGCTTCCGGCGTCTCCGGCAGGGCGTCGTTGACCCAGTAGCCGTGCTTGTTCGCCGCGGGCGGGTTGATGACGCCGGCATTGTGGCCGCTGCCGCCCAACAGGAAGCGCACTGGGCCGCCGAACAGCCTCGCGCTTTCATAGGTGGCGTTCCAGGCGGAGACGTGGTCGTCCTTGAGGCTGATGGCGGTGAGCGGCGTCTTCACCGCGCCGAGGTCGATCGGCACGCCGCCGAGCTGCAGCGCGCCGGCCCGCGTCAACGCATTGTCGCGCAGGATGTCGTGGGCCCAGCTGAGCAGGAAAGCGCGCGGGATGTGGGCGCCGTCGGCGAACCAGTAGAGGATGTCGGAGGGCGGCGCCTCCTTGTCGAGCAGATAGTGGTTGACCACCGACGACCAGATGAGGTCGTTCGCCCGGACCGCCGAGAAGAGCGCCTGGAGGTCCTGCGCGGCCATGAAGCCCTTGTGGAGCAGATGCCGCTCCATGGCGCGCAGCTGCTCGGGCTCGGTGAAGGTCGCCCAGGTGCCGAGCTCGGAGAAGTCGAACAGGGTGCCGATAGTGGTCGCCGAAGCGACGCGGTCGCCCTGACCCTTCGCCGCGAGCCACGCGAGGGCAATGCCGACGAGCGTCCCGCCCATGCAGAAGCCGAACAGGTCGACGCTGCGCTCGCCCGTCGCCCGCTCGATCGCATCGAGCGCGGCCACCGGGCCGAGCGCGATATAGTCTTCGATGTCCTTGTCGGCGAGGTCCGGGCCCGGATTGACCCAGGAGATGACGAACACGGTATGGCCCTGCTCGACGAGCCAGCGGATCAGGCTCGATTTGGGCTGGAGGTCGAGCAGATAATATTTGTTGACGAGCGGCGGCACGTAGAGGACCGGCCGCCGGTACACTTCGTCCGTCGCCGGCGCATATTGGATGAGCTGCATCAGTTCGTTCTGGAAGACCACGCTCCCAGGAGTCGCCGCGATGTCGACCCCGAGCTCGAACTCGCGTTCGGCCCGCCGGCGCACCAGCCCGCCATCCTCGGCGGCGTCGGCGAGCAGGTTGGCGAGGCCCGAGAGAAGGCTGATCGATCCGGTGTCGATCGCCCGCCGGATCGCCTCCGGGTTCGAAAAGGCGAAGTTCGCGGGCGACAAGGCGTTCAGATATTGCTGGGTGAAGAATTCGACCCGGGTCCGCGTCGCCGCGTCGAGGTCGGAGCCTTCGACCAGCTCCATCGCCCGCCGCGCGGTCAGCAGATAGGCCTGCTTCAGGTAATCGAAGACCGGCTCGTCCGACCAGGCGGGGTCGCTGAACCGGCGGTCGCCCCGCTGCGGCTCCGCGACCGGCTCGGGCTTCGCGCCGGCGGCGCGGGCGGCCGCCTGGCCCCACAGCGCCATCCAGTCGGCGGCGGCCTTCTGCTGGGCGCGGACCAACTCGTGCGGGTGGGTGAAAAGGTGGGCGGCAAACGCGCCGAACGCGCGCGCCGGCGCGGCGGGGTCGTAGGCCTGCGGCGCGTGCGGATCGGCGGCGCGCTCGACCGTCGTTCCGGCAAGCTTGATCGCATTGGCGACGACCTGGCTCCAGGCGTCGGCGATTTCGGATGGGCTGGGGATGCTCTCGGGGAGCTTGAAGACGGGGTTTGTCGGAGTCTCGGCCATGCCCGCCCTTAGCAACAGTCGGCGGCCCGGCGGAAGCGGGGACCTCGTCCCCGAAAGGGCGCCGGCGCCTCCCCCAGGGAGACCCCGGCCTTCGCCGCGGTAACCGGAGACCGATTGGCGTCCGCGGCGCCTACAGCGCCATCAGCTCCTCGACCGCGCCGCATTCGCGGGGGGTAACGAAGAGGAACAGCATCGCCCGGTCCGGGTTGCGCGCGGCCCAGCCGGCTTCCGGATCCGTGGGCGTGCGGAAATGCTCATTCTGCGGCGCAGCGCTGCACTCTAGCTCGGCGTGGCCCGCGGCTGCTTCAGCCGTGAACATGGGTGGCTTCCTCTTGAATGGGGTGATCCCCTCTCTCATAAGCAGCGGCACGGTTCCATCGGGAAGATGCCGAAATCGTTGTGCGGATTTCCGCATACCTCCCGGGAGGCGCCGCGATGGCCGACTTCGACTGGAACGATCTGCGCGCCTTCCTCGCCGTCGCCCGGACGGGTCGGCTGACGGCCGCCGCCACCCGCCTGGGACTAGACCATTCGACGCTGTCGCGGCGGATCGCCGCGCTCGAGCATGGCCTCGGGGCCAAGCTCTTCGATCGGGCGCCAACCGGTTACACGCTGACCGAGCAAGGCACGCGGCTGGTGCCGATGGCCGAGGAGATGGAGCGGCTCGCGATCGGCGCGGCCGAAACGGTCGGCGGCACCGCGGCGAACGTCGCCGGGACCGTCCGCATCGGCTCGCCCGAGGGCTTCGGCAGCTGGTTCCTCGCCCCGCGCATCGGCCGCCTCACCGAGACCTGGCCGCAGCTGCGCGTCCAGCTCGTCGCCGCGGCCGCCACGTTCAGCCTGGCGAAGCGCGACGCCGACGTGGTGATCTCGGTCTCCCGGCCGCAGGACGGTCGGCTCACCGTCAGCCGCCTCATCGATTACGATCTCGGCCTCTACGCGGCCCCCACCTATCTCGCGGCTCACCCGCCCATAGCCGGCGCCGTCGACCTCAAGGGTCATCGCTTCGTCACCTACATAGAAGACCTGCTCCACTTCCCGGAGCTCGATTTCGTCCGTCAGGTCGCGCCGGAGGGGTGCACCGCCCTCGAAAGCTCGAACCTCGTCGCCCAGCTGCGCGCCACCGTCGCCGGCGCGGGCCTCTGCGTCCTCCCGGCCTTCCTTGCCGCCGGCGATGCGCGGCTGGTCCGCATCCTGCCGGACGCGATCGCGCTGACCCGCAGCCTCTGGCTCATCGTCCACCAGGACCTCGCCGAGCTGGCGCGGATCCGGGCGGTGGTCCGCTTCATCCGCGACGCCGTCGACGCGGAGCGCGCGCTGTTCAAGCTCGGCTGAAGGAAAGGGCTCTGCTATCGAGCGGGTCTCGGCAGTTGGGGGAACGTCATGACGAAGATCGCTCTGGCCGCTCTCGCCTTGTCCACCACCGCGCTCGCGGCGGTACCGGCGACCGTCCTGGTATCGAAGGTCGCCGTCGAAGACGGCTATGTCGCGCTGATCCTCGGCGAAGGCGGCGAGGCGCCGCTGCTGACGGCAAGCTACCGCTGCGTGCCACATTCCGACCGCTTCTACGCGCGCGAATATGACGACGACCGCGAGGGCATGGCCGGCGAGCTGCCGGACAGCCACTGGACGAAGCGCGGCTTCCATCGCGTCGCCTGCGACGCCACCTGCACAGCGGACGCCGCGCCTTTCCACAACCGCAACGAATGGGCGTGGCGCAAGCCGCTCGGCAAGGCGGACCTGCTCCGCGAGCTCGACGCGCTGCTGAAGCCGGCACCCGCCCTGCATGCGACTCGCGCCAGCCTCGCGGCCCGCGCCGCCGCCGTCGCCGATTTCCGCCGCCGCTGCGGGATTTAGGCTCGACCACGGGATTTCGGGAAACCGTTCGGGCTGAGCTTGTCGAAGCCCTGTCCTTCGCTCCAGCTCCAGACAAGAAAAGCAGGGCTTCGACAGGCTCAGCCCGAACGGCTTTAGGCCTCGGTGCGAAGAGAGCGAACTCGCGACGAGGGTCCCGCTTGACACGCCGCCGCCTTGGCGGCCAGCCTGCCCTCGCATCGACAGGGGGGACACTCACATGGCCGATATCGATCCGGCGCCCGCCAATCCCGCCGCCCTTGGCCTCGTCGGCTTCGGGCTGACGACGGTCCTGCTCAGCCTGATCAACGCAGGCCTGCTCCCCGTCGGCGGGGAAGGCGTGGTCGTGCCGCTGGCGCTCGCTTATGGCGGCCTCATCCAGATCGTCGCGGGCCTCATGGAATTCCGCCTCGGCAACACCTTCGGCACCACCGCCTTCCTCTCCTACGGCGCCTTCTGGTGGTGGTTTGCGTTCCTCCTCATCTTCGCCAAGACCGGAATCGTCGATCTCTCCCAGCCGGGGCCGACGGTGGGCGTCGCGCTGCTGCTGTGGGGCCTGCTCACTTTCTATCTCTGGATCGCCACCTTCCGGCTGCCGAAGATCCTGTTCCTGATCTTCCTTGCGCTGTGGATCACCTTCGCCCTGCTCGGCCTCGGCGCGATCATGAAGCAGCCCGGCCTTACCCAGGCAGGCGGGTGGCTCGGCCTGCTGACCGGGCTCATGGCGATGTACGGCAGCTTCGGCCTCGTCACCAACGCCACCTGGGGGCGGACGGTCGTCCCGCTCGGCGAGCGGCCCTTCGTCTCCTGACGGGGCCGCATCGACGCTTGTGCCGGCGGCTTCGCGGCGGCAAAGGGCCGGCATGGCCGACGACCCCGACGCGCTGTTCGACGCCTGGCTCACCGAGGCGCGGGAGGCGGAGCCGAACGACCCGACGGCGATGGCCCTCGCCACCGTCGACGCCGACGGCCGTCCGTCCGTCCGGATGGTGCTGATGAAGGGCCACGATCCTCGCGGCTTCCTCTTCTATACCAACCTCGACAGCCGCAAGGGCGCCGAGCTCGCCGCCAGTCCCCGCGCGGCTTTGCTCTTCCACTGGAAGTCGCTGCGGCGGCAGGTGCGGATCGAGGGGCGGGTCGAAGCAGTGAGCGAGGGGGAAGCCGACGCCTATTTCGCCAGCCGCGGCCGCGATTCCCAGCTCGGCGCCTGGGCTTCGGATCAATCCCGCCCGCTCGACTCCCGCGCCGCCTTCGAGGCCCGCTACGAAGCCGTCCGCGCCCGCTTCGAGGGACAGGAGGTGCCGCGGCCGGCGCGCTGGTCGGGCTGGCGCCTGGTCGCCGAGCGGATCGAATTCTGGACCGACCGGCCCCATCGGCTCCACGAGCGGCGCCTGTTCACCCGCGACGGCGGCGGGTGGCGCGACGGGCTGCTCTACCCGTGAGCGATGTCCACGCCCGCCACCAGGCTCACGCCGACCTGACGCGCCGGGCGGCGCTTGCCAGCGTGTCGATGGCGACCTTCCTGCTCCTGCTCAAGGGCTATGCCGCGTGGCGGACCGGGTCGATCGCAATGCTCGGCTCGCTCGCCGATACCGGCCTCGACCTGATCGCCTCGCTGATCACCCTCTACGGCGTCCGGCTCGCCGCGACGCCGGCCGACCGCGACCACCGGTTCGGCCACGGCAAGGCGGAAGCGCTCGCGGCCCTGTTCCAGGTCGGCATCATCACCTTCTCCGCCGTCGGCATCGGCTGGCGGGCGGTCGACCGCCTCGTCCATGGCGAGGTGACCGCGCATGCCGAATACGGCATCGCCGTCTCGATCCTCGCCATCGCCGCGACCCTGCTCCTCGTCGCCTACCAGCGCCGGGTGATCGCCAGCACCGGTTCCGTCGCGATCGAGACCGACTATGTCCACTACCAGAGCGATCTGCTGCTCAACGGCTCGGTCATCGTCGCGCTGGTGGCCGAACAATATCTCGGCCTCACCGGCGCGGACCCGGTGTTCGGCTTCGCGATCGCTCTGTGGCTCGCCTGGGGGGCCTGGAAGGCATCCAGCCGCGCCATCGACCAGCTGATGGACAAGGAGTGGCCCGAGGAGAAGCGCCGCCGCTTCATCGAGGTCGCCGCCCGCCATCCGGAGCTGAAGGGCCTCCACGACCTCCGGACGCGCTCGAGCGGCATGCACGACTTCGTCCAGTTCCACGTCTGGGTCGACCCGAACATGACCGTCGCCGAGGTCCACAAGGTGATGGACGAGGTCGAGCACAAGCTCGAGGCCGAATTCCCCGGCTGCGAGGTGCTGATCCACCCCGATCCCGAAGGCCATGTCGACCATCCCGGGAACGCCCTCGTCGAGACCGACCTCCTCAGCCAGGTCCAGGAGGAGACATGACCGCCTATCGCATCGTCCAGGTCGACGCCTTCGCCGACCGGCCCTTCTCCGGCAACCCGGCCGCGGTGATGCCGCTCGAGACGTGGCTGCCGGAGGCGACGATGCAGGCCATCGCGGCCGAGAACAACCTCTCCGAGACCGCCTTCACCGTCCCCTGCGCCGACGCCGAGGCGGATTACGAGCTGCGCTGGTTCACGCCGACGACCGAAGTCGCGCTGTGCGGCCATGCGACCCTCGCGAGCGGCCACGTGCTGATCGAGGGCGAGCGGATCCGCTTCCGCACCGTCCGCTCCGGCATCCTCGAAGTCGGGCGCGACGGCGACGCGCTGACGCTCGACCTCCCCGAGACCCTGGTCCGGCGCGAGGACTATCCGGGCCTGCTCGACGCGCTCGGCACGCCGACGGCGGAGACCTACGTCAGCTACAAGGGGACGGAAGCGACCGCCGTCATCCTGCTTCCCGACGCGGCGGCGGTGCGGGCCTGCGCGCCGGACATGGCGGCCCTCCGGAAGATCGACCTGATGGCGATCGTCACCGCCCGCTGCGAGGGCGGTCACGACGTCGCCAGCCGCGTGTTCGTCCCCGCCTGGGGAGTCGACGAAGATCCGGTGACCGGCTCCGCCCACGCCGCCCTCACCCCCTTCTGGTCCGAGCGGCTGGGGCGCGACAGCTTCACCGCCTGGCAGGCGAGCCGACGCGGCGGGACGGTGCGCTGCCGCCGCGCCGGGGAACGGGTCGTCCTCGGCGGCCGTTGCGTCACCGTGATCGAAGGCACCTTCCACTTGTAAGCCGGCCTTCGGGCCCTAACTGCCCCCGATGTCCAGCGCCCTCTTCGCTCCGCTCGCCGTCGGCGGCCTCACCCTTTCGAACCGCATCGTCATCGCGCCGATGTGCCAATATTCCGCCGACGGGGAAGGCAGCGCCACCGACTGGCACCTCATCCACCTCGGCAACCTAGCTCTGTCGGGCGCGGCCCTGCTGATGCTCGAGGCGACGGCTGTGACGCCGGAGGGGCGCATCTCGCCGGACGACCTGGGCTTGTGGTCAGACGCCAACGAGACGGCTCTGGCGCGGGTGCTGGAGAGCGTGCGGCGGTGGTCCGACATCCCGGTCGGCATCCAGCTCGGCCATGCTGGCCGCAAGGCCTCCACACATGTGCCTTGGGAAGGCGGCGCGCAGATCCCGCCCTCGGAGCCGCAGGGATGGCAGACCGTGGCGCCGTCGGCGGTACCGTTCCTGGAGGGCGAGAACCCGCCGGAGGCGCTCGACCGCGACGGCCTCGCCCGCATCCGCGACGGCTTCGTGGCCGCCGCCCAGCGGGCCGCCCGGCTCGGCCTCGACGCGATCCAGCTCCACGGTGCCCACGGCTATCTCCTCCACCAGTTCCTCTCGCCGCTCTCCAACCGCCGCGAGGACGAATATGGCGGCAGCCTGGAAAATCGCCTGCGCTTCCCGCTCGAGGTGTTCGACGCGGTGCGGGCGGCCTTTCCGGCGGAGAGGCCGGTCAGCATGCGCGTCTCCGGCACCGACTGGGCCGAGGGCGGGTGGGATGTCGATCAGACCATCGCCTTCGCCCGCACGCTGGAAGCGCGGGGCTGCGCGGCGATCCACGTCTCCTCGGGCGGCCTGACGCCGGCCCAGAAGATCCCGGTCGGCCCCTCCTACCAGGTGCCACTCGCCCGAGCGGTCAAGCAGGCGGTCGGCATTCCGGTGGTGGCGGTGGGGCTGATCACGGGCTTCGAGCAGGCCGAGGCGATTGTCTCGACCGGAGACGCGGACGCCGTGGCACTCGCCCGGGGCATGCTCTACGACCCGCGCTGGCCCTGGCACGCCGCGGCGGCGCTGGGCGGACGGGTCAGGGCCCCGAACCAGTATCTGCGCTGCCAGCCCCGCCAGCACCCGCACCTGTTCGATCCCGACTGAGCAGGGCCTCCAGCGCATCGAGGATCGGCAGCTGGCTCGGCAGCATCATCGTCCGCGCGTCGTCGATGCCGAACCAGCGCGCCTCCTCGACTTCCGGAAATTCCCGCCAGGTGCCGGAACGCGGCGGATATTCGAGCGCGAAGGCGTTGCTCGCGAGCGTGGCGGGGTCGAAATCGCCTTCCAGCGCGAAGGCCTCGACCCATTTGCCGCCCTTCTGACGAACCGTGCAGAGCGCCAACGGCGTCCCGATCGGCGCGGCGCCGAGCTCCTCCTCGAACTCCCGGACCGCGGCCTCCAGTGCCGTCTCGTCCTCGCCGATGCCGCCCTTGGGGATCATCCAGGCGCCGGCATCGCGGCCGCGCCAGAACGGGCCACCGGGACGGACCAGCAGCACCTCGAGGGGCGGCCGCTGGCGGTAAAGCAGGATGCCGGCGCTGACCTGCCTCACGCCGACAAGGGCACCGTCACGATGTGGACCGTCCCCGCGTCCGACGAGCGGACGTCGCTGGCGCCGCGCACGCGCTGGACGAAGGCACCGACCAGGCGCGTGCCAAGGCCCGTTCTGCGCGCCGCGCCGGTCGGCATGCCCCGGCCGTCGTCCGCGACCTCCACGCGGGCGGCGTCCCCGTCGCGGGCGCAGCGCACGACGATCGATCCCCCGCCTTGGGGAAAAGCATGCTTGCAGGCGTTGGTGACGAGCTCGTTGACGATGATCCCGATCGCGACGGCGGTCTCGTGCGGCACCAGGATCGGCTCCAGGTCGGTCGTGAGCACGATGCCGTCGGGGAGGATGCCGCGGCGGATCTGGCTGCAAATTTCCTCGAGCTGGTCCTGCAGCCGCACCGCGGCGAGGCCCTGGCTGCTGGGCGCCAGCGCGGCATAGACCGCCGCCACTGCCTGCAGACGCTCACCCGCCTCGCGCAGCGCCACCTTGACCTCGTCGCTCGCGGAGCGATTCGCTTGGAGCTGGAGCAGGCTGGTGACGATCTGGAAATTGTTGCGGGTGCGGTGATCCATCTCTCGCAGGGCGTGGCCGAGGAAGTTGATCCGCCGCGTCCGCTCGTTCTGCCCCCGCCGCATCTCCGCCTGGTAGACTCCCAGGGAGAAGACGATCAGCGCCTGCGTGCCCGCGGTCAGCACGATCCACCAGATCATTTCCGGATCCGCGAGCGTGAAGCTGCCGCGCTCGGGGAGGATGAAATACCAGACCAGGAGGATTCCGAGGACGAGGGCCACTGCGCCGGCCCGCCAGCCGGCGAGCAGGGTTGCAAGGACGATCCCGAGAAAGGTGAAGGCGAAGGGCACGCCCTCCCCGATCAGCGGGTTGAGCAGCGTGCGCGCACCGCCGACCAGCACGACCATCGCCGCGCCGGTCAGCACTTCCGTCAGCGGCCTCGGCACACGCGCCGCCAGCCGCCTCGGCAGGTCGATCGCAACGAGCCGCTTCACCCCGTCCCCCGCACACGCCGCCCCCGGTGCGGCGACGTGCAGCCTAGCACCTTTTGGCGAGGCGACCAGAGGCGGCCGAATGATGTAGATCATAGGTTCAGAGACAAGCGTCCTCCGCCTCACTCTCCGGGGAGGCGGCTACCGTGCCTCTCGCGGCGGTGGTACAAGGCCGGAAATGGTCTGAGCTCCGGGGGAAGCGCATGCCTGAGCCACAGAAATTCTTCATCGGCATCTCCGATTTTTTCTCGGTCCTGCTGCCGGGCGCCGTATTCGCTTTCTCGCTCGGCCTGCTGTCCGGCTGGATCCGGCTCGAGGCCCTACCCCACCTAGAAGCCGAGAGCTGGATCGCCTTCGTGGTGGGAAGCTACGTTCTCGGCCATGTGCTGTCGCTTTTCGCATCCTCCTTCGACCGCGGCTACGATGGGCTGCGATCGCCGCTTGCCGGTGATCCCGGGACGTCCGTCAGCTGGGTTCGCCGCAAGCTGGTGATACCGGCCGCGACGGTCGTGGTCGGGCGCGATGCGGCCAAGTGTCTGGAGGCGGCGCGCGCGATATGCGATCGCGACATGGCGGCGGTCAGGCGTGGCGGTGAACTTCCCCTCAACGTCTTCCAGTGGGCAAGGGCGCGCCTGGTGCTCGGCCATCCCACGGCGGCCGCGCTGGTGATCCGCACCGAAGCCGATTCGAAACTTTTCCGCAGCCTGATGCTCGTCGCCCTGCTGGTCGGCGCCTGGGGCGCGTATCTCGGCCGGATGGTGGTCCTGCTGACGGCGGGGCTCGCATGGGTGATCGCGGCGTGGTGCTACGCGCATTTCAGGAGCAAGGCCATTACGCAGGCCTATCGATTCGTCATCGTTCTGGAAGGCCGGGAGGGAGAGACCGCTCGCGCGCCTGCGAGCCCTACGCCGGAGTGAGGGCCGCCGGCACCGTCTCCTCGATCCAGCCGCCGCCGAGGACGCGGGTGCCCTCGTACAGCACGGCCGCCTGGCCGGGAGCGACGCCAAATTCGGGCGAGTCGAAGCGAAGCTCGTCGCCGTCGAAGCGCGCCGGCGCCGGCTTCGCCATCGAGCGCACCTTCGCTTCCAGTCCATCCCGCTGGCCTTCGCCGAGCCAGTTGATTCCCGAGAGCCGCGCTCCCGCGACGGCCAGCTCCGCCTTTGGACCGACCACCACGCGGCGCGTCTCCGGATCGAGCCGCACGACGTAGAGCGGCTCGGCCTGGCCGCCGATCTCCAGGCCGCGCCGCTGACCGACGGTGAAGTGGATCAGGCCCTTGTGCCGACCGAGGACGCGGCCCGTGCCGTCCACGATCTCTCCCGGCTGCGCGGCCTCCGGCCTCACCTTCGCCACGACGGCGGCATAGTCGCCGTTGGGCACGAAGCAGATGTCCTGGCTGTCCGGCTTGTCGGCGACGGCGAGGGCGAGGTCGCGGGCGATGTCGCGCACCAGCGGCTTGGGTAGTCCACCGAGCGGGAAGCGGAGGTAGGCGAGCTGCTCGCGGGTGGTGGCGAAGAGGAAGTAGCTCTGGTCGCGCGCCGGATCGGCGGCGCGGTGCAGCTCCGGTCCGTTCGGCCCGACGCGGCGACGGACATAATGGCCCGTGGCGAGGCAGTCGGCGCCGAGCTCCCGGGCGAGACCCAACAGGTCGGTGAACTTCACGCTCTGATTGCACGAGACGCACGGGATGGGGGTGCGGCCGCGCGCATATTCGTCGGCGAAGCGATCGATGACGCTGTCGCGGAAGCGGCTTTCGTAATCGAACACGTAATGGGCAATGCCGAGCCGGGCCGCCACCGCCTGCGCATCGGCGATGTCGCGGCCGGCGCAGCAGGCCCTGGCGCGGCCGGTGGCGGCGCCGTGGTCGTAGAGCTGGAGGGTGACGCCGATCACCTCGGCGCCCGAGCGGGCGGCGAGCGCCGCCACGACCGAGCTGTCGACGCCGCCGGACATGGCGACGACGATGCGCGCCTCGGCGGCGGGCCTGGCAAGGTCGAAATCGACGATCATGGCGCCGGCCAGATAGGCGCTGCGCGCCGAAAAGCCCACCCCGCGCGCCGGTGTCGGATTCGCGGCGGCGGCGCGAACGTGCTAGGCGCCGACTCGCTCCAGAGACGAAACGAAAGGCAGCAATGTCCAGCCAGTACGAGTTCTACCGCGCCCGCGCCGAGGATGCGCGCAAGGAAGCGGGCGCCACCAATCTCGCCAACGTCCGCGAGCGCTGCCTCAGGGCCGCCGAGGCCTGGGAGGCGATGGCCGCCCGTGCCCACCGCAGCGACACCAATCGCGCGCGCGCGGAAGCGGAGAAGGCGGCCGCCGCACCGGCGCCGGCACCGGTCGGCTGATCTCGGCCGTTCCGTTCGAGTCCGTCGACGCGCCCCGCCGCGTCCCAGAGCCCCTCACGCGGGCTCGACGAGGATCTCGGTCTTCAGCGAGTTGGCGATGAAACAGCGCTCGTGGGCGTCGTGGTGGAGGCGCCCCAGCGTGGCGGCGTCCGGCGAGTCGCCGGAGAATTCGATCTTCGGCCGCAGGACGATGCGGCTGATGGCGACGCGGCCGTCGGCGCCGCGGCCGAGCGTTCCGGTCGCCTCGTCGCGATAAGCGGCGACCTCGAGTCCCGCCTGGCGGGCAAGATCAAGGAACCAGAGCATGTGGCAGGACGCCGCGGAGGCGATCAGCATCTCCTCCGGATCGACGCCGGCGGGGTCGGACAGCGGCTCGGGCACGACCTGGGGCGAGGCCGAGGCGGGAACATCCGCACCGCCGTCGAAGCGCAGGCGGTGGGCGCGGCTGTAGCGATTGTCCCGGAAGGCACCGCCCGCCGCGCGCCACTCGACCGTCGCGCGGTGCTCGGCCACCTCAGGCCGCCCTGGCGAAGAAGGCGCGCTCCCGCTCGATCCACGCCGCGAAGCTCGGCCGGGCGAGGATCGCGTCGACATAGGCCCGCGCCTTCGGCCAGCGCGCGGCGTCGACCTGGACGTCCATATGGCCGAGATTCACGAAGGGGCTGGCGACGGCGATGTCGGCGAGGGTGAGGCGATCCTCGACCAGGAAGCCGCTGTCGGGCACCGTTCGCTCGAGATAATCGAGGATCGGCGGCAGCTCGTCGCGCTCCGCCTGGTCGGCGACGGCGGGGTCGCCCTCGCGGCCCAGGAAGCGCGGCGCAACGACGCGGTTGAAGAACATCTTGCCGCCGCAGCCCATGACGATCGTGTCGCCGAACTCGTCGAACCAGATGGTGCGGGCCCGCGCCCTGGGCTCGGTGGGAATCAGGTTCGGCTCGGGGAACTTGGCTTCGAGATAGTGGACGATCGCCGAGGAATCGCAGATCGAGAAATCGCCGTCCTTGAAGCCGGGCATCTTGCGGAACGGACTGGCGGCGAGGAAGTCCGGATCGGTCGACCCGAGCCCGGAGGCGCGGAGCTCCAGGTCGAGCCCCTTCTCGGCGCCGAAGGCGAGCACCTTGCGCACGAACGGCGAAATCGATGAGCCGAAGACGATCATGGCCTAACTCCCCTCTTTGAGTTTCACCGCGAAACTAATCCGCGCCAGCGCTTCACGGCAAGGCCGAGAAGCTGAGACCGATCCAGAGCGCGCGCGGCGTCGCTCGCTCGACGATGCCATCGCCGCTGATGCCGGCATAGATGCGGCGGTTGGCGAGATTCTCGCCGCGCGCCTCGACCGCCACGCCGCGGGCGAGCGGCAGCCGGGCGGCGGCGTCGAGGGTGAACGCACCGGGCAGGCGCTGGCGGTTCAGATCGTCCTCATATTGCGCCGAGACGTAGCGGCCGGTGACCGAGAGGACGGCGCGCCGGGTCCCCTGCCACGCGAGGGTCGCCGACCCGGTGCTGCGCGGCGTCTGGGCCGGACGGAGGCGGTCGAGCGGCGCCGCGGCGCCCGAGGCGCGCACCGAAGCGTCGGCGAACGACCAGCCTGCCGACAGCCGCCACGGTCCCCGGTCGACGCTGCCGTCGATCTCGACGCCGCGCGAGACGATCGCGTCGATATTCTCGCGGACCCGGTAGACGCCGCCGGCCGCGACGAAGCCGACGCCGGGGAAATTACCCGGACCTTTCCCCATCGTCACGTTGGCGATGCCGTCCTCCAGGCGATTGGCGAAGAGGGTGAGGCCAAGGCGGGCGTGGGCGAGGGGACGCCAATCGACCCCGGCTTCCGCCCCCTTGAGACGCTCGGGTGCGAGCGAGGGGTTGGCCGCGGTGGCGTCGGTGCCGGCGCGGAACGGGCGGTAGAGCTCGTTCAGGGTCGGAAGGCGCCAGCCGGCATAGGCGGCGCTCCGCAGCGTCAGGCCGGGCACCGGGCGCCAGGCGAGGCCGGCGCGGCCGGTCGGCTGCCAGCCGCCGCGGTCGGGATAATGGGCGTCGGTGAGCAGCGCCTGCGTCGCGATCGTCCGCTCGACCAGCGCGCCGCGCGACAGGTCCCAGCGGTCGAGGCGGCCGCTGGCGGTGAGGGTGAGCCGGTCCCCAGCCCAGGTCGCTTCGGCGAAGGCGCCGACGGTGCGCGCGCGGCCGCCGGCGGCGCGGATGCGCGTCGGCGCGTCGGCGACGTAGCTGAAGAGCTCGCGGCTGACGCCGCGCGTGTCGCGCCAGTCCCCGCCGAGGCGCAGCTCGACGTCCTTGCCGACGCGCGGACGCCATTCGGCGCGGGCGCCGAGGCCGGTCGAGGGGACGCTATATTGCTCGGAGGCGCGGGCGACGGCCGTGCGCGCGGCGTTGACGCTGGCGAAGCTGTTGAAGAAGTCGCGGCTCTGGACGTAGGCGAGCGCGCTCCAGCGCCGGCCGACGAGGCGCAGGCTCGCGTCGGCCCCCGTGGTCGCGATCCCGCTCAGCGCGGTGCCGCGCTCGCGCCGGTCGGTGAAGCCGAGGCCGCTCGCCTGCAGCTCGACGTCGGGAGCGACCGGGAAGACGGCGCGGGCGGCGAGGCTCGCCTGTTCGTAGGGCGCGGGGCGGTCGACGGGGCCGCGCTGCTCGGCGACGATGGGAATGAAGCCGTCGCCGCGGGCGTAGGCGGCGCTGAGGCTGGCGAAGCCGCCGCCGACCAGGGTCCCCCACGCAGCGCGGCCTTCGAGGCTGTCGCGGCTGCCGTAGAGCGCCTGCGCGCGGACGCCGCGCGCGATGTCCGGGCCAGCGCTTTCAAGCTCGATCGTGCCGGCCAGCGCGCCCGGACCCTCGACGCCGGAACCGCCGCCGCGCGTCACCCGGACGCTGCCGAGGCGATACGGGTCGAAGGCGGGCCAGCTCACCCAGCCGCCGAACGGATCGGTCTGCGGCACGCCGTCGAGAAGGAGCAGCGCGCGGCTCGACGCATTGCCGCCGAGCGCGCGCAGGGTGGCGCCCTGGCTGGTCGGGTTGGCGCTCGAGGCGTCGGAGCGGCGGAACAGCTGGAAGCCGGGCACGTCGCGCAGCACGTCCTCGAGCCGCTCCGCCGTCTCGAGCCGCGCCCGCGGCACCTCCACGACGTCGAGCACGCCTTCGCCCGTGCCCGGGGCGAGACCGCGGCCGGTGACGACGATCGTCGGCCCGGACGGCTCCTGGGCGAGCGAGGGGCTCGCGCAGGCGACGAGGAGGAGGGCGAGGGAGCGGCGGTGCACGGTTACGGCCTAGACCGCTCCGCGCACCTGCGGAAGACGCGATGATCTCCTCTCCCCAGCGGGGAGAGGGGGAGGATTACCGCGCCGAGGCGCGGCGCTTGGCGCGGTTGGTGCGCGGCGCGCCGGCCGAGCCGAAGTTCGGGCGGCGGCTGCGCGGGCGGCGGACGCGGTTGCGGTCCTCGCGCGGCTCCTCGCGGTGTGCCGCGCGGGGCGGCTCGGCCGGGCGGGAAGCCTTGATGCGCGCCGCCTCGGCATTGAAGTTGGCCGGCAGCGGCACCGTCTGCAGCGTCTGCCGTGTCAGCTTCTCGATGCCCTTGAGATAGGCCCGCTCGTCGTCGGAGCAGAAGGCGATGGCGACGCCCGCCGCGCCTGCCCGCGCGGTGCGGCCGATGCGATGGACATATTGCTCCGACACGTTGGGCAGGTCGAAATTGACGACGTGGCTGACGCCCGAGACGTCGATGCCGCGCGCGGCGATGTCGGTCGCGACCAGGATCTTCGAGCGGCCGGACTTGAACTCGGCCAAAGCCCGCTCGCGCTGCGGCTGGCTCTTGTTGCCGTGGATCGCGTTCGACGCGATGCCGGAGGCGTTCAGCTGCTTCACGATCCGGTCGGCGCCGTGCTTGGTCCGCGAGAAGATCAGGACGCGGTCCATATTGCCCTTCTCGCCGAAG
>JAFAZW010000067.1 GCA_019239415.1 Alphaproteobacteria bacterium
CGGACGGCCGCGGGTCTTGCCGTCGGCGCCCTGGAAGCCGGTGACGACGTCGATCGGGGGACCCGCCGGTCGCCCGCCGCGGAAGGGCACGAACACCACCTTGTAGCCGGACGGCCGTTGCCGGTTCCAGCTGCCATGCTCCCCGACGAACACGCCGTCCGCAAAGCGCTGGCCCATGGCCGCGGCCGAGAATGCGACGCCGAGCGCGGCGACGTGGGAGCCGAGGCCGTAATCGGGGCGGATCGCGGCGGCGACGAGGCGCGGGTCCTGCGGCTGGGCGCGCGTGTCGACGTGCTGTCCCCAGTAGGAATAAGGCCAGCCGTAGAAGCCGCCGTCCCGCACCGACGTCAGGTAATCGGGCACGAGGTCCGGCCCGATCTCGTCGCGCTCCTGGACGGTCGCCCACAGCTGGCCGGTGCCGGGCTGGATGGCGAGCGCGGTCGGGTTGCGGGTGCCGGTCGCGAAGGCGCGGTGGGCGCCGGTCGCCGCATCGACCTGCCAGATCTGCGCCCGGTCGACCTCGGCGGCTATGCCGCGCTCGGTGATGTTGCTGTTCGAGCCGATGCCGACGAAGAGGAAGCGGCCGTCGGCGCTGGCGGTCAGCGACTTGGTCCAGTGATGGTTGATCACCGACGGCAGGTCGGTCACCTTCACCGGCGGAGCGCTCGCCTTGGTCTGGCCCGGCGCGTAGGCGAAACGCAGCAGCGCGTCCTGGTCGGCGACGTAGAGCTGGCTGCCGACGAGGGCGAGGCCGTATGGGGCGTTGAGCTTGTCGGCGAAGACGATGCGCGTCTCGTAAACCCCGTCGCCATTCGCGTCGCGCAGCAGGGTGAGGCGGTTGCCGCTCTTCGCCGGACTGGTGCCCTTGGCCTTGATGAAGCCGGCGATGATGTCCTTGGGTCTCAGCGCCGGCTCGCCCCCGCCGCGCCCTTCGGCCACCAGGATGTCGCCGTTGGGCAGCACCAGGGTCTGGCGGCAGATGCCGAAGCCGGTGGCGATGGCGGTGATCGTATATCCCGCCGGCACCTGCGGCCGCGCGCTGCCCCAGGCGGCGGGGCTGGCGATCTTCATGGTCGGCAGCAGCCCGCGATGCGGCTCGGGCAATTGCGGGTCGCCGCCATATTGCATCGGATCGGAGCCCGCGCCGCCGCTGCAGCCGCTCGCGAGCGCGCCGAGCGCGACCAAGGGAAGGAGCCGCTTCATGTCCGGTTGCCCGTGCGGATGGTGCTGAGGCCGACGGCGGCGGCGAGCAGGGCCACCAGGCTGGTGATCCCCGAGAGGATCGGCGCGGCCGGCATGATGGCCCAGGCATCGCGAGCGTGGTGGAGGTTGTCGACCAGGCCCAGGGCGAAGGTGGCCAGCAGGAGCACGAAGCAGAGCAGCACCCACCCCCAACGCGGCCGGGCGAGGAGGAGGGCGATGAACGCCCACAACAAGGCCAAACCCGTGAACACCATCGCCCCCGCGATCAGCCAGGCGGCGAAATTGGCCCATTGGGGCTCGGCCGTCCTGCCGTAGGCGAGGTCGCTCAACAGGCCGCCGAGGAACAAAGGTACGTCCGCGGCCAGCAGGAACGCGAACAGCGGGTGGATCGGCCTTGCCGGTCCGGTCTCGGCACTGGCGGCCACGACGATGGTCCTTCCCGACAGAGGGACGCGATGCGGGAAGGCGGGAGGCCGACCCCGGCGGAGACGAAAGACAGGCTCCGCGACAACAGGCGGTGCGCAGGGCCAATGCCGCGCGGGGGCGCTTGTTCCCCCCCGTCGCCCAAGCCACGGCGGCTCGACGGCCGCGGCGCGCCGCGCCGTTCACGCTCCTCGCGCGCCTGTCCCGCGCCGGGGCAGCGCCGCCGTTAACCCCGTTCACCCATCGACTCGAACGTCGCGGCGAGGGATTCTCCCGGCATGAAGCGCGCGCTCCTCCTCCTCGCTGTCCTCGCCGGCCCGGCCGCCGCGCAGGATAACGCTCCCTACACGATCCAGGAGACCGGCCAGTCCTTCGCCTCGCTGCAGCAGGCGGTGCAGGCGATCGGCGGCGGGCGGGGGACGATCGTCGTGGCGCCCGGCCGCTATCGCGACTGTGCGGTGCAGCAGGCCGGGGACGTGACCTTCCGTGCCGCCGAGCCGGGCACGGCCGCGTTCGACGGCGGCGCCTGCGAGGGCAAGGCGACGCTCGTGCTGCGCGGCCGCGGCGCCACCGTCGAGGGCCTCATCTTCGAGAATGTCCGCGTCCCCGACGCCAACGGCGCCGGCATCCGCCTCGAGCACGGCGCGCTGACGGTGCGCGAGACGATGTTCCGCAATTCCGAGAGCGGCATCCTCTCCGCCAACGACCCCTCGGCGCGCATCCTCGTCGAGCGCTCGACCTTCTCCGGCCTGGGCCGCTGCGACCGCGGCCTCGCCTGCGCCCATGCGATCTACATCGGCGAATATGGCAGCCTCGCCGTCCATGCGAGCCGCTTCGAGAAGGGCCGCGGCGGCCATTACGTCAAGACCCGCGCCCGCCGCATCGAGGTCACCGATTCGAGCTTCGACGACAGCGCCGGCCGCCAGACCAACTACATGATCGACCTCTCCGGCGGCGCCACCGGCCTCATCGCCCGCAACACCTTCGTCCAGGGCCGCGACAAGGAGAATCACAGCGCGATGATCACCGTCGCGCCGGAGGGCACCGTCCACGACGCGAGCGGGCTGACGGTGACCGGCAACACCGCCTCGCTCGCCCCCGGCATGGACCAGGGCACCTCCTTCGTCGTCGGCTTCAACGACGCCGCGATCCGCATCGAGGCCAACCGGCTCGGCCCCGGAATCGAGCGCTTCGAGCGCCGCTGACGTCCCCCGCGCCGCCGGCCCGTTTCTTCGCTTCACACCTTCAAAGAAACTCAAACTTCGAGTCGCCCGGAACATAACCAATACGCGTGAACATGTCAAGAACTATCGCCGCCGTTGCGGCGAGCCCGGCTGCCTCTTAGGGTCGCGCCGCGATGCGCGCGCTCCTCTTCCTGCTGATGCTCCTCCTCGCCGCCCCGGCGGCGGCACAGCTCGGCGGCGGTGAGCGCCACATCGACGTCCGCCTCGTCGCCGGCGCCGAGGGCACGAAGGGTGCGCTCGTCCTTGCCATGCACCCGCATCCCGGCTGGCACGGCTATTGGATCAACCCGGGCGATGCGGGCCAGCCGACGGCGGCGACCTGGACGCTGCCAGAGGGCGCCGCGGCCGGACCGCTCCGCTACCCGGTGCCGGAGCGGCTGCTCATCGGCGGGTTGATGAACTACGTCTTCGCGCACGATTATGCGCTCCTCGCCGACCTGACGCTGACCAGGCCGCTGCAGCCCGGAGAGACGCTGCCGGTGCGCGCGTCGCTGCGCTACCTCGCCTGCACGGACAAGCTGTGCGTACCCGAGACCGCGGAGGTGTCCGGCAGCCTCGTCGCCGGCCTGCCGCCCGAAGTCGCGGCGGCGAAGCAGGCGCTGCCGCGTCCGCTCGGCAGCCCCGCCCGCTTCGGCCGGACCGGCGAGACGCTCCGTCTCGGCATTCCGCTCCCCGCCGCGGTGGCCGTCGCGGATCCCTATTTCTATCCGCTGACCGAGGGCGCGATCGACTATGCCGCGCCGCAGCGGGTGAGCCGCAACGGCGACTGGCTCGTCGTCGAGACGAAGGCGGGCGCGAATGCGGCCGCCGCGCTAGAGGGCGTCATCGCCATCGGCCGCGGCCAGGGGCTGACCGTCGCCGCGACGCCGGGGCCCGTCCCCGCAGGCGGCGTCCCGGTCGGCGCGCCGGCCCCGGAGGCGGGCTGGCGGGCCATCCTCGTCGCGCTGGGCGGCGCGTTGCTCGGCGGGCTGCTGCTCAACGTCATGCCCTGCGTCTTCCCGATCCTCAGCCTGAAGGCGCTGAGCCTCGCCCGGGCGGGCGAAAGCGACCGGGCGGCGCGCATCGAGGCCCTCTCCTACACGGCGGGAGTCGTCCTCGTCTGTCTCGCCCTCGGCGCCGTGCTGCTTGGGCTGCGCGCCGGGGGCGCGGCGGTCGGCTGGGCGTTCCAGCTGCAGGATCCGCGCGTCGCCCTCTTCTTGCTGCTGCTGATCGGCGGCCTCGCCCTCAACCTCGCCGGCCTGTTCGAGCTCCCGACGCTCGGCGGCGGGGGCGCGCTCGCCGGGCGGGGGGGTGCCGTGGGCGCCTTCTGGACGGGCGCGCTCGCGGCCTTCGTCGCCACCCCCTGCACCGGGCCCTTCATGGGCGCCGCCCTCGGCGCCGCGCTCGTCCTCCCGGCGGCGGCGGGGCTGGCGGTGTTCGCGGGTCTCGGCCTCGGCCTCGCGCTCCCCTTCCTCGCCCTCGGTTTCGTGCCCGCGCTGCGCCGCCGGCTGCCGCGGCCGGGGCCGTGGATGACGATCCTGCGGCGCGTCCTCGCCGTGCCGATGGCGCTCACCGCCCTCTGGCTCGCCTGGCTGCTCTGGCGCGAAGCCGGGACCGAAGCCCTCGCCGTCGGTGTCGCGGCGCTCCTGCTCCTCGGCCTCGCCGCCTGGTGGGGCGGCCGCCGCCGAGGCTGGTTCGCGGCCGTTCCGGCGCTTGCCGTCGCCAGCGCCGCACTCCTCCTCGTCCCGGCGACCCCCGTCGCTCGCGCCGAGGCCGCCGGGGCCCTTGGCGCCCAGCCCTTCACCGCCGCCCGCCTCGCGCGGCTGCGCGCCGAGGCGCGCCCGGTCTTCCTCTATTTCACCGCCGACTGGTGCCTCACCTGCAAGGTCAACGAACACGCGGTTCTCGACCGCGCCGAAGTCGCCCAAGCCTTCGGAAAGGCCAAGGTCGCGGTCCTGGTCGGCGACTGGACGCGCGGCGATCCGGAGATCGGCCGCTTCCTCGAATCCCAGGGCCGCTCCGGCGTGCCGCTTTATCTCTGGTATGCGCCCGGCAAGCCGCCGCAGGTGCTGCCGCAGCTGCTCACCGTCGGGGGAGTCGCGGCGCTGCCGCGCTGACCGGTCAGCGCGGCGGCAGACGGGACGGACTGCGGGCCAGCTCGATCATCGTCTCGATGCGGATCAGCCGCTTCTCGTGATCGAGAACGGCCGCCTCCGTCTTTTCGAGGCTCGCCCTCAGCCGCGCGACGTCCGAGTCGAGCTGGACGATCCGTTTCATCCCGGCCAAAGTGTCGCCGATCCAGCTCATTCGTCGGCGCCTTTCGGGACGGCGGTCACGTTCTCCCCCCATGGCTCCCGCGCCTCGGCGGCACGTGCGAGGACTGGACCCCGCTGTTCGCGGTCGCAGCCGAGCAGAGCCGCCGTCGCCGCCACACCCGCGGGGTCGGCCGCGACCTCGCGTCGCACGGCCTCCCGATAGGCGGGTGACGCGAGGCGGGCCAGGTCCTGCGCATGCCTCTCCGAATGCGCAATGGCGGCGGTGAGATTGTCCTGCATGCGGGCGAGCGCCGCCTCGAATTCCGGGAGCAGCGACTCCATGTCGCCAAGTGCGGCGATGTCGTCGGGATCGAGGAGATCGGCGGCACGGCGGACGAACTCGCTCGCGCTGATGCCGAGCGACGCCGCCTTGCGGCCGATCCGCTCTTTCTCGCGCTCGGTAATGAGCAGCGTGAGGCGAGAAGTCTTCATCTGTACACATTATCATGTGCATGCACATGTCGGCAAGTAGGGGCGGCCTAGCGCGTCCGGTCGCCCTCCGGCCGCGCGGCGACGGGCGTCACCGGCCAGACGCGCTCCCCGCCCATCCAGGTCTCCAGCACCTTCGTCTCCCGAATCTGCTGGGGCGTCGCGCCGGCGAAGATATCGCGGTCGAGGAACAGGAAGTCGGCATAATGGCCCGGCTCGAGGCTGCCCAGTCGGTCCTCGGCGAAGCCGGCATAGGCCGCCGTGCGCGTGAAGGCGACGAGCGCCTGCTCCAGGGTCAGCTTCTGCTCCGGCTCCCAGCCGCCGGGCGGCTGCCCCTGCGCATCTTCCCGGCTGATCGCGGCTGCCAGCCCCGGAAAAGGATTGGGCGATTCGACCGGATAGTCAGAGCCGAAGGCGAGCGGCACCCCGTTGGCGAGCATCGTCCGCCAGGCATAGCCACCCCCCAACCGCTCCATCCCCATCCGCGCCTGCGCCATCTTCCAGTCCGACGTCTCGTGGGTCGGCTGCATCGAGGCGATGGTGCCGTGGCGGGCAAAGCGCGGCAGGTCGGCGGGATCGACGATCTGCGCATGCTCGATGCGCCACCGCCGGTCGCCCTTGTAGGTGTCGGAAAGCTCCTCGATCGCGCCGAGGATCTGGGCGTTCGCGGCGTCGCCGATGGCGTGGACCGCGACCTGGAAATTGTCCATCGCCGCCCGGCTCATCAGGTTGCGGATCTCGGCATCGGAGTGGAAGGGGAGGCCGCGCTGGCTCGGCGCGTCCTTGTACGGCTGCTTCAGCCACGCGCCGCGCGATCCGAGCGCGCCGTCGGCGTAGAGCTTGACGCCGACCATCCGCAGCCGGTCGCCGTACAGCCACGTCGTCGGCCCGGTCCCGGCTACCGCGAGCGCCGACTCGACGCCGAGCCCGTAGGACATGATTCGGATCCGCAGCCGCCCCGCATCGCCCGAACGACGCATCACCAGCCAGTCCTCCGGGCTCGTCCCCATGTCGGCGGTGGCGGTGACGCCGTAGCCGAGCAGGATCTGCTGCGCCTTCTCGAACGCCATGTCGCGCACCAGCGGCAGCGGCGGCGGGACGACCTTCTCGACGAGGCCCTTGGCCGCGTCGACGAGGATGCCGGTGGCCTTGCCCGCCGCCATTTCCACCCGCCCGCCGGAAGGGGAGGGCGTGCGCGCGTCGATCTTCGCTTCGCGGAGCGCGAGGCTGTTCGCCCAGCCGGCATGGCCGTCGACCCGCTCGAGCCAGACCGGCCGGTCGGCGACCACGGCGTCGATGTCGGCTGCGGTCGGGAAATGGCCGAGGCCCCAGATTTCCTGGTTCCAGCCCCGTCCCACGATCCAGCGCGGTGTCGGGCTGGCCCGCGCATAGGCCGCGATCTTCGCCTGCGCCTCGGCGAGGCTCTTCGTGTTCGAAAGGTCGAGCTGGAGCGC
This sequence comes from Alphaproteobacteria bacterium, assembly GCA_019239415.1. Classification (GTDB taxonomy): domain Bacteria; phylum Pseudomonadota; class Alphaproteobacteria; order Sphingomonadales; family Sphingomonadaceae; genus Allosphingosinicella. Next base: position 7,048 of record JAFAZW010000067.1, read on the forward strand.
CCCGTAGCCCAGCTCCATCACGTGGCCGTGCGCATCGATCAGTCCGGGGATGACGGTCCGCCCGCGCCCGTCGAAGCGGAATTTCGGCCGCTCCGCCTTGCGGTCTCCCGGCCGGTAGAGCTGCTGCACCTTGCCGTCGTCGCCGACGAGCATCGCGGAGAAGCGGGTGAGACGGCCGCCGTTGTCGATCGTATAGCCGTTGACGTTGTCGACGAGCACGTCCGCGGCGGCCGGTGCGGCGGCGAGCAGGGCGGCGAAGGCGGCGAGAAGGGTTCGAAGGCGCATGCCGCGGCGATAAGGCTTGTTTCGCCGCGAGGCCAGATGGCGAGGAAGCGACTTGATCATCCTCGAGATCCACCTCCGTTCGGGCTGAGCTTGTCGAAGCCCTGCCCTTCTGCCTCTCTGGACGAACCAAGCCAGGGCTTCGACAGGCTCAGCCCGAACGGGCTTGGGGGTTCCCCCTCGAGCGTGATAACCGCGCGCCATGGCCAGTCCCGCTCGAACCGCCGCCTTTCCCGTCACCCTCGCCGACATCGAGGCGGCGGCGAGGCGGATCGAAGGCCAGGTGGTCCGCACCCCCACCTATCGGAGCCGCAACCTCTCCGAGCTCACCGGCGCCGAGGTCTGGGTCAAGCTCGAGAACCTCCAGGTCGTCGCCGCCTACAAGGAGCGCGGCGCGCTCAACAAATTGCTGCTGATGGACGAGGCGACGCGCAAGCGCGGCGTCATCGCCGCCTCGGCCGGCAACCACGCCCAGGCGGTCGCCTATCACGGCAGCCGGCTGGGCGTGCCGGTCACCATCGTGATGGCCAGGCCTACCCCGACGGTGAAGGTGGCGCAGACCGAGCGGCACGGCGCCCGCGTCATCCTGCACGGCGAGTTGCTCGACGAGGCCTTCGCCGAGGCCCAGCGCCTGGAGGAAGCCGAGGGCCTCACCTTCGTCCACCCGTTCGACGAGCCCGATATCATCGCCGGTCAGGGGACGGTGGCGCTGGAGCTGCTCGAGGACGCGCCCGAACTCGACACGCTCATCGTTCCGATCGGCGGCGGCGGGCTGATCTCCGGCATCGCCACCGCGGCCAAGGCGCTCAGGCCGGACATCGAAGTGATCGGCGTCCAGGCGAAGCTCTACCCCTGGATGTACTGCGCCCGCACCGGGGCGCAGCTGCCGTCGGCGGGCGATACGATCGCCGAAGGCATTGCGGTGAAGAAGCCGGGCGTGCTGACCCCGCGCATCATCGCCGAGACGGTCGACGACATCCTCCTCGTCGATGAGGACGAGATCGAACATGCGGTCGCCATGTTCCTCCAGCTCGACAAGACGGTCGCCGAGGGCGCCGGCGCGGCGGGCCTTGCCGCGATGCTCGCCCATCCCGATCGTTTCCGCGGCCGCAAGGTCGGCCTCGTCCTCACCGGCGGCAACATCGATCCGCGGCTGCTCGCCACCGTCATCCTGCGCGACCTGTTTCGCACCGGCCGCATGTCGCGCCTGCGCATCCAGCTCCAGGACCGGCCGGGCGCGCTCTACTCCGTCGTGCGGCTGTTCGAACGTCACGGCGTCAACATCATCGACATCGTTCACCAGCGGGTCTTCACGTCGCTTCCGGCCAAGGACGCGTTTATCGACGTCGACTGCGAAGCCCGCGACGCCGGCCAGCTCGCGGCGCTGGTCGAGGACATCAAGGCGGCGGGGTTCGAGCTGCACCCCGTTGAGATTCGCTGACGGCGCCGTCCCGCACCGGAACGCGCGCCCGTTAACCACGTTTCTGCGCCGGACCGATCTTCCCATTGGGGACGGCAGGCCGCATAACCTTTGCGCAACCACGTCCCTAAACCGTCGGAGCTGAATTGAGCGCACCGTTCCGCTTTCCCCGCTTCTTCGTGACCAGCCCGGCCCCGTGCCCCTATCTCGCGGGCAAGACCGAGCGGAAGGTGTTCACGGAGCTGACGGGCGTCCATGCGAGCGAGCTCAACGACGCGCTCGGCCGGATCGGTTTCCGCCGCAGCCAGGGCGTCGCCTACCGGCCCAGCTGCATGGACTGCACGGCCTGCGTTTCGGTCCGCGTCGTCGCCTCCGAGTTCCAGCCGAGCGCGACCCAGAAGAGGATGCTGAAGCGCCACGCCGACCTCGAGGTCACCGCCTGCAAGCCGTGGGCGACCGAGGAGCAATATGCGCTGCTGCGCCGCTACCTGAAGAGCCGCCACCCCGACGGCGGCATGGTCGGCATGGATGAATCCGATTTCGCCGACATGATCGAGCAGAGCCCGGTCCGCACCTACGTGATCGAATATCGCGAGCCGGCGCGCGACGGCCGGCAAGGCCGCCTCGTCGGCGCCTGCCTCACCGACCAGCAGGGTGACGGCCTGTCGATGATCTACAGCTTCTTCGAGCCGGACGACGAGGCGCGGCCCGGCCTCGGCACCTACATCATCCTCGATCACATCGTGCGCGCCGGGAAGGCCGGCTTGCCCTACGTCTACCTAGGCTATTGGGTCGAGAACTCCCGCCGCATGGCCTACAAGGCCCGCTTCCGCCCGCTGGAGCGCCTCGGCCCCAACGGCTGGTACCGCTTCGAGCCCGACCAGCGCGAGCTGCCCTTGGGCTGACTTTCCTGCCTCCCCCTCGCGTGGCGATGGCGAGGCAAATCCTCTGAAACTTCCTCTTAATCCCTAATCGCTTAGACACCCTGCTCATGGGGTGGGTGAAGGAGCGCTGGCGCACGATCGTCGATGCCGGCGAGGCGGAGACGCCGGCCGGCCGCGCGCTCCTCCAGCAGCGTTACGCCGCGCTCCAGCGCCAGATCCCGCTCCTCTACACGGTCGCGCTCACCAACGTGCTCGGTCTCGCCGCCGCCACCGGCGGGCGCTCGGCGACCTTCTTCAAGGCTTCGGCCGTCCTCGTTCTCCTCGTCCTCCTCCGCCTCGCCCACTGGGTCCGCGCCCGCAATCGCGTGCTGCCGCCGGAGAAGATCCTCGTCGAGCTGCAGAAGACGTGGGTCTATGCGCTCGTCATCAGCGTCGGCTTCTGTGCCTACGCGCTCATCCTTCTCGACGGCGCCGGGCCGGAGGACCATTTCTACGTCATCCTGTTCGGAAGCCTCGCCGCGGTCGGCTGCGCGTACGGCATTTCGAGCTACGGCGGCGCGGCGCGCCTGCCGCTTCTCTTCCTCGGCTACCCCATCGCCGCCCGGCTCGTCTTCTACCGCGACGCCGCGCATGTCGGCATGGGCATCAGCGTCGGCATGGTGATGCTGCTCATCCTGCGCCTGCTCGGCATGCACAATCGCGGGTTCCGCAGGCTCGTCGAAGCGCAGGTCGAGACCGAGGCCGAGCGCCGCCGCGCCCGCCGCGCCGAGCGTGCCGCCAAGGCCGAGAAGGAGCGGGCAACGATCGTCGCCGACACCGATTCCCTGACCGGCCTCGCCAACCGGCGCGCCTTCCTCCGCGAGCTCAGCGTCCGCGCCGGCCGCGTCCGGCGGCGCGGCGGCGCTTTCGCGCTCGCCGTCATCGACCTCGACGGCTTCAAGCCGATCAACGACACGTTCGGCCATGCCGCCGGCGACATCGTCCTCCAGCAAGTCGGCGCCCGGTTGGCCGCAGCGACAGGGGCGGGCGCACTCGTTGCCCGCACCGGCGGCGACGAGTTCGCGCTGGCGCTGCCGGGGATCTCCGATCGCGGCGCCGCCGAGGAGGCCGGGCTCGCCGCCTGCGCCGCGCTCAAGCCGCCGTTCGCAGTCGACGGCCGCGAGTTCCGCATCTCCGGCTGCTGCGGCCTCACCTTGCTGCGCAAGGGCGATTGCGAGGTCGAGGAGGCGCTGATGCGCGCCGACACCGCCCTGTATCGCGCCAAGGGCAATGGCCGCGCCGGCGTCGCCGTCTTCACGCCGGAAATGGGGGCGATGCACCGCCGCCGCAGCCTCGTCGAGCAGGCGCTGCGCGACAGCGACACGCAGGATTCGATCGGCCTCGTCTACCAGCCGGTCCTCGACCTCGCGACCGGCGAGCTGCGCGCGCTCGAGGCGCTGGCGCGCTGGGACCATCCGCAGCTCGGGCGCGTGCCGCCGGACCAGTTCGTCACCGTCGCCGAGCAGATCAACGTCATCGGCGAGCTGAGCGACCGGCTCCTCGCCAAGGCCGCGCGCGAGGCGCGGGGCTGGGCCGGGTCGGTGCGCCTGTCGTTCAATGTCAGCGCGATCGAGCTGTGCACCGCGCGCTCGTCGCAGCGCATCCTCGCCGTCGCGCGCGCGGAGGGCCTGCCGGCGGATCGCCTGCAGATCGAGCTGACCGAGACGGCCTTGCTCGTCGATTTCGAGGCGGCGCGCCGCAACCTCGGCGAGTTGCGCGATGCGGGCGCCCGCATCGTCCTCGACGATTTCGGCGCCGGCCACGCCTCGATTTCCTACCTGCGCGAAATGCCGTTCGACGGGGTCAAGATCGACGGGTCGCTGGTCGCCCCCATCGCCCAGTCGCTGCGCGCCCAGCGGCTCCTGAAGGGGGTGCTCGACCTCTGCGCCTCGCTCGGCATGCCGTGCGTCGCCGAGCAGATCGAGACCGAGGAGCAGGCGGCCCTGCTGCGCGGCCTCGGCTGCCGCGACGGCCAGGGCTTCCACCTCTCGCCCCCGCTCCATGCGGCGGCCGCGGCCGCGCTGGCGGCACCCAAGGTAGTCCCGATCGGCCGCGCGGCGGCGGCCTGACGGCCGCTGCCCGGGAAAAGCGCCTTACCTTGACGGCGGGCCGACCAAGGCGTCGACGAGGTCATTCTCCTCGACGCGCCCGCTCCGGCAGGCGCGGTCCATCGACTCGACCAGCGCCACCAGACGCTTGTCGGGATCCGTAGCGGGTGTCCATAGCGAAGCGACCAGCTCGCGCTCCTCCGTCCCTGTGCGAATGAGATAGGTGCCGATGAGACCGGGGGAACCGGTCGCCGGGCCGCCCGGTGCGCGCTGAAACAGGCGCTCCCACGTTGCGAGGATTTCGGCTGCGAGCCGCGGTTCGATCCGCGCCGCGCATGTGGACAGCGGCAGATCCCGCGGGTCCGCCGGCACGGAGGACGCCAGGCGGTTCGCTTCCGCATCGGAGCATCGCCAGGACGGGAAGGCGAAGGCGCATCCCGCGTCTCTGGCACCCGCGGATGGCGGCCGCAACCGACGCCGCCGCGGCCGCTCGCGCCACTGGCACGCCGGCCCGAACCGCTCTAGAGGCGGCGGCCAGGTCCAGAGTGAAGCGAGCGGGTCATGTGCGGAATTGTCGGTATCATCGGACGCGAGGCGGTGGCCGAGCGGCTGCTCCAGGGGCTGAGGCGCCTTGAATATCGCGGCTACGATTCGGCCGGTATCTGCACGATCGTCAACGGCGCGCTCGAGCGCCGGCGCGCCGAGGGAAAGCTCGACAACCTCGCCCGCGAGCTCGCCGAGCATCCGCTTTCGGGCACCGTCGGCATCGCCCACACGCGCTGGGCGACGCACGGGGCGCCGACGCTCGGCAACGCCCACCCCCACATCGTCGACGGGGTGGCGCTGGTCCACAACGGCATCATCGAGAACTTCCGGCCCCTGCGCGAGGAGATGATCGCCGAAGGGCGCACGTTCGAGAGCGAGACCGACAGCGAGGTGGTGGCCCACCTCGTCGACCATCAGCTGAAGCAGGGGAGGGGCCCCAAGGAGGCGGTCGCGGCGGTGCTGCCGCGCCTGCACGGCGCCTTCGCCATCACCATCCTGTTCCGCGACTTTCCCGATCTCCTGATCGGCGCGCGGATGGGGGCGCCGCTCACCGTCGGCTATGGGGACGGGGAGACTTACCTGGGCTCCGACGCGCTGGCGCTGGCCGGCCTCACCCAGCGCATCGCCTACCTCGAGGAAGGCGACTGGGCGGTCGTCACCCGCGAGGGTGCGACCCTGTTCAATCGCGCCAACGAGGAAGTCGAGCGGCCGATCGTCCATTCCGGCGCGTCGTCGGCGCGGATCGAGAAGGGCAATCACCGCCACTACATGCAGAAGGAGATTTTCGAGCAGCCGATCGTCGTCGCCCAGACGCTGCAATCCTATCTGCGGCCGTACGAGCAGACCGTCGCGCTCCCCGACATCGACTGGTCCTTCGCCGACGTGCCGCGCATCACCATCGTCGCCTGCGGGACGAGCTTCTACGCCGGCATGGTCGCCAAATATTGGTTCGAGCAGTTCGCCCGCGTGCCGGTCGAGCTCGATATCGCCTCGGAGTTCCGCTACCGCGAGCCGGTGCTGGAGCCGGGCGGCCTGGCGCTCTTCATTTCGCAGTCGGGCGAAACCGCGGACACGCTCGCGGCGCTGCGCCATGCGCGCAGCGAGGGACAGCGCATCGCCGTCGTCGTCAACGTGCCGACCAGCTCGATGGCGCGCGAGGCGGACCTGTTGCTGCCGACCCATGCCGGTCCGGAAGTGGGGGTCGCCTCGACCAAGGCGTTCACTTGCCAGCTGGCCGTGCTCGCCGCCCTCGCCGCCAAGGTCGCGCGCGACAAGGGGCGGCTCAATGAGGCGGAGGAGCGCGAGATCGTCGAGCATCTCTCCGAGGCGCCGGCGGCGATGAACGCGGCGCTCGACCACGACGCGGAGATCCAGCGGCTGGCGCCGTTCGTGGCGAGGGCCCGGGACGTCCTCTATCTCGGCCGCGGCATCGACTATCCGATGGCGCTGGAGGGCGCGCTCAAATTGAAGGAGATCAGCTACATCCACGCCGAGGGCTATGCCGCCGGCGAGATGAAGCACGGACCGATCGCGCTCATCGACGACAACGTGCCGGTGATCGTGCTGGCGCCGTCGGGGCCGCTGTTCGAGAAGACGGTGTCCAACATGCAGGAAGTGCAGGCGCGGGGCGGGCGCGTGCTGCTCATCTCCGACGCGGAAGGACTCGCGGCGGCGGCCGACGACCGGCTCGTCGCGCGGCTCGAAATGCCCAAGGTCCACCCTTTGATCGCGCCGCTCGTCTACGCCATTCCCGTGCAGCTCCTCGCCTACCACGTCGCCGTGGCCAAGGGCACGGACGTCGACCAGCCGCGCAACCTCGCGAAGAGCGTCACGGTGGAGTGAGCGGTCCCTCGGGTCTCCCGCAAGAACCCGGTCAGTCAAGATTCCGGTCCGTCGCGAGCATTCCAAGATCCGCTTTCGACGAGCGGACGACTGGGGTAAGATGATGACTCGACTCGACTGGCGGGGATCTGTCCGGGTCCTTCGCGCCTTGGAGTTGGAGGAGGGCCTATGTCCGACCATTCCAGAATCACCATCGACGAGATCGTCCATGCCGCGGGGGCTGGCGCGTTGCGGGCGCTCGAAGCCCGTAGCGGCGGCGGCGGCGGCGGAGCCGGCGGAGGGGGCGACGCGGTGAGCATCGAAAAGCTCGTCCAGTCCGGCTTCGGCGTTCGGTTCGAGATCTGGGCCGGCGGCTGGCCGGGCCCGTGGGGCCCGGGTCCGCTCGGCGGCCTCGGCACCCTCGGCACGAAGGCCGGCGGACAGCAGGGATGAGCGGCGGCGGCCGCGGCCGTCCCTCGGCCGCGCCGCTCGCCTGTCCGAGCGCCGATCCGGACTGGGACGACGCCCGGCTTCTCGGGGTCGTACTCGGCACGGCCGAGGAGCCGCAAACCTGGTTCACCGGCGTCCGTCCCGTCGACCCGGCGATGCTGGCCGCGGCCGCGCCCGCCGCGCCGGCGGAGGTGTTCCGCTTCACCGCGCGTTGCCGCGAGGGCGCCTGCGCCCAGTTCGTCGGCGGACGCTGCCGGGTCGGAGAGGCGGTGGCCGCGCACCTGCCTCCGGCGGAAGCGCAGGCGCTGCCGCAATGCGGCCTTCGCCCCGCCTGCCGCTGGTGGCACGAGCAGGGCCCCGCCGCCTGCCGCCGCTGCCCGGCCGTGGTGACCCAGGACAGCCTCGTCCGCGGCGCCTATACGGAGGCGCTTCGGGGACAAGGGGACCCGGAGAGGGTCACGGCCGAATAGACTCAGCGCAGGCGCTTCAGCAGGGCGAGAACAGGCCGGCCGAACAGGCGCGGGAGCAGCGAGCGGCGCTGGGCGCGGCTGCGGGCGCGGGCGATGGCGGCGAGGCGGGCGGCGAAGCCCAGCCGGTCCCAGCCGGCGAGCGCCTCGTGGAAGGCCGCGTCGGCGCGCAGCCGGGCGAGGTCGACCGGCGCCGGCGTGCCCCAGTCGGTGCGAAAGCCTGTTCCCGTCGTCGCCGCCGCCTCGACGTGGCGCAGGATGCGCATCCGTGCCGCGGAGTGGCGGGCGATGCCGGCCTCCTGGGCCTCGAGCGTGCGAAGGAGGCTCGGGGGGCGGCTCAGCGCCGCCTCGTGGCGCCGCCAGAGGATCAGGGGCTCGTCGACGAAGGCGAAGCGCGCGCCGCGCAGCGCCAGCATCATGGTGAGGAAGAAATCCTCGGTCGCGACCGGGAAATCGGGCGCGGCCACCGCCTCCACCGCCCGCCGGTCGTAAGCGGCGGCGGCGCCGTGGAGGACGGGAACATCGCCGCCGGCAAAGTAATCGGCGGCGCGGTCGAGATGGCCCCGCATCGCCGGAAAGGTGTCGGTGGAGCGGGGGCCGGGGCCCAGCGGACGGCCGGCCTCGTCGATCCGTTCGGACGCCGACCACAGCACCGCCGCGCCCGTCTCCCGCCACCGCGCGGCGAGGCGCGACACCCGCTCGGGGCGGGACACGTCGTCGCCCGCCGCCGCGACGATCAGCGCGCCCGTGGCCCGGCCAAGGGCGTCGAAGGCGTGGCCCAGGACGCCGAGCGGAGAAGTGCTGCGGTGGAGGACGATTCGATGCGGGCCGCGATAGGCGGACGCCGCTTCGGCCATGATCGCGAAGGTGCGGTCGCGCGATTCGTGGTCGCTGAGGAGGATTTCGAGATTGGGATAATCCTGCGCCAAAGCACCGGCGACGGCCTCCCCGACGAACCGCTCCTGGTCGCGGGCGAGGAGCAGGAAGGTGACGCGCGGCGGATCGGCTGCCACGTCAGAACTCGATCCGGAGCGAGGGCGCGAAGCGGCGGTAGCGGGCGAGCGCGCGCTCGATGGCGGCGCGGTCGATCGCGTAGGACACGGTCTCTTCGTCCTCGCCGGTCCGCACCCCGCCATAATGTTCGTGGAAGCGCCAGACGGCGGCATTGGCCCGGCGCATCTCGCCATGGGCGGCCTTGAAGCCGCAGGCGAGGGCATAATGGTAGACGAGCAGCGTCGTCTCGATCGCCGCGTAGGCGGGCTTCTGGTCGCTCAGGATCCAGGAGCCCCAGCAAAAGCTGTCGCCGCGCCGGTCGTAGAGGCGGACGGTGCCGACCGCACGCCCGTCGAGACGCTCGATGAGGAAGTAGATCTGGCCGGGGTCGGCCTGGCAGGCCTCGACATAGGCAATCTGCCGGGCGAGATCGTCGTCGGTCGCCGACAGGTGGCGGCCGTAGCGCGGGTCGCGCCGGAGGCGGAGGATGAAGGCCGCGTCCGCGGCGCCCGCCTCGCGCAGCCGCAGGCGCGGCCCCTCCAGCCGGCGCGGGCGGCGGAAAGGCGGCGACTGCCCGTTCACCCGGCGCCGGCGCGCGGTGCTGCGTCCCGCCGGGCGCGGTCCCAGGCGCGGACGGCGTCGATCACCGCGCCCACCGCGTCGTCGCCAAGGTGGGGCCCGATGGGCAGGCTCAGGACCTCGGCCGCGAGCCGTTCGGCGACGGGAAAGGCGCCGCGCCCGATGTCCGGCTGGACGAAGGCGGGCTGGAGGTGCGGCGGCACCGGGTAATGGACGTCGGTCGCGATGTCCCGATCGGCGAGCCAGCGGCGCAGCACATCCCGCTCCACCGTGCGCACGACGTAGAGGTGCCACGCCGGGTCCGCCCAGGCCGGCGCGTGGGGCAGGGCCACCTCCGTGTCGCCGATCCCCTCGCAATAGAGGTCCGCGATCCGACGCCGCCGGAGGTTCCATGCCTCGATATGGGGCAGCTTGACCGCGAGGATGGCCGCCTGCAGCGGGTCGAGACGGCTGTTCACGCCGAGGCTGGCGGCGCTGCGGTCGCGCTCGATGCCGTACTGGCCGAGCGTCCGCACCGCCGCGGCGACGGTCGGGTCGTTGGTCGTCACCGCGCCCCCGTCGCCCATCGCGCCCAGGTTCTTGGTCGGGTAGAAGCTCCACGCGACGAGGTCGCCATGGGCGCCGATCGGCCGTCCCCGATAGCGCGCGCCGTGCGCCTGCGCCGCATCTTCGACGAGGGCGAGCCCATGCCGGCGGGCGAGCGCGAGGAGCGGCTGGAGATCGGCGGGCTGACCGTAGAGGTGCGTCGGCAGGATCGCCCGCGTGCGGGGTCCGATCGCCGCCTCGGCCCGCTCCGGATCGAGGTTGAAAGTCGCTTCCGACGGCTCGACGAAGACCGGGCAGGCACCCACGGCGCGGACGGCGAGCACGGTGGCGGCAAAGCTGTTGGCGGCGACGATGACCTCGTCTCCGGCGCCGATGCCGAGGGCGCGCAGGCCCAGGTGGAGCGCGTCGAAGCCGTTGGCGACGCCGATGCAATGGCCGGCGCCGCAATGGTCGGCGAAGGCCGCCTCGAACGCCTCGACCTCGCCGCCGCCGACATAGCGGCCGGAGCCGAGCACGCGGGCGACGGCGTCGTCGATCTCCGCCTGCAGCTCGCGATAGGCGGCGAGCGGGTCGTGGAAGGCGACGTTCATGCCGCCCGGGCGGCGGCCGCGCCCAAGAACTCGGCGTAATCGGTGATGTAGTCGTCCTCGTCGTACCGCCGATCGGCGAGCAGCATGACGACGCAGCCGGGGGTGAAGTCGCTCATCTCGCGCCACAGGCCGGGGGGCAGCAGGAGGCCCCGGTCGGGCCGGTCGAGACGTATCGTCGTCGGCCCGCCGCCGTCGTCGACATGGAAGGTGCAGCCGCCGGCGACGCAGATGGCGAATTGGGTGGTCGTGCGGTGGGCGTGGCGGCCGCGCCGGGCGTCGGCGTCCATGCCGTACAGATAGCAGACGCGCGCGATCGCGAACGGCAGCGCACTCTCCGGCTCGAGCGGCACGAGATTGCCGCGCGCGTCGCGCCGGACCGGCAGTTCCTGCAAGCGCATGGGAGCCAATCTTCTTCCCCTCTCTCGCGCGGCGCCGCGGGAAACGCGTCCCGGGGGTCCCCGCACGAGGATGATCCGGCCTTCCCGGCCGGGGGCGCCCGCCACCGCCCCTTGCGCCCTCTGCCACGGGGTCGCCGACGCCGCAACACGGGAGGCGTTACGATATCTTCATTTGGAACGCGGCGGCATTTTCCTCTAAGCGACGCGGAAGACGCGCCGGTGGAGGACCGGCCGACGGCGGGGAACGGCGTTTGGAAATCTGCGAATCGGGAGCGGGCGAGAGCGGCCTGCGGCCGCTGTCGGTCTGCCTCATCAACCCGCGGTTCGAGCCTTCTTACTGGGGCTACGACCATGTCCTGCCGTTCGTCGGGGGCGACAAGAGGTGCTGGACGGTCACGGGAGCGCTGCCGGCGCTCGCCGCGCTGGCGCCGCCGCATTGCACGGTCGAGCTGGTCGACGAGAATGTCGAGGAGATCGATTTCGCGCGGCTGGCGCGGTTCGACGTGATCGGCGTCACCGGCATGGTCGTCCAGGCCGAGCGGATGAAGGCCATACTCGCGCGGCTGCGCGAGACGGAAGCCGTCGTGGTCGTCGGCGGGCCTTACGTCTCGGTCGCCGAATCGCAGTTCGCGGCGCTCGCCGACGTGCGCTTCATCGGCGAGGCCGAGGAGACCTGGCCGGCGTTTCTCGAGGCTCTCGCCCGCCGGGAGCCGGTGCCGGAGCGGTACGAGCAGGCGGAGCGGACCGACATGGCGCGGGTGCCGCCGCCGCGATACGACCTCCTCAAGGCCGATCGCTACATGATGGCGTCGCTGCAATTCTCGCGCGGCTGCCCGTTCCGCTGCGAATTTTGCGACATCATCACCATCTTCGGACGCCGGCCGCGGCTGAAGACGCCGGAGCAGATGCTCGCGGAATTCGAGGCGGTGCGGGTCGCGGGGTTCCGGACCTGCTTCCTCGTCGACGACAATTTCATCGGCAACAAGGCGAAGGCGAAGGAACTGCTTCACGCGCTGATCGGGTGGCAGAAGGCGAATGGCTACCCGCTCGATATCACCACCGAGGCGAGCATCGACCTCGCCGACGACGCCGAGATGATCGATCTGATGCGGGAGGCGAACATCCTCTCCGTGTTCATCGGCATCGAGACGCCCCGCGCCGCGTCGCTCAACGAGGTGCGCAAGATCCAGAATGTCCGCGGCGACCCGATGATCGCCAGGCTGCGCCGCATCCGGGATGGTGGCCTGCAGATCGCCGCCGGCTTCATCGTCGGCTTCGACAATGACGACGAAGCGATCTTCGACGAGCAGGCCGCCTTCATCGAGGAGGCGGCGATCGCCTTCGCGCTCGTGGCCGTGCTGACGCCGATCCCGACGACGCCGCTCTACGACCGGCTGGTGCGCGAGGGGCGGCTCGACTTCGCCGACCACGAGGTGATCTTCCGCCCCAAAGGCATGAGCCGCGAGGCGCTGAAGCGCGGCTATGCCGCGCTGATGCGGCGACTGTACGAGCCGGACGCGTTCCTCGCGCGGGCCCTCGGCGGCTATGCCGGCGCCCATGGCTATCGCGCGGCCCGACGCCGGCACGCCGAGGCGACCGGCCGACGTCCGGGCCCGCTCGCCCGCGCGCGTGCCGCCGTCGGTGCGGTCCGGCTGGCGCGTCGCCTCGTCCGGACGGTGCGCGCGGAGGGGTTGGGGCGGCTCGGCGCCGCTTATTTCGGCGCCTGGTGGCGGCTTAACCGGCCGCTCGGGCGCGCGCGGATGCCGCTCCCGGACTTCGTCGGCCTCTGCCTCTACCACTGGCATTTCCACCGCATCGCCAATGGCGCGCGTCGCGGCGCGTTCGGCGCCGTGCTGCCGGCCGACCTGCCGCTGTTCGACCAAGACGCGCGCGCGGCCTGAGGGCGGCGCCGTGCTTGCCTTCGGCGGGTGCGTTACCCATGTGACACAGTGTTGCCGCACGGCAAAGCTGGACATTTGGCATCTGGTGGAAGAACGAACGGAACGATGGCGGACCTCTATTCGACTCTGGGCGTGAAGCGCGACGCGAACGAGGCCGAGATCAAGAAGGCCTACCGGAAGCTCGCCAAGGAGCTGCACCCCGACCGCAACAAGGACAATCCGAAGGCAGCCGAGCGCTTCTCGAAGGTGACCCAGGCCTACGACCTCCTCACCGACAAGGACAAACGCGCCCGCTACGATCGCGGCGAGATCGACGACGAGGGCAATCCGCGCGCGCCGTTCGGCTTCGGCGGCGGTGGCCCCGGCGGCGCGGGAGGCTTTCGCGGCCGCGCCACCAACGGTCCCGGCGGCTTCGGCGGTGCGGAGGAAGTCGATCTCTCCGAGATTTTCGGCGACCTGTTCGGGAGCGGCGGGGGCGCCGGTCGGCGCGGCGGCCCGTTCGGCGGCTTCGGCGGCTTCGGCCGCTCCGCTCCGCCGGAAAAGGGTGCCGACATGCTCTACCGCCTGCCGGTCTCGTTCGAGGACGCGGCGGCGCTGAAAGAGCAGCGCGTCACCCTCGAGGGCGGCAAGACCGTGTCGATCAAGCTCCCCAAGGGCGTCGAGGAGGGGACCAAGATCCGTCTCGCCGGCCAGGGGCGCCAGGGCCCGGGCGGCAATGGCGACGCCATCGTCACCATCTCGATCCAGCCGCACCGTTTTTACACGCGCGAGGGCGACAACATCCGGCTCGACCTGCCGGTCAGGATCGACGAGGCGCTGCTCGGCGCGAAGGTCAAGGTGCCGACGGTTGAGGGGCCGGTGATGCTGACCGTGCCCAAGGGGTCCACCTCGGGCAAGACCCTGCGCCTGAAGGGCCGCGGTTTCACCGGCAAGGACGGGACCCGCGGCGACCAGCTCGTCACCCTGATGGTCGACGTCCCGGCGGACGACGCCGAGCTCCAGCGCTTCGTCGAAGGCTGGAGCGGCAAGCGAGGCAACCCAAGGGCGGGGATGGGCGTCTAACGCGATATGCTGCCCAATCCGTCCCCCGAATCGCCGGAGGCAAGACGGAAAAAGCTGGTCCGCGCCCGCGCCCGCTTCGGCCGTATCCGCGACCATATGCGACCGGGCGCCTATACGTTCGAGGTGGTGAAGCGGGTGGCGATGGGTGTCTATGCCGACGGCTTCATCCACGCCGGCAACCTCGCCTACCTGGCGCTGATGACGGTCTTCCCCTTCATCATCGTCGCCGCCGCCTTCGCCCACCTGTTCGGGCAGACCGAAGGTGGGGCGCGGGCCGTCGCGGCCTTGTTGCAGACCATGCCCCACGATGTCGCCGAGGTGCTGCGCAAGCCCATCCACGACGTCCTCCACGCCCGCTCCGGCAACCTGCTCTGGCTCGGCGCCATCGTCGGCCTCTGGACGACGGGCAGCTTCATCGAGACGATCCGCGACATCCTCCGCCGCGCCTACGGCGTCAAAGGCAGCGCCGCCTTCTGGGAATATCGGCTGTTCTCGATCGGCCTCATCGTCGCCTCGGTGATCCTGATGCTGGTCGCCTTCGCCGCCTCGATCCTGCTGTCGGGGATCGAGCGGTTCATCCTCGAGCTGGTGCCGCAGGCGAAGGCGGTGGCGGGGCTGCTGGCCCTGCTTCACGTCGTGCCCGGGCTGGTGCTGTTCGGCTCGGTCTACTTCATTCTCGTCTCGCTGACGCCGCGCCGCTACCGCCGCATCCAGTGCCGCAAGTGGCCGGGTGCCCTGTTCATCACCTTGTGGTGGATGGCGACGGCCGCCCTGCTCCCCGTCGTGCTCGCCCAGCTCGGCGGCTACAACCTTACCTACGGCAGCCTCGCCGGGGTCATCGTCGCGCTCATTTTCTTCTTCATCGTCGGGCTCGGCGTGGTAATCGGCGCGCAGCTCAACGCGGCGCTGGCGGAACCCCCCGAACCGACGCTACAGGAGGTCGCGCAGGCCCGCCGTGACGTAGCGGAAGGCAAGGCGGAAACGGTGGGACAGGAGGCGCAATGACCGGGCTGATGGCGGGCAAGAAGGGGCTGATCATGGGCCTCGCCAACGACAAGTCGCTCGCCTGGGGCATCGCGCAGAAGCTGGCGGAGCAGGGCGCCGACATGGCCTTCTCCTATCAGGGCGATGCCCTCAGGAAGCGGGTCGGGCCGCTCGCCGAGCAGCTCGGCTCGGACTTCCTGATCGACTGCGACGTCGCCGACATGGCGGCGCTCGACCGCACCTTCGACGCGTTGAAGGGCCGCTGGGGGACGATCGACTTCCTCGTCCACGCGATCGGCTTCTCCGACAAGAACGAGCTGCGCGGCAAATATGTCGACACCAGCCTCGACAACTTCCTGATGTCGATGAACATCTCGGTCTATTCGTTCACCGCGGCGGCGCGCCGCGCGCGCGCGATGATGCCGGAGGGCGGCAGCCTGCTGACGCTCACTTATTACGGCGCGGAGAAGGTCATCCCGCACTATAACGTGATGGGCCTCGCCAAGTCCGCGCTCGAGACGAGCGTCAAATATCTCGCCATGGACCTCGGGCCCGAGAATATCCGCGTCAACGCGATCTCGGCCGGGCCGATCAAGACGCTGGCGGCGAGCGGCATCGGCGACTTCCGCTACATCCTGAAGTGGAACGAGTATAACTCGCCGCTGCGCCGCAACGTCACCATCGAGGATGTCGGCGGCGCCGGCCTCTACCTCCTCTCCGACCTCGCCGCCGGCGTGACGGGCGAGATCCATCATGTCGACGCCGGCTACAACGTCATCGGCATGAAGGCCGAGGACGCGCCGGACATGAGCGTTGCGTGACGCGCTGAGCTTCCTCCTAGTCGCGGCCGCCTGCACCACCGCCGCAGCCGCACAAGTATGGTTTTTCCCATTCGGCCTCGAAAAGGCCGCGCCGCGCGCCCGCCGCTCGATCATGGCGGCGATCTCGCTGCTGGTCATGCTCGGCTCGATCTGGGTGGCGCACCTGATTTTGCCCGGCCAACCCATCCTTGCGACCGCCGGCGGCGCCGTCGTGGGCGTGCTGCTCATGAAGGCTATCCGGGCGCGGGCGGAAAGCACCCCGCCCGTCCGATGAGCGTCAACACCTTCGGTCGCCTGTTTCGCGTCACCACCTGGGGCGAGAGCCACGGTCCGGCGATCGGCTGTGTCGTCGACGGCTGTCCGCCGGGGCTCGCGCTGTCGGAGGAGGACATCCAGCCGTGGCTCGACCGGCGCCGACCGGGTCAGTCGCGCTTCACGACGCAGCGGCGCGAGCCGGACCGGGTGCGGATTCTCTCGGGAACCTTCGAGGGGCGCACCACCGGCACGCCGATCGGCCTCGTCATCGACAATGTCGACGCGCGCTCGAAGGATTATGGCGAGGCGGTGCCGCCCTACCGCCCCGGCCACGCCGACTATGCCTATGACATGAAGTACGGGCACCGCGACTGGCGGGGCGGCGGCCGCGCCTCGGCGCGCGAGACGGCGATGCGGGTCGCGGCCGGCGCGGTGGCGCGGCTGGTCATCCCGGAGGTGACGATCCGCGGGCGGCTGGTCGAACTGGGCGGCGATCGCGCCGAGGCGTCCGAGGACGGGGAGATCGACCGCAATCCCTTCTTCTGCGCCGATCCCGACGCGGCGGCGCGGTGGGAGACGCTCGTCGACGCGGCGCGCAAGGCGGGGAGCTCCCTCGGCGCCGTCGCCGAATGCGTCGCGACCGGCGTCCCGGCAGGGTGGGGCGCCCCGGTCTACGCCAAGCTCGACGCCGACCTCGCCGCCGCGCTCATGTCGATCAACGCCGTGAAGGGGGTGGAGATCGGCGACGGCTTCGCGGCGGCGCGGCTGTCGGGCGAGGAGAATGCCGACGCGATGCGCCCGGGCGCGAAGGGCGGACTTCCCCGCTTCCTCTCCAACCATGCGGGCGGCGTCGCCGGCGGCATTTCGACGGGACAGCCCCTGGTGGTGCGCGCCGCGTTCAAGCCGACCTCGTCCATCCTGACCCCTGTCGCGACGGTGGACGTGTCGGGCGCGGCGGCGGAGGCGGTGACGAGGGGACGGCACGACCCGTGCGTCGGCATACGCGGCGTTCCCGTGCTCGAGGCGATGGTGGCGCTGGTCCTTGCCGACCACAAGCTGCTCCACCGGGCGCAGTGCGGGTGACGGGCCGGAGCCTCCGCATCCACGGCCGCGTCCAGGGCGTCTTCTACCGTGCCTGGGCGCGCGAGACGGCGATCCGGTTGGGCGTCGTGGGATGGGTGCGAAACCGCTCGGACGGCAGCGTCGAGCTCGTGGCCTGGGGACCGGAGGCGGCACTCGACGCACTGTACCGGAGCTGCCTCGAAGGGCCGCCCGCGGCCCATGTGGGCCGGATCGAAGTGGCGGCGGCGCAGGGCGACCCGCCGGAAGGATTCAGGACGCTGCCGACGCTCTAATGCGTCGGCGAGGAAGGCCGCGCCACCGGCGCGGGCTCCTGGACGCGGCCGGCGTCGTTGTCCGGGGTCTTGCGCACATGGAGATAGGGGACCCAGACGTCGCCATATTGCGCGCGCTGGTACCAGACGTCGACGACGTCGTAGGACGCCCAGAAACCGTCCGGGCCGAGCAGCTGCACGCCTTCGCCGATCCGCGGCAGGACCATGAACTTCATGGTCGACTGGGTCTGGCAGGTCTCGTTCTGGACTTCGACTTCGAACAAGGCGAGCGGCTCCCCCGATTGGCCGTTGCGTCTGGGCTCCTACGGCTAGCGGAGGATGGTTAAGGAGCCGTAAGCGGCACGGTTGCGCGGGTGACAGGTCTCGTGGTGGTTCTGCACCGCCCGTCCCGTGCTGCTCAGAACCTCAGCGCCGCCACCCGCCTGACGCCGGGGATCGCCTCGAGCCGCGCGACGAGGTCCGCCCCGACCGGGCTGTCCACCGCGACCAGGGCCACCGCCTCGCCGCCCGCCGCCCGTCGGCCCAGGCTGAAGGTGCCGATGTTGACGCCCGCCTCGCCCAGGGTGGTGCCGAGGCGGCCGATGAACCCGGGTGCGTCGTCGTTGACGATGTAGATCATCTGCCCTTCCAGCTCCGCCTCGACGCGGATGCCGAACATGTCGACGAGGCGCGGCGCGGCGTTGGCGAACAGGGTGCCGGCCACGGCTTTCTCCCCCTCCGGGGTCCGGACGGCGACGCGGACCAGCGTGTGATAGTCGCCTTCGCGGTCGTGGCGCACCTCGCGCACGTCGAGGCCGCGCTCCTTGGCCAGGAACGGCGCGTTCACCATGTTCACCGTGTCCGAATAGACCTTCATCAGGCCGGCCAGGACGGCACCGGTGATCGGCTTCTGGTTCAGCTGGGCGGCCGCGCCTTCGACCTCGATCGACACGCCGCTCGCCCGCCGCCCCTCGAGCTGGCCGACCAGCGAGCCGAGCTTCTCGGCCAGCGCCATATAGGGCTTCAGCTTCGGCGCCTCCTCGGCCGAGAGCGACGGCATGTTGAGGGCGTTGGTGACGCCGCCGCGGGTCAGGAACTCGCTCATCTGCTCGGCGACCTGCAGGGCGACGTTCACCTGCGCCTCGGTCGTCGAGGCGCCGAGGTGCGGCGTGGCGACGAGGCCCGGCGTGCCGAACAGGGGGTTCGCCTTGGCCGGCTCCTCGACGAACACGTCGAGCGCCGCGCCGGCGACATGGCCGCTGTCGAGCGCCTCCTTGAGCGCGGCCTCGTCGATCAGGCCGCCGCGCGCGCAATTGACGATGCGCACGCCCTTCCTGGTCCTGGCGAGATTCTCGCGGCTGAGGATGTTGCGGGTCTGGTCGGTCAGGGGCGTGTGAAGCGTGATGAAGTCGGCGCGGGCGAGCAGCTCGGGCAGCTCCACTTTGTCGACGCCGAGGTCGAGCGCGCGTTCCGGGGTGAGGAAGGGGTCGTAGGCGATCACCTTCATGCGGAGCCCCAGGGCTCGGTCGGCGACGATCGAGCCGATATTTCCGCAGCCGATCAGCCCGAGCGTCTTGCTGGTCAGCTCCACGCCCATGAAGCGGTTCTTCTCCCACTTGCCCGCCTGGGTGGAGGCATTGGCCTCGGGCAGCTCGCGGGCGAGAGCGAACAGCATCGCGATCGCATGCTCCGCGGTGGTGATCGAGTTGCCGAACGGCGTGTTCATGACGACGATGCCGCGCGCCGTGGCGGCCGGAATGTCGACATTGTCGACGCCGATGCCGGCGCGGCCGATCACCTTGAGGTTCGTCGCTGCCTCGAGCAGATCGGCGGTGACCTTGGTGGCGGAACGGATGGCGAGCCCGTCATAAGCGGGGATGATCGCCTTCAACGCGTCCTTCGTGAGGCCCGGCTTCTCATCCACCTCGACGCCGCTGGCGCGGAAGATCTCGGCGGCCTTGGGATCCATCGGGTCGGAGATGAGGACTTTGGGCATTGGGGTGCTCCGGTAGGGAGGTGGATCGTCATCCCGGCGAAAGCCGGGATCTCGTGGGGTGGAGGGCGCGGCGCCCGTGGCGACCTGAGATCCGGGCTCTCGCCGGGATGACGGTCAGGCCTGCGCCTCCTCGAAGGCCCAGTCGAGCCAGGGGAAGAGCGCTTCGAGGTCGTCCGTCTCGACGGTCGCACCGCACCAGAGCCTGAGCCCCGGCGGCGCGTCGCGGTAGGAGGCGACGTCGTAGGCGGCGCCCTCCGCTTCGAGCAGCGCCGCCATCCTCTTGACCAGCGCCGCCTGCGCCTCGGCGTCGCCATCGTCGGCGAACTTCAGGCAGACGCTGGTGTTGGAGCGGGTCGCGGCATCCTGGGCGAGGTGGGCGATCCACGGCGTCCCTTCCACCCAGCCGTCGACCGCCGCCGCATTGGCGTCGGCGCGGGCGACGAGGGCGGGGAGGCCGCCGAGCCCGAGCGCCCACTCGAGCGCCCAGATATAGTCCTCGACCGCCAGCATCGACGGCGTGTTGATCGTGTCGCCCTTGAAAATGCCCTCGTTGAGCCTGCCGCCTTTCGTCATGCGGAACAGCTTCGGGAGCGGCCAGGGCGGCGTGTAGCTCTCCAGCCGCTCGACG
The DNA here is from genome assembly GCA_019239415.1 of Alphaproteobacteria bacterium. GTDB lineage: Bacteria > Pseudomonadota > Alphaproteobacteria > Sphingomonadales > Sphingomonadaceae > Allosphingosinicella. Next base: position 27,092 of record JAFAZW010000067.1, read on the forward strand.
GCGCGGGGGCCGAGGATCAGCATGCCATGGCCGCCTTCGCCGCCCAGCACCTTCTGCCAGGAGAAGGTGGTGACATCGAGCTTCGCGAACGGCAGCGGCTGCGCGAAGGCGGCGGACGTCGCGTCCGCGAAGGTCAGGCCCGCGCGGTCGTCGGCGATCCAGGCGCCGTCGGGGACGCGGACGCCGGACGTGGTGCCGTTCCACGTGAACACGATATCCGAATCGGCGTTCACCTTCGCGAGATCGGGCAGCTGGCCGTACGGCGCCTTCACCACCGTCGCGTCGAGCTTCAGCTGCCTGACGACGTCGGTGACCCACCCCTCGCCGAAGCTTTCCCAGGCGAGCATCGTGACCGGCCGCGCCCCCAGCATCGACCAGAGCGCCATCTCGACGGCGCCGGTGTCGGAGGCGGGGACGATGCCGATGCGGTGGGTGTCGGGGACGCGCAGCACCTTGCGGGTGAGCTCGATCGCGTGGCCGAGCCGCGCCTTGCCGAGCTTGGAGCGGTGCGAGCGGCCGAGCGACCCCAAGGCGAGATGTTCGGGGCCCCAGCCGGGCGGCTTTGCGCACGGGCCGGAAGAGAAAAAGGGTCGCGCCGGACGCACCTCCGGCTTCGGCATCCTCATGTTCAGTCTCTCCTTCCAGAGAGCGCGCGCCGCGTTGGGACGGCGTGGCCCACGCGCGAGGGTAAGGGGGGCGGGCGGGGTGTCAACCGGGTTGTGGCCGTCATCCCGGCGAAAGCCGGGATCTCGTGGGGTGAAAGTCGCCGCGCCTTTACCGAATGGAGATCCCGGCTTCCGCCGGGATGACGGGGAAGGACGATGACGTTGACCTCCGCCTGACCATCGTAGCAGCATTCCACTCGTGCGCCGCGCCCTGTTCCTCGCCCCGCTCCTCCTCGCGAGCTGCATTCCGCGTCCGCAAGAGGCGCCGCCGCCGCGTCCCCGTCCCGCGGCCCAGGCCCAGCCGCCGCTGCAATGCTATGCGGGTCTCCGCGCCGCCGGTGCCTCCTTCCGACCTTTGCCGGACAGCGGCACCCCCGACGGCTGTGGGATGACGGGTGCCGTCCAGCTGCTCGACATCGGCACGCCGGTGCGCGGGCTCGGCGCGATGACGTGCGGGCTTGCCGAGCGCTTCACCCTCTGGGTACGCGACGCGGTGCAGCCGGCGGCGCGCGGGGCGTTCGGCGTCGCCGTCGCCAGGATCGACAGCTTCGGGACCTACAGCTGCCGCCCGCTCAACAACCAGGCGGGGGCCCGGCTCAGCGAGCATGGGCGGGCGAACGCCGTCGACATCGGCGCCTTCGTGCTGAGGGACGGGCGCCGGATCAGCGTCGCCGCGGACTGGAATGGCGGCGACGCGACGGTCCGCCGCTTCCTGCGCGCCGTCCACGACGAAGGCTGCAGGCGCTTCAACGTCGTGCTGGGGCCGGACGCCAACGCGTTCCACCGCGACCATCTGCACTTCGACATGGGCCGCGGCCCTTATTGCCGGTGAGAAACCGCCCCCCTCCCTGGAAGGGAGGGGCCGGGGGTGGGTACCGCGTAGCGGCCCGTTCGGTTCGATGCTGAAGCGCCAGACGGGGCATCGAGCCCCGCCTGCCGCACCCACCCCTCGCCCCTCCCTTGGAAGGAGGGGAGATTGGTTACTTCTTCGTCTGCCCCGCGCGGCCGTCGACGCTGGGCGCCGCCTGGTCCTTGACGTTCTTGCCGGGGGTCGCCTGACCTTCGTTGAGGACCGGCTGGCTGGCGCCCTTGTCGCCCTGCGGCGGCGCCTTGGCCTCGGCGGCATTGGCGGCGGGACTCGCCTTGTCGGCGCCGGCGGGCGGGGCGGCCGGCATCGGCTTGGGGGCGTCGCTCTTCGAGTTCAGGAACGCGATGACGTTGGCGCGGTCCTGCGGGTTGGAGAGGCCGGCGAAGGTCATCTTGGTGCCGGGCGCGAAATCGCGCGGCGACTTCAGCCAGGCGAAGAGATTGTCCCAGGTCCAGTTGCCGCCCTTGCCGGTCAGCGCCGGCGAATAGGCGAAGCCGGGGGCGTGGTGGCCGATCGGCTGGTCGATGACGCCGTAGAGGTTGGGGCCGGTGCCGTTGGCGCCGCCTTTGTCCGCATTGTGGCAGGCGGTGCACTTCTTGAAGACTTCCGAGCCTTTGTTCGGATCGGCCGAGGCGAGGTAGAAGGCGGCCGGCTTCTCGGCCTCGGCCGCGCCGGCGGTCTCGGCGCCGGTCACGCCTTCGATCGGATAGCCCATCTTCTCGGGTCGCTCGGCGTGGAACATCTCGCCGGTGACGATCGTGGCGCCCAGGGCGACGATGCCGGCGCCGAGCACCCAGCCCGCAATCGTGTTGCTGCGATCGTCCATGCCGTCTCAAGCCTCCGAGGGTCGCGGGGACGAAGGATGCGAAGGGCCCCGCGCAAGATTGTTGGTTGGGCCGGTCCTTTAAGCAGCGCCACGCGGCGGAGCAAGACTGTCTACCCAGGCCTTGAGCAGGGTATTGGCGATCGCGAAGGACGGCGGCGCGGCGAAGGGCGCGCCCGGCTCGCCGGCGAGCGCGGCGGCGACCCCCGCCCGGTCCACCCAGATCGCGTCTTCGAGCTCGTTGCTGTCGAGGACGATGTCGGGGAAGGCGGCGGTGGCGATGCAGGCGATCATCAGCTGGCCGGGGAACGGCCAGGGCTGGCTGGCGACATAACGCACGTCGGTCACGTCGAGGCCCGCTTCCTCCTTGATCTCGCGGGCCACCGCTTCCTCGATCGATTCTCCGGGCTCGACGAAGCCGGCAAGGGCCGAATAGCGGCGCGGCGGATAGCGGTGCTGGCGGCCGACGAGGACGCGTCCCTCATGCTCCGCGAGCATGATGACGACCGGATCGACGCGCGGGAAATGGTCGAGCCCGCAGCCCGTGCAGCGGCGGCCCCAACCGGCGCGGAACAGGCGCGTGCCGGCGCCGCAGCGCCCGCAGAACAGGTGCCGGTTGTGCCATTCGATGAGGCTGCGCGCCGCGCCCCAGATCGCCGCCTCCTCGGCGCGCATCAGGGAAAGGACGGGAAAGACGTTCCAGGCGGGCCGACCGATTTCCACCCGCGGCACCGGCGCGAAGAGGGGTGTCTCGGCGGCGAGGCCGAGGAAGATCCGCTCGGCCTCCCCGGCGGCGTCGAGCAGGTCCCAGAGCAGCGCGCCCGCTTCGCCGACCAGGGGGTCGTGCCCCTCCAGCCGCAGCAGCAGCGCGCCCTCCCGCGCCGCGAGCTCGGCGAGCGCCGCCTCGTCCAGCCGAAGATGATCGGCGCGGTCGAGACCGGCGCCGGTAAATCCGACTCTCACGACCCTTTTCCCATTTCGGGAGAGGGAGGGGCCCAGCCGAAGGCTGGGAGGGTGAGGGAATGGGATTGCTCGGAAATGAGCGGCTCACTCGCTGGCGCCGTTCCCTCACCCTCCCACCGCCTCGCGGCGGGCCCCTCCATGCGCAGGTCGCCCTGTCCCCCGGACAGGGCTGAACCGCGTGGGGCGCGGTTCACCTGGGCATTCCGTAAAGGGAGAGGGGATTGGGTTCGCCATTCCGCCCCGCGCATGGCGAGCCGCGCGAAGAGGGTGGGAAGGCCCGCTTCGCCGAGTCGGTCGATCGGGTGCCAGAGGCCGTCGCCGGCCGCCTCCGTCTTGGCGCAAAGCAGCCGCATCGTCAGCGCGAAGTGGGTGAAGACGTGCTCGACCGCCCCCGCTTCGCTCCAGTCGGCGTCGGCGGGCTCCTCCTCCGGCAGGGCCAGCATCCCGCCGAGCAAGCCCTTGGGCGGCCGCCTCACCAGCAGCACGCGCCCGTCATGCTCAAGCCAATAAGCGGTGCCCGCGCGCCGCGGTTTCGGCTTTTTCGCCGCCTTCAACGGGTAGCGTTCCGGCGCGCCCTGCGCCCGCGCCGCGCAGGCTCCGGCGAGCGGGCAGCGCGGGCAATCGGGCAGGCGCGGGGTGCAGATCATGCTGCCCAGGTCCATCAAGGCCTGGGCGAAGTCGCCGGCGCCCTCGGCGGGCGTGAGCGTGTCGGCAAGACGGTACAGCGTCTCCCGTGACCCGGGCAGGGCCTCCTCCACCGCGAACAGGCGGGAGACCACCCGCTCGACGTTGGCGTCGACGACGACCGCCCGCCGGCCGAACGCGATCGCGGCGATCGCGGCGGCGGTGTAGCGGCCGATGCCGGGGAGCTTGCGCAGCGCCTCCTCGCTGTCCGGGAAGCGGCCGCCATGTTCGCCCGCCACGGCGAGGGCGCAGGCGACGAGGTTGCGGGCGCGGGCATAATAACCAAGGCCCGCCCAGGCGGCCATCACCTCCGCCTCGGGCGCCGTCGCCAGCGCCTCGACCGTGGGCCAGCGCCTGGTGAACGTCTCGAAATAGGGCCGGACGGCGGCGACGGTGGTCTGCTGAAGCATCACCTCCGACAGCCAAATGCGATAGGGGTCGACGGGCTCGCCGGGCAACGTTCTCCACGGCAATCGCCGCTTATCCACAGCAAACCAACGCATAAGCGGCTCGGAAGCATCGACGGCCATGGGCCGCCTATGCCATGGTCTTTCCAAATGGCGAAGCCGGGTGGGACGACGAGACGCAAGGCCGTAGAGGCGCCGCGGGCGAACCGCGCGCGCGCCGTCGCCGACCTGCTGCCCGCCGTCGGCGGCGCCGCCTTCCGTCGCTTCGGCTTCGTCCAGTCCTCGATCGTCAGCCGCTGGAGCGAGATCGTCGGTGCGCGCTACGCTGGGGTGTCGTCCCCGGAATCGATCCGCTTCCCGGTCGGCAAGCGCGCGAACGGCGTGCTGAGCCTCGTCGTCGAGGGCGCCCACGCGCCGATGATGCAGCATGTCGCCCCGGTGATCGTCGAGCGGGTCAACCGCTTCTTCGGCTATCCGGCGATCGAGCGGGTGCAGTTCCGCCAGGGCATCGTCCGTGTCGCCAGGGCCGTGGCGTCGCGCCAGGCGCCGGCCTCGCTGCGCCCGATACCGCCGGACCTCGGCGATTCGCTGCGCACCATTGCCGACCCGGAGCTGCGGGCGTGCCTCGAATCGCTCGCCCGGGGCGTCGCGGAAGCGCCGGCCGCCGGCGCCGCCACCCTCGCCATTCCCGTCATCGGTAAGATCGGAGACAGCAAGAGATGAAGCGTTCCCCCCTGGCCGTGGCCGGCGCCGCGGCGCTCGCCCTCGCCCTCGGCGCCTGCAACAAGGGCGGCGCGTCGAACGCGCAGGTGTCGAGCGCACCCTTGAAGCAGATCGCCGCGCCGCAGGGCGACTGGACGCAAGTGGTCAGCGAGACGCCGGAAGGCGGCTTCCGCATGGGCAATCCCGCCGCGCCGGTGAAGCTCGTCGAATATGCCTCGCTGAGCTGCCCCTTCTGCGCCGCGTTCGACCGCGACGGCGTGCCGACGCTGCGCGACAAATATGTGAAGAGCGGCCAGGTCAGCTGGGAATATCGCCCCTACATGAACCACCCGACCGACCCGGCGCTGACCGTGCTGGTCCGCTGCCAGGGCCCCGACGCCTTCTTCGGCCTCGCCGACCAGCTCTACCAGAGCCAGACCGCCTGGTACGGCCGCGTCGCCGACGCCCCGCCGGCGCAGCTCAACGCCATCCAGAACATGCCGCCGATGCAGCGCAACCAGGCGCTGGTGAAGCTGGCCGGGCTCGACGAATTCTTCCGCCAGCGCGGCATGCCGCAGTCGAAGCTCGATTCGTGCCTCACCAGCCAGGCCAATCTGGACAAGGCGTTGGAGATCACCAACCGCGGCAACAAGGACGGCATCGGCGGCACGCCCGGCTTCCTCATCAACGGCAAGGCACAGGCCCCCGACGTGGCGGACTGGAAGACGCTGGAACCGTTGCTCCGCTCGGCGGTCGGCTGATGCGCCTCGCTTTCGTCCTGCTGACGGCGGCGCTCGCCGCGGTCCCGGCGGCGGCGCCGGCGGCGCCGGTCCGCCACCGGCCCGTGCCGCATCGCGCTGCCGCGCCGGCCGCGCGGGACTGGAGCCGGACGGTGGCGCCGACCCCGGAAGGCGGCTTCCGCATGGGCAACCCCGCGGCGCGGGTGAAGGTGGTCGAATATGGTTCGCTCGCCTGCCCGCATTGCCGCCATTTCGAGCAGACGGGCTACGGGCCCCTGGTCCACAATTACGTGCGGCGGGGGCGGGTCAGCTACGAGTTCCGCAACCTTATCATCAATGCGCCGGACATTTCGGTGAGCCTGCTCGCCCGTTGTGCCGGCCCCGCCAATTTCTTCGCGATGTCGGCGGCGGTCTACGCCGGCCAGCCGCAATGGATGCAGAAGCTGATGTCGCTATCCCCCGCGCAGAAGGCGGAGCTGGAGAAGATGAGCGACGCGCAGCGCATCCTCCGCTTCGCCGCGATCGCCGGCTTCCCGCAGGTGGCGGCGCGGTACGGCGTCACCCCGGCACGGGCACGCCAGTGCCTCGCCAACCCCGCCGGCCTCAAGCGCCTGCTCGCGATGGCCGACGCGGCGAACCGGGCCGGCGTCGACCACACGCCCACCTTCTTCGTCAACGGCGCGAAGACGGAGGCGGCGACTTGGGAGCAGTTGGAGCCCGTCATCAGGAAGGCGGGAGGCTGAGCATGGGGGCGGGGGGGCTTCGATGCAGATAAAGCGGCTGAAGCTCTCCGGCTTCAAGAGCTTCGTCGAGCCGGCGGAGCTCAGGATCGAGCCCGGCCTCACCGGCGTCGTCGGCCCGAACGGCTGCGGCAAGTCGAACGTCCTCGAGGCGATCCGCTGGGTGATGGGCGAATCGTCCCCCAAGTCGATGCGCGGCGCCGGCATGGACGACGTCATCTTCGCCGGCACCGCCGCGCGGCCCGCGCGCGAGTTCGCCGAGGTTTCGCTGTTGCTCGAGCGGCAGGTGGAGGACATGCCGGGCGACGTGACGCTGGCGCCGGTCGGCGACGTCGAGGTGACCCGGCGCATCGAGCGCGGCGCCGGCTCGGCCTATCGCGTCAACGGCCGCGACGTGCGGGCCAAGGACGTCGCCCTGCTCTTCGCCGACGCCGCCACCGGCGCCCACTCGCCGGCGCTGGTCAGCCAGGGCAAGATCAGCCAGGTCATCGCCGCCAAGCCGACCGAGCGGCGGATGATGCTCGAGGAAGCGGCCGGCATTTCCGGCCTCCACGTCCGCCGCAAGGACGCCGAGCAGAAATTGCGCGCCACCGAGGCAAACCTCGCGCGGCTCGACGAAGTGCTCGCCGACATGGAGATGCGCGCGGGCGCGCTGCGGCGGCAGGCCAAGGCCGCCGAACGCTACCGCAAGCTCTCCGACCAGATCCGCGTTGCCGAGGGCCGGATGATCTTCGCCCGCTGGCGCGAGGCCGCCGACGCCGCGGAGGCCGCGAAGAAGGAAGCCGAGGCCGCGGCCGCGGCGGTGGAGAAGGCATCGGAAGCGCAGCGCGCCGCCGCCGCCTATCAGCATCAGGCGACGCAGGCGCTGGCGGAGAAGCGCGCGGCCGCTCAGGCGGCGCGGGAAGCGGCGACCTCGCTCGGGCACCAGCTCGCCACCCTGCGGGCCGAGCGCGACACGGTCGCCCGCCGCATCCGCGAACTGTCCGAACGGCGCGCCACCCTCGCCGCCGACCGTGCGCGCGAGGCGGCGCTCGGCGACGATGCCCGCGCCGCGCTCTCCCGGCTGGACGCGGAGCAAATCGACATCGCCTCCCGTCTCGCCGCGGCGGAAGCGGCGAGGGGCACGATCGACATCCGCACCGTGGAGCGCGAGGACGCGGCGCGTGAAGCGGAGGCCGAGCTCGGCAAGGCCCGTGCCGTCCAGGCGGCGGAGCAGGCGGAAGCACGCGTCGCCCAGGCGGCGCTCGACGCGGCGCGGGCGAAGCTGGCGCGGGCCGAGGCCGAGACGCGGCGGCTCGAGGAGCAGATGGGCGGCCTCGGCGACCAGGCGCCGCTGGTCGCCTCGCTCCAGCAGGCGCGGGTCCGGCGGGAGGAGGCGGAAACCCGGCTTGAAGAGGCCGGCGAGCGGATTGCCGCGGCCGAAGCCGCGCGCGCCGAGGCGGCATCCACCCGCGATGGCGCGGAGAGCGAAGGCGCTGCCGCCCGGGCGGCGCTGGCGGCGCTGGAGAGCGAGGCGCGGGCGCTGAGCAAGGCCGTCGAGGGCGCGAGCGGGGATCGCGCCATCAACCATGTGAAGGCGGGCCGCGGCTATGAGCGCGCGCTTGCCGCGGCGCTCGGCGACGACCTGGAGGCGGCGCTGACCGGCGATGCTCCCCGCCGATGGACGGGCGCCGATGCGCTGGCGGGGGATCCGCCGCTGCCACCGGGCACGGAAAGCCTTGCCGCCAGAGTCTACGCGCCGCCCGCGCTGGCCCGCAGGCTCGCCCAGATTGCCGTCGGAGCGGAAGATGACGGCGTCGCCCTCGCGGTGGGGCAACGCTTCGTCACCCTCGCCGGCCGGCTGCGGCGCTGGGACGGCTTCGTCGCCACCGGTCTCGGCTCAGCCGCGGCCGAGCGGCTGATCCGGGTCAACCGGCTTGCCGACATCGAAGCGGCGCTGCCCGCGGCGGCCGAGGCGGTCGAGCAGGCCGGGGCCCGCATCGAGGCGGCGCTCGCCGCGATGCAGGCGGCGCAGGCCGCCGCCGGAGAGGCGCGGCGCACCGAAGCGGAGGCGGGCGCCGCGATCCGCGAGGCGGCGCGGGCGGAGGACGTCGCCAGGAGCGAGATCGAGCGGCTCGACATCCGCCGCTCCGGCCTCGCCGAGCGCATCGAGCAGGCGGGACAGGATCTCGCCGAGGCGCGGCAGGCGCTCACCGACGCCGAGGCCGTGGTCGCCGCCCTGCCCGACGCCGCCGCGACCGAGGCGGGTGTCGCGACCTTGCGCTCGGCCGCCGAGACGGCGCAACGCGCGCTGGCCGAAGTGCGCGCCGAAGCCGCGACCCACGCCCGTGCCGTCAGCGCCGACCGGCAGCGCGGCGAGGCGGCGAAGAAGGAGCATGCCGACTGGTCGGTCCGTGCGGCCGAGGCGGTCAAGCGCCACGCCGACATGGGCCGGCGCATCGCGGAGGCCGAGGCGGAGGCCGAGCGGCTCGCCGACGCGCCGGACGAGATCGCCCGCCGGATCGCGGCCATGGAGAGCGAGGCGGCCGAAGCGGCGCGCGCGGCCGAAGCGGCGCTGCAGGCCGAGCGCGCGGGCGAAGCGGCGCTGCGCGGGACCGAGGCGCGGCTCGCCGAGGTGGGGGAGGCGCTCGCCACCGCGCGCGAGGCCCGCGCCGGCGCCGCCGCCCGACACGAGAATCAGGAGAGCCGCCGCGTCGAGATGGCGCGCATCTCGGGCGAGCGGTTCGAATGCCCGCCGCCGCTCCTCCCCGACAAGCTCGGCTTCACGGACGACGGGGTCGCCCCCGCCGCCGAGGAATCGACGCGCCACGAGCGGCTGATGCAGGAGCGCGAGCGAATCGGCCCGGTCAACCTCGTCGCCGAGCGCGAGCTTGCCGAGCTGGACGAAAACCGCGCCGCGAGCGCCGCCGAGCGGGAGGAGCTCGGCCAGGCGATCCACCGCTTGCGCGGCTCGATCGGCAGCCTGAACCGGGAAGGCCGCGTCCGCCTGCTCGCGGCCTTCGAGACCGTCGACCGCCACTTCCGCAGCCTCTTCACGACCCTGTTCGAAGGCGGGCAGGCGCATCTCGAGCTGGTCGAATCCGACGATCCGCTGGAAGCGGGGCTGGAGATCATGGCCCAGCCGCCGGGCAAGCGGCTGTCCACCCTCACTTTGCTGTCCGGCGGGGAGCAGGCACTGACGGCCGTCGCCCTCATCTTCGGCCTGTTCCTGACCAATCCGGCGCCGATCTGCGTCCTCGACGAGGTCGACGCGCCGCTCGACGACGCCAATATCGAGCGCTTCTGCGACCTGCTCGACCGGATGACGGACGAGACCGACACGCGCTACCTCATCGTCACCCACAACGCCGTGACGATGAGCCGCATGCACCGCCTGTTCGGCGTCACCATGATCGAGAAGGGCATCAGTCGCCTCGTGAGCGTCGACCTCGGCGGCGCAGAACGGCTGCTCGCGGCGGAATGACCGCGCGCTTCGTCCCGCCGCATCCGCCGCGCGGCAAGCCCGTGGCGATGTGGCGCGGCTTCGTCGGCGAGCGCGCGCGGACCGCCGTCTACGGCTGGTCGAAGGAGGCATTTCGCAAGCGGCACCTGAGGATGAAGGTGTTCGCCTTCAACGTGCACATTCCGCTCGACCCGAACGTCGTGGAGCGCGTCCTGCTCGGCAACGCCGGCAATTACGAGAAGCCGCGGGTAGTCAAGAAGCTGCTGCGGCCGCTGATCGGCGAGGGGCTGCTGAGCTCCGACGGGGCGCTTTGGCGCGACCAACGGCGGGTCGTCGCCGGAAGCTTCGCCCCTGCGGCGGTGGACGGGAAGGTGCCGGTCTTTGCCGCGGCAGCACGAGCCGCGGGGGATGCGTGGCGGCCGGGCACCCGCGACATGGCAGCGGCGGCGACGGAGACGACGATGTGCGTCATCGCCATGAGCCTCTTTGCGGGCGACCCGCGCCTCACCAGCGACATCGCGATGCGCCATATCGCCGCCTCGCTCGAGGGTGGCAATGTGGCGCGCCTGCAGGCGGTGCTCGGCCTTCCGATCGTTCCGCTGACGCCGAAGGCGCTTCGCGGTTTGCGCGGGCAGAAGTTCCTGCGCGAAACGCTCGCCGCGGTCGTGCACGAGCGCCTGCCGGACGGCGGCGCCGAAGACTTTCTCGGCCACCTCATCCGCGCGCTGCGCGAACGCTTTCCGCCGGAGGAGGCGACCGCTCTCGCCGTCGACAATGCCGCCACCTTCTATCTCGCCGGCCACGAGACGACGGCGAACGCGCTCACTTGGACGCTGTTCATCCTCTCCGAACTCCCCGAGTTGCAGAACGACGCCGCCCAAGAGGCGCGGCAGGCGCTTTCGGCGGGGGAAGGAGATCCCGGTCTGCCCGAGCGGCTGCCGCTGCTGCACCGCGTCCTCGAAGAGACGCTGCGCCTCTATCCTCCCGTTCCCCGCTTCGACCGCGAGGCCGTCGGACTGGACAGCCTCGCCGGCCACGAGGTCCGCGCCGGCGACTTCATCTCCATTTGGCCGTGGCTCCTCCACCGTCACGAAGCGCTGTGGGACGATCCGAACGCGTTCGACCTCGACCGCTGGACGGACGAGCGCCGCCATGCCCGCCACCGGTTCCAGTACATACCTTTCGGCGGCGGTCCCCGCGTCTGCGTCGGTGCCCGATTCGCGACCGTTGAGGCGCTGACGGTCCTCGCGCACTGGCTGTCCCGCTGGTCCTTCGCGCCGATGCCCGGGCGCGAGGTTGCGGCTTCGGGGATGGTCACGCTGCGCCCGAAGGGCGGCCTGCCGCTCCGTCTGTCGCGACGCGACTGATCGGCCGTCAGCGCGCTGGCGCGGCGTCGCCGATCCAGCGGCCGCTATTCTGGAATTCAGGGCGGATGGTGGAGACCGGAAGGTTGTCGTTCCTCGGCAGCGGCGCGGCGTCCGCCGCGTCGACATGCGATCGGCCCGGCATGGCACCGGCCGATAGGGCGGCAAGTTGCGTCGGGGCCAGCGCCGGCGCGATCTTCGGGGGGACGTAGCTCGGCAGCCGGTGGGCGATGACCACGGCCGGCGACGGCTCGCGGCCGGCATAGCGGCGGCCGTAGGTGCCTGCCTCGCCCCAGCCGCCGGGGAGGCGGTAGAAGCTGTGCGCGCCGATCACCGCCGACTTCGCGAGGCGGAACGCCCAGACCGGCAGCACCTGCTGGGTGTGGTAGTGGGTCGAGAGGCCGACGGGCGCGTAGACCGATCCGGCGAGCGCGGCGGCGGCGATGCGGCGGGCGGTGAGCCACGCCTCCCCGGAGGGGCGGATGGCGAGCGAGCCGTCGCAGGTGAAGGTGAACTGGCAGCCGCCGCCGGCGCGCATCGGCCCCTGATAGACGACGCCGCACACGCTGCCGGGATAGGCCGGATGGCGGACGCGGTTCAGCACCACCTGCGCGACGGCGCGCTGGCCATCCTCGCTTTCCGAGCGCGCCTCGTAATAGACGGCTTCGGCGAGGCACTGGACGGCGCGCAGCTGATCGAGGCCGGTGGCGGCGCGGAAGACCGTCGCCGGGGCGCCGGGATTGGGTCCGGCGGCGATCGGGATGGTCGCATTGATCGCGGCGGCGTCGGTCGCCGAGACGGGCTTCAAGTCGAGCGGCTCGGCGGTGGCGACGATCTCCGGGGGGAGGGCGGGCACGCCCGCGGCAAGGCCACTCGCGTGGCGGATCGGGCGCTGCGGTGCCGCGGCTTCTGGCGCGTAAGCGGCGACGGCGGGCACGCACGACGCGCTGAGCAGCAGCAGCGCGAGGCACGCCGCCTCGCGGCCGCGCGCCGTCGCCGCCTCGCCCAACGCCTTCGCCGCCACTGAATCTCGAAGCGCCACCGCGTCTCGCCGCCTGTTGCAAGAGGGCCGGTAGCGACGAATAGCTAAGGCCTCTTGCCGCTTCTGCCCCCCATTTCCGACTGTCCCGCGGCGGGACGGACGGGGCCGCGCGGTTAATCGGGGGCGCGCTTGGATCGGATCGGCGCGCGGGAACGTTCAGCGCCTGATCCACGATAGGAACGGGTTGATGCGTAAGGCTTTGGTATGCGTTTCGCTGGCGGCGCTCGCGCTCGCCGGCTGCGACAAGATCGGCGGCGGGAGCAGCGGCAGCAGTCAGGTCCAGGTCAACCCGAAGCAGGTCAGCGCCGCGGACCTGCAGGCGGCGGCGAACGACCCCCGCGTCAAGCGCTTCTACGAGGCGCGGGGTTGGGCACCCGTCTGGGACGATGCGCACGCGAAGGACCTCACCGCCGCCTTCGCCGACGCCAACCGCCACGGCCTGCGCGGCCAGGCCTTCCTCCAGGAAGCGAAGCAGGGCGCCACGCCGGCCGAGCGCGAGGCGGCGATGACCCGCAACGCGCTCGATTACGCGCAGGCGCTGGCGACCGGCGTCGTCAACCCGCAGAAGGTGTTCGACCCCTTCACCGTGCCGCGGAGCGAAGCGGACCTGGTCGGCGGCCTCGCCCAGGCGGTACAGAAGGGCAATGTCCGCGAATGGCTGGCGAGCCTCGCGCCGCAGGACGACGAATATAAGGCGCTGTCCGACGCCTATGTCCGCTACGCTAGCCAGGCCGCCGGACCCCAGCGCCAGCCGATTGCCCCCGGCGACAAGATCGCGCCCGGCGACACGGACAAGCGCGTGCCGGAGATCGTCGCCGCCCTGCGCGCCGGCGGCTACCTCCCGCCCGAGCCGCCGCAGCAGCAGGGCGCCGCGCCGAAGCAGGCTCCGGAGTCGACGACTTACACGAAGGCGATGGCCGCGGCGGTGTCGCGGGTGCAGCAGAATTACGGCATCAAGCCCGACGGCATCGTCGGCAATTCGACGCTGGAGGCGCTGAACGCCGGCGCGGCCGAGCGGGCCCGCATCCTGGCGGTCAACCTGGAGCGCCGCCGCTGGCTGAATCGCCAGCCGCCCGGCACCCGGATCGACGTCAACACCGCCGCCACCGTCCTCACCTACTGGAAGGACGGCGCGGTCAAGGACAGGCGCGTCGTCGTCGCCGGCCAGCCGGACTGGGAGACGCCGGAGATCGGCGCGCCGATCGTCAGCCTCGTCGCCAACCCCGACTGGACGATCCCCGACAAGATCGCGAAGGAGGAGATCCTTCCCAAGGGCGCCGCCTACATGGCGAAGGAGCAGATCAGCGAGAAGAACGGCCGTCTCGTCCAGGCGTCGGGCGACAAGTCGGCGCTCGGCCGGGTCAAGTTCAACATGGCCGACCCCTACGCCATCTATCTCCACGACACGCCCGGCAAGGCGGCGTTCGGCCAGCCCGAGCGTCACCAGAGCCACGGCTGCGTCCGCGTCAACGACGCGATCGGCTTCGCGCGGATGATCGCGGCCGACGAAGGCATCGCGGACCAGTTCGAACAGGCGCTGGCCGGCGGGACGGAGAAGGAGATCGCGATCCCGAACAAGATCCCCGTGCGCCTCATGTACCTCACCGCCTATGTCGACGGCGGCCGGGTCGTCTTCCGCGGCGACCCCTATGGCTGGGACGACAAGCTCGCCCAGGCGCTCGGCCTCGGCGGCCCTCTGCGGCACCGCGTCGTCCAGCACATCCACGAAATGGGCCCGTAAAGGGGTTGTTCGAACAGCTTGCCTCCCCATGAGCCAAGCTCATGGGGAGGGGGACCAGCGGAGCTGGTGGAGGGGTAACCCCACCGGCGGCAGCGGCTCCCGCGCGAACCCCTCCGGCACCACGGCAAGTCACCCCTCCACCGCCTTCGGCCGTCCCCCTCCCCATCTGGGGATGGGGAGGCACAAGTTCGCCGCCGCCGCCTCCTCCGTCCCGCCCTTTCGTCGCCGGATACGCGCCGTTCGTCGGCGCCAAAGACGTTTCGCAGAAGCACCGGGCGGCTGCGTCGAGCAGCGCGCGCCTTCGCCCGGGCCCTGTCGTACGCCCTGAATCGCGACGCAGGGACGGCTTGCCTCATCCCCGAGCCGGCTCCTGCGCCGCAACGAACCCAAGCACCGGAGGAAGCGTGCCATGTTGAAGTTTGTAACCGCCCTCGGCGCGGCCGCCCTCGCGGCCTCGGCGCTGTCCGCCCCCGCCGCCGCCAGCCCCGCGGACGAGACCAGCGTCGTCGTCAGCTATGCCGGCCTCGATCTCGCCGATCCCGCCGATGCCGCGCGCTTCGACGCGCGCCTCAAGGCCGCCGCTCGCGCCGTCTGCAGCGAAGCGCCGATCCTCGACCTCCACCTCTCGGCCAAGGTCGACGCCTGCCGCGCCGACGTCATCGCCCGCGCCAAGGCCGACCTCCAGGTCGCGCTCCGCGCCGGCACCGGCCGGGTCGTCGCCCTGCGGACGAACTGAGGTCGCGCGCGAAGCGCTCGCCGCTAAGGGTCCGAATGCGGACCCTAACGCCCGGCGAGCGCCTTCGCGTTGGGGACGTAGAGCCGTCCGACCTTCTGCTCGTCGCCGTCGGCGAGCCGCGCCCACCAGCGCCCGCCCTCGTCGCGGCGCAGGCCGGTGACGAAGTCCCGCCGCACGATCGCCGAGCGATGCAGCCGCACGAAGCGACCGGGGGCCAGCTCCTCCTCAAGCCGCGCGATCGTGTGGTTGATCAGCCAGCTGCGCCGCCCGACGTGCAGGCGCATATAGTCGCGCTCGGCGGTGATGCGGTCGACGTCCTCGGCCGCGAGCCGCACCAGGCCGCGGCTCTCCGACACCCAGAATTCGCGGATATGGTCGGGCGCCTCCTCCGGCGCGGCGGCGGCTCCCAGCGCCGTGCGGCGCGCCACCCGCTCGCGCGCCCGCTCGACGGCGCGGGCGAGCCGGTCGGCGGCGACCGGCTTCATCACGTAATCGACGGCCTCGACGTCGAACGCGGCGACGGCGAAGGCATCGAACGCGGTCACGAACACCACCACCGGCGGCCGCGCCAGCTTCGAGAAGGCGCGGGCGACGTCGATCCCGTCCATGCCCGGCATGGCGATGTCGAGCAGCACCGTGTCCGGCGCGAGCGCCTCGACCAGCCGCAGCGCCGACGCGCCGTCCGACGCGGTGCCGGCGACCTGCACGTCCGCGATCCGCGCCAGCAGCAATTGCAGCCGCTCGACGGCGAGCGGCTCGTCGTCGACGACGAGGAGGCGCAGCGGCTCAGCCATCCACTTCGAGTGGCATCGCCAGGGTGACCCGCCAGCCGCCGGTGGCGAGAGGCTCGGCCTCGCACTCTCCGGCGGGGCCGAAGCGGGCGACCAGCCGCTCGCACACGTTGGCGAGGCCGACTCCCGTGCCGTTGCCGGCGCCGGTATTCGCGCCGCTCGGGCCGCGGTCGTTCTCGACGGTGAGGACGAGGCGGGCATCCTCCTCGCGGGCGGCGATTGTCAGCGTCACCGGCTCGGTGGTCCGCGCGACGCCGTGCTTGATCGCGTTCTCGACCAGCGGCTGAAGGATGAGCGGCGGCACCCGCGCCCCGGCGAGGTCGGCCGGAATCGCGATCCGCACCTTGAGGCGCCGCGGGAAGCGCACCTTCTCGATGTCGAGATAGAGCTCCTGCAGCTCGATCTCCTGGGCCAGCGTGACGTCGCCGCCCGGATCGAGCGTCAGGCTCGAGCGGAAGAAGGAGGAGAGGTTGACGATCATCGTCTCGGCCTCGTCGGCGCGGCGCGCGAGGACCAGCGAGGAAAGCGAGTTCAACGTGTTGAACAGGAAGTGCGGGTTGACCTGGTAGCGCAGCGCCCTGAGCTGCGCCGCCTGGGCGTTGCGCTCGGCCAGGGCGGCGCGCCGCTCGGCGCTGCGCATCCGCGCCGCCGCGCTCATCGCGATGTAGAAGCTCGCCCAGGCGGCAAAGAAGAAATACCAGCTCACCATCTCGGCGGTGATCAGCTGGGCGGCGCGCTGGCGGACGATGGTGCGGGTGCTCGGCATGTTGAACACGACCGTCGGCTGGCCCGGCCGCTCGATGCGGAACTCGCCGCTGGGCGAGCGCTTCATGACGATGCCGTTCTCGCCTTTCTCGGTGATCGTCTTCACCCCGACCGGCTGGTAGACGAAGACGCCGATGTTGAAGGTCGCCAGCATGGCGGCCGCGGGCAGGGCGGCGATCGCGGCGGCGATCACCTGCACGCGCATCGTCTCGTTGGCGGCGCGCCGCAGCACGAGCCAGATGAGGCCGGTGAGGCAGGCGCCGAACACGCAGCTCAGCGCATGCGGGCCGAGGCTGTCGAAGCTGCTCTCCACCGTCGCGGTGCGCAGCAGGACGGTGGCGAAATAGAAGAGCCAGAAGCCGCCGATCGACACCGCGCCCAGGGTCAGGTCGCGGCGCCGTACGCTCGGCTCGATCAGCTGGCTCATGTCCATCCGGCCCTCTTACCGGCTTCGGCTCGCGCGCGGGCTGCCGGCGCATGCCGTTGGTAGAAGCGTGCGAGCGGTTTGTCGAAAAGGCGCCCGGCCGCACCCCGGGTGCGGGGTCACTTGAGGACGCTGATCTTGCCGCTCGGCTCGAGCATGACGAGGCGGGTGTCTTCGGCGCGCTCCACCCCCGCCTGGCGCAAGGCCTCGGCCAGGTCGGCATCGCTGATCGCCACGCGCAGGTCCTTCCGGTGGGTGATGCGGCCGTCGCGCCCCAGCTCGCGCGCGCGTCCCTCGACGAGGCGCGAGACGAGCGGCCAGCGCGCCGCCGACTGGGCCAGCATCCAGTGGAGCAGCATCAGCAGCGTCGAAGCGGCGAGCGTCCCCCACAGCGGCGCATTGCCGGTGAGGGCGCGGCTGAGGTTCGAGCCGACGACGATCGAGACGACGATGTCGATCGCCGCCCAGCGCCCGAACACCCGTCGCCCGGCGAATCGGACGAGCAGGAGACCGTAGAAGAGGATCAGCACGGCCCGGGCGCATTCCTGCCCGACGGTGACGTGGCCGGTGCCGAAGATCCCGTCGAGGACGCCCATGACAGCGAATCGCCGAAAGGGGCCGCGAAGTTCCCGCTCCTTCCCGTCCCGGGGAGGAGCTACTCGGCCGCGGCCAATTCTTCCGCCGCAAGTCCCGCCCGATATCGCGTCAGCGTCGTGAACGTCCCCCCCAGCACGTCGCGGAAGAAACCGAACACCGCCGCCAGGTTGTCGAGGAACGCCGCCAGATCCGCTTCGGTTCGCACGTACGGCGAATGGCCCGGGGCGAGGCTGGGGCTGTGATAGGCGAGGGTGAACAGCCGCTGGCCGCGTGCGGCAAGCGTGGCGAGCAGCCGGCATTGCTCCGCGACGCTGTGGCCTTCCGGGCTGAGGCGGATCCGCTCGGCGAGGCCGAGGCGGGCGAGGATGCCGGGGATGTGGAGGCGACGCGCGGCATCGCTGTCGAACAGGCCGGCGCGCCGCTCGGCCGCCGCCGCGAGCGGGCCGGTGAAGCCGCTGGTCAGCGGGATTTCGAGCAGGCGGCACTGGTCGTCGAGCCAGAAGGGCCGGCTGGAGCGGCCGTAGAAGGAGGGGCCGCCGTCCGCGGCGAAGCTCGTGTGCGGGACGAAGCTGCAGTCGATCTCGTAACCCTGCTCGACCAAGGCCGCCGCCGTATGGGGGCCGAAGCCGTACCGGCCGGCCTTGAACACCGTCGGGCGCTTGCCGAAGGCGGTGGCGACGGTTTCCGTCAGCGTCGCGATCTTCGCCCGCTCGAGGTCCGGCGGCAGGTTGCCGTGATAGGAATTGCGCGACGTCACCGCCTCCTTGAACGGCGGCGTCACCCATGGATGGAGGTGGGCGCCGATCTCCGCCCGTCCGCCTTCGGCGAGGTTGCGCAGGAAGGCGGCGGCGCCGGGGTCGCTCGCGACCGGGTGGTCGATCACATAGGTCGGGACGATGCCGAAGCGATCGAACACCCCATGCGCCCGCGCCTGGGCGGGAATGGTCAGCGTCTCCCGATTCTCGCGCGCGAACGGTGCCGACCAGTCGAACTCCTCCTCGGTGTCGACCACCACCGCGAGCTCCAGCGGCGCGCGCGCCAGGGGGCGCGCGGACGCGGCTCCGGAAGCGAAAGGCGCGGCATGCGGTTCGGCCATCGTGCCCGCCTTACCCGCGCATGGTGTAAAAGCCGTGAAGGCCGCGCTAGTGACGCAAGCGAGGAGAGGCAGATGATCCGCGTCGGCGTCGGCGGTTGGGACTACGACCCGTGGCGGGAGACCTTCTATCCGCCGGGCCTCGCCAAGGCGAAGATGCTCGAACACGCCTCCCGCCGGCTCACCGCGATCGAGATCAACGCCACGTACTACAAGCTGCAGAAGCCCGCGCTCTTCGCCAAATGGCGTGACGCCGTGCCCGAGGGCTTCAAGTTCGCTATCAAGGGCTCGCGCTATTGCTCCAACCGCAAGCTCTTGGCGGAAGGCGGAGAGGGCATCGAGCGTTTCTGCGGTCAGGGCCTGACCGAGCTCGGCGACAAGCTCGGCCCGATCCTCTGGCAGCTGATGGCGACCAAGCGCTTCGAGCCGGACGACATGCGCGGCTTCCTCGCCCTCCTCCCGCGCACGCAGGACGGCATCGCGCTCCAGCATGCGATCGAGCCCCGCCACGAAAGCTTCCGCGATCCCGCCTTCGTCGCGATGTGCCGGGAGGCCGGCGCCGCGATCGTCTTCGGCGACGGCGCCGACTTCCCGCTCGTCCCCGACATCAGCGGCCCGATCGTTTACGCCCGGGTGATGCGGGCGCAGGCGGAGTTGGAGCAGGGTTACCCCCCGGGGGCGCTCGACCGCTGGGCGGAGACCGCCAAGGCGTGGGCGCGCGGCGAGAGTCCGGCGCAATTCCCCTACGTTGCCGCCCCCGCGCTGGTGCAGCCGCGCGACGTCTACCTGTTCTTCATCTCCGCCGCCAAGGAGCGCAACCCCGCCGCCGCCATGGCCCTGATCGAGCGGCTCTGAGCAATGGGGACACGTACCTTTTAGGCAATGGGGACACGTACCTTTTCGCGAAAAGGTACGTGTCCCCTGTTCCAGCCGCTATAGCCCGCGCATGAACCCGCTCTACGCCGAGATGCCGACTTCGATCTTCGCGCACATGTCGGCGCTCGCCGTCGCGCACCACGCGGTGAACCTCGGCCAGGGCTTTCCCGACTTCGGCTGGCCCGACGACGTGGTGGCGAAAGCGGCCGAGGCGCTGACTCACGGTTCCAACCAGTACGCGCCGATGCTGGGCCTGCCCGCCCTGCGCGAGGCGATTGCCGACCATTACCGGCACCACCAGGGCCTGGCCCTCGCTCCGGCGCAGGTCTTCGTCACCTCCGGCGCGACGGAGGCGCTGGCGGCGGCGATCCTCGCGCTCGTCTCGCCCGGCGACGAGGTGCTGCTCTTCCAGCCCCTCTACGACGCCTACCTGCCGCTGGTGCTGCGCGCCGGTGGGGTGCCGCGCTTCCTGGCGCTGGCGCCGCCGGACTGGCGGATCACCGCCGCGGCGCTGGCCGAGGCGTTCACGGAGCGCACGCGCCTCGTCATCTTCAACAACCCGCACAATCCAACCGCCCGCGTCTTCGGCCGCGACGAGCTGGCCCTGCTCGCCGACGCGTGCGTCGCCCATGACGCCGTCGCCCTCACCGACGAGGTCTGGGAGCATCTCGTCTTCGACGGCCGCGCGCACGTCCCGCTGGCGAGCCTGCCCGGCATGGCGGAGCGGACGGTGAAGGTCGGCTCCGCGGGAAAGATCTTCTCGCTCACCGGCTGGAAGGTCGGCTGGGTGGCGGCCCCGGCGGCCCTCGCCGGACCGATTGCCAAGGCCCACCAATATCTCGCTTATGCCACGCCGCCCAACCTCCAGGCCGCCGTCGCCTATGGGCTCGGGAAGGCCGATGCCTATTATGACGGCATGCGCCGCGCCTTCGAAGCCGCGCGGGACGACCTTGCCGCGCGGCTGGCGGAGATCGGCTATGTGGCGCTGACCGCGGAAGGGACCTATTTCCTCAACGTCGACCTCGCCGCCTCCGGCATTGCCGGCGACGATGCCTGCTTCTGCGACAGGGCGGTGCGCGCGGCCGGCGTCGCGGGCATCCCCGTCTCCGCTTTCTATGCGGAGCGGCCGGTGACGACGATCGTCCGCCTCTGCTTCGCCAAGCGCGAGGAGACGCTGGCGGCGGGGATCGAGGGCCTCGCCCGCGCCCGCGACCTCATGCGCGCGCCCTGAGGCGCCGCTCCTCCTCGAACATATAGTCGCGGGTGATCGGCACGGCGCGGCGGTCGCGGATATACTGGACCTGGTAGACGCAGCCGCCGCCCTGCTCGAACATGCCGATCGCGCCGGCCAGGTACATCTCCCACATGCGGAAGAAGCGCGCGTCGTACATCGCCTCGATTTCCGCCCGGTGCGCGCGCGTCCGCTCGAGCCAGTGGCGCAGCGTGTAGGCATAATGGAGCCGCAGCGTCTCGACGTCGGCGGCGATCAGGCGCCAGCGCTCGCTGCCGCGCAGCATCTCGCTGAGGTTCGGCAGGTGGTAGCCGGGGAAGATATATTTGTCCGCGAACGGGTCGCCGGTCGAAGGCACGTCGAAGCGCCCGATCGTGTGCAGCAGCATCACCCCGTCCGGCTTCAGGAGCCGCCGCACCTGCCCGAAAAATTCGTCGTAATGCGCGGCGCCGACATGTTCGAACATGCCGACGGAAACAATCCTGTCGAACGTCCCTTCCACGCGGCGATAGTCGATCAGCTCGAACCGGACCTTGTCCGCGACGCCCTCGGCCTCGGCGCGCTCGCGGGCGAGGGCGAGCTGCTCCTCGGAGAGGGTCACGCCCAGCACCTCGACGCCGTAATGGCGGTGGAGGTAGAGCGCCATGCCGCCCCAGCCGCAACCGATGTCGAGCACCCGCTGCCCCGGCTTCAGGTAAAGCTTGGCCGCGATATGCGCCTTCTTGTCCTCCTGGGACTGCTCGAGCGGCACGGCGGGATCGGTGAAATAGGAGCAGCTGTACTGGAGGTCGCGGTCGAGGAAGAGGCGGTAGAGCGCGTTGCCGATGTCGTAATGGTGGGCGACGTTGCTCTTCGACCGCGCTTCGCGGTTCCTGGCCCGGAACCAGGCCTTGAAGCGCCGCCAGTCGAGCCGCGGCGGGTGCGGCGAGGCGTCCTCGAAGCGGCCGTTATGGCCGGCGAGGGCGACGAGGCCGACGATATCGCCGTCGTCGAAGGTCAGCCGCCCATCCATATAGGCCTCGGCGACGCCGAGCTCGGGGCTGCGCAGGATCGCTTTGGCGACGCCGCGGTCGCCGAAGCGCAGGGCGATCGGCGCCACGTCGTCCGATGGCGCGCCGTAGCGATAGACCTTGCCGTCATGGTCGGTGACGGTCAGCTGGCCGCGGCGGATGAGGCGGCTGAGCGCCTTGTCGAGCAGGTACATGGGGCGCGCTTGTACGGCCTCGCAGGCAATGCTCAAGGGCGTGGCCAAATCTTCATTTGACGTTCAGGCCGCCGCCGCCTTTGCTTCGCGCTCACAAGCGGGGATGGAGATGCGCCTGTTTATCGGCCTGATGGCCCTCAGCTTTTCGGCGGCGGCGGCCGCGCAGCCACCGGAAGGGTTTCGCGGGCGACCGCACGGAAGCCTGTTCCTCAGTCCGATGGGGGAGCCGTTCCGCTCCGACGATCCCACCCATGACCTCGTCGGCGACTGGTTCGCGGCCGCCGATACCAATCACGACGGCGCTCTTACCGTCGCCGAGTTCGAAGCGGACGCGGCGCGCTTCTTCGCGACGCTCGATATCAACCGTGACGGGGAGATCGATCCCGACGAGCTCACCCGCTACGAGACCCAGCTCGCGCCGGAGGTCCAGGTCGGACGCCAGATGGGGGTCGGCATGGGAGGCTTCCGGCGCGGCGAAGGCGGCGGGCGGGGCGGCGGTCGGGGGGGCTGGGGCGGTCGCGGCGGCGGCCCCCGCACCCAGGAAGGGCGCGGCAGCCGGATTCCCGAAGGCGCGGGCGGCGCGCGGATGAGCAATGGCGGCTTCGATCCCGGGCTGGAGGGCGCCGGCCGCTATTCCTTCCTCAACATCCCCGAGCCGGTGATCAGCGCCGACGCCGACTTCAATCGCGGCGTCTCGCTCAAGGAATTCGTCGCCGCCGCCGGCCAGCGCTTCGTTCTCCTGGACGCGAACCGCGACGGCCGTCTGACCCGCGACGAGCTCCCGCCCCTCCCGCAGCGTCACCAGGGCAAGTTCAAGCCCGACAAGAAAGCGCCCAAGACGCGGACGCTGGGCACGCCGATCCCGATGTGACGGGGGACGGCGCTGCGTCCCCGTCATCCCGGCGAAAGCCGGGATCTCAGCTCGCTACGGGTGCGCGCCCTTCACCCGACGAGATCCCGGCTTCCGCCGGGACGACGAGGGATAGTCGCTGCGGCTTTCACGACCGCCCTCACCAGATCCGCACCCGGTCCTTCGGCGCCAGGTACAGCTTCTCGCCCGGCTGCACCTTGTAGGCGCCGTACCAGGCATCGATGTTCCGCACCGTCAGCGCGCGCTCGTGCGCGGGGGCGTGGCCGTCGGTGACGATCGCCTGGCGCAGCGACGCCTCGCGGCGCTTCTGCCGCCACGCCTGGGCGAAGGCGAGGAAGAAGCGCTGGTCGCCCGTCAGCCCGCCGATCACCGGCGCCGGCTTGCCCTTGAGCGACATGTGATAGGCGTCGAGTGCCGCGGCGAGGCCCGCGACGTCGGCGATGTTCTCGCCCAGCGTCTGCTCGCCGTTGACGTGGAGGCCGGGCAGGGGCTGGTAGGCGCTGTACTGGTCGGAGAGCCGCTTCGTCGCCTCCTTGAAATGGGCCTGGTCGGCCGGCGTCCACCAGTTGGCGAGCTTGCCCAGCGCGTCGAACTCGGCGCCGGTATTGTCGAAGCTGTGGCTGATCTCGTGGCCGATGATCGCGCCGATCGCCCCGTAATTGGCCGCCGCGTCCGCCTTCGGGTCGAAATAGGGCGCCTCGAGGATCGCGGCGGGGAAGTTCAGCGCGTTCTGCAGCGGCAGGTTGACCGCGTTCACCGTCTGCGGCGTCATCCACCATTCGCCGCGGTCGACCGGGCGGCCGAGCTTGGCGAGCTGGTGGCGATACTCCCATTGCTTCGCGCGCTCGGCGTTCCCGACAGGATCGTCGGCGGCAACGACGAGCCCGGCATAATCGCGCCAGCTCTCCGGGTAGCCGACGCCGACCCGGAGCGTCCGCACCTTCTCCTTCGCTTCGCGCTTGGTCGCCGGCGCCATCCAGGTCAGCGAGTCGATCCGCCGGTTGAAGGCGGCGAGGATGTTCTTCACCATCGCCTGCACCTCGGCCTTCGAAGAGGCGGGGAAGTAACGCTGGGCGTAGATCCGCCCCACCGCGTCGCCGAGGTCGGCATTGGTGTAGGCGAGCGCCCGCTTCCACCGGTCCTGCTGGCGCGACGTGCCCTGCAGCGTCTTGCCGTAGAAGCCGAAGCGCAGCTCGTCATAGGGCTTGGGAAGGTACGGCGCCGCGCGGTTCAGCGTGTGGAAGGCGAGCCAGTCCTTCCAGGTCTGCAGCGGCTCGGAGGCGACCAGCGCCGACAGGCCCTTGATCGCGCCCGGCTGCCACGCGACGAACATCGGCTGGCCCGCGAGCCCCGCCGCGGCCAGATAGGCATTCCAGTCGAGGCCCGGCGCCAGCCGCGGCAGGTCGGCGCTCCGCCAAACATTGTCGGCCTGGTGGACGTCCTCGCTCGCGGTGCGGTCGAGATGGGCGGCGGCGATCTTCTCCTCGAGCGCGACGATGCGGCCGGCGCGCCCGTCGGCGTCGGGGATACCGGCGAGCCGCAGCAGGTCGGCGACATAGGCGCGGTAGGCGGTTCGCGTCGCCGCCATGTGGGCGTCCTTGGCGAGATAATATTCGCGGTCCGGCATGCCGAGCCCGCCCTGGAGCAGATAGGGGACCGTGCGGCTGGGGTCGTCGAGCGACTGGCTGACCCACAGGCCGAACAGGTTTTCGGTGAAGAAGTTGGTGTTGTTGAGCGGGTCGACGTCGGCGCGCAGCCGCCTGCCCAGCGCCCGCGCCAGATCCGCCTGCGTGGCGATGCCGTCGATCTCGGCGAGCTGGGGCCTGAGCGGCTCCAGGCCTCGCGCCTCGATGGCGGCCGTGTCCATATAGGCGTTGTAGTAATCGGCGATCAGCCGCTGCGGCGTTCCGGCCGCCGCCTTCGCCGCCGCCGCGCCGCGCACCAGCTCGGCGTTGCGCTGCTCGGCGCGCTGCGACACTTCGTAGCCGACGCCGATCGAGGAGCGGTCAGGCGGGATATCGGCGCCCTTGTACCAGCTGCCGTTGGCATAATCGAAGAAGTCGTCGCCCGGCTTCACCGACGTGTCGCGATAGTGGAGCGAGACGCCGATGCTGGGCGCCGCCGGCGCAGCCATGGCGGCGCCGCTCGCGAGGAGAAGGGGGAGGAGAAAGACTGGACGCATCGTGCGGCTCCCGAAACGAGGTGCCCGGCTCTGTCGCACAAGCCAATGGCCAGACACAATGCCGCAACCCACAGCCGTTCGGGCTGAGCTTGTCGAAGCCCCTTCCTTCAACTCTTCTCGGTGCGAAGAAGGACAGGTCTTCGACAGGCTCAGCCCGAACGGTATTTCGGGAACGAGCTGGCGGCGTCTAAAGGGCTGCCATGAGCTTCGATTCCGCCGCCGCCGCCGCCGATATCTTCGACCGCCTTGGCGTGCCGCGTCCCGAAGGCACGCTCGTCTCCTGTTCGCCGATCGACGGCGGCGCCCTCGGCGGCGTCGCTCCGTCGCCGGCGGCGCAGGTGGGCGAGGCCGTCGAGCGCGCCCATGCCGCCTTCCTCGCCTGGCGCGGCGTGCCGCCGCCGCGGCGCGGCGAGCTCGTCCGCCTGTTCGGGGAGGAATTGCGCCGCGAGAAGGAGGCGCTGGGGCGCCTGGTGAGCCTCGAGGCCGGCAAGATCCTCCAGGAGGGGCTCGGCGAGGTCCAGGAGATGATCGACATCTGCGACTTCGCCGTCGGCCTGTCCCGCCAGCTCTACGGCCTCACCATCGCGACGGAGCGGCCCGGCCACCGCATGATGGAGACCTGGCATCCCCTCGGCATCGTCGGCGTGATCTCCGCCTTCAACTTCCCGGTCGCGGTCTGGGCGTGGAATGCGTGCCTCGCCTTCGTCTGCGGCGACGCGGTGGTCTGGAAGCCGTCGGAGAAGACCCCGCTCGCCGCCGTCGCCGTGCAGGCGCTGTTCGACCGCGCCGCCGCCCGCTTCGGCGACGCGCCGCCGCACCTCAGCCAGGTGGTTCACGGCGCGCGCGAGACGGGCGAGGCGCTGGTCGACCATCCCAAGGTCGCGCTGCTCTCCGCCACCGGCTCGACCCGCATGGGCCGGGCGGTCGCCCCGCGCGTCGCCGCCCGCTTCGGCCGCGTCCTGCTCGAGCTCGGCGGCAATAACGGCATGGTCGTCGCGCCGAGCGCCGACCTCGCCCTCGCCGAACGCGCCGTCGCCTTCGCCGCCGTCGGCACCGCCGGCCAGCGCTGCACGACGCTCCGCCGCCTGTTCGTCCATGAGCGGATATACGACACTCTCGTCCCGCGCCTGAAGGAGATCTGGGCGAGCGTCCCCGTCGGCAATCCGCTCGAAGAGGGGACGCTGGTGGGACCGCTGATCGACGAGGAGGCGGTGGCGGCGATGGCGAGGGCGCTCGATGCCGCCCGCGCGGAAGGCGGCATCGTCCACGGCGGCGACCCGCTCGGCGGCCTCTGCGTCCGCCCCGCCCTGGTCGAGATGCCGGGTCAGACGCCGATCACGCTCACCGAGACGTTCGCGCCGATCCTCTACGCGATGCGCTACGCCACCCTCGACGAGGCCATCGCCGCCCACAACGCGGCGCCGCAGGGCCTCTCCTCGGCGATCTTCACCAACGACCTCCGGGAGGCGGAGCTGTTCCTCTCCGCCGCCGGCTCGGACTGCGGCATCGTCAACGTCAATATCGGTCCCTCGGGCGCCGAGATCGGCGGCGCGTTCGGCGGCGAGAAGGAAACCGGCGGCGGCCGCGAGAGCGGATCCGACGCCTGGCGCGCCTACATGCGCCGCGCCACCAACACGATCAACTACAGCCGCGACCTGCCGCTGGCCCAAGGCATCGATTTCGCGATGCCGTGACCTCCGCTCCTCCCCGGAACGGGGAGGGGGACCGCGCCCGCCAGGGCGTGGTGGAGGGGGCCCGGAGGTGGACGCGGCGGAGACGTGGGCCCCCTCCACCGCACTATGTGCGGTCCCCCTCCCCGTGCCGGGGAGGAGCGGGAGCGCCGCCAACTTCGCGTGCCTTTGAGCCCTTCCCGATCCGGAACGGGCACGGAATGGCTGGTTGCGCATCCAATCTTCGCGTAAACTCGTAACCGTACGTGTTCGCTTACCTTCGAAGACACAACAGGGAGAGGATTTTCGATGAGCACACGCACCTTCGCCATGATCTTCGGCATCGTGTTCCTGATCGTCGGCGCCGGCGGATTCGTGCCCGGCCTCACCGACATGCACGCCGGCATGCATCCCGCCGACGCCAGGATCACGATGACGACGATGTTCGGCTACGAGCTGAAGCTGTTCCCGGTGAACGCGCTCCACTCGGTCGTCCACCTGCTGTTCGGCGTCTGGGGCATTCTCGCCGCGCGCAGCCTGGGCGGCGCCCGCATGTATTTTCGCGCCGTCGCCGTGATCTACGCGGTGCTGACGGTGATGGGCCTCGTCGAGGGGCTGCAGACCACCTTCGGCCTCATCCCGCTCTACGGCAACGACGTCTGGCTGCACGCCGTGCTCGCCATCGTCGCCGCCTATTTCGGCTGGATGAACCGCGACACCGCCGCCGACCGCGCCTAGGGACCCCATCACAGTACGACTTCGATGGGAACCCTGAGCGGCTCGCGCACCGGCGAGCGCAAGACGGAACGGCCCGGCCCTGCGCCGGGCCGTTTCCCTTTCCTTTCAACGCACTTAGCGAAGCGCTTGCCGCCCGGTTCAGCGGGTCTTAATAGGCGTTGTCACTGATGGCGGCGGGGGTCTGCTGAAGGCAGTTTCCGGCCCCGCACGCCCTCTTAGGAACGCCCATGCCCAGCCGCACCCTTCTCGCCTTCCTCCTCGCCGCCGCCGCGCCCGCGGCCGCCTTCGCGCAGTCCGCGCAGGAGCTGAAGCCCGCCGCGCCGCCGCCCGGCGTCACCGCCGGCCCGCCGACGCCGGTCGTCGCGCCCGCGCCCGTCATCGTCGCCGGCGACTGGAAGAAGCGCGACGCGCAGGACCTCCTCGCCTTCATCGACGCGATCGGGGACGACGGCCTCGACCCCGCCGACTACAACCGGGCGGCCCTCGCCGCCGCGATCGACGGCAAGGACGACTCCCTCTTGAGCCAGGTCGCGACCAAGGCCTTCGTCAAGGTGGCGAGCGACCTCAGCCTCGGCCATGTCGTCCCCGACGCCCGGCTCGACTGGCACGTCAAGGACGACCCGTTCACGGCCGCCGACCAGCAGGCCCTGCTCACCCGCGCCCTCGCCGGCCACGCCGTCGCCGACACCCTGCGCTCCGTGCTCCCGACCCACCCGCAATATGCGGCGCTGAGGAAGCTGCTCGCCGACACGGCCGACCCGAAGCTCAAGGAGAAGATCCGGCTCAACATGGACCGCTGGCGCTGGCTGCCGCGGGACCTCGGCAGCAAGTACGTCATCGTCAACGTGCCGGCCTACACCGTCTCGATCGTCGAGAACGGCACCACCCTCAATCGCCGCAAGGCCGTCGCCGGCGCCTTGAAGACGCCGACGCCGCAGCTCTCCGCCGTCATCACCGGCGCCATCTTCAATCCGTGGTGGGAAGTCCCCTCGAGCCTCAGCCACGAGGTCGCCGGCAGGAAGGGCTACGTCTCGGTGCCGAACGGCAGCGGCGTGCGCTGGCGCCAGCCGCCGGGGCCGACCAACGCGCTCGGCCGGGTCAAGCTGGTGATGGGCAACCCCTATGCCATCTACCTCCACGACACCAACGCCAAGAACCTGTTCAACGCCAGGGCCCGCGCCTACAGCCACGGCTGCATCCGCACCGAGGAAGCGGTCGGCTTCGCCGAGACCCTGCTCCAGGGCACCGAATGGGACCGCCCCAAGATCGACGAGGTCCTCGCCTCCAAGAAGAGCGTCCAGGCCAACCTCGCGACGCCGATCCCCGTCTACATCGTCTACTTCACCATCGCGACGACCAGCGACAAGGAAGGCTATCTCTCCTACGCCGACCTCTACGGCCGCGACCCGCTGGCGACCCTCGCCCTCAACGACAAGCCCCTGCCGCCGAAGCCGGTGAAGGCCGCGGCGGCGGCGAAGCCGGGCGCCAAGCCAGCGGTGGTGAAGGCCGGCGGCAAGCCCGGTCCCGCGAAGCCCGTCGTCGCCGCCGCCAAGAAACCCCAGGTCGCCGCCGCCG
Organism: Alphaproteobacteria bacterium; assembly: GCA_019239415.1. Classification (GTDB taxonomy): domain Bacteria; phylum Pseudomonadota; class Alphaproteobacteria; order Sphingomonadales; family Sphingomonadaceae; genus Allosphingosinicella. The sequence goes on from JAFAZW010000067.1 coordinate 56,026, forward strand.
CGCACTAGGCTCTGAGCCCCTGGTCCCCCCCTTGCGAAGCAATAGGGAGGGGCCATGCAAATCATGGTGAAGGGGTGCTGCGCGCCCGAGTCGATCTGATGCCCACCTGGAAGAATCGGGGTTTGTCCAGGCTCTTACGGGCGAGCGAAAGGCCGTGGGGGTAAGCTCAACCGTACCTAAAGAGGCTTCCGAAAGCGACTTGCATAGCGACGCGATCCGCTCGATGCTTGTCGCTGGAGGGATAGATGCCGTTCTACTTCCGCAAATCGGTGTCCGCGGGGCCATTTAGATTCAACTTTTCTCAGCACGGAGTTGGTGCTTCCGTCGGCGTGAAGGGTTTCCGGGTCGGCACCGGACCTCGCGGCCACTACGTGCACGCGGGCCGCAACGGATTTTACTATCGTGCGACGATAGGCCGGCCATCCGCGAGAACGATAGCACCAACGCCCGCCCCCCGAGGTCGATATCCGGAACCCAGTTCGGATGGAATGTACACGATTACTTCTGGAAGCGTCCTGGCTATGCAGGATTCGGCTTTCGCCGATGTGCTCCACGACATCAACGCGAAGAGCCGTCAGCTCAGACTGAGCGTGATTTTCGCTGCTGTGGCGGCCTTATTGTGCACCGGCGTAACCGTGAATCTGGGTGCTGTTGCTTCACCAATCTTCCTGCTGATTGGTGCTGCGGCCGCATTCGGAGCCTGGCTCGATTCGTACAAGCGGGCGACAGTCATTTATTACGACGAGGAGGCACTTCAGGTAAGCTTCCGCGAGATCTGTGAAGCCTTCGACGGCCTGACTGCGTGTGCGGGAAAATGGCATGTCAGCGCGGCGAAGCCGGTCCGCGGCGGGGAGGCAAGGCGCGCTGGACCTCCCGCCCCCGACCGCCTAGAGCCGCCGCGTCTCCGGCATGGAAAGCGCCTTCATGGCCAACGTCACCGTGATCGGCGCCCAGTGGGGCGACGAGGGGAAGGGCAAGATCGTCGACTGGCTGGCGAGCCGGGCCGACGTCGTCGTCCGCTTCCAGGGCGGGCACAATGCCGGCCATACGCTCGTCGTCGGCAACGAGACCTACAAGCTCTCGCTGCTGCCCTCCGGCATCGTCCGCGGCACCCTCTCCGTCATCGGCAACGGCGTCGTGCTCGATCCGTGGGCCTTCCGCGACGAGGTCGAAACGCTCGCGGGCCAGGGCGTCGAGATCGACCCCGACACGCTCCAGATTTCCGACACCTGCCCGCTCATCCTCCCCATCCACCGCGACCTCGACGCGCTGCGCGAGGACGCCTCGGGCCAGGGCAAGATCGGCACCACCCGCCGCGGCATCGGCCCGGCCTATGAGGACAAGGTCGGCCGCCGCGCCATCCGCGTCTGCGACCTCGCCCATTTGGGCGATCTCGGTCCGCAGCTCGACCGCCTCTGCGCCCACCACGACGCGCTGCGCGCCGGTTTCGGCGAGCCGCCGGTCGACCGCGAGGCGCTGGAGCGCGAGCTCGGCGAGATCGCCGGCTTCGTCCTCCCCTTCGCCCGCCCGGTGTGGCGGACGCTCGAGGCGGCGCGGCTTCGCGGCGACCGCATCCTGTTCGAAGGCGCGCAGGGGGTGCTGCTCGACGTCGACCACGGCACCTATCCGTTCGTCACCTCATCGAACACGGTGGCGGGTACCGCCGCCGCCGGCACCGGCATGGGGCCGTCCGCGGCCGGCTTCGTGCTCGGCATCGTCAAGGCCTACACCACCCGGGTCGGCTCCGGACCCTTCCCGACCGAGCTGGACGACGCAACCGGGCAGCGGCTCGGCGAACGGGGCCGCGAGTTCGGCACGGTGACCGGCCGCAAGCGCCGCTGCGGCTGGTTCGACGCGGTGCTGGTCCGCCAGTCCTGCGCGGTCGCCGGCGTCACCGGCATCGCGCTCACCAAGGTCGACGTATTGGACGGCCTCGACGAGATCCGCATCTGCACGGGCTACCGGCTCGGCGGCCGCACGCTCGACCATTTCCCCGCCCACGCGGCCGACCAGGCGGCGGTCGAGCCGGTCTACGAGAGCATGGGCGGCTGGGCCGAATCCACCGCCGGTGCGCGCAGCTGGGCGCAGCTCCCGGCGCAGGCGATCAAATATGTCCGCCGCGTCGAGGAGCTGATCCGCTGCCCCGTCGCCCTCGTCTCGACCAGCCCCGAGCGCGAGGACACGATCCTGGTCCGCGATCCGTTCGCGAACTGAGGGGGGAAGCTCGTATTTTTCCCCTCCCCGTGAGGGGGAGGGGCAGGGGAGGGGTAAAGTGAATGCCGTACGGTGACTCTCAGGAGACTCCACCCCCACCCGGACCCTCCCCCCTCAAGGGGGCGGGAGTTTGCGGCGAAGGTGGCGACCGCCGCCCGGCTCGTGGGGATCTGGACGACGGCCGCCGCCGCGGCTTGAGCCGCTGCGCCCTGAAGGCGGTCTCACCGAATCGGCTTAATTTCCGCCTCACCCTGTTTCGACGGGGAAATCTCCTGCTTTCCGCTCCCTTGACTCTTCGCCGTTTCTAGCAGACATTTCTGTCATGACAGAAATTACCGTCGACGCGAACCTTCCCCCCGCCGTCGAGCGCTTCGTCCTCCAATGGGGCGACATGGGCGGGCAATGGGGGGTGAACCGCTCGGTCGCGCAGATCCACGCCTTGCTCTACCTGGCCGAGCGGCCGCTGACCGCCGAGGCGATCGCCGAGACGCTCGGCATGGCGCGGTCCAACGTGTCGACCAGCCTCAGGGAGCTGACCGGCTGGAAACTCGTGCGCCGCGTGCCGGTGCTCGGCGACCGGCGCGACCATTATGAGGCGGAGACCGACCTCTGGGAGATGGTCACCCGCATCGCGCAAGGGCGCAAGGAGCGCGAGATCGACCCGGCGGCGGCGGCGCTGCGGGCGTGCCGCGCGGCGGCGGAGGGCGACCCGCGGGTCAGCGCCGTGGCGAAGCGGCGCCTCGCCGAGATGGAGGCGTTCGTCGCCACCCTGTCGCGCTGGTACGACCAGATGCTCGGCGTGCCCGCGCCCAAGATCATGGCGCTCATCCGCATGGGCAGCCGCGTCGTCAATTTCCTCAGCTTCGGGCGCGGCGGCAAGGGCGGGGCGGCGGACGCATAGGGCCGGGGGCGGCGAAGGAGAAAGGGGATGGAAGCGCGCCGCATCGAAACCGGAGTCATTCCCTTCCCGGCGTGTCGCGGCCGCCGCTCCGATCTCGGCGATCTCCGCTTCCGCCGCCTCGTCGGGGAGGACGGATGGGCGCGGCTACCCGAAGCGGTCCGCCGCCGCTTCTCCCACCGCGTCGGCGCCGGCCGCACTATCGTCTACGCCGGCGAGGTGGTCGAATGCCGGATGAGCCGCTGCGGCTGGCTCCTCGCCCAGCTCTGTCGCCTCGTCGGGGCGCCGCTGCCGCTCCGCCGCGATGCCTACGTTCCCGCCATCGTCAGCGTCACCGAGGACCAAGCGGGCGGCGGCCAGCTCTGGACCCGCGTCTACGGCCGCCGCCGCGGCCTCCCGCAGGCGATCCACAGCGCCAAGCGCTTTGCGGGCCCGACCGGGCTCGAGGAATATATCGGCCGCGGCCTCGGCATCGCGCTGCGCGTCGCGGTCGAGAAGGAGGCGCTGCACTTCCTCAGCGATCATTATTTCCTGCGCCTGGGGCCGCTGCGCCTGCGCTTCCCGCGCTGGCTCGCGCCGGGGCGGATGCGGGTCAGCCACATCGACTGCGGCGGCGGCTGGTTCGCCTTCGTGCTGCGCCTCGACCATCCCTGGCTCGGCCTCCTCCTGCGCCAGACCGCCTTGTTCGAGGAGCGCGCCGCGCCGGAGGGCGGGGCGTGATCGTCGTCTTCGACGCGCTCTGCCCGCTCTGCTCGCGCAATGACCGCTTCATCCTGGAGCGCGACCGCGCCCGCCACTTCCGCCTTGCCTCGGTGCAGAGCGAGGCCGGCCGCGCCCTCTATCGCCGCTTCGCCCTCGACGCCGACGACCCCGAGACGATGCTGGTCGTCGACGGCGACCGCCTCCACCGCGACAGCGACGCCGTTCTCGCCATCGCCCGCGCCCTCGGCGCCCCCTGGCGGGCCGCCGCGGCCGCGCTCCGCCTCGTTCCCCGGCGCCTCCGCGACGCCGCCTACCGCTGGGTCGCCCGCAACCGCTTCCGCCTGTTCGGCCGGCACGACACATGCTGGCTGCCGCCGCCGGGCTATCGCGACCGGCTGCTGTGAGCCGCATCCTCGTCATCGGCGGCTATGGCGGCTTCGGCGCCCGCCTCAGCGCCCGGCTGGCGAGCGCGGGGCATTCCGTCCTCGTCGCCGGCCGCAGCCGGGCGAAGGCGACGGCCTTCTGCGCGGGCCTCCCCGATGCCGAGCCGCTGGTCCTCGACCGCAGCGGAAACATCGCCCCCAGTCTTGCGGCGACCCGGCCCGATCTCGTCGTCGATGCGGCCGGCCCGTTCCAGGACAGCGGCTACGCGGTCCCTGCGGCCTGCATCGTCGCCGGCATCCCCTATCTGGACCTCGCCGACGGACGCGACTTCGTCGCCGGCATCGCGCGCCTCGACGCGGCCGCCAGGGCCGCGGGCGTCGCGATCGTCTCCGGCGCGTCGAGCCTGCCGGCGCTGACCGGCGCCGTCGTTCGCGCCCTTGCCGCCGGCCTCGACCGCGTCGATGCGGTCGAGGCCGCGCTCAGCGCCTCGAACCGCGCCAGCGGCGGCGCTTCGGTGGTGGCGGCAATCCTATCCTATGCCGGCCGCCCCATCCGGCTGTGGCGGGGCGAGCGGTGGGCCACCTCCTATGGCTGGCAGGAGCTGCGCCGCGTCGACTTCCGCCTGGCGGGCGGCCGCGGCCTTCCCGGCCGTCTCGTCGCCCTGGTCGATGTCCCCGACCTCGAGCTTCTCCCCGACCTCCTCCCCGGCCGTCCCGCCGTGACCTTCCGCGCCGGGACCGAGCTCAGCTTCCAGATGCTCGGCCTGTGGTCGGCGAGCTGGTTCGTCCGCTGGGGCTGGCTCAACTCGCTCCGGCCGTTCGCGCCCCTGCTGCTGCGCCTCTACCGCGCGACCCTCGGCCTGGGCGGCGCCCGCTCGGCGATGCACGTCGTCCTCACCGGCCGCGCCGGCAAGCGCTCGGTCGAGCGTATCTGGACCATCGTCGCCGAGCGCGGCGAGGGCCTCCACATCCCGACCCTCGCCGCCCAGATCCTCGCCGGCGACATGCTCGCCGGCCGCCTCCCCGCCGGCGCCCGCACCGCCGCCGGCCTGCTCAGCCTCGACCACTTCGAGCCGCTCTTCGCCGGCCTCGCCGTCCGTCATGAAACCGCCGAGCGCGACCTCCCGCCGCCGCTCTACGCACGCGCCATGGGCGCCGCGTTCGACGCCTTGCCGCAAGCGGTTCGCGCCCTCCACGACGTCGCTGCAGACGCCGGCGCGGCGGGCGAAGCGGTCGTCACCCGCGGCCGCGGCCCGGTGGTCGCCCTCCTCGCCCGTCTGATGGGCTTCCCGCCGGCCGGGCGGTGGCCGCTCCACCTCTCCTTTGCCGAGCGCGGCGGGGCCGAGACCTGGACCCGCCATTATGGCGGCCACGTCATGCGCAGCGTCCTCACGCATCGCGCGGGCGGCGTGGTCGAGCGCTTCGGCCCGATTCGCCTGGCCTTCGACCTCCTGCCGGGACCCGACGGCCTCGCCATGCGGTTCGCCGGCTGGAGCCTGTTCCGCGTCCCGCTGCCGCGCCTGCTCGCGCCGCGCATCCACGCGACGGAGCGCGAGGCGGGCGGCCGCTTCCATTTCGACGTCTCCGCCTCGCTGCCGCTGGTCGGCGAGGTGGTCCGTTATGCCGGCTGGCTGGTGCCGACGAACGGTGCTGGCGAACCGCCGTCGCCGCGTTAGGATGGGAGCGGGGAGGGGGATATGGCCGCCAACAAGACGCAGGAGACCGGCGAGAGCTTCGAGAGCTTCCTCGCCTCGATCGCCGACCCGGTCCGCCGCGCCGACGCGCGGGCGCTCGGCGAGACGATGACGCGGGTGACGGGCGAGCCGCCGGCCCTGTGGGGGAAGATCGTCGGCTTCGGCCGTTGCCATTATCGCTACGAAAGCGGCCGCGAAGGCGACTGGATGCTCTCCGGCTTCGCGGTGCGGGCGAAGGAGCTCGTCCTCTATCTCGGCTGCGACGCGCGCCGTAACGGCGACCTACTCGGCCGGCTCGGCAGGCACAAGATGGGCAAGGGGTGCCTCTATCTCCAGCGGCTGTCCGATGCCGATCCGGCGGTGCTGGAGGAGCTCATCGCGCGGTCGCACGCCGCCGCCAAGGCGCGCTACCCCGGATGAGAAAAGGCGGCCCGGGGGGAGCCCGAGCCGCCTCGTCATTTCGCCTCCGCCGGTGGCGTCACGCGGAGTGAATCCGCGTGACGTCGGTCCTGTCGCTGCGCGCAGGCCGGCCGGGGGAAGCCGTCTCTTCGCGCTGCTCCAGCGGCGCTTCGCGCCGGTGTCGCTGCGCTCGGCGGCTTACCTCTTCGAGAACTGGAAGCTGCGGCGGGCCTTGGCCTTGCCGTACTTCTTGCGCTCGACGACTCGCGGGTCGCGGGTGAGGAAGCCCTCGCGCTTGACCGCGCTGCGGAGCGACGGCTCGTAACGGGTCAGCGCGGTCGAAATGCCGTGGCGGACCGCTCCGGCCTGGCCGGAAAGGCCGCCGCCCTTGACCGTCGCGACGACGTCATACTGGCCGCGGCGATCGGTGACGTCGAACACCTGGTTGATGATCAGGCGAAGCGTCGGGCGGGCGAAATAGACTTCCTGGTCGCGGCCGTTGACCACGATCTTGCCGGTGCCGGGCTTCAGCCACACCCGAGCGACGGCGTCCTTGCGGCGGCCGGTGGCATAGGCGCGGCCCTGCTTGTCGAGCTGCTGCTCGCGAAGCACCGCCTGGATTTGCGGGCCCTGGGTGGCGACTCCCTGCAGATTGTCCTCGCCGCCGCCGGCGGCCGGAGCCTCGTCGGCGGTCGTCTCGGGAGCGGGCGGGGGCGCGGCAGCGGCGGCGCCGGTCAGCGCGCCGAGATCGGAAAGGGACTGGCGATTGTCGGACATTACTGGCCCAC